>NZ_DASPLS010000046.1:0-47258 GCF_035627455.1 Noviherbaspirillum sp.
GTCAGCTGATCGATTAGAGCCTTAAGTTTTTCGGCAGTGGCGCTTTGCTCATAGTCCTGAACGAGCAGATGGATGGCGCGATGAAACTTTCCGAGATGCATCCCATTCCCCTTTTTGGTCACTTATAGTGGCGTAATTCTAATTTGCCAAGGGGAAATAGGCTAATTTACACGACTTTTAGTGAAGGGATGGCGTAGCTTTTGGCGTAACTCCTAGAAGGCGAAGTCTATCTTCATTGGTGAAGACCCTGCTGCATCATCGGAGTGTGCTTTTCCAGCACAATGTCCAGGCCGGCGGGCGGTGCGTCGTTATCCGGTTTCAGCGCGGGTTTCAAAGCCATTCCATTCTTTCCATGATGATGAGGCATGCGCGTTGCGCGCAAACCCGCATTTTAATGGGGAACGGGGCTGAATTGACGTTATGAAGGCAACGCCCGCAGCGAATGCGGGCGTTTCGTCTGCATCCTTATCGGCCGCGCCCGGAGCCGCGGTTCTGCGCCGGCGGTTTGCCGGTCAGCGAGTGGCCGGGGGCGTGCCTCACCGCCGCCGTTTTCGGCGCGGCGGTCTTCGCCGGAGCAGCCTTCGCCTGAACCGGTTTCATCGGCGCGGACTTTACCTGCGCCGACTTCGCCGGTGCGGCTTTCGGTGCACCCGCCGGTTTGGCATGTTGCGGCGGACGATTGCGGCCGCCCGCACGGTGATCGCCGCTGCGCAGTTGGATCGGCTGCGGTATTGCATTCGGGTCCGGCTCGAAGCCGGGTACCACTTCCCGCGGCAGCGAGCGCTTGATCAGCTTCTCGATCCCCTTGAGCATGTCGTGCTCGTCGACACATACCAGCGAGACTGCTTCGCCGGTCGCGCCGGCGCGGCCGGTACGGCCGATGCGATGCACATAGTCTTCCGGCACGTTCGGCAGGTCGTAGTTCACTACGTGCGGCAGCTGGTCGATGTCGATGCCGCGTGCGGCGATATCGGTCGCGACCAGCACCCGCAGGCTGCCGTCCTTGAACTCGGCCAGCGCCTTCGTGCGCGCCGACTGGCTCTTGTTGCCGTGGATTGCCATGGCCGGGACGCCGTCCTTGCCAAGCTGTTCCACCAGCTTGTTGGCACCGTGCTTGGTACGGGTAAACACCAGCACCTGTGACCAGTCGTTGGTCCGGATCAGGTGGGAAAGCAGCGGATGCTTGCGGTTGCGGTCGACCGGATGGATTTTCTGCTCGATCACCTCCACCGTCGAATTGCGGCGCGCGACTTCAATCGTTGCTGGCGAATTCAGCAGACCGTCGGCCAGGGCCTTGATCTCGTCGGAAAACGTCGCGGAGAACAGCAGGTTCTGGCGCTTCTGCGGCAGGACGGCAAGGATGCGGCGGATGTCGCGGATGAAGCCCATGTCGAGCATGCGGTCGGCTTCGTCCAGCACCAGGATCTCGACATGGTTCAGGTTGACCGTGCCTTGCTGCATGTGATCCAGCAGGCGGCCAGGCGTGGCGACGAGGATGTCGACGCCCTTGCGCAGCAGGTCGATCTGCGGGTTGATGCCGACTCCGCCGAAGATCACGGCGGAGCGCAGTTTCAGATACTTGCCGTACACCCGTACGCTTTCTTCGACCTGCGCGGCGAGCTCGCGCGTCGGCGTCAGGATCAGCGCGCGGATAGGCGTGCCGGGGCCGGCGGGCTTCCGGGCCGCCAGGCGTTGCAGGATCGGCAGCGTGAAACCGGCGGTCTTGCCGGTGCCGGTCTGCGCGCCGGCCAGCAGGTCGCCGCCGCGCAGCACCGCGGGAATCGCCTGTGTCTGGATCGGGGTCGGGCTGTTGTAGCCTTGTTCTGTGACGGCGCGGACGATTTCATCGGCCAGGCCAAGTTCATTGAAAGACATGTGTTCTCGGAAAAAAGCATGAGCCTGCCGCCGGGGTAGGGCGCCAGTCGCAGGCAGATGAATGGAATGGACCGGCCGGCGCTGCTGCGCGGGACTGGGGGCGCAGGCTGGAGGGCGCGCGCCGGCGCCGCTCCCGGATGGTACGAACGGAAAAACGGTTATGCGTACGGCGACAGCAGATTCACCATTTGCGCGAAGATCTTCGGCGTGCCGGCGATGATGTTGCCCTTGTAGAGATAATCGGACTCGCCCCTGAAGTCGCCGACGATGCCGCCGGATTCGCTGATCAGCAGCGCGCCGGCAGCCGCATCCCACGGTTGCAGGCCTTTCTCGAAGAAGCCGTCGAGACGGCCGGCGGCGACGTAGGCCAGGTCGAGCGCGGCGGCCCCTGGACGGCGCAGGCCTGCGCATCTTTCGGTCATGACCTTGAACATCTTCATGTATTCTTCGATACCTTCGGTGCTGCGGAACGGGAAGCCGGTGCCGATCAGCGCTTCGGCCATCTTGTCGCGGCGGCTCACCCGGATGCGCTTATCGTTCAGGTAGGCGCCGGCCCCCTTGGTCGCGGTGAACAGGTCGTTGCGGGTCGGGTCGTACACCACCGCCTGCGTGATCTGGCCTTTCTGCTGCAACGCGATCGAAACGCAATACTGCGGGAAACCATGGATGAAATTGGTGGTGCCGTCCAGCGGATCGATGATCCAGACGTTCTCGTTTTCGTCGTGCAGGTTGGAGGAGGCGCCGGATTCTTCGGCAAGGATCGCGTGGTCAGGGTACGCGGTCTTGAGGACTTCGATGATGGCTTGTTCGGCGGCCTGGTCGACTTCGGTGACGAAATCGTTGTGGTTCTTCGTCGTGACCTTGACGCGTTCGACGTCGAACGAAGCGCGGTTGATGATGGATGCGGCGCGGCGCGCTGCCTTCACCGCCGTATTCAGCATGGGATGCATAGGGGTTCCGTTAAAATTGCGGTACCGTGCATACCGCGCGGAACCGCATGAATTCAAAATTAATGAGCGATGCGGCAATCCTGGCAGACCTGCCATTTGCCGCGCATTGGCGCTATTTTAAATGAACCCGTCGCAAACCAGTACTTCTCTTTTCAGCCGCCTGCGTTTTGTCCTGGTCGGCACCAGTCATCCCGGGAATATCGGCGCGGCCGCGCGCGCCCTGAAAACCATGGGATTTTCACAGCTCGTGCTGGTGAATCCGCGCTTTCCCGACGCGGTGCATCATGAAGAAGCGATCGCCTTCGCAAGCGGGGCCCAGGATATCCTGGCAGCGGCGAGGGTGGTCGGGACAATCGAGGAGGCGCTGGAAGGCTGCAATTTTGCGGCAGCGCTGAGTGCGCGGCTCAGGGAATTTTCGCCGCCGGTGGTGACGCCGCGCGCGCTGGCTGCGCAATTGTGCGCCGATGCAGGACTGGATGCGGCATTGGTATTCGGCAGCGAGCGGTACGGCCTGCCGAATGACATCATCGAGCGCTGCAACGTCCTGATCAATATTCCGGCCAATCCGGATTATTCATCGCTGAATCTGGCGCAGGCGGTGCAATTGCTGGCCTACGAGGCGAGAGTGGCTGAAACCGGCGGCGCGGTGCCGCAGACGCCGGTCGGCTTCCAGGGCGAGGCAGCCAAGCTGGCGCAGATCGAGGGCATGTACGCTCACCTGGAACAGGCGCTGGTCGCGATCGACTTCCTGGATCCAGGCAACCCGAAAAAGCTGATGCCCCGCCTCAAGCGCCTCTTTTCGCGCACCGGGCTCGAGACGGAAGAGGTCAATATCCTGCGCGGCATCGCACGTCAGATATTGCAAAAACTGGGACGGAACTAAAGACCGTCCCCCGCCGGCGCGCCACGCCGGTTTCAATCAGCCCCAGGCGCGCAGCAGGCCGACGGCCAGGCCCTCGAGTGCAAAGCTGTCTTCATTGCCTTCCACACGGATCGGCTCGAAGTCGGGGTTTTCGGGAAGCAATTCGATTACCGACCCGGTTTTGCGGTAGCGCTTTACTGTCACGTCGTCGCCGATGCGCGCAACCACGATCTGCCCGTTTTTCGCCGTATCGGTTTTTTTCACCGCCAGCAGGTCGCCGTCAAGAATGCCGACATCGCGCATCGACAGGCCGCGCACCTTCAGCAGGTAATCCGGCTTCGCAGAAAACAGCGAGGGATCAACGTTGTATGTCGATTCGATATGTTCCTGAGCGAGAATCGGCGAGCCGGCGGCAACCCGGCCGACCAGCGGCAGGCTGAGCTGCATCAGGGCGGGATGCGGAAGCGGCATCTGGCCCGCGCCCTGTCGCATCCGGCCGTCCATGCCGGTATCGCGCAGCCGGATGCCGCGCGAAGTGCCGGGAGAAATTTCGATCGCACCCTTGCGGGCCAGCGCCTGCAGATGTTCTTCTGCGGCATTGGCGGAACGGAAGCCGAGTTCAGCAGCGATTTCGGCGCGGGTCGGCGGGAAGCCGGTGTTTTCGATCGCTTCCCTGATCAGGTTCAGGATCTGTTCCTGGCGGGCGGTAAGTTTGATCATGGCCGTATGCGGCGCGGGTGCGCCTGTGCTTATAAACAGCCTGTATTTTTATACAGGCTATGGGTGATTGCAAGCGACATCTGCGGCTTGAGCGAAAAAATGCGGCCCGCCGACGCGACATGCCGGGAAGAGGTGCGTTAAGGGCTTGAATGAATTGAGGTTTCCCGATTTTCGGGTTATCATTGCGGGCTTTCCTCTTCCCACACCCGTCTTGACGCCGGGGTGGGCGATTGTTTAATCCGTCCAAAAGGAGAATTCATGCGTCATTATGAAATCGTATTTATCGTCCATCCGGATCAGAGCGAGCAAGTGCCCGCGATGATCGAACGCTACAAGGGCATCGTGACCGCCCGCAACGGCAAGGTCCACCGTGTCGAAGACTGGGGCCGCCGTCAACTGGCGTACATGATCCAGAAACTGGCCAAGGCACACTATGTCTGCATGAACATCGAGTGCGACAACGAGACCCTGGCCGAACTCGAAACCGGCTTCAAGTTCAATGACGCCGTCCTGCGCCACCTTACCGTCAAGATGAAGAAGGCCGAGACCGCGCCGTCGCCGATGATGAAGGCCGTGCAGAAGGAAGACGCTGCGAAGTCGCAGCGCGCCGAGGCGTCCGCGTCGTAATTGCATCGCCAGGGAGAGTGAACCAGCTTCGCCTGATTGCCGCCATCGCCGAGCGCGAAGCAGTGCGCTACACCCCGGCAGGCATCCCGATCGTCGCCGCAAGGCTGCAGCACGCATCGGAGCAGGTGGAAGCGAATATCCCGCGCCGGATCGACCTTGAAATTGCCGCGGTAGCCGCAGGCGAAATTTCGGGAAGGTTCAACCAGGCGGAACTGGGAAAGATTTTTCTGTTCACCGGATTCCTGGCGCGCAAGAACCGCAACAGCAAGAGCCTCGTGTTCCACGTCACGGATTTCGAGACTCATACATCAGATCACTAGATACAGGAGCCAAACATGGCATTCGGTAAAAAATTTGACAAGAGCAAACTCAAGCAAAAGCGCCAGCAGCAGAACCCGCTGTTCAAGCGCAAGAAATTCTGCCGCTTCACCGCCGCCGGCGTTGAGCAGGTCGACTACAAGGACGTCGACACCCTGAAGGACTTCGTCCAGGAAAACGGCAAGATCATGCCGGCACGCCTGACCGGCACCAAGGCGCACTACCAGCGCCAGGTCGACACCGCGATCAAGCGCGCACGCTACCTCGCGCTGCTGCCGTACACCGATCTGCATAACGCCTGATTGACGACTGAAGAATAGGAGAAAAACATGCAAGTCATTCTGTTGGAAAAAGTCGTCAACCTCGGCAACCTGGGCGATGTGGTCAAGGTCAAGGATGGTTACGCACGCAACTTCCTGATCCCGCAGCGCATGGCACGCCGTGCCACCGAAAGCGCCGTGGCTGAATTCGAAGCCAAGCGCGCCGAGCTGGAAAAGGCCGCAGCGGAGAAGCTGGCGCAAGCCCAGGCACAAGGCGAAAAGCTGGCCGGCACCACCGTCCAGATCGCGCAGAAGGCCGGCGTCGACGGTCGTCTGTTCGGTTCCGTGACCAATGCCGACATCGCCGAAGCTGTGACCAAGCAAGGTTTCCCGGTTGAAAAGGCGCAGATCCGCATGCCGCAAGGCCCGCTCAAGACGGTTGGCGACTACCCGATCTCGGTTGCGCTGCACACCGACGTTGTTGTGGAAATCCACGTTTCCGTGCTCGGCGAACAAGCGTAAGCGTTGTTTTCCTGCACGCAAAAAGGCCGGCATTGCCGGCCTTTTTTGTTGCCTGCTGCAATTGTTTCAAGTGGTTCTAAAAAGCGATCCTTTTGAGAAAAAATAAAGCGTTGTTGCGCCTGCTTGGGGCAGAAAAGCGAAAGCTTAAACGGGTATAATTCGCGCCATGAATAACCGCGCCGACCCGCAAATCGAAGCACTCCGCGTTCCGCCTCATTCGATCGAAGCGGAACAGTCCGTTCTCGGCGGATTGCTGCTCGATAACGCAGCGTGGGACCGTATCGCCGACTTCATCAGCGAAGACGACTTCTACCGATACGATCACCGCATCATCTTCCAGCACATCGTCAAACTGATCAACAGCTCGCGTCCGGCTGACGTGATCACCGTCTACGAGGCGATGAGCACCAGTGGCAAGGCAGAGGAAGCCGGCGGACTGCCGTACCTGAATGCGCTTGCACAGAACACGCCGTCCGCCGCCAACATTCGCCGCTACGCAGAGATCGTCCGGGAACGCGGCGTGCTGCGCAAGCTGATTACCGTTTCCGACGAGATTTCGAGCCAGGCATTCAATCCGCAAGGGAAGGAAGTCAAGCAGCTGCTTGACGAGGCCGAGTCGAAGATCTTTGCCATCGCCGAAGAGGGCGCACGCGGGGCGCAGGGCTGGGTGGCGATCCAGCCCTTGCTCACGCAGGTGGTCGAACGTATCGACGAACTGTATAACCGCGACAACCAGAACGACATCACCGGCGTGCCGACGGGCTTCATCGACCTCGACCGCATGACGTCCGGCCTGCAGCCGGGCGATCTCATCATTGTCGCCGGCCGTCCGTCGATGGGTAAGACTGCATTCTCGCTGAACATCGGTGAAAACGTCGCCATCGACAGCGGACTGCCTGTCGCCGTGTTTTCGATGGAAATGGGCGGCGCCCAGCTGGCAATGCGTATGCTGGGCTCGGTCGGCCGGCTGGACCAGAGCCGCCTGCGTGTGGGCAAGCTGAATGACGACGACTGGCCGCGGCTGACGCACGCAATTCAGAAAATGAACGATGCGCAGCTCTACATCGACGAGACGCCGGCGCTGAGCCCGATTGAATTGCGCGCCCGCGCGCGCCGCCTGTCGCGCCAGTGCGGCCGCCTCGGCCTGATCATCGTCGACTACCTGCAGCTCATGTCCGGCAACAGCAGCGGCGAGAACCGCGCAACCGAAATTTCCGAAATCTCGCGAAGCCTGAAAGGTATTGCGAAGGAGCTGAATTGCCCGGTGATTGCGCTCTCGCAGCTGAACCGCTCGCTGGAACAGCGCCCCAACAAGCGCCCGGTGATGTCCGACTTGCGCGAATCCGGCGCTATCGAGCAGGACGCGGACGTCATCTTGTTCATTTACCGCGACCAGGTGTACAACCCGGACTCGCCCGACAAGGGAACTGCCGAAATCATTATCGGCAAACAGCGTAACGGCCCGATCGGCGGCGTGCGCCTGACCTTCCTCGGCGAGTACACGAAGTTCGACAATTACACCGGCGGCAACGCGCACTTCGACAACGAATAAGGAATACCGGCGGATTCGTCCCGGATGCGGGCGATGGCACTCTACGTGCGAGTAAAAAAAGCTTAACGATTCAACATTACGAGAGTACAACTATGTTTGGACGATTGATGCCTAATGAAGGCAAGTTCTTTGATCTCTTCGAGCAGCATGCGGATCTGTGCGTGAAGGGGGCGAAGGAGATGGTCGCGCTGATGACCAACTTCGATGACCTGGAAAACCGTGTGCATGCGATCGAAAGCGTGGAAAAGCAGGCCGACAAGATCACCTACGAAACGCTCGACCTGCTGCACAAGACCTTTATCACGCCGCTCGACCGCGACGACATCCATAAGCTGATTACCCGCATGGACGACATCCTCGACCTGCTCGAAGATGCCGCTCAGACCATCTCCCTGTATGACATCAAGGCGGTCACGCCGGAAGCCAAGCGCCTGGCCGAGCTCTGCCTGTCCTGCACCGACAAGGTCAAGACCGCGGTAGCCCTGCTGCACAATATGGACAATTCCGGCCAGATCCTCGCCGTGTGCGAAGAGATCGACCGCCTCGAATCCGACGCCGACCACGTGATGCGCGCGGCGATGTCGAAGCTGTTCCGCGACGAGCCTGACGTACGCAACCTGATCAAGCTGAAGGCGATCTACGAGATCATGGAAACGGTGACCGACCGCTGCGAAGACGTCGCCAACATCATCGAAGGCATCATCGTCGAGAATGCCTGACGTGCAGGGATTGCCCGCCGCGATGCCGGGCAGTCCATGAAGTACTGCCGCGTCCGCGCAGCCTGGGAGGTGCGGACTGGGCGGCGTTTGAACCGACCAGAACAAGAAACTCATGCAAACCCTTCACATTAGCATTTACGTCCTGGCGTTCCTGGTGTTACTGGCGTTGGCGTTCGACTTCATGAACGGCTTCCACGATGCCGCGAACGCAATCGCTACGGTCGTTTCCACCGGAGTGCTCAAGCCGCAACACGCGGTGGCGATGGCAGCGTTCTTCAACGTGATCGCCATCTTTTTCTTCCAGCTGAAAGTGGCGAGCACGGTCGGCAAGGGGACAATCGAACCGGCCGTCATCGACCACTATGTCGTGTTCGGCGCCTTGGTCGGCGCCATCTTCTGGAACGTGCTGACCTGGTATTACGGCATCCCGTCCTCGTCTTCGCATGCGCTGATCGGCGGCCTCGTGGGCGCGGCGGTTGCCAAGGCCGGCACCGGATCGCTGATTTCCTCCGGCCTCATCAAGACGATTTCCTTCATCCTGCTGTCGCCGTTGCTCGGCTTCGTGTTCGGCTCCATCCTGATGGTGATCGTGTCCTGGCTGTTCGTGCGCTCGACGCCGCGCAAGGTGGACAAGTGGTTCCGCCGCATGCAGCTCGTCTCGGCTTCACTGTACAGCCTCGGCCACGGCGGCAATGACGCGCAGAAGACCATGGGCATCATCTGGATGCTGCTGATCGCCGCCGGCTACTCGACGGCGAAGGATCCGCTGCCTTCCTGGGTCATCATCAGCTGCTATGCGGCGATCGGCCTGGGCACGCTGTTCGGCGGCTGGCGCATCGTCAAGACCATGGGACAGAAGATCACGAAGCTGAAACCGGTTGGCGGGTTCTGCGCCGAGACCGGCGGCGCGATTACGCTGTTCCTGGCTACCAGCATGGGTATTCCGGTGTCCACCACGCATACGATTACCGGTGCGATCGTCGGGGTCGGCTCGGCGAAGAAAATGTCGGCGGTGCGCTGGGGCGTCGCCGGCAATATCGTCTGGGCGTGGGTCCTGACCATTCCGGCATCGGCATTTGTCGCCGCAGTCGCTTGGTGGATCGGCACCAAGATTCTCTAAGCCGTTCTTCTGCATAAAACAAAAAAGCCTGCGATGCAGGCTTTTTTGCTTTCCGCGCAAGCTTTCGCGCGCGTCAGAGCACGTCGCTCGCGTGGTCGGCGAGACGCGAACGTTCGCCGCGCGCAAGAGTCACATGGCCGCTGTGCGACCAGCCCTTGAACCGGTCGACCACATAGGTGAGGCCGCTCGATCCCTCGGTGAGGTAGGGCGTGTCGATCTGCGCGATGTTGCCGAGGCAGACGATCTTCGTGCCCGGGCCGGCGCGCGTGACCAGCGTCTTCATCTGCTTCGGCGTCAGGTTCTGCGCCTCGTCGATGATCAGGAACTTGTTGACGAAGGTGCGGCCGCGCATGAAGTTGAGCGATTTGATCTTGATGCGCGAACGGATCAGGTCCTGAGTCGCCGCCCGGCCCCATTCGCCGGCATCGTTGTCCGACTTGTTCAGCACTTCAAGGTTGTCGTCGAAGGCGCCCATCCACGGCGACATCTTTTCTTCCTCGGTGCCGGGCAAAAAGCCGATGTCCTCGCCGACCGGCACGGTGACGCGCGTGACGATGATTTCATTGTAGAGCTTGGTCTCGAGCACCTGCGCCAGGCCCGACGCGAGCGCAAGCAGGGTCTTGCCGGTGCCGGCCTGGCCGAGCAGCGTGACGAAGTCGCATTCCGGGTTCATCAGCAGGTTCAGCGCGAAGTTCTGCTCGCGGTTGCGAGCGGTGATGCCCCATACGCTGTTCTTGCCGTGGCTGTAGTCGCGCAGGGTCTGGATCACCGCGGTCTTGCCGTTGATCTCCCTCACCTGGCCGTAGAACGAAGGCTCGCCGTTCTGCGGCTCCATGAACACGAACTGGTTGACCAGGAAGCTCGGCACCAGCGGGCCGGTCAGGCGGTAGAAGGTGTAGCCGGTGCCGTGCTTGTTCTCCTGCCAGGACTCAATGCCCTTGCCGTGCTTGTGCCAGAAGTCGTCCGGCAGCTGCAGGATGCCGGAGTAGAGCAGGTCGGTGTCTTCCAGCACATGGTCGTTGAAATATTCTTCCGCCGGCAGCCCCATCGCGCGCGCCTTGATGCGCATGTTGATGTCCTTGGACACCAGCACGATAGGACGTCCCGGATGCTGTTCTTCGAGCGCGCGCACCACACCGAGGATCTGGTTGTCCGCCTTGCCGATCGGGAGGCCTTCCGGCAACGCGCTGATCTGCAGCCGGGTCTGGAAGTAGAGCCTCCCCTTGGCGTCCTTGTTGCCAAGCTTCGCCAGCGGGATGCCTTCCTCGATTGCCGATTCCTCCACGCCAGCCACCAGCGCGTCCAGCGAGCGCGACACCTGGCGGGCGTTGCGCGCCACTTCGGACATGCCTTTCTTGTGGTTGTCGAGCTCTTCCAGCGTCATCATCGGCAGATACACGTCGTGCTCCTCGAAGCGGAACAGTGACGTCGGATCATGCATCAGCACGTTCGTGTCGAGCACGAACATCTTGGTCACGCCCATCTTGTCGCCGATCCGGCTGGCGCTCGACTTGATCAGGCTTTCGACATCCTTCTGCTTGACCGCACGTTTCGCAGCTGGCGCTTTTTCCGTCTTTGCGCGTGCCTGCGGCGTGGCTTCGGGCGCTGGCGCAGGTGCTTCAACCAGCGTCATGACGGGCTTTACCGATTTTCCTTTCTCTGCCTTGGGATAGTCCTGGGTGGAGAGCAATGTTGCTGGCTTGGTCGGCAATTTGGGCAGTGGCATCAGTACCTCAATCTAAGAAATGTGTTGAACAGGCTACGCTCAGGGGGCCGGACGGTTGCTTGGAGGTTGGACAACGTGGAGGGATGGGGATTGCAAAGCAAAAAAGCCGTTTGAGGGGGAGGCTTGCTGCCTCTTCCACAAACGGCCTTCGGTGAGGAAATTCTTTTAAATTCAATGTATTTGGGGTGTTACGCAAGAGCCTTCACATACTCGAGCACTTCATCGATGTGCCCAGGCACCTTTACTCCTCGCCATTCTTTCACCAATTTCCCGCTGGCGTCAATCACAAATGTACTTCGTTCAATACCGCGCACCTGCTTGCCGTACATGCTTTTCATCTTTATCACATTGAACATGTTGCACAGCGTTTCATCAGGATCCGATATCAGGTCGAAAGGCATGTCGAGCTTGGCCTTGAAGCCTTCATGCGAGCGGATGCTGTCGCGGCTGATGCCGAAAATCTCGGTGTTGGCGGCGCGGAACTGCGGATGCAGGTCGCGGAACTGCATGCCTTCGGTGGTGCAGCCTGGCGTGTTGTCCTTCGGGTAGAAGTACAGCACCAGCGTCTTACCCTTGTAATCGGACAACTTGAAGGTCTTGTTGCCGGTCATTTCCGCGGAAAATTCCGGGACGGTCAAATTCAGTGCGGATGGGCTTTCGGCCACGCTGTTCTCCTGAGTCTTGAGTGGTTGTCGCTTGTGGCGAAAATTGCTTCCCCGGCGTAGAGGGCGCACACAGATGTTAGCGAATGTTCACCCCGTTGGGAACCGCTGGTTACAGGAACGCAATTGCGGGACCTCAGGCATTCTCGAAAATCAGCGCGAGCACGACCTTGCGCCCTTCCGCCATCAGGATGTTGTAGGTGCGGCAGGCCGCGCGGCTGTCCATGCATTCGACGCCGATGCGGCGCGACGTCAGCACGTTGGTCAGGCGCGGATGCACGAAACGCTGCCGCGCTCCGGTCCCAAGGATCACGACATCGGGCGACATCGCATCGATCTGGGCGAAATGTTCCGCCGTCAGCTCGTCGAAGGACCGCGGTGGCCACGCGGCCGGCGCCACTTCGGGCAGAACGATCAGGCTGTGCGCAAAGCGTACCGCATTGATTTCCACGCCCGCCTCATCGTACGCGGTGACAGTCTGGTAATGCTGGGTAGGGGTAGAGTGGAGCTTCATGACAGTATAGACAAGCGAAGATGCGTGAATTTCCGGCAATTGAATGAAAAAGATCGGGCATTGTAGCGTTTTCCCCGTTAAAACATCCCGCTGTACATTGATAAAACGGTTTGCTTTCGGCAAAATGGGATTTTTGGCGGTGCAGCATTGCATCCCAACTTTTGTCTAAACTACAAGGGATTGCTCCTGTGCGACCGATTCAGAAATCCAAGAAACTGGCAGATGTCTGTTACGACATTCGCGGCCCCGTCCTGGAAAAAGCCAAGCAGATGGAGGAGGAGGGCCACAAGATCATCAAGCTGAACATCGGCAACCTGGCCGTGTTCGGTTTCGATGCGCCGGACGAGATCGTGCAGGACATGATCCTTAACATGCCAAGTGCGGCCGGCTACACCGATTCCAAGGGCATGTTCGCGCCGCGCAAGGCCATCATGCATTACACGCAGGAAAAGAAGATTTCCGGCGTGACCATCGACGACATCTATATCGGCAATGGCGCCTCCGAGCTGATCGTGATGGGCATGAACGCGCTGCTCAACAGCGGCGACGAGGTGCTGGTACCGGCGCCGGATTATCCGCTGTGGACTGCCGCGGTGAGCCTGTCAGGCGGCAGACCGGTGCATTATGTCTGCGACGAGGCATCGGGCTGGATGCCGGATATCGAGGACATCAAGAAAAAAATCACGCCGAATACCAGAGCGATCGTGGTGATCAATCCGAACAACCCGACCGGCGCGCTGTATCCGGTCGATCTGCTGCAGCAGATCGTCGAGGTTGCGCGCCAGAACCACCTGATCGTGTTCGCGGACGAGATCTACGACAAGACGCTGTACGACGGTGAAACGCATACGTCGATCGCATCGCTCGCCGACGATGTGCTGTTCATCACCCTGAACGGCTTGTCCAAGAATTACCGCTCCTGCGGCTACCGCGCCGGCTGGATGGTGGTGTCGGGCAACAAGAAGCCGGCCAAGGACTACATCGAAGGGCTGAACATGCTCGCGTCGATGCGCCTGTGCGCGAATGCGCCCGGACAGTATGCGATCCAGACCGCGCTCGGCGGCTACCAGAGCATCAACGACCTGGTCGGCCCGGGCGGGCGCCTGCTCAAGCAGCGCGACCTGGCGCACAAGCTGCTCACCGATATTCCCGGCGTATCCTGCGTCAAGCCCAAGTCCGCGCTCTACATGTTCCCCAAGCTCGATCCGAAGATCTATCCGATCCAGGACGACCAGCAGTTCGCGTACGAGTTGCTGGCGGAAGAGAAGGTGCTGATCGTGCAGGGCACCGGTTTCAACTGGATCGCCCCGGATCATTTCCGTGTCGTGTTCCTGCCGAACTCGGATGACCTGACCGAAGCGGTATCGCGGATTGCGCGTTTCCTCGACGGCTACCGCCGGCGCCACGCGGTCTAGATTTCTCCATAGCAGTTTTTCCTGTTCCGGCCAGCCGGAACCCAGCAGCGTTCTATTTTTCTGAAGATTATGAAACCCATCAAAGTCGGCTTGTTAGGCATCGGTACCGTCGGTTCCGGCACATTCAACGTATTGCAGCGCAACCAGGAAGAGATCATGCGCCGCGCCGGGCGCCGCATCGAAATCACGATGGTGGCCGACCTGAACACCGCGCGCGCCAAGGAGCTGACCGGCGGGAAATGCGAAGTGGTCAGCGATGCGAACCTGGTGGTGGCCAATCCGGAAATCGATATCGTCATCGAGCTGATCGGCGGCTATGGCATCGCCAAGGACCTGGTGCTCAAGGCGATCGCCAACGGCAAGCATGTGGTGACCGCGAACAAGGCGCTGCTGGCCACGCACGGCAACGAGATCTTCAAGGCGGCGCAGGAAAAGGGCGTGATGGTCGCGTTCGAAGCGGCGGTGGCCGGCGGCATTCCGATCATCAAGGCGCTGCGTGAAGGCCTGACCGCGAACCGGATCCAGTGGATCGCCGGCATCATCAACGGCACGACCAACTTCATCCTGTCCGAGATGCGCGACAAGGGCCTCGACTTCGACGTGGTACTGAAAGAGGCGCAGCGCCTCGGCTACGCGGAGGCCGATCCGACCTTCGACATCGAAGGCGTCGATGCGGCGCACAAGGCGACGATCATGTCGGCGATCGCATTCGGCATTCCGGTGCAGTTCGACAAGGCGCATGTGGAAGGCATTACCAAGCTGCAGGCAACCGATATCCGTTACGCGGAGCAGCTCGGCTACCGGATCAAGCTGCTGGGCATCGCCAAGCGCACCGCGGGTGGCATCGAACTGCGCGTGCATCCGACGCTGATCCCGGCAAAGCGTTTGATCGCCAACGTGGAAGGCGCGATGAACGCGGTCCTGGTGCAGGGTGATGCGGTGGGCGCGACGCTGTACTACGGCAAGGGCGCCGGCTCGGAGCCGACCGCCTCGGCCGTGATTGCCGACCTGGTCGACATCACCCGCCTGGCAACCGCCGATCCGGAGCACCGCGTGCCGCATCTCGCGTTCCAGCCGGATTCGATGACCGATATCCCGATCCTGCCGATGTCGGAAGTCACGACCAGCTATTATCTGCGCATGAAGGTGGCGGACCAGCCGGGCGTGCTGGCCGACGTGACGCGCATCCTGGCCGATTCCAGCATCTCGATCGACGCGATGCTGCAGAAGGAGCCGGCGGAAGGCGAGAAGATGACCGACATCATCATGCTGACCCACGAGACCCAGGAAAAGAACATCGTCGCGGCGATCGCGAAAATCGAATCCCTGCAAACCGTCGTCGGCGAAGTGACGAAGATCCGCCTGGAAGCACTGAGCTGACGTTTCCCCGGGACGGGGACGGCGGCGAGAAAAACGGCCCGCGGGTGTGATGCCCGCGGGCCGTTTTGCTTGCGCTAGCGATGCGTCACGACCAGCAGCGCCTTCGCTTCGGTCTTGCCGATATTGCGGATCGCATGGTTGCGGTCCGCCTGATAACGCGCGCTGCCGCCGGCCTTGAGTTTCTTCGTGACGCCGTCCACCTCGACCTCGGCCGCGCCATGCAGCAGGGTCACATATTCCATCGTCCCGGGATCGTGCGGGTTCGACACCAGCGCCCCTTCCGGCGCCAGCGTCAACTCATACCATTCGTATTTTCCCGCCAGTTCCATCGGCCCGAGGATGCGCAGCACATAACCGGCATGGTTGCCGGGCAGGGTGGGGGTCTCATGCGGCTCGAGCACATGGATCAGTTCCGCCTCCTTCTTTTCGCCTGTCAATAGTTCTTCAATACCAACACCCAGCGCATTCGCCAGCCGCCAGGCGACCGCAATCGTCGGATTGGCCTTTTCACGCTCGATCTGCGACAGCATCGACTTCGACACCCCGGCGGCACGAGACAAGTCTTCCAGTGTCAAACCTCTTTTCAGGCGGATCTTTTGCAGCATGGCGCCGACTTCCGGCGGCGTGTCAGGCGAGTTGATGTTTTTCATGGACGGGCGCTTGCATTGTTCAATGGCTATCGATAATATTCAATATATTGAACATGAGTTCGAAATAATGGATCTGGTGAAGTATATTGAAACTGCATCGTAGCAGATGCGGCGACGGCTGAATACCTGCCGCGGTACGACGGCGAGAAGGGATGACGATGAGTGAACAGAATTCAAGGGAAGGCTTCTACGCGCAACTGGCCGCCGGCCTGGACGGCTTGCGTGAACAGGGCTTGTACAAGCCGGAACGCGTGATTGCGTCGCGCCAGGGGGCGGAGGTCGTGTGCGACGACGGCCGCACGTTGCTCAACCTGTGCGCCAACAATTACCTCGGCCTGTCCGGCGACGAGGCGACAGTGCGGGCGGCGGTCGACGCGACCGAAGAGTACGGCTATGGCCTGTCCTCGGTGCGCTTCATCTGCGGCACGCAGACGGTGCACAAGCAACTCGAACGGGCGCTGGCGGATTTTCTCGGGATGGAAGACGCAATCCTGTATGCGGCGGCATTCGATGCCAACGGCGGCGTGTTCGAGCCCTTGCTCGACGAGAACGACGCCATCATTTCCGACGCGCTCAACCATGCATCGATCATCGACGGCATCCGCCTGTGCAAGGCGGCCCGGTTCCGTTACGCCCACAACGACATGGCCGACCTGGAAGTGCAGCTGAAGGCGGCTGCCGGCAAGCGCCACAAGCTGATCGTGTCCGACGGCGTGTTTTCGATGGACGGCACGATTGCGCAGCTCGACAAGATCTGCGAGCTCGCCGACCGCTACGGCGCGCTGGTGATGATCGATGAATGCCATGCCAGCGGCTTCATGGGCAGGACCGGACGCGGCACGCACGAGCACCACAACGTGATGGGACGCATCGACATCATCACCGGCACGCTCGGCAAGGCGCTGGGCGGCGCGATGGGCGGATTCACGGCGGGACGCAAGGAAGTGATCCAGACCCTGCGCCAGAAGTCGCGGCCCTATCTGTTTTCGAATTCGCTCGCGCCGTCGATCGCCGGCGCCTCGCTGGCGGTGCTGCAGCGCCTGTCGAACTCCACCGAGCTGCGCGACCGGCTGCATGCGAACACGGCGTACTTCCGGCAGTCGATCGGCGAGCTCGGTTTCACGATCAAGCCGGGGACCCATCCGGTGGTGCCGGTGATGCTGTTCGATGCACCGCTGGCACAGCGGTTTGCGCAGCGCCTGTATGAGCTCGGCGTGCTGGTCACCGGCTTCTTCTACCCGGTGGTGCCGATGGGGCAGGCGCGGGTACGGGTGCAGCTGTCGGCGGCGCATACCAGGGAGCAGCTTGAGCGTGCGCTTGCCGCATTTGACCAGGCCGGGCGGGAACTCGGCATCTTGAAGAACTGAAGGAGCGAAAACGATGGAACGCATTCTGGTCATCGGTGCGAACGGGCAGATCGGCAGCGAACTGGTGGAGGCGCTGGCGGCGCAGCACGGCGCCGGCAATGTGATCGCGGCGGATATCGGGCCGCGCAGCCTGTTCGATGCGGCATGTTATGAAACGGTGGACGTGCTCGACGCCGGCCGCGTCGCGCAGCTGGTCGAGCACCACGGCATCACCCAGGTCTACCAGCTGGCCGCGCTGCTGTCGGTGACCGGCGAGCAGGCGCCGCTGAAGGCCTGGACGCTGAACATGAACGGCTTGCTGAACGTGCTCGAACTGGCGCGCGAGCGCGGCCAGCAGGGGAATCCGCTGAAGGTATTCTGGCCGTCCTCGATCGCCGCCTTCGGCCCGCACACGCCGGCAGTCGATACGCCGCAGCTGGCGGTGATGGACCCGACCACGATCTACGGCATCAGCAAGCAGGCCGGCGAGCGCCTGTGCGAATACTATTTCAGCAAGTTCGGCGTCGATGTGCGCAGCATCCGCTACCCCGGCATCATCAGCCACAAGTCGCCGCCGGGCGGTGGCACCACGGATTACGCGATCGCGATCTTCCATGCCGCCGCGCGCGGCGAGACCTACGATTGCTATCTCGGCGCGGAAACGATGCTGCCGATGATTTACATGCCTGACGCGATCCGTGCCACCATCGAGCTGATGGACGCGCCGGCGGAACAGGTGCGCATCCGCTCCGCCTACAATGTCGCCGGCATCAGCTTCAACCCGCGTGAACTGGGCGACGCGATCCGCCAGCGGCTGCCGCAGTTCGAGATCCGCTACCGGCCCGACCACCGCCAGGCGATCGCCGACACCTGGCCGCACAGCCTGGACGACACCTACGCGCGGGCCGACTGGGGCTGGAAGGCCAGGATCGGGCTGCAGGAACTGGTGGATGACATGCTGGCTCATATCCGGCCGCAGCGGGGAAGATTGCACCACGCGGCGTAAGCGCGGAACACCCCTCGGGGGCGGGTCGGCAGTTATAATGCAGGATTGCGGTTGATTAACCCTTTCGCCTTGCTGGGGAAAGGGTGGTTGCCCTGTCATTAATCCATTTTCAACGACCTTATGCAATACGTTTCCACACGCGGTCAGGCGCCGGCGCAATCGTTTTCCGAGATCCTGCTGGGCGGCCTCGCGCCGGACGGCGGCCTGTACCTGCCGATCGAGTATCCGCGCGTGTCCGGCGCCGAACTCGACGCCTGGCGCAAGCTGTCGTATGCCGACCTGGCGGTGGAAGTATTGAAGAAATTCGCGACCGACATCCCGCAGGAAGACCTGAAGTCGCTGGCGCACAAGACCTATTCGGCCGCGGTGTACCGTAACGCGCGGGCCGGCGACGATGCATCGCAGATCACGCCCTTGCATGTTCTGGAGGAAAGGAACGGTACGCAGCTGGTGCTGCAGGCGCTGTCTAACGGGCCGACGCTGGCGTTCAAGGACATGGCGATGCAACTGCTGGGCAACCTGTTCGAGTACACGCTCGCGAAACAGGATGCGGAACTGAACATTTTCGGCGCAACCTCGGGCGATACCGGCAGCGCCGCCGAATATGCGATGCGCGGCAAGAAGGGCATCCGCGTGTTCATGCTGTCTCCACACCAGAAGATGAGCGCCTTCCAGACCGCGCAGATGTTCAGCCTGCAAGATCCGAACATCTTCAACATCGCGGTCAAGGGCGTGTTCGACGATTGCCAGGACATGGTCAAGGCGGTGTCGAACGACCTGGAATTCAAGGCGCGCCAGAAGATCGGCACGGTCAACTCGATCAACTGGGCGCGGGTGGTGGCGCAGGTCGTGTATTACTTCCGCGGCTACCTGAGCGCGACCTCCCGCAATGACCAGAAGGTATCGTTCACGGTGCCGTCGGGCAATTTCGGCAACATCTGCGCCGGTCACATCGCACGCATGATGGGGCTGCCGATCGACAAGCTGGTGGTGGCGACCAACGAAAACGACGTGCTCGACGAGTTCTTCCGCACCGGCGTGTACCGCGTGCGCAAGTCGGCCGAGACTTACCATACCAGCAGCCCGAGCATGGATATCAGCAAGGCGTCCAATTTCGAGCGCTTCATCTACGATCTGCTGGGCCGCGATGCGGCCCGGGTGCGCGCCTTGTTCAGGAAGGTGGAAACGCACGGCGGTTTCGACCTGTCCGGCAAGCCGGACAGCGATGGCGACGAATTCGCGAAGGTGGCGCAGTACGGTTTCGTTTCCGGCAGGTCGGCGCATGCCGACCGCGTGGCGACCATCCGCGACGTCCATGAAAAATACGGCGTGATGATCGATACCCATACCGCCGACGGCGTGAAGGTCGCGCGCGAGCACCTGTCGCCCGGCGTGCCGATGATCGTGCTGGAAACGGCGCTGCCGGCGAAGTTCAACGAAACGATACGCGAAGCGCTGGGCCGGGATGCGGAGCGCCCCGCCGGCTTCGAGAACATCGAAAGCCTGCCGCAGCGTTTCGACGTGCTGCCGCCGGATGTCGAGGAGATGAAGGCCTACATCGCGGCGCGCACCGGCTTGTAATACTCGATACCGGGCCGACCATGACTGAGAAGAAACCGATGTTGAGCGCCGCGCAGGCACTCGATTTCCTCCTTTCGGCGGTGCGGCCGCTTGCCGACGCCGAAACGGTGGCGACGCTGGAGGCGAACGGCCGCATCCTGGCCGCCTCCCAGGCCTCGCAGCTCAACGTGCCGCCGATGGACAATACCCAGATGGACGGCTACGCGGTGCGCGCGGCTGATTGCGCCGGCGGCGAAGCGACGCTGGCGGTATCGCAGCGCATTCCCGCA
This sequence comes from Noviherbaspirillum sp., assembly GCF_035627455.1. Taxonomy (GTDB): domain Bacteria; phylum Pseudomonadota; class Gammaproteobacteria; order Burkholderiales; family Burkholderiaceae_D; genus Noviherbaspirillum. The sequence continues at coordinate 20,075 of NZ_DASPLS010000046.1, forward strand.
GGCCAGGTCGGCCAGCCCCTGCAGCCCGGCACCGCCGCCCGCATTTTCACCGGCGCAATGATTCCGGAAGGCGCGGACGCGGTAGTGATGCAGGAACAGTGCGAAGCCGACGGCGACCAGGTCACGATCCGCCACGCACCGAAGGCGGGTGAATGGATACGGCGCACCGGCGAGGACATCCGCGCGGGCAGCGAAATCCTGCGGGCAGGCACGCGCCTGCGCGCGCAGGAGCTGGGACTGGCGGCATCGGTCGGCCTTGCGGCGCTGCCGGTGGTGCGCAAGCCGCGCGTCGCGGTATTTTTCACCGGCGACGAACTGGCCATGCCGGGCGAGCCGCTCAAGCCCGGCGCGATCTACAACTCCAACCGTTTCACGCTGCGCGGCCTGCTGGAAAACCTCGGCTGCGACATCGCCGACTACGGCATCGTGCCCGATTCGCTCGCGGCGACCCGCGACGCCCTGCGCAAGGCGGCCGCCGGCAATGACCTGATCATCACTTCCGGCGGCGTTTCCGTCGGCGAGGAAGACCACATCCGCCCGGCGGTCGAGGCGGAAGGGCGGCTGAACATGTGGCAGATCGCGATCAAGCCCGGCAAGCCGCTCGCGTTCGGCGAGGTCGACCGGGCCGGGGGCGCCGGCAAGGCCAACGCCGGCCGCGCCTTTTTCATCGGGCTGCCGGGCAACCCGGTGTCGAGCTTCGTCACCTTCCTGCTGTTCGTGCGGCCCTTCCTGCTGCGCCTGCAGGGCGTGGCGGAAGTGGCGCCAAAGGCTTTTGCGATGCGCGCCGACTTCGCCTGGCCCAAGGCCGACCGGCGCAATGAATTCCTGCGCGCACGGATCAATCCTGCCGGCGGCCTCGAGCTGTTTCCCAACCAGGGCTCGGCGGTGCTGACCTCGACCGTGTGGGGCGACGGCCTGATCGACAATCCGCCCGGGCAGACGATCGCACCCGGCGACACGGTACGCTTCATTCCCTTCAGCGAACTGCTTTACTAGATCATGAACATCCAACTCCGCTTTTTTGCCAGCGTGCGCGAGGCCGTGGGCACCAGCCAGGAAACCGTGGCCCTGCCTGCCACCGTGCAGACCGTCGGCGAGGTGCGCGCCTGGCTGCGCGAGCGCGGCGGCGCCTGGGCGGAAGCGCTGGCCGAAGGCCGGGCGCTGCGCATGGCCTGCAACCAGCAGATGACCGACGCCGGCGCCCGCATCAGCGAAGGCTGCGAAATCGCGTTCTTCCCGCCGGTGACCGGCGGCTAGGGAGGGCAGGATGCCGATCCGCGTGCAAACCCAGGATTTCGACCTCGGCGCCGAAGTGGCGGCGCTGCGCGCCGGCCAGCCGCAGGTGGGGGCGGTGGTCGCCTTCGTCGGCACCGTGCGCGACATGAACGAAGGCGCCGGTGTCAGCGAGATGGAGCTGGAACACTATCCCGGCATGACGGAGAAGGCGCTGGAAGACATCGTGGCGCAGGCCCGGGCGCGCTGGAACATCTTCGATGCGCTGGTGATCCACCGGGTCGGCCCGCTCCGGCCGCTCGACCAGATCGTGCTGGTCGCGGTGACCTCGGCCCATCGCGGGGAGGCGTTCGACGCCTGCGAATTCATCATGGATTATCTCAAGACCGAGGCGCCGTTCTGGAAAAAGGAACAGACGCCGCACGGCGCCCGCTGGGTCGATGCACGCGTGACCGACGACCAGGCGCTGGCGAAGTGGGGCATCCGGTCATCCAATACCGGCACGCCGGAATGAGCTGGGTCGCGGTCGGCGCCGGCGCGGCGCTCGGCGCATGGCTGCGCTGGGGGCTTGGCACCTGGCTCAATGCCATGCTTCCGCAGTTACCGCTGGGAACCCTGATCGCCAACCTCGGTGGCGGATACCTGATAGGCATTGCCGCCGGCTTCTTTTCCGGGAATCCGGCGCTGCCGCCGGAATGGCGCCTGCTGGCGATCACCGGCTTCCTCGGCGGCCTGACCACCTTTTCCACCTTTTCCGCCGAATCCATGGCGCTGCTGCAGCGTGGCGACTACGCCTGGGCGTTCGGCCACTCGGCGCTGCACCTGGCCGGTTCGGTGGCGCTGTGCATCGCCGGCTTCGCGACTTACAAAGCCCTCTCCTAGTAGGCCATCCAGATAAATTTGGCACGTAGAGGATCGTAGGGTGGGTGGGGCCGCCGAGGTAGAGCGCAGCGAAACCCACCATGCGCTCCAGGGGGCGGTGCCGGTGGGTTTCGCTATGCTCTAGCCACCCTACAGGTTCATCTGGAGGATCTACTGGCACTGCTAGTTCAATACGCCGCCACCTGGCGCCGACGCGCCGGGCAGCTCCAGCTCCAGGTCCCAATCGGCCTTGGCCACCGCATCGCGCAGCAGCGAGCAAAAGCCGTGCAGTACCTGCGCCGGCAACGCGACTTCAAACCCATGGCCTTCGGTCGGTACCAGGTTCATGCGGATCGGCTTGCCTGCTTCCTGCCCGAAATTGACCGTGGTAACGAGGAACGGCGCGGCGCCCAGCGGAAACCCGGCGACATCCTCCTGGAAGGCGCTGCCGAAGCTGCCGCTCTCGCGCATCGCGTCGACGCTGGCGTGGTGCTCCATCCCGACGATATCGCTGCGCGCGTGAGCGGCATGCGGCTTGTCGAGCGCGACCTGCCTTTCCATCACTTCGACCAGGCCGCCCCAGAGCTGCCCGGTCATGCGCCGCGTCAGCCAGGCCCGGATTTCCTGCAGGCTGCCGTCGTCGGCCCGGAACGAGGTCCGCCACAGCACGCGGTCTTCCTCCGGCTGGTAAGTGAGTTGAATTTGATGTAATTCCATTACTTTCCGATCCCGGGGCGCGCAGAATCAAGAATCCTTTCTTGAAATGTGGTTTCCCGACCCTACCTTGTTGTCAATATGAATTCCGGAGATTGCCATGCGTCTCGACAAACTGACAACCAAATTGCAAGAAGCCCTTGCCGATGCCCAGAGTCTGGCCGTCGGCAATGATAACCAATACATCGACCCGGTGCATATCCTGTCGGCGCTGCTGGCGCAGGATGACGGCGGCGCGAAATCGCTGCTGCAGCGCGCCGGGGTCAACGTCGGCGGCCTGTCGTCGGCGCTGAAAGCGGCGGTCGAGCGCCTGCCCAAGGTGTCCGGCACCGGCGGCGAGGTACAGGTCGGCCGCGAATCGCTGGCGCTGCTCAACCTGGCCGACAGGGAAGCGCAAAAGCGCGGCGACCAGTTCATCGCCAGCGAGATGGTGCTGCTGGCGCTGACCGAGGACAAGTCCACGGCCGGCCAGCTGGCGCGCGACAACGGCCTGACGCGCAAGGCGCTGGAAGCGGCGATCATCGCGGTGCGCGGCGGCGGCAACGTGAACTCCCAGGATGCCGAGGGCCAGCGCGAAGCCTTGAAGAAATACACGCTCGACCTGACCGAGCGCGCGCGTGCCGGCAAGCTGGACCCGGTGATCGGACGCGACGACGAGATCCGCCGCGCGATCCAGGTGCTGCAGCGGCGTTCCAAGAACAACCCGGTGCTGATCGGCGAGCCGGGCGTGGGCAAGACCGCGATCGTGGAAGGGCTGGCGCAGCGCATCGTCAACGGCGAGGTGCCGGACAGCCTGAAGTCCAAGCGCGTGCTGTCGCTCGACATGGCAGCCCTGCTGGCCGGCGCGAAGTACCGCGGCGAATTCGAGGAGCGGCTGAAGGCGGTGCTCAAGGAGATCGCGCAGGATGAAGGCCAGACCATCGTCTTCATCGACGAGCTGCACACCATGGTCGGCGCTGGCAAGGCCGAAGGCGCGATCGATGCCGGCAACATGCTCAAGCCGGCGCTGGCGCGCGGCGAGCTGCATTGCATCGGCGCGACCACGCTGGACGAATACCGCAAGTACATCGAAAAGGATGCCGCGCTGGAGCGCCGCTTCCAGAAGATCCTGGTGGACGAGCCGAGCGTCGAGGCGACCATCGCGATCCTGCGCGGCCTGCAGGAAAAATACGAGGTGCACCATGGCGTGGACATCACCGACCCGGCGATCGTCGCCGCGGCCGAGCTGTCGCACCGCTACATCACCGACCGCTTCCTGCCGGACAAGGCGATCGACCTGATCGACGAAGCCGCGTCCAAGATCAAGATCGAGATCGACTCCAAGCCGGAGGTGATGGACCGCCTCGACCGCCGCCTGATCCAGCTGAAGATCGAGCGCGAAGCGGTGAAGAAGGAAACCGACGAAGCGTCGCAGAAACGCCTCGGCCTGATCGAGGAAGAGATCCACAAGCTCGGGCGCGAGTATGCCGACCTCGAGGAAGTGTGGAAGGCGGAAAAGGCGGCGGTGCAGGGCAGCCAGCACATCAAGGAAGAGATCGAAAAGGTCCGCCTGCAGATGGAGGAAGCCAAGCGCCGCGGCGACTGGCAGAAGATGTCCGAGCTGCAGTACGGAACACTGCCGCAGCTGGAAGCGCAGCTCAGCCAGGCCGATGCCGGTGAAGCGAAGAAGACCGAGCGCAAACTGCTGCGCACCCAGGTCGGCGCCGAGGAAATCGCCGAAGTGGTGTCGCGCGCCACCGGCATCCCGGTGTCAAAGATGATGCAAGGCGAGCGCGACAAGCTGCTGCACATGGAAGAGGAGCTGCACAAGCGCGTCGTCGGCCAGCACGAGGCGATCGTCGCGGTGTCGGATGCGATCCGCCGCTCGCGCGCCGGCCTGTCCGACCCGAACCGGCCGTACGGCTCGTTCATGTTCCTCGGGCCGACCGGCGTCGGCAAGACGGAACTGTGCAAGGCGCTGGCGTCCTTCCTGTTCGATACCGAGGAATCGCTGATCCGCATCGACATGAGCGAATTCATGGAGAAGCATTCCGTGGCCCGCCTGATCGGCGCGCCGCCGGGCTATGTCGGCTATGAGGAAGGCGGCTACCTGACCGAGGCGGTGCGCCGCAAGCCGTACAGCGTAATCCTGCTCGACGAGATCGAGAAGGCGCATGCGGACGTGTTCAACGTGCTGCTGCAGGTGCTCGACGACGGCCGCATGACCGACGGCCAGGGCCGCACGGTGGACTTCAAGAACACTGTGATCGTGATGACCTCGAACCTGGGTTCGCACAAGATCCAGTCGATGGAGGACAGCGATCCGCAGCTGGTGAAGCTGGCGGTGATGGCCGAGGTGAAGGCGCATTTCCGGCCGGAGTTCGTCAACCGCATCGACGAGATCGTGGTATTCCACGCTCTCGACGAGAAGCATATCGGCTCGATCGCGCGCATCCAGCTTGCGGTGCTGGAAAAGCGCCTGGCGAAGATGGACATGAAGCTCGAAGTCACCGATGCCGCGCTGCAGAAGATCGCGGAAGCCGGTTTCGACCCGGTCTACGGCGCGCGGCCTCTGAAGCGGGCGATCCAGCAGGAGATCGAGAATCCGCTGTCCAAGCGCATCCTTGAAGGCCGCTTCGGCCCGAAGGACGTGATCGGGGTGACGGTGGGCGGCGGCGAGCTGGTGTTCGAGAAAACCGGCACGCTCTGATCCGCTCCTGCTCCTTAAGTCAAGGCCGCCCGCGGGCGGCCTTTTTTTCAGCCCGCACGGCGCGAGAAGAATGCGCTCGGTGACTGGCCGAAGGTCTTTTTGAACATCGCGGAGAACGCCGACTGGCTGGCGTAGCCGAGTTCCGCCGCCACCCGCGACAGCGGCATGCCGCGGCTGATGAGCGGCGCCGCGTGCGCCAGGCGCACCTGCTGCCGCCACTGCCCGAAGCTCATCCCCAGCTCGCGCTCGAACAGCCGCGCCAGCGTGCGCGCCGATGCACCCACGCGCTGCGCCCAGTCGTCGAGCGTGAGCGGCGAAGCAGGTTCCGCGATCAGCAGCTCGCACAGCTGTTTCAGGCGCTTGTCGTCGGGCAGGGCGACGCGGATCGGCTGCGTGACGGAGCGCGACAGTTCGTCGAGGATCAGCGCCGACAGCATCGCTTCGCGCGGTTCCCCGGCATGGACCTGGGTGAGCGCCACGATCAGCTCGCGCAACAGCGGGGAGACTTCCAGCACTTCGCACTGGCTGCCATGGAAAGGGGCGGAATCCGCATGCACGTAGACCGCGCGCAGCCGCGCCTTTTCAAGGGTGGCGACTTCATGCACCTGCTTCGGCGGCACCCAGATCGCGCGCAGCGGCGGCACGATCCAGCTGCTGTTGCCAACCGTCACGCGCACCACGCCGTCCAGCGCGTAGGTGACTTGTCCCCAGGCGTGGGAATGGGCGGCCAGCAGTTCGGACGCATCCAGGTCGCGCGCGACCAGCCGGACCGGGCGTTTCGGCGTCGGCGCCAAGCCGGGCAGGTGCAGGCGGGTATGGGTGACGGGCAGGGTTGCCATGAAAGCAGGGTGGTTGGCGTAAATTCGATAAAGATTGTCTTTCTATCTTAAAACAGACGCGATGGATTTGCTTACACTTCTTCCATCGAACATTGCACGAGGTAGAAATGACTGCAGCCGCCATCGCACCCGATCCGCAAACCTTCCGCCAGGATGCCCGGATCATCAGCCTCGAGGGACTGGCGCATGGCGTGTCCCATTTCTTCCACCTGATTCTTGCACCGCTTTTTCCATGGCTCAAGGATGCGTTCGGCGTCAGCTATGCGGAGCTTGGCTTGCTGATGACGGTGTTTTTCGTGATCTCCGGCGTCGGCCAGGCGGCCTCCGGCTTCGTCGTCGACCGTATCGGCGCGCGTGCCGTCCTGTTCTTCGGCATGGGCTGCCTCGGCGCCTCCGCGCTGGTGCTGGCGGTCGCGCCCAGCTATGGGGTGCTGCTGCTGGGCTCGATGCTTGCCGGCGTCGGCAACAGCGTGTTTCACCCGGCGTGCTTCACGATCCTCAACAAGCGGGTGTCGCCGGCCCGGCTGGGCCACGCGTTTTCGGTGCACGGACTGACCGGCAATCTCGGCTGGGCCGCGGCGCCGGTCTTCCTGACCGCCATCGCCGGCCTCGCCGGCTGGCGCACCGCCTTGCTCGCCGCCGCCTTCATCCCTGCGTTCGTATTGCTGCTGCTGGTGCTGAACCGGGACCTGCTGCATACGCACGATGTGCATGCATCGCCGGCAAGCGCGCACAAGGCGAACGCCGCCGGCGGCAGCGTGCTGTCCTTCATGCGCCTGCCGGCGGTGTGGATGTGCTTCGCGTTCTTCTTCATCACCTCGATGGCGCTCGGCGGCATCCAGAGCTTTTCGACGGCCAGCCTGCGCGCCTTGTACGACATGTCCCTCGCCTGGGCGACCGCCGGCTATTCCGCCTACATGCTGGCTTCCGCCTGCGGCATGGTATGGGGCGGCTTCCTCGCCGCGAAGGCGGCGCGTCATGACTACACCATCGCCGTTGCGTTTACCGCCTCGGGCCTGATGGCGATCCTGCTGGCGACCGGATGGGTGGCGCCGCTGATGGCCGTGGCGCTGATGGGAGCGGTCGGTTTCGGCGCCGGCGTCGCCGGGCCGTCGCGCGACCTGCTGATCCGTGCCGCCGCGCCGAAAAATGCCACCGGGCGGGTGTACGGCGTGGTGTATTCCGGCCTGGATATCGGCCTGGCGGTTGCGCCGCTGCTGTTCGGCGCGCTGATGGACAACAACCATCCAGCCTGGGTGTTCATCGGAATCGGCGTGTTTCAGGTGATGGCGCTGCTGACCGCGGTCGGCGTGGGAAGCAACACGGCGCGCAGCACGGCCGCACAGGTAGCCTGATCCTGGCTCCTCCCGGCGGCGGCCCGCGGTTTTTTCCGGCGGGCTTACAATGCTGGTTTTTGACGGGGGGAGACAACATGACTTTTGCGACATGCGACATCTGCGATGCGAACGAAGACAAGCTGGGTAACGGCACGCTGGCGGTCCTGCCGCCGGTGTTCCAGAAGTACGGCAAGCGGCTGAGCTTTTGCGGCCAGGCGGCCACGCTGAAGGTCTTCGAGGACAACGTCCTGGTGCGCTCGACGCTCGAAACGCCGGGCAACGGCCGCGTCCTCGTTGTCGACGGCGGCGGCAGCCTGCGTTGCGCGCTGGTGGGCGGCAACCTCGGCGTGCTCGCGGAAAAGAACGGCTGGGCGGGCATCATCGTCAATGGCTGCATTCGCGATTCCGAGGAAATCAATGGCTGCGACATCGGCGTGCGCGCGCTGGCGACGCATCCGCAGCGCAGCGTGCGCAAAGGGGTGGGGGAGCGCGAACTGCGGGTGTCGATCGCCGGCGTCGCGGTCAATCCGGGCGACTGGATCTACGCGGACGCGGACGGCGTTCTTGTCTCGACGCAGAAACTCGATTGAGCGGGCCCGGAATGAGTACCGATGCGCAGCAGGCCGGGGCGACGGTGCTGCAATTGCTGCCGCCGGCGATCAGGAAGCAGCTGGAGGACTTGCCGGTGCTCGAACTGCCGGCCAATACGCCGGTTTTCGCTGCCAGTGCGCGCTGCCCCGGATTTCCGATCATCCTGTCGGGCGCGGTCCGCGTCTTCCGCTACCTTGCCAACGGCCGGCGCATCGAACTGTACCGGGTCACGCCGGACGAGGTTTGCATCCTCTCGCTCGGATGCCTGCTCGGCGACGGCCAGTATCCGGCCGACGGCGTCACCCTGGGGCCGACGCGCCTGGTGGTGATGCCGCCGGCGCTGTTCAATGCTTGCCTGGCCAGCGACGAACACTTTCGCACGGCGGTATTCCGCTCGCTTGGCGACCGGCTGGTGCGCACGATGGAACTGGTGGAAGAGGTCGCCACCCTGCGCCTGGATGTGCGGCTGGCGAAGGCCTTGCTTGCCCACGGAGAGACCGCCGTGCCGGCACCGGATGGTTCATGCGTATGCGTGATCCCGATCACCCATCAGGAGCTGGCGGACGAGTTGGGTACGGTGCGCGAAATGATCAGCCGCGTGCTGGATGACTTCGCCAGCCAGGGCATGCTGAAACCCGGACGCGGCCGTATCGAGATCTGTGACGAGGCGAAGCTGCTAGCGCTCGCGGCGCAGCGCTAGCGGCGGTTATGTAACCGGGGTTACATACCTCGTGCCGGTGCCCGGCTATCCTGACGCCGTTCATTCAACCCATGGAGAGCGTCATGAATGCAAACGTCGGAACCGTGGACAAGATCGTCCGCCTGATCCTCGCGCTGGCCCTGTTCAGCCTGTTTTTCCTGTTGCCGGGCGACGAACGCTGGCTCGCGCTGGCGGGCTTTATCCCGCTCGTCACCGGACTGATCAACTGGTGCCCGCTGTACACGCTGTTCGGCATCAACACCTGCCGGCGCTAGTCATGCCGGCCATCCCGCACGCGCGGCGCGGTTCAGCGACGAGCGGACGACCTGCTTGTGGAAGGGTTTGATGACCGCGAGGTAGGCACGCCCGAGCCGGTTATGGCAATGCACGACGGTCGATACCACCAGCTCACGTACTGCGCCGGATGGCTGCGCGCGGACCAGCACGGAGAGCCGGAAGTCCAGGTGGCCGTCATCTTCCCCGAGCACGATTTCCGTGTCGCTCCTGCGGTAGATGCGAAAAATGCCGAGTCGCCGGCCGGCGCTGCTGCCTGCATCCGCCTGCAGTTCGGCACTCGTTTTCACCCCGAAGCGCGCCATCACCAGATCCCTCACGCGCATCAGCGCGCCTACCCACGGCGCCTGGGCGCCGAACACGACGTGAGCAAGGCGCTCGGGATCACTTGAGGCTCCCGCCGGCAGCAGGATCGAGAATGCGTCCGCGAGGTCGGTGCGGGAAAAGCAGTGCCGGATCGAGGTTTCCAATGGAAAGGCAGTGCTTCCGGCAGTCATTTCTGTTGGCATGGTCTTTATGTAATCAATGCTCACATCGGCAGTATAGGCGCGGATGTGAGCATTGCAAGCGTTTTCCCAACCCCCCGCAGAAATAGAAACAACGGCCTCTTCGTGAGTGGAAGCAGCCGCGCCGCGCCGTTGTCCTTTGTCAGCCGTGCAGGAGCGGATACACCAGCAGGCCGACCGCGGCCGCGCCGGCGACAATCACCGGTTCTTGCAGTTTCTTGAACCGCCACAGCAGCAGGACGGTGACAAGCGCCAGCAGCGCGGTCGGCAGGTCGGTGATGGAACGCTTGGCCAGCACGATCACCGCGCCGGCGATCGCGCCGACCGCCGCCGCGGTCACCCCGTCGACGAATGCGATGATGCCGGGCAGGCGGCCATACTTCTTGAAGTAGGGCGCGGGGATGATGGTGAACAGATAGCAGGGCAGGAAGGTGGCCAGCGCGGCGACGCAGGCGCCGGGCAATCCGGCGATCAGATAGCCGATGAAGGCGACCGTGATCACGACCGGGCCCGGCGTGATCATTGCCACCGCCACCGCGTCGACGAACTGCTTGTCGTTGAGCCACTGGTGCTCGGTCACCACGCCGCCATACAGGAAGGGCACGATCGCCAGTCCCGAGCCGAACACGAAGGCGCCGGCCTTGGCGAAGAATACGGCGATCTGGACAAGCAGCGAGGCGTCCATGCCGTTCAGCGCCGGAACCGAAAGCGGGGCTGCTGCCGCCGCGTGCATGCCGGCGCCGCCCAGCCATTTCGGCGGTGCGCGCAGGAACCAGACGAGGATGCCGGCCGCAAGGAACAGCCAGGCGATTTCCGACTCGGTGACGACCGTGACTGCGGCGAGCAGCAGGTAGATCGCCCACAGCAGCTTGTCCCGGCCGACGCTCTTGACTGTCAGCTTGTGGGCGCTCATCGCGATGATGCCGATCACCGCCGCCCCGACGCCATAGAAGACCGCCTGCATCCAGCCGATGCCGCCGAAGCGCACATACGACCAGCCCAGTGCGACCACCATCAGGAAGGAGGGCAGCACGAATGCGATGCCGACCAGCGTCGCGCCCCGCACGCGGTAATGGACATAGCCGAGATAGATCGCCAGCTGCGCGGCCAGCGGCCCCGGCGCAAGCTGCGCGAGGGCGAGTCCTTCCTTGTAATCCGCTTCGGTGATCCATTGGCGGGTATCGACCAGGTCGCGGTGCATGTAGCCGGCCAGCGCCACCGGGCCGCCGAAGCCAAGGGCACCGAGGCGAAGCATGTACAGCACGAGCTGCCAGAGCGTGTATCCGGGCGCGGCGGGCAATGTCTGCGGATGTTCCATGGGGTCAGGCTTGGGATTGGCTGGAGAAATGCGCGTGCAGCGAATCGAGCAGGATGCCGGCTTCCGCCAGCAACTGGTCATCCGGAAGTCCGCGCTGGCGCGCCCCCGACAGCATCGCTTCGAAGCCCGCCGCCTCCGGCACGTGCCGGCCGCCGACATCGAGCGCGTGGACCATGGCCGCGATCCGCTGCAGGCCCGGGTCCTGTTCCAGCCTGAAGCTGGCGAGCAGCACTTCGAAGGTCACGCGTTCGCCGACGTGGGTGAAGGCCGCGCCGTCGAAGTCGAAGCCGAGCGCGCCGGCGGGACAGTCGGCCGGTGAATCCAGCCACAGAAACCGCGCTTCCCGGTCGATGAAGCGCCGGATCAGCCAGGCGCTGGCGACACGGTCCACCCATAATCGGCGACGGGTGGCCCATACGCGGTTCTGGAAGTCATTCTTGTCGAGGAACTGGATGATGCCGGCTACGGTGCTTGGCTCGCCAGGCGACATGGCTTTTTCCGCGGCGCCCTCGAATTCGGCCCATGCCGCTTCCGCGCTGATGCTGGCCGCGCCTGGAAAATAGTCGATCGCGCGCACAGTTTCGTAGTCGCGGCGCAGCCGCCGCAGCAGACGGGAAATCGCCTGCTGCTCGAGTCCCGGCAGCGCTGCGCGCGCTTCGGCGAGCGCCTTCAGCAGTTCCCCATACTCGGCGTGGCGGTCGAACAGTGCGCGCAACGCCGCAAGCTGCTCGGCATGACCGCGCTGTATGCCCAGCAGCCACGCGCTGCCGCCCTCGCGGCGGGTATCGTCCGCCAGTTCACGCATCAACTGGTGGTTGACCGGAGTGTTGGGCAGCAGGTAGGCGCCGTCGCGCAAGGCGGCGCTGCCGCAAGCCTTCAGTGCGCGCCACACGCGCATGCGACCGGCATTGCTTGTCGTGGGAAGGCTGACGATCAACAGCAGCCATGGGGTGCTCGCATTTTCCATGGTCCGGATTCTAAGCCCGGGAAGTGATATCAACAAATACTGTTACGACATCTACTTATAAGTGATGGAATGGGGCATCGGGGAAAAGGCTGGCGCGCAACAGGAACGTTCTGATGGTGCCCGGGTCGTATCGCGCTTGGTGCATGTTCCTCTTGCCGATGGTTAAGCATTTTCATATACCGGAACTTGCGTTTTGTATTGTGAAAAATCACGACGCACAGCATCATCGATTCGTTTCATTTTGAGAAAAATCATTTCAGATCGCAAAATCAAATGTATAAGTATTTGAAAATAAAAGTGAAAAAATCGGTTATATGTCTTATATAAGACCTTGTTGCCCCGCAAAAACCGTCATATTATTCACCCATCGACTTTTCATTTTTCTTTTCACTTGCGTTATCTCAGGAGAACGACATGGCATCTCGCGAACAGCAAATCAAAGCACTGGAAAAAGAGTGGGCCGAAAACCCGCGCTGGAAGGGCATCAAGCGCAACTACACCGCAGAAGACGTCGTTCGTCTGCGCGGCTCCAAGCAAATCGAGTACACGCTGGCAAAGGAAGGCGCCGAGAAACTGTGGTCGAAGATCAACGGCGGCGCGAAGAAGGGCTATGTGAACGCCTTCGGCGCCATCACCGCAGGCCAGGCAATGCAGCAGGCCAAGGCCGGCCTGGAAGCCGTCTACCTGTCCGGCTGGCAGGTCGCCGCCGACGGCAACACCTCCGAAACCATGTATCCCGACCAGTCGCTGTACGCATACGACTCGGTGCCGACCATGGTTCGCCGCATCAACAACACCTTCAAGCGCGCGGACGAAATCCAGTGGTCGCGTGGCATCAACCCCGGCGATGAAAACTTCATCGACTACTTCCTGCCGATCGTCGCCGACGCGGAAGCCGGTTTCGGCGGCGTGCTGAACGCCTTCGAACTGATGAAGAACATGATCGCCGCCGGCGCTGCAGGCGTGCACTTCGAAGACCAGCTGGCTGCCGTGAAGAAGTGCGGCCACATGGGCGGCAAGGTGCTGGTTCCGACCCAGGAAGCGATCGAGAAGCTGACCGCTGCGCGCTTCGCTGCCGACGTCATGGGCGTGCCCACCATCGTCCTGGCACGCACCGATGCAGAAGCTGCCAACCTGATCACCTCCGATCACGACGCCAACGACAAGCCTTTCCTGACCGGTGAGCGCACCAACGAAGGCTTCTACCGCGTCAAGAACGGCCTGGAGCAGGCGATCAGCCGCGGCGTCGCCTACGCACCGTTCGCCGACCTGGTGTGGTGCGAGACCGGTACGCCGGACCTGGGCTTTGCCCGCGAGTTCGCGCAGGCGGTGCATGAGAAGTGCCCGGGCAAGCTGCTGTCCTACAACTGCTCGCCGTCGTTCAACTGGAAGAAGAACCTCGACGACAAGACCATCGCCGAATTCCAGCAGAAGCTGTCCGAACTGGGCTACAAGTACCAGTTCATCACGCTGGCGGGTATCCACATCAACTGGTACAACACCTTCCAGTTCGCGCATGCCTATGCACGCGGTGAAGGCATGAAGCACTATGTGAACATGGTGCAGGAGCCGGAATTCGCAGCACGCGAAAAGGGCTACACCTTCGTGTCGCACCAGCAGGAAGTCGGTGCCGGCTACTTCGACGAAGTGACCACCGTGATCCAGGGCGGCTCCTCTTCGGTGAAGGCGCTGACCGGCTCGACCGAAGAAGAACAGTTCCACTGATCTTCCAGGCACAAAAAACCGCACCCTCGGGTGCGGTTTTTTTTTGCGCGCGGCGCAAGGTGTGGATCAGTGACGATGGCCGGCATGCGCGCCGATGGCTGCTTCTCCGCCGTCCAGCTCCGCTCGCGCGTGCCGGATCACGCTGAACGAGGCGCTCAACGCCAGCGTGCCCATCAGGCCTGCCACCATCCAGTCCGGCCAGCCGCTGCCGGTACCGAACACGCCGGCTGCCGCCAGCATGACCGCGACGTTGCCGATCGCGTCATTGCGGGTACACAGCCAGACGGAACGCATGTTGGCATCGCCGCTGCGGAATGCGTAAAGCAGCGCCGCGACGCCGAGGTTCGCGCACAGTGCCAGCATCCCGATCGCGCCCATCGTTACCGGTTCCGGCGCCACGCCGGCCGCGATGCTCCAGGCCGCCCTGGCCAGCACAAAGCAACCGAAGGCCCCCATGCACACGCCCTTGAGCAGGGCGGCGCGGCTGCGCCAGACCGGCGCCATCGACAGTACCGCGAGCGCGACCGCGTAATTGGCCGCATCGCCGAAAAAATCCACGGCATCGGCGAGCAGCGAGGCGGACCCGCTCTGCATGCCGCCGGCGATCTCGACCCCGAACATGGCCGCATTGACAAACAGCGCGACCCACAGCGCGCGGCGGTAGCGCGGCGCCGGCGCCGAATTGGATGAGCAGCCGTGGCTGCAGCAATGGTCCGACATGGCAAATCTCCTGAAGAAGTTTGCCTATTACAGACCCTGTAGCTAGTATAGGGTCAAGTGAAGCGTGAAAGGAATGCGATGAAGATAGGCGAATTGGCAAAAAGGACGGGTTGCGAGGTCGAAACCATCCGCTACTACGAGCGGGAAGGGCTGGTGCCGATGCCGCCGCGGACGGAAGGGAACTATCGCCACTACAGCGAGCAGGATGCGGAGCGGCTGTTGTTCATCCGTCACTGCCGCTCGCTTGGCATGTCGCTCGACGATATCCGCACCTTGCAGCATTTCCAGGCGCAGCCGGAGCTGGCTTGCGATGAAATCAATGCGATGCTGGACCGCCACCTCGAACAGACCGAGCAGCAGATCGCGTCCTTGCAACGCCTGCAGGAACAGCTGCAGATGCTGCGCAATACCTGTCACTCGCAGTTGAGCGCGCGGCAGTGCGGCATCCTGCGCAATCTCGAAAGCGCGGCCAACGAAAGCGGCTGCGTGTGCCATGGAAGTCATTCACATGCGGGCGGCGCGGTAAAATGACCGCCCTTTCCAACCATCACGAAACGATCCCATGCTGAGTTACCGCCACGCCTTTCACGCGGGCAACCATGCCGACGTGCTGAAACACGTCGTGCTGATCCAATTGCTGCGTTACCTCGGCCAGAAGGACACGCCGTACATGTACATCGACACCCATGCGGGCGCCGGCGTGTACGCGCTCGATACCGGCTACGCGGACAAAAGCCGCGAATATGAAACCGGAATCGCGCGCCTGTGGGAGCGTGACGACCTGCCGCCGCCGCTGGCCGAGTACGTGCAACTCGTAAAGGACATGAATCCAAGCGGCAAGATGCGCTATTACCCGGGTTCCCCGTATTGCGCCGAACGGATCGCGCGCGAGCAGGATCGCCTGCGCCTGTTCGAATTGCATCCGAGCGACAGCAAGATCCTCGAAGAGAATTTCCGCAAGCTGGAAGCGCATGCGGCGGCGCAAGGCGAGCGCGCCGGCGCCCGCGGCAAGCGGGTGATGATCACCAAGGCGGACAGTTTTAGCGGCCTCAAGGCCCTGCTGCCGCCGCCGTCGCGCCGCGGCCTGGTACTGATCGACCCGCCGTATGAGGTAAAGGACGATTACCGGCAGGTCAAAAATACACTCGCCGACGCGCTGATACGCTTTGCCACCGGCACCTATGCGGTCTGGTATCCGGTATTGCAGCGCATGGAATCGCGCGAGTTCCCGGCCAAACTCAAGCGCCTGCCATGCAAGGACTGGCTGCATGTGACCTTGTCGATCGGTACGCCCGCGCCGGATGGCTTCGGTCTGCACAGCAGTGGCATGTTCGTGCTCAATCCGCCGTGGACGCTGGAGCCGATGCTGCGCGAACTGATGCCGTTTCTGGTAAAGGCGCTGGCGCGCGATGACGGCGCCCGCTTCACTCTCGAAACAGGCACGCCGATTGCATCCTCCCAAGGTCCACGCCGCGCCTGATCCCGGTTTTCCTTACGTCACCGGGTGTCGCGCGGATGTATCAGTTTGAAGTTTAGCCAAGCGGCCCCGGCCTGCGCCTCGTACAATCAACGAGACGCGGTACGGTTGTGCCATCAACACAGCGATGCAGCGTCGGCGCGTGCCCGCGTGGTGTCGATCAGGAAAACGGTGATCCATCAATGGAGAATCTCGCTCGGAATGTTTCTCAGCCGGCTCCAGACGGCGGCAGGCGCTTCCGGGACTTTTTTCTGGCCCGCCAGCCTATCCTCGACAGGAACCAGGACTTGTATGCATACGAGCTGCTGTTCCGCGCTGCCGGCACCGGTGACGCCAACGTCACCAACGATCTCTCCGCCACCGCATCGGTGATCGCGCATGCGGCCGAGCTTGGCATGGGCAACGTGATCGGCACCTCGCTCGGTTTCATCAATGTCGACGCCGCCGTGCTGATGAGCGATTTCATCCAGTTCCTGCCGCGGCACCATGTCGTGCTCGAAATCCTCGAAACGGTGGAGGTAACGGAGGAACTGGTCGCGCGGGTGGAAGAACTCGGCCGCGCGGGCTATACCTTCGCCCTCGACGATGTCGTCGCCGATTCCGCCAATGTCGAAAAACTGCTGCCGCTGGCGGCGATCATCAAGGTTGACATCGGCGAGCTCACCCCCGGCGAGCTGACGCAGCTGAGCGGGAAATTCAAACGGGCGGGCAAGAAGCTGCTGGCGGAGAAGGTCGAATCGCACGCGCAGTTCAGGCAATGCCTGGAACTCGGTTTCGACTACTTCCAGGGCTATTACTTCGCGCGCCCGACGATCCTTGCCGGTCGCAGGCTGACGCCCTCGCAGATCGCGATCATGCAGCTGATGGCGCAGCTTGCGTCGGATGCCGAATTGTCCAAGATCGAACAGAGCATCAAGCAGGATGCGTCGCTCGGCCTGAGCCTGCTGCGCCTGGCGAACGCGCCGAGCGGCGGGGTGACCGAACGCATCGAATCGCTCGGACAGGCATTGAAGGTGCTGGGCAGGCAGCAGATCCAGCGCTGGCTGCAGATCCTGCTGTATGCCGAATGCGACAAGTCGCGCACGGCGGCATCGCCTCTGCTGGCGCTCGCCGCTTGCCGGGGCCGCCTGCTGGAACTGATGGCCGAAAAAATCCGCCCGGGCGACCGCAACATGGCCTGCATCGCATTCACCGTCGGCATGATGTCGCTCATGGATGCGCTGTTCGGCCTGCCGCTGGAAGAGATCCTGAAGCAGCTCGCCGTCGCCGACCCGGTGCGCGACGCGCTGCTTGCGCGCGCCGGCATGTATGGCGACATGCTGAATCTGGCCGAATGCATCGAGCAGATCGACAGCGCCCGCCCGCAGCTTGCGCCGCTGCTGCAGAAACTGGGGCTGTCGGCGGAACAGCTGTATGCGCTCCAGCTCGAGGCGTTCGAATGGAGCGACGCCATTTCCACTCCGGTGGCCGCCTGAATTGTTTCCGGCTGTTAAACAATCGGATAGCCGCCGGACGATTCCGCCGCGTCCGGCGCGCCGTTACAATAGGCGCTTATGAACAAGGCATTTGTCAAAGAAAGCGACAGCGACGACGACGACCTCGACGCCGGTGCGCCCCCAATTCCCGCGGGCACGAAGAACTACATGACGCCGCAGGGGCACAAGCGCATGAAGGAGGAGCTGTTGCGCCTGATCGACGTCGAGCGCCCGGAAGTGGTGCGGGTGGTCTCCTGGGCCGCTTCCAACGGCGACCGCTCGGAGAATGGCGACTACATCTACGGCAAGCGCCGCCTGCGCGAAATCGACCGCCGCATCCGCTTCCTCACCAAGCGTCTCGACCTTGCCGAGGTGGTGGACCCGAGCGTGCACCACGGCAGCGACCAGGTGTTTTTCGGCGCAACCATCACCTATGAAAACCAGGCCGGCGAAGAGCACACGGTGACGATTGTCGGCATCGACGAACTCGATCCGCTCAACGGCAAGATCAGCTGGATCTCCCCGGTCGCGCGCGCGCTGACGAAAGCGCGCGCGGGCGATTCGGTGGTGCTCAAGACGCCGTCCGGCATGGACGAGCTCACGATACTCGAAGTCAGTTATCCGGCGCCGTAAGCGCGGCCTCCCGCAGGCACGCGGGGGCAGGGGAGCGTATTTCCGGTGCACGTATGCCGGGCCGCCGGTCGAATGCCGAAGGCCTGCCGCGCAGGCGGGAATCCATGCGGGGGATGATCGAAGATGCTCAGTATGGAGTTCCCCCTGATGGGGGATAGGTCGCCGGCAAGCGCAATAGGCTGCCGGCCTCAGCCCCGTTCGCGCAGTATCCTTGCCACGCCCGGGATCTTGCGCACGTTGCGCATCAATCGCGCCAGGTGGATCCGGTCTTCCAGCTGGATCGTGAAGTGCAGCTGCTTCATCAGGTGGTCGCGGTCGTCGTCCATGCCGACATAGGTGATGTTGGCGTCGGATTCGCCGATTTCGGCGGCCACCCGCGCAAGCACGCCTTTTTCATTTTCCACCAGTACCTTGATGCGGCAGTCGAAGCGGCGCGTGAGCTCGGCGTCCCACACCACCTCGATCCAGCGGTCCGGCTCCTTGCCGCGCTGGCGCTTGGCGATGTCGCAATCCACCGCATGCACGACGATGCCCTGGTCGCGCCGCAACTGGCCGGTGATGCTGTCGCCCGGAATCGGATGGCAGCATTGGGCAAGCTGCACCGACACGCCTTCGTTGCCGCTGATCGCGACCGGGTCGAGCTTGCTGGTTTTCTTTTCGTTGTCCAGCGGCGGCAGCGCGATCGAGGTATCGCATTCCATCAGGGTGCGGATGTGGCGCGCCACCAGGGTCGCCATGCGTTTGCCGACGCCGATGTCGGCATACAGCTCATCCAGCGACTTGGCGCTCGATTCATTGAGCAGCTTGTCCACCAGCGCTTCCGGCAGCTGCGGTTCGATATGGACCGCCGTCAGCGCCTGGTTCAGCAGCCGCCTGCCGGTCTCGATGGACTCGGCGAGATTGATGGTGCGCAGGTGATGCCGGATCGCGGAGCGCGCCTTGCCGGTGCGCACGAAGCTGAGCCAGTTCGGACTCGGGCGCGAGGTGGGCGCGGTGACGATTTCGACGATATCGCCATTGCGCAATTCCGTGCGCAGCGCGGCGTGCTCGTGATTGACGCGTGCGCCGATCGCCTGGTCGCCGATGTCGGTGTGGATGGTGTACGCGAAGTCCAGCACCGTCGCGCCGCGGGGCAGGGCGATGATCTTGGATTTCGGGGTGAATACGTAAACGGAATCCGGGAACAGGTCGACCTTCACATGTTCCAGGAACTCGGCGGAGTCGCCGGTCTGTTTCTGGATGTCGAGCAGCGACTGCAGCCACGCATGGGTGCGCTGCTGCAGGTCGGTCAGGCTTGCATCCTCGTCCTTGTACAGCCAGTGGGCGGCGACGCCGGCTTCGGCGACGCGGTGCATTTCCTGGGTGCGGATCTGGAATTCGACCGGCGTGCCGTACGGGCCGATCAGGGTGGTGTGCAGCGACTGGTAGCCGTTGAGCTTCGGGATCGCGATGTAATCCTTGAACTTGCCCGGCATCGGCTTGTACAGCGCATGCAGGGTGCCGAGCGCGACATAGCAGTTGGCGAAGCTGTCGACCACGATGCGGAAGCCGTACACGTCGAGCACCTGCGAGAACGACAGGTGCTTGTTGCGCATCTTGCGGTAGATGCCGTACAGGGTTTTTTCGCGGCCGTAGACCTGGGCCTGAATGCCGGTCGCGGCCAGCGTGTTGTTGACCGATTCGAGGATCTTGCTGACCACCTCGCGCCGGTTGCCGCGCGCCGCCTTGACCGCCTTGGTGAGGGTGCGGTAGCGCAGCGGGAACAGATGCGAGAACGCCAGGTCCTGCAGCTCGCGGTAGATGTTGTTCAGGCCGAGGCGGTGCGCGATCGGCACATACACTTCCATCGTCTCGCGGGCGATGCGGCGCTTCTTTTCCGCGGACATGAAGCCCAGGGTGCGCATGTTGTGCAGGCGGTCGGCCAGCTTGATCAGGATGACGCGCACGTCGCGCGCCATCGCCAGCAGCATCTTGCGGAAGTTTTCCGCCTGCGCCTCGATCTGGCTCTGGAATTCGATCTTGTCCAGCTTGGACAGGCCATCGACCAGGGTCGCCACCGGCGCGCCGAAGCGCTCGATCAGCTCTTCCTTCTTGACGTCCTGGTCTTCCATCACGTCATGCAGCAGCGCGGCCATGATGGCTTGCGCATCCAGCTTCCAGTCGGCGCAGATTTCCGCGACGGCAATCGGGTGCGAAATATAAGGCTCGCCGGACTTGCGGATCTGGCCAAGGTGCATTTCATCCGAAAAGCGATAGGCTTCCTTCACCTTCTTCATTTCGGAAGGCGTCAGGTATTCGGCGAGCTTGGCGTTGAGATGGGCGACGGACGCGACGCCGGCAGTCTGGGCGACGTTCTGGTCGGACTTCTGGGGGGAATCAGGGTTCTTCGACGCCGGGCGGTCGGCATTCGCCCGGTTATTCGGGGCGACTGATACGCTTGAATCTGTTTGTGTCAGGCTCATACTGTAAGCTTATCAGTCGCATGGCTGTTGGTGCTACTTTAGCTCGGGACTTTTTTCAGCATTTCGATCCCGACCTTGCCGGAGGCGATTTCGCGCAGCGCGATCACCGTCGGTTTGTCCTTCGCTTCGACCTTCGGGGTGTGACCTTGCAGCAGCTGGCGGGCGCGGTAAGTGGCGGCCAGCGTCAGCTGGAAGCGGTTGGGGACGTTCTTGAGGCAGTCTTCAATCGTGATACGGGCCATAAATGCTCCTGAAAAAACGGTGTCAGCTTAACGTAGCGTGGATGCCCAGCTGGGCGAAGAGGGAAGCGTTGCGCGCTGCCTGCTGTGCAAAGCGGCAACGGGTCGCTTTGACAATGGCGGTCAATTCCGACAAAGCGGTCGCAAACTCTTGATTAATAATAACATATTCGGACTCGGGCGCGTGCGCGATTTCCCCGCCGGCGGCCAGGATCCGGCGCGTGATCACATGGGGTTCGTCCTGCCCGCGCTTCTTCAATCGTTCCTCCAATGCGGCGATCGATGGCGGCAGGATGAAAATCTCGACGGCATCAGGGAACTGCTTCTTGACCTGCTGCGCGCCCTGCCAGTCAATCTCCAGCAGGACATCGCTGCCGGCTTTCATATCCTTCTCTATGACGAGTCGCGATGTGCCGTAGTAGTTCCCATGGACTTCCGCCGATTCCAGAAATTCCCCGGCTTCGCGCCGTTTCAGGAAATCGTCGACGGACGTGAAGAAATATTCGCGGCCGTGCACCTCGCCCGGGCGCGGCTGGCGGGTGGTGTAGGAAATCGAGAGCTTGATCGCCGGCTCCTGCGCCAGCAGCGCGTTGACCAGCGTGGACTTGCCCGCGCCGGAGGGCGCGACCACCATGAACAGGCTGCCGGAGGAATGGAAGGCTTCGGTCATAGGGATATCGTTCGTCTTTTAATGGTAAAAACGCAATGCGTGACGGTCATTCCAGATTCTGGACCTGTTCCCGCATCTGCTCAATCAGGAGCTTCATCGCCATCGAGGCGTCGGACAGCTCCTTCAGCGCCGCCTTCGAGCCGACGGTGTTCGCCTCGCGGTTCAGTTCCTGCATCATGAAATCGAGGCGCTTGCCGACCTGGCCGCCTTTTTTCAGGATGTGCCGGGTTTCGGTCAGGTGCGCCGACAGGCGCGACAGTTCTTCGGCCACGTCGATGCGGATGCCGTACAGCGTGACTTCCTGGCGGATGCGCTCCAGCGCCTCTTCGCGCGATACCGTCGTCGCGCCGCCGTTGGAGGCGGCCAGGCCAAGCGCTTCCTTCATCCTGTCGGTGGCTTTCTGCTGGAACTGCGCGATCGCCTGCGGAATCAGCGGCGTGATGCGGCCGACGATGGCTTCCATGTCGTCCACGCGTGACAGCAGCATCGCCTGCAATGCCGCGCCTTCGCGCGCCCGGCTCTCGATGAAGGCGCCGAGCGCCTCCGCGATTGCGGCCTGCACGTCCGCCTGCAGGGTTTCCTGCCCGGCCTCCGCATCCTCGATCACGCCCGGCCAGCGCAGCAGTTCGTTGACGCTCATGATCGGCGCCTCGGGGAAGCTCGCGCGCACCTCCTGTTGCATTTTCGCCAACGCATCCAGCAGCTCGCCGTTCAGTTTCTGCGCGGCGCCGGTCGCGGCCTTGCGGCCGAAACTGAGGCGGCACTCTACCTTGCCACGGTTCACCCGCGTCATAATGGCTTCGCGCAACACCGGTTCGAAACTGCGGAACTCGTCATTGATGCGGAATTGCAGGTCGAGGAAGCGGGAATTGACGCTTTTCAGTTCCACCGTAAGCGTGCCTGCGGCGGTTTCCCGGGTGTGGACCGCGTAACCGGTCATGCTAGAGATCGTCAAGATGTTTCCTTGCTTTACAAATCAGTGATTTATCCACACAATCGTAGAACCCTTTCACCATGGCAAGGAAGCATGCCATTGTGAAAAAACCAGTGTCAATCAGGGAAGTCGACCAGGTTACTCATGGCATCGCAAAACAACGCTCCATTGCCCGATGGACTCGAAATCGCCGGATACCGCATTGTAAAGAAGATTGCGTCCGGCGGGTTCAGTATCGTCTACCTGGCCTATGACGAAGATGGCAACGCTGTTGCAATAAAGGAATATCTGCCGAGTTCGCTGGTGCTGCGCCGGCCGGGCGAGCTGGTGCCGGCGATTTCAGCGGAAAACTTGTCGGTGTTCCGCATCGGCCTCAAGTGCTTCTTCGAAGAGGGCCGGGCGCTGGCGCGCATCTCCCATCCGAACGTGGTGAGCGTCGTGAATTTCTTCCGCGCCAACGACACCGTCTACATGGTGATGGCCTACGAGTCCGGGCGTTCGCTGCAGGACCACATCCTGCGCCGCCGCGAAAAAGGCGAGCGGCCGCTGGTGTCGGAGCGTTTCATCCGCAAGATGTTCAACCAGGTGATGAACGGCCTGCGCGAGGTGCATGCGAACAAGCTGCTGCACCTGGACCTGAAGCCGGCGAACATCTACCTGCGCATGGACGGCACGCCGATCCTGCTCGATTTCGGCGCGGCACGGCAGACGCTCAAGAGCGACCTGTCCAAGCTGTACCCGATGTACACCCCCGGCTTTGCGCCGCTCGAACTCTATTCCAAAAACGGAAACCTCGGCCCCTGGACCGACATCTACAGCATCGGCGCCTCGATGTTCGCCTGCATGGTCGGCGCGCCGCCGCAGCCGGCGGACCAGCGCAAGACCAACGACAAGATGGAAGACCATTTCCGCAAGCTCGAAAGCATGTATTCGCGGGAACTGATCCAGGTGATCCGCTGGGCGCTGCGCGTCGATCCGCTCGAACGCCCGCAAAGCGTGTTCGCGCTGCAAAAGGCGTTGCGCGAACCGGTGCCCGAGCAGAAGGAGCCCGACCTGGTCGAAAAGCTGTCGTCACGGGTGCGCGGTTTTTTCAGCGGGCTCGGCAAACGGAATTCCCTCGGCAATACCACCATTCAAAACAACACTCGCTAACCGGCCAGCATGCGATTCTCTGTCTATCAGGAAAGCCACATCGGCGGACGCAAGAACAACCAGGACCGCATGGGGTACTGCTTCACCCGCGATGCGCTGCTGTTGCTGCTGGCCGACGGCATGGGCGGGCATATCCAGGGTGAAATGGCGGCCACCATCGCGCTGCAGACGATCGGCGCACTATTCCAGCAGAACGCGAACCCGTATATCAAGAAGCCGGAAAAATTCCTCGAGGACAGCTTCTTCGCTGCCCATCGCGAAATCCACCGTTACCGCGCGATCAACAACCTTCCCGAAACGCCGCGCACCACCATCGTCGGCTGCCTGATCCAGCACAACAGCGCCTACTGGGCGCATTGCGGCGACTCCCGGCTGTACTGGATGCGGCGCGGCCAGGTGCTGGCGCGCACCCGCGATCATTCGCGCATCGAAACCCTGATCGCGCAGGGCAAGGTCGACCCGTCCGAGCGCGACACGCATCCAGAACGCAACAAGCTGTTCAACTGCCTCGGCGCGCCCAGCCTGCCGATCGTCGAACTGTCGCGCCGCGCCAGCCTGCAGCCGGGCGACGTGCTGCTGCTGTGTTCCGACGGCCTGTGGTCGGTGCTGCCCGAGCACGTGATCTCGCAAAGCCTGCACAGCAATACTGTCGTGCGCGCCGTGCCCGAACTGCTGTCCATGGCTACTGGCATCGCCGGCAAAACCAGCGATAATGTCACCGCGCTGGCGGTGATGTGGGAAGGCACCGGCCTGACGGCGGATTCGCCTTCCACCATCGTCACGCACAGCTTGCCGGTAGGCAGTGTTACCACCACCATCCAGGCACCGCGCCACGCCGACCTTGAGCAGGCCGACGTGTTCGACGAAAGCGAGATCGAAAAAGCGATCGAAGAAATCCGCGAGGCGATCGAAAAGACGTCGCGCGTCACCTCAAAAAATTAAGAGCCCATTTATGTCGTTCGAGAACCGTCCCAGCGGACGCGCCGCTGATGCATTGCGCCCCGTGCGCCTGACCCGCCATTACACCAAGCATGCCGAAGGTTCGGTGCTGGTCGAATTCGGCGACACCAAGGTGATCTGCACCGCCAGTATCGAAGAGAAGGTGCCCGGCTTCCTGAAAGGCAAGGGGCAGGGCTGGCTGACCGCCGAATACGGCATGCTGCCACGCTCCACCCACAGCCGCATGGACCGCGAGGCGGCCAAGGGCAAGCAGTCCGGCCGCACCCAGGAAATCCAGCGCCTGATCGGCCGCTCGCTGCGCGCCGCCTTCGACCTCGACGCGTTCGGCGAACGCACGCTGCACCTGGACTGCGACGTGATCCAGGCCGACGGCGGCACCCGCACCGCATCGATCACCGGCGCGATGGTCGCCGCGTATGACGCCTTTGCGAAACTGGCCGCATCCGGCGTGGTCGCCGCCATTCCGCTGCGGAATTTTGTCGCCGCCGTGTCGGTCGGCGTCTACCGCGGCATGCCGGTGCTCGACCTCGACTACCTCGAGGATTCGGATTGCGACACCGACATGAACATCGTGATGACCGACGCCGGGCATTTCATCGAAGTGCAGGGCACCGCCGAAGGCGCAGCCTTCGACCGCGCGACCATGAACCAGCTGCTCGATCTCGCGCAGCAAGGCATCGCCGACCTGATCGCATTGCAAAAGAAGACGCTCGGCCTGAACGCCTGAGCCGGCAATCGCTCCAACCGCGGCGCCGGCATCCCAGCTCGCGCCGCTTGTCTTTTACAGAACCATGACCACCAGACTCGTACTCGCCTCCAACAATGGCGGCAAACTGAAGGAATTCGGCGAGATGCTCGCGCCGATCGGCTTCGAAGTCCATGCGCAGCGCGAATTCAACGTGCCGGAAGCGGAAGAGCCTCACATCACCTTCGTCGAGAATGCGCTGGCCAAGGCGCGCCATGCGTCGCGCCTGACCGGCCTGCCGGCGCTGGCCGACGACTCCGGCGTCTGCGCCAATGCGCTCGGCGGCGCGCCCGGCGTCTATTCGGCGCGCTACGCGGGCGAGCCGAAATCCGATGCGCGCAACAATGAAAAACTGATCGCCGACCTGGAACCGCATGCGGACAAATCGGCCTATTACTATTGCGTGCTGGTGTTCGTGCGGCACGCGGACGATCCGCAGCCGGTGATCGCGGAAGGGCGCTGGGACGGCGTAATCATCGGCCATGCACGCGGCCAGGGCGGCTTCGGCTACGACCCGTATTTCCTGGTGCCATCCCTCGGCAAGACCGTTGCCGAACTGACTGCGGAAGAAAAGAACCGCCTGTCCCACCGCGGCCAGGCCTTGCGCGCGCTGGTCGAGAAACTGCGATGATTCCCATCAAGCCGGTCACCGGCACAAGTAGCGTAAGCGGCACAAGCGCCGCGACCCCGGTGCAAGCGGCATCCGCCTTCCTCAAGCCGGGCGCGCTGCATTTGAAAGCCCTGCCGCCGCTGTCGCTGTATGTGCATTTCCCCTGGTGCGTGCGCAAGTGCCCGTACTGCGACTTCAATTCGCATGAAGCGAAGGACGGTTTTCCCGAAGAGGAATACCTTGGCGCACTGCGCAGCGACCTGGAGAACGCGCTGCCCCTGATCTGGGGCCGCAAGATCTACACCGTGTTCATCGGCGGCGGCACGCCCAGCCTGCTGTCCGCCGCCGGCATCGACCGCCTGCTGTCCGACATCCGCACGCTGCTGCCGCTGGACGGCGCGGCGGAAATCACGATGGAGGCGAACCCAGGCACCTTCGAAGCGGACAAGTTCCGCTCTTACCGCGCCAGCGGCATCAACCGGCTGTCGATCGGCATCCAGAGCTTCAATGCCCGCCACCTGCAGGCGCTCGGCCGCATCCACGACGACGGCGAGGCGCGCCGCGCGGTCGAGATCGCGCAGGCGAACTTCGACAACTTCAACCTCGACCTGATGTACGTGCTGCCGTCGCAGACGGTGGACGAAGCGCGCCGGGACGTCGCGACCGCGATCGGCTTCGCGCCGCCGCACCTGTCGCTGTACCATCTGACGCTGGAGCCGAACACCTATTTCGCGAAGTACCCGCCGCAGGTGCCGGACGACGACACCAGCGCCGAAATGCAGGACATGGTCGAGGCGCTCACCACGGACGCCGGCTACCAGCACTACGAGGTTTCCGCCTACGCGAAACCGACGCGCCAGGCGCGCCACAACCTGAATTACTGGGAATTCGGCGATTATCTGGGCATCGGCGCCGGCGCCCATTCGAAAATTTCCTTCCCGCACCGCATCGTGCGCCAGATGCGCTACAAGCAGCCGAAGGCTTACCTGGAGCAGGTCCGGCTCGGGGCGCCGATCCAGGAAGAGTTCGAGATCGAGCGCGGCGACCTCGGTTTCGAATTCATGCTCAACGTGCTGCGGCTGACCGGCGGCTTCGACCCGAACCTGTTCGCCGAGCGCACCGGCGTGCCGCTGAACGCGATCGAAAAGCCGCTCAACGCGGCGGAAGCGAAGGGCCTGCTGTACCGCGACCACAAGCTGATCCGCCCGACCGAACTCGGCCGGCGTTTCCTGAACGACTTGCAACAGATGTTTCTCAATTAATTTTCCGGTCGCGCAAGCGACGGCGTGCGAGTTCGGTATAATTCGCACTGCATTCGAGGCGGCACCGCGCC
>NZ_DASPLS010000047.1:0-2660 GCF_035627455.1 Noviherbaspirillum sp.
GTGCGACGGCAGGCATGCTTGTCTTTGTCGCATTCTTCCGCCGGCTTGCGATGGGTCAACGGCCTGTGCCGAGTACAGTGATCAAATTTTAGGCAGTCGCAGCGCATGCGCGTGAATCCGTGAGCGGAGCATGCGCAAGCCGATGCGTTCCTCAACCTCAGGAGTCCACATGAAACGTCGTTCGTTCTTGAAAAAGGCGGTTGCCGGCGCATCGGTTGGCGCCGTCGCGGCGCCCGCGCTCGCGCAAGGTCAGCCCACCTTAAACTGGCGGCTCGCATCCAGCTTCCCGAAGTCGCTCGATACCCTCTACGGCACCGCTGAAATCTTCAGCCGGCGCGTGGCCCAGCTCACCGGCGGCAAACTCAACATCCGCGTCTTCGCGGGCGGGGAAATCGTGCCGCCGCTGCAGGTGGTGGATGCGGTGCAGAACGGCACGGTCGAGATGGGGCATACCGCGCCGTATTACTACTTCGGCAAGGACCCGACCTTCGCCTTCGACTGCGCGGTTCCCTTCGGCATGAGTTCGCGCCAGCAGACCGCCTGGTTCGACCAGGGCGGCGGCCGCGACCTGATGCGCGAGTTCTATCGCGATTACGGCATCATCAATTTCCTCGGCGGCAATACCGGCGCGCAGATGGGCGGCTGGTTCCGCAAGGAGATCAGGACCCTGAACGATCTGAAGGGCCTGAAGATGCGCATCAGCGCCTTCGCCGGCAAGGTGATGCAGCCACTGGGCCTGGTGCCGCAGCAGCTGGCCGGTGCCGACATCTACCCGGCACTGGAGAAGGGCGCACTGGATGCGGTCGAGTGGACCACGCCGTACGACGACGAGAAGCTCGGCTTCTACAAAGTCGCGCCGTTCTACTATGCGCCGGGCTGGTGGGAGGGCGGCGCGCAGCTGGCGTTCTATATCGGCATCAAGGAATGGGAGAAGCTGCCGAAGGAATACCAGTTCGCGGTCGAAGCCGCGTCCGCGGAGGCGCACATGATCATGCAGGCCGAATACGACGCGAAGAACCCGGCAGCGCTGGCGCGCCTGATCAAGAACGGCGCCAAGCTGCGCTTCTTCTCGAAGGAGATCATGGAAGCCTGCTACAAGGCGTCGGTCGCGACGATGAACGATGAAGCGTCGAAGAACGCCAAGTTCAAGAAGATTTACGATGCGTACCAGCGCTTCCAGCGCGACCAGAACCAGTGGTTCTCGGTGGCTGAGCTGCCGATGCAAAGCTTCCTGTCCGCCCGCAAGTAACCGGCGCGCGGCTCCGGCGACCCCGGAGCCGCGTGGTCCGATGACGCCTGGCCGCAAGCCCGCGTGTCTCGGCATTGCCGGAATACGGGGCGGTTGAATTATTTTCAGCAGCCCTTTCCCCCTGTTTCCGCCGCGCTCGCGTGCGCGCAAGGGGTGCCGCGCCGCGTCCGCCTTACTCCGCTTTCTGCCGGAACAAATTTTTTTCACCTACGTAACCTGTTGCTCGCCCTACAATCGGCGCAACACATGTAGCGGGTCTATGTGTGCTGCATACCGATCCGTATGGTTATTGGTGATTCCACATCCTAGGAGACAACATGGAACGTCGTTCCTTCCTGAAGAAAGCAACCGTAGGCGCGTCGATCGGCGCGATGGCGGCACCGGCGCTGGCGCAGTCGCTGCCGTCCCTGAACTGGCGCATGGCATCCAGCTTCCCGAAGACGCTCGATACCGTATTCGGCGCCTCCGAATTGTTCTGCAAGCGCGTCGCGCAACTGACCGGCGGCAAGTTCAATATCCGCCTGTTCGCCGGCGGCGAGATCGTCCCCGCGCTGCAGGTGATGGATGCGGTACAGAACGGCACCATCGAGATGGGCCACACCGCGTCCTACTACTACTTCGGCAAGGATCCGACCTTCGCATTCGACTGCGCGGTGCCGTTCGGCCTGAACTCGCGCCAGCAGACCGCCTGGTTCGACCAGGGCGGCGGCTTGCAGCTGATGCGCGAATTCTTCAAGGATTACGGTATCGTCAACTTCCAGGGCGGTAACAGCGGCGCGCAGATGGGCGGCTGGTTCCGCAAGGAGATCAAGGGCGTGGCCGACCTGCAGGGCCTGAAGATGCGCATCGGCGGCTACGGCGGCCGCGTGATGCAGCGCCTCGGCCTGGTGCCGCAGCAGATCGCTGCCGGCGACATCTATCCGTCGCTCGAGAAGGGCACCATCGACGCCGCCGAATGGATCGGCCCGTACGACGATGAAAAGCTCGGCCTGTTCAAGGTCGCGCCGCACTACTACGCGCCGGGCTGGTGGGAGCCGAGCACGCAGTTCTCGTTCTATGTCGGCATCAAGGAATGGGAAAAACTGCCCAAGGAATACCAGTACGCAATCGAGACCGCCGCGTACGAAGCGCATGTCGTGATGCAGGCCGAGTACGACGCGAAGAATCCGGCGGCGCTGGCCCGCCTGCTGCGCAACGGCGTCAAGCTGCATTACTTCTCGAAGGAGATCATGGAAGCCTGCTACAAGGCGGCCAACGAAGTGAACGAGGAAGAAGCCGCGAAGAATCCGAAGTTCCGCAAGGTCTACGACCAGTGGAAGCGGTTCCGCCAGGACCAGAACCAGTGGACCTCGGTGGCCGAAGCGACGATGCAGAACTTCATGATCTCGCGCCGTTAATACCGAACAGGTTT
>NZ_DASPLS010000048.1:0-7236 GCF_035627455.1 Noviherbaspirillum sp.
GGTGGTGCTGATGACCCTGGTCGGCGGTCTTGGCACGTTGACCGGTCCGATCGTTGGCGCGATCGTGATCATTGCGCTGGAAAACAAGCTGGGCGATCTCGGCAACTGGCTGGCGGTGCTGACGAACATCGAATGGTTCCGCTCGATCGGCGAGTCGGTGACCATCGTGACCGGCTTCATCTTCATCGTCTGCGTGCTGGCATTCCGGCGCGGCATCGTCGGCGAGCTGGTGGAGTACGGCAAGAAAATGCGCAAGCCGCGCGCGGCACCGGTGCAGACGGTTGTCATCAAGGCGGTGGAGGGCTGACGCGATGATGCCGCATGCCTGGTTGCGCTGGGTCGCAGGGTGTGCAGTCGCATCCCTTGCGGTGGTCGCCGCGGCCGCCGACGACATCGTCGTCGGACAGGTCGCGCCCCTGAGCGGCTTGCTGTCCGATACCGGTAAGGACATGGTATTGGGCGCGAAGGTTTATTTCGACTACGTCAACGACCAGGGCGGCGTGCACGGCAGGAAGATCCGGCACGTGGTCAAGGACGATGGCTACAAGGTCGATGAGACAGTGCGGCTGACGAGAGAGGTGATCGACAAGGACGGGGCGGTGGCGCTGATCGGGTTTGCGGGAACAGGCAATGTCGGCGAACTGCTGAAGCAGAAGGTGCTGGAAAAAGCCGGTATTGCGCTTGTCGCGCCGTACACCGGCGGCGAGATCCTGCGCACGCCGTTCAATCCCTATATCTTCCATATCCGCGCCGGCTATGCCGATGAAGCGGAGGGGATCGTCGACCAGCTGCTGCTGCTGAACATGAAACGGATCGGGGTGATGTACCAGGACGATCCGTTCGGCAAGGCAGGGCTGGCCGGCGTGCAGGCGGCATTGAAGAAACGCGGCCTGGAGCTGGCCGCGGTCGGGGCGTACGAGAAGAACACCGATAACGTTGCTGATGCGGTGAAGTCGATCGCGGCGGCCAATCCGCAGGCGGTCATCATGATTTCGGTGAACAAGAGCACCGCCGCATTCAGCAAGCAGATCCGCGCAGCGTCGACCGTGGCCCAGCTGGTGAACATTTCGGTCGTGAATCCAAAGGAAATCGTGCGGCTGATCGGAGCCGAGGATGCACGCGGCATCGCCATCGCGCAGGTCATGCCGTATCCGTACTCACCGACGAACGGCATCGTGAAGGAGTATCACCAGGCGATGAAGAAATACGCGCCGGCGGGCGCGGAGCTGTCTTATACCGGCTTCGAGGAGTTCGTCGGCGCCAAGGTCCTGGTAGAGGGACTGCGCCGGGCCGGGCCGAACGCCAACAGGGAGAAGGTGCTGCGTGCGCTGGAGACGCTGCATGCGTACGATGTGGGCGGCTTCACGCTGAATTTTTCGCCGACCAACCGGATCGGCTCGCGTTTCGTCGAAATTACCGTGATTGGCAAGGACGGCCGCTTGCTTCGCTGACAAGGCAAGCAGCGCTGGCCATCACAAAAGCTTTGTTGTTCCCCAGCAGTTAAGGGTTACGTTCGCGTAACCCTTTTTTTTTACGAAACCATCTTTCAGCGCCTTAAATGCCGGACGGATAGGTTTCCGGAACCTCGCCCTGCTGGGTGTCGGCTTCGCGCTCCAGCGGCCGTACCGCATGGGTCTCGTCCACATGGATGACGGCGTCGAACTGCCGTGAAAGGCTGGCGTGGAAGTAATGGCTGATCCGTTCGCTCTCCGGCAGGTAGACCACGCCGATAGCGCGTTCCAGAAGTTTTTCCTGCAGCATGCCGGCAAGGCGATTGTTTTCGCGCAGCGGGATCAGAAAATTGCCGAGCCCGCAATCGTGGAACAAGCGCTCGTAGCTGTCCGGATGCGAGGGCCTGACCGCCTTCGTCTCGGCCGGCGCTCCCCAGTCCGATGCGGCGGTGACCGTGCCCGCATGCGTAGTGAAGCCGAGCAGGAAGCTGTCTTTCGCCCCGTAGCGCTCCCGCACCAGCTGACCGAGGTTGAGTTGTCCATGCTCGCCCATCTCGGTGGCGCGGGCGTCGCCGAGGTGCGAATTGTGCGCCCAGACGACAATCCGCGGGGCACGGCCGTTGCGGGCAGTCAGGTGACCGCACAGCGCGTCGAGCGTGTCCGCCATGTGGAGGTCGCGCAGGTTCCAGGATTCGTTGCGACCCAGGAACATGGAGCGGTAGTAGGCTTCCGCGTTTTGCGCCACGCGCGCATTCTGCTGCGCGTAAAACAATTCATCCATGTCCCCGGCCTGGTGCGTCGCCGAATGCCACTTTTCGGTCAATTCGGTGAGTTGCCGTATCACTTCGTCTTCGCAGTCCTTGCGCATGCCGAAAGTCGCTGCATACCCATAGCGCTGCGGGTCCTCGGCCAGATGGTCGAAGCAACCGTACCTGGCGCGCGCCTGCGTCGCCGCATCCGGATCCACCTGCGCGAGATAGCCGACTACCGCTTCCATTGACGCGCGGAGGCTATACAGGTCGAGACCGAAGAATCCGACCTTCCGGTGCGCGTCCGCGATCTGCATGTTATGCCAGCGCAGCCAGCTCACCAGTTCGACGATTTCGGTATTGCGCCACATCCATTGCGGGAATCGCTCGAAGCCATGCAAGGCCTGGTCGGCGGAAGCGGCGTTTTTGGACGGTGCGATGAAACGGTTGACCTGCAAGGCATCCGGCCAGTCTGCTTCGACGGCAATGGCATTGAAGCCTTTTTCCAGGATGAGGCGCTTACTGATTTCCGCACGGATACGGTAGAACTCCCGGGTGCCATGCGTCGCTTCTCCCAGCAGGACGAGGGATGCGTCGCCGATCTGTTCAATGATGTCGTCGTACTGGCGCTCGGTCTGCAGGACACGGGCGTCCTGTCGCAGCGCTTCGATCAGGGAATTTCGGAACATCGCAGATCCTTTCAAACTGTTCGTCCGCCGCGCAGTCTGATAGTTCCTGTAGTGCCGCTTTCCGATACCTGCGCGGCGCCTACTACACCGAGCCAGCGAACCCATTTCAGGAGATTGCAATGCAAAGAATTGCCGAGGTCATGACCCGCGACGTGACAAGCGTGTCGCCAAACGAGACCGTGCGCCGTGCGGCGCAGCTGATGGATGAACTCAACGTCGGCGCGCTGCCAGTTTGCGAGGGGTCGAAACTTGTCGGCATCGTGACCGACCGCGACATCACGATACGTGCGGTGGCTGCCGGCCAGGCGCCGGAAAGCGCGCATGTGATGGATGTGATGTCGGGCGACGTGCGCTGCTGCTTCGATGACCAGACGGTCGACGAAGTGATGCAGGATATGGGCGACTCGCAGATCCGGCGCGTCCCGGTAGTGGACCACGATACGCGCGAATTGATCGGTATTGTTTCACTTGGGGATCTTGCAACGAAGCATTCGGCGCAGGTGGATCGCACCCTGGAAGAAATCTCCACCCCCGCCGAGCCGGCCCGGCCGCCGCTCAATTCCTGATTCTCCCATCTTTGCTCCCGCGCGCCTTCCGGCGCGCGGCGGGCTGTCTGATTACCGGTGCAGCCATCGCAGCCAATTAAAAACAAATGATGGCGTGGCAGCCGCCTTGGAGTTGTTTCTAACCGGCATCGTGCCGCGTCTTCAAGCGGCACAGGCAGTGCCTCCGTCCAGGCGCGAACCCGCGTTTCATTTGCGCCTGGCTCGTTACGCCGTGACGCTCGGCGCGCCCCGGATGGGAAATGTGCCGGACATCAGTGTGAACATGAGCGTCTGCGTGCAGGCGGCGAGAATCCCCCGCGCATCGCGACCCGTCCTGCCGGCTGCCACCGGCAGGGGAGGGATGGTGCGACGGCGGACGACATACTCGCCGAGGCCGCCGGCGCCGTAAGTCGCAATCGGGGCAGGCACCGCATGCATGATGAGCATGCCGAATAACGGCGGCCGGCGTCACCCGCCCTGTGCCTGTCGCACCTTGCCATGTACCGCTTTCTGCCAGTGTCGGACGCGTCACAGCGTGCATGAAAGCAAATGCCGGCGACGCCACGTATCCGTACCGCCGTTGACCGCGACAGGCACAGGCCCGGCCTATGGTTTCGGAACGAAGGTCGCCGGGGGCAGTGCGGCAATCACGGCTAGGGTTACGAGAATGACGGCGTTGGCCACCTCCCCGGTTGCCCGTCGGATGAAGTTCGCCACGCCCAGGAGAAGCTGCTGACGATCGTGTATACGATTTGTCACAGCTTCAGTCGAATGAATCTTCGATACGCGCTTCACCCGGCCTGCATGGCACCGCTACGCGCCAGAGGTTCCGCATGTTGTGGCTACAGATTGAGACTTCTCAAGTAGAAGACAACGCTCACGCATACCATTGAAGTCCCATGTCGACAATGGAGCTATAGGATGTCCGGACGCCGCCTCAGCCGCCGCAATTTCATCAAGGGCGCTTCCGCGCTCATGCTTTCCCCGCTCCCCCTGGGCGAACTGCAAGCGCAAACCGGGCTGCGACAGCGTCTCGACTGGAACACCTTCCGCAATACGCGCGACTATGCCTCACTCATGGACGGCATCGCGCGCATGAGGCAAAACACCGACGCCGCGGACAAGCGCAGCTGGGCCTACTGGGTAAACGTGCATCAGAGCTTCTGCCCGCACGGCGTTCCCTATTTTCTCGCCTGGCATCGGGCTTACCTGTATTTCTTTGAACAGCAGCTGCGTGCGGTATCGGGTAACAATGCGCTGGTCCTGCCCTACTGGGATTACTACACCTCGCCGGAAATACCCGCCGAATTCACGAATCCTGCCAGCTACAATTCGTTATATGCGCCGCGCCTGAACACCAGCGTAATCGACGCATTGACGCTCGCGCCGTTCAGCAGCGAAGTGACGGACATGCAGCGCGGCCTGCCGAACTCCTTCGAGGTTTCGATGGAAAACGCGCCCCACAACCCGGTGCACAACATCATTGGCAATGTGATGGCGGACATGCAGTCGCCCACCGATCCGATCTTCTGGCTGCACCACGCCAACGTCGACCGCCTGTGGACCGCATGGGCGCAGGGCGGTGGCGGACGCGAAATGCCTGCCAGCACAGACAGCTACTGGAACGGGACGTTCACGTTTGCGAACAGGCTGACCATGCAACGCAGCAGAACGATCAGTACCCGCAACGACCTGGGTTATTTTTACCAGAACGAACAGATGCCGACCTCTCTTCCGGTCGCGCGCGCACCGACAGAGAGCAGCGGCTTCAAGCTCGCCTCCTTTGGCGGCACGCCGCCGCTGGCACAGCTGGGGCCGCGTACTTCGACCAGCAGGCCGCGCCTCCTGAGCCGCCCCCCGACCGTGAAGTTCCCGCCGTCCGCCGCCCGGGCCACCGGTGCCAATCGGCGCGCCATCGGCGGCGTGCTCAACATCCCGCTGAGCGAAACTTCGGTCAGCACCGAATTGATTATCGACAGCGCTTCCAGCCAGTTGCTGCAAACCGTGGTCAGCAACGCCAGCCCGGCACCCACGCGCAACAACGCCGCGCGCATCGGCGGCATTCCCTACCGGTCAGCGCAACTGGTCCTCGACAGCGTAAGCGTGCACGGCAGCGGCGAGCAGGGCGGCTATTTTTACCAGATCTATGTAAACCTGCCATCCTCCACGGATGTGAACACGGCAAGCACGAGCTACCTCGTCGGCTCCACCGGCCCCTTCGAAATCGCGGCGGCGCATCACCGCGTGCACATGAACCTGGAACCCGGCGGCACCCAACCGGGCACAGTGCGTCTGGTGTTTCCAGTCACGCTGACGCTGAAGAAACTGCTGAGCGGCCCGCCGGGCGGCCTCACGATTTCCTTTGTCCGGGTCAGCGGCAACACGGCCCCTGCAGGCGATGTCATGCACGTCGGGGAAGCGCGTCTGGAGCTTTCGCTGGATCCTGTCCAGTAAGCGGCGTCGCACGGCAATCCTGGCGCTCTCGCAGCGCCAGGATTGCGCCTCCATCTACACCACGTAGTTCGCGGTATCGGACTGCAACAGCGCTGTTCCGACGATCGTCGCCAGCGTGACGTAGGAATTGCCGCCGCCATTGCTGTCGACCCTCACC
The DNA here is from genome assembly GCF_035627455.1 of Noviherbaspirillum sp. GTDB lineage: Bacteria > Pseudomonadota > Gammaproteobacteria > Burkholderiales > Burkholderiaceae_D > Noviherbaspirillum. The sequence continues at coordinate 6,046 of NZ_DASPLS010000048.1, forward strand.
GTGGTGCCAGTCCCCGACGACGTGTCGAACTGCAGGTAACCGCCGCTGAATGCATTGTTGCCGTTGTAGCCGCTGAATGTCAGCAGCAGATCGCGCAGATTCAGCACGTCGACGCCATTGGCCCCGGTCTTGCTGAAGGCCGTGATGGTGTCGCCGGTCGTGCCGCGGTCAGTGAGGGCATTGAAGTCGAATACGTCATTGCCGCCGCCACCGGTCAGCGTGTCATTGCCGCCATTGCCGGTCAGGATATCGTTGCCCGCTCCTCCCGTGAAGCGGTCATTCCCGGCACCGCCGTTGAAGGCGTATGAGGCTGTTGCCTCGGTTTCCGCCGCCGCATTCACCGTCAGCGTGTTGCCGCTGCCGAGGACGAATCCGTCAATCGTCATCTGCTGGCCGGCGCCCAGCGTGCCATTGCTCATCGTCAGGTTGTAACTGCTGCCGGCCTGGGTCACCAGGACTTCGACATTCGTCACGGTGGTCGCGCCAAAAGTGAGGCCGGCGCTGTAATTGCCATTCAGGTAGACGAAGTCGATGCCCGCGCCGCCATCGATCCGGTCGCCGGCGTTCAATTGCGCCCCGGCGTAGATGCTGTCGCGCCCGCCGCCGCCGCTGATCGTGTCATTGCCGCCGAAGCTGATATCGAAGGAATCCCAGCTTGCGCCGCCGGTCAGCGAGTCATTGCCGGCGCCGCCGGTCATGAAGTAGCTCGAATTCGCCTCGCTTTCGGCGGATCCATTGACCATGAGCGTGTTGGCGGAACCTAGTGCCGAACCATCGATGCTGAGAGTGGCGTTGACCACGGTAGCGTCACTGGTGGTCAGGCTGTAGTTGTTGCCCGCGCTGACGACTATGCTTTCGACGTTCACCAGCGTGCTTGCGCCGAATGTCACACCGGCCGTGTAATTACCGTTCAAAACCAGGGTATCCCGTTCCGTGATGTCATCAAGCTCGGTGCCGCCGTCAATGCGGTCGGTGCCGGAGAACGCCGCACCGGCAAGGATGGTGTCATTGCCAAGGCCGCCGGTCACGGTGTCGGCGCCGCCGGCTGAGATATCGAAGGTGTCGTCGCTGCTGGTCCCATTCAGGACATCGTTACCGGGGGTGCCGGCGATGATCGATTCATTGGCCACATCGGTGACGGTGACCGCGATCGCCTGGGTGCTGGTCAGGCTGCCGTCGCTGGCCTGCACG
>NZ_DASPLS010000049.1:0-6790 GCF_035627455.1 Noviherbaspirillum sp.
TGCTGCGAGTATCCCATGCCGACGCCGCCGCCGTGGTGCAGCGACACCCAGGTCGCGCCGCCGGACGTGTTGAGCAGCGCATTGAGCAGCGGCCAGTCGGACACGGCGTCGGTGCCGTCCTTCATGCCCTCGGTCTCGCGGTTCGGGCTGGCGACCGAGCCGGTGTCGAGATGGTCGCGGCCGATGACGATCGGGCCCTTCAGCTCGCCGTTCTTCACCATGTCGTTGAATGCGAGGCCGGCGACATGGCGCTCGCCGAGGCCGAGCCAGCAGATGCGCGCCGGCAGTCCCTGGAACGCGATGCGGTCGCGCGCCATGTCCAGCCAGTGGTGCACATGCTTGTTTTCCGGGAACAGCTCCTTGATCTTGGCATCGGTCTTGTAGATGTCTTCCGGATCGCCGGACAGCGCCACCCAGCGGAACGGGCCCTTGCCTTCGCAGAACAGCGGGCGGATGTAGGCCGGCACGAAACCGGGGAAGTCGAACGCATTCTTCACGCCGCTATCGAATGCGACCTGGCGGATGTTGTTGCCGTAGTCGACCGTCGGAATGCCCATCGCGTGGAAATCGAGCATCGCCTGCACATGCTGCGCGCAGGACTGCGCTGCCGCCGCGGTCAGTTGCGCGTGCTGGCTGTGGTCCTGCTGCGCCGCCTTCCATTGCGCGACGCTCCAGCCGACCGGAAGGTAGCCGTTGACCAGGTCGTGCGCCGAGGTCTGGTCGGTCACCAGGTCCGGCTTGATGCCGCCGGCCTTCGCGCGCCTGGCCAGTTCCGGCAGGATTTCGGCCGCATTGCCGAGCAGGCCGATGGATACCGCTTCCTTGCGTTCGCAGTGGTGCTTCACCAGCGCCAGCGCGTCGTCCAGGTCCTTCGCCTGCTTGTCGAGGTAGCGGGTGCGCAGGCGGAAGTCGATGCTGCTCTGCTGGCATTCGATGTTCAGCGACACCGCGCCGGCCAGCGTCGCCGCCAGCGGCTGCGCGCCGCCCATGCCGCCCAGGCCGGCGGTCAGGATCCAGCGGCCGGACCAGTCGCCGTTGTAGTGCTGGCGGCCGGCTTCGCCGAAGGTTTCATAGGTGCCTTGCACGATGCCCTGGCTGCCGATGTAGATCCAGCTGCCGGCGGTCATCTGGCCGTACATGAACAGGCCCTTGCGGTCGAGTTCGTTGAAGTGTTCCCAGTTGCCCCACTTCGGCACCAGGTTGGAATTGGCGATCAATACGCGCGGCGCATCCGGGTGCGTCTTGAACACGCCGACCGGCTTGCCGGACTGCACCAGCAGCGTTTCGTCGTCGTTCAGCGCGCGCAGCGACTCGAGGATGCGGTCGAAGCATTCCCAGTTGCGCGCGGCGCGGCCGATGCCGCCGTACACCACCAGGTGCTTCGGGTTTTCCGCGACTTCCGGGTCGAGGTTGTTCTGGAGCATGCGGTACGCGGCTTCGGTCAGCCAGCTCTTGCAGCTCTTTTCGCTGCCGCGCGGCGCGCGGATCACGCGGGTCTCGTCCCAGCGCGGGTCGTTGCCGAGCCGGCCTGCTTCGGTCATGGTGTTCATCCTGGCTCCTTCCTTCTTTGAATGGCGATGCGCGCTTCCCTGCGGGAGCGCGGATGGAGGCATCTTAAGTTGTATAGACAACTTATGCAAGTGGGTCTTCAATTGACAATACAAATTATTGCCATAAAATCGATTTGGTTTAGCAAGGGGATCGCATGGACGAGGGTCGGGACGACAAGGCGGATATGGAAGAGCCGGCAGGGCGGGTGCCTGCTTTTCAGCACATCAAGAATTACCTGCTGGCAGAGATTCACGCCGGCAACTGGAAGGAAGGCGAAGCGATTCCGTCGGAGCAGGCGCTGGCAAGGCAATTCGGCGTCTCGCGCATGACGGTCAACCGCGCCGTGCGCGAACTGACCGACGAGCAGATCCTCACGCGCATCCAGGGCTCCGGCACCTACGTCGCGCAGCACAAGTACCAGTCGACCCTGGTCGAGATCAGGAGCATCGCGGAAGAAGTCCGCGCGCGCGGCCACGTGCATCGCAGCGAGCTGCATCTGCTGGAACGCGGCAAGGCGGCCGAGCACATGGCGCAGGCGTTCGGCCTGAAGACCGGCCAGCCGCTGTTTCACTCGGTGATGGTGCATTTCGAGAGCGACATTCCGATCCAGGTGGAGGACCGCTGGGTCAATCCCGAAGTTGCGCCGGAATACATGCAACAGGATTTTTCCGCGATCACGCCGAATGAATACCTGATGGCGACGGCGCCGCTGCAGGGCGTGAACTACAGCATCGAGGCATTGAGTCCGCCGAAGGAAATCGCGGAGATGCTGCACATCACCCTGCGCGAGCCCTGCCTCGTGCTCAAGCGCAGGACGCTGTCAAAGGGGCAGGTCGCGTCGGTGGTGACGATGTGGCATCCGGGGAGCCGGTACCAGTTCGCGGGAAGCTTCTGATAGCGGTCCTGATGCGCCTGACGAATTGTAGGGTGGGGAGGCGGCGGGGTGGAGCGAAACGAAACCCGCCGTATGCTCCGGATACGGGGATGGTGGGTTTCGCTCGCTCTACCCACCCTACGAATCTCTATGTGCCAAGAATTATCTGTATGAGCCAAGCAGCGTGTATCCCTGAATAGTAGGGTGGGGCCGCCGAGGTAGAGCGCAAGCGAAACACACCGCGCGCTCAATGGACGGTAGACGCCCGGTTTCACTTGCCCCCTGCTTAGCCGGCCCAAGCTATCACATTGCCGCGCCACTCCGGTGGCGCTACGCTTCAAATGCGACTATCCCTGCCGGAACAGCAGCGGACTGAACGCCTTCGCCGACACCGACACCGGGTCGCCCTCGCGCAATCCGGCGGTTTCATCCCCGGAGGCGATCACTTCCACGATGTCCTGCCCGATCAGCAGCGACACCACCTGCACCACTTCCTCCTGCCGGATCGCCAGCACCTGCGCATGCACGGTCAGCTTGCCGGCGAAGCGGCGCTGCAGGAAGACTTCCGCCGCCGTGCCCGACTGCGCAATGCGGCCGTCCTCCAGCCTCAGCACGCGCTGCGACAGCTTGAACACCTCGCCGAGGTCGTGCGTGACCATCAGCGTGGTCAAGCCGAGCCGCCGGTGCAGGCGCAGCAGGTCGTCCTGCAGTTGCGCGCGCATCGCGGTGTCCAGCGCGGACAGGGGTTCGTCCAGCAGCAGCAGCTTCGGCTTGCGGGCGACCGCGCGGGCCAGCGCGACCCGCTGCTTCTGGCCGCCCGACAAGGTGGCGGGAAGGCGATGCTGCAGTTCGGACAAGCCTGTCATTTCCAGCAATTCATCGACCCAGGCGCGCTCGGATTTCTGCGTCGCGTAGCCGACGTTGTCGCGCACGCTCAGGTTCGGAAACAGCGCGTAATCCTGGAACACGAAACCGGTGGCGCGCTGCTGCGGCGGCAAATCCACGCGCCGCGCCGCGTCGTACCAGGTGTCGCCGCCGGCCACGATGCTGCCTCCATCCGGCGCGGCCAGCCCGGCGAGCATGCGCAGTATCGTGGTCTTGCCGGCGCCGGACGCGCCGAACAGCGTGACGAAACTGCCTTCCTCGATGTCGGCCGCGACCTGCAGGTCGAGTCGCCCGGTGGCGCTCTGCAAGGTTTTGGCAAGGGTGAAGGAAATCATGTCAGCGCGCCTTCAGCCAGTTCTTGTTGAGCACGTAGACCGTCAGCAGGATCGCAAAGCTGACCGCAAACAGCACCAGCGCATAGAAATTCGCCGCCGCATAGTTGAGGCTTTCGACTTCGTCGTAAATGGCGATGGATGCCACCTTGGTCACGCCGGGGATGTTCCCGCCTATCATCAGGATCACGCCGAATTCACCGACCGTGTGCGCGAAGCTGAGCACCGCGCCCGACAGCAGCGCCGGCTTGATGTTGGGCAGCAGCACCCGGAACAGCGTCACGAGGTCGGATTTGCCGAGCGTGCGCGAGGCCTCGACCAGCGACGGCGGCAGCGCCTGGAACCCGGACTGGATCGGATGCACCATGAACGGCAGGCTGAAGATCACCGAGCCGACGACCAGCCCGGCGAAGCTGAACACCAGCCGCACCTGGAACCATTGCTCCAGCCATTGCCCGAAGGCGTTCTGCGGGCTGAACGCAAGCAGCAGGTAAAAGCCGAGCACCGACGGCGGCAGCACCAGCGGCATGCTCACCAGCGTCTCGACCACCGGCTTGAAACGGGTGCGGGTATGCGCGATCCAGTAGGCGAGCGGCACGCCGATCACGAACAGGATCAGCGTGGTGATCGCCGCCAGCCGGAAGGTGAGCAGCAGCGGCTGCCAGTCGTAATTCATGCAAGGCCCTCCGGCGCCAGCGTCATCTCGTTCGCCTTGACCAGGCCTTCGACGGCATCGCCGACTTCCAGCGCGAGCGCATGCGAGGAGCGCGTCGTGATCACCGATTCCAGCGCATGCCCGTCGAAATCCAGCGCCACCCTCGCCAGCAGCGTGCCGCGTTCGATCGCGGTCACCGTGCACGGGATGCGGTTGCGCATGCTGATCAGGCCGGACAGGTTCTTTGCCAGCGACACTTCGGTTTCCTTGAACAGCAGCGTCGCCGCGCGGCCTGGTGTCCAGGACTGTACCTCGTCGCCGGCGCCGAGCAGGGTGGCGGTGAAGCGCTGCGCGCCGACCGCGACTTCCACCAGCGCAATGCTGCCGTGCGCCTGGACCGCGCTGATCGTCCCGGGAAGGCGGTTCATGGCAACAGGTAGCCGTAGCGTTCGAGGATCGCGCGCGCCGTCGGCGACAGCACGAAATCGTGGAACTGCTGCGCCAGCTTCGCGTTGTGTTGCCGGCCGTGCTTCAGCACCACCACGCCCTGCGCGATCGGCTGGTAGGAATCCTTCGGCAGGTCGACCCATTTGCCCTGCCCCTTCATTTCCGGCGATACCACCACGGATTTCGCGGTGAAGCCGGCATCGGCCGAGCGCGAGTGGATGTACTGGTTGGTCTGGGAAATGCTCTCGCCGAACACCAGCTTCGCCTTCAGCGCGTCATCGAGCCGGAGATGCGCGAGCGCCTTCAGCGTCTCGCGGCCGTACGGCGCCGTCTTCGGGTTGGCCGCCGCGATCTTGCCCACGCCCGGCGCCGCCAGGCTCGCCTGCCAGTTCGCCAGGTCGATATCCTTCATCGTCCACAGCACCAGCGTGCCATACGCGTACACCTTCGGTGCCGCCGCGAAGCCTTCCTTGTGCAGCTTTTCCGGGTACTCCATGTCGGCCGACAGGAACAGGTCGAACGGCGCGCCGTTCATGATCTGCGCGGCAAACTTGCCGGAGGAGTTGTACACCGGCTTGATGGCGTGGCCGGTTTCTTTCGTGAATACCGCCTGCAGGTCGTCGAACGCGTACTGCAGGTTGGCGGCGACCGCGACCGTCAGCGTGTCGGCGCGGGCCAGCGCGCACAGCGCGAAAAGCAGGGGGGCAAGCCAGAACCTCATTCCTTATTCTCCGTTAATAGGCAGGCACGCCGAGGATCACGTGCGATGCATTGAAAACCGCGGCCACCTGCTTGCCTTCGGACAGTGCGAGCTCGTCCATGCTGTCGTTGCTGATCACCGCGCACACCGTGGTGCCGCCCTTGAGCTGCACCACGACTTCCGCGTTGACGGCGCCGCGCGCGAGCTTCGCAATGGTGCCGCACAGCCGGTTCTGCGCCGACATCCTGATGCTGCCCGCCGCGTCGTCGACGATGATGACCCAGGGCGCCTTGATCAGCGCCACCACCTCGGCGCCCGGATGCAGGCCGAGATGCCGTGTGCTTTCCTGCGTGATCACGGACACGATGCGGTCGCCGCCCTGCAGCTCGATCACGATTTCATCGTTGACCGCGCCGCTGCGCACTTCGGCGACCTTGCCGTAGAACTGGTTGCGGGCACTGGTTTTCATGTTCAGCCGGCGCATCAATTGGTAGGTATCTGCAAAGTCTTCGATGTTCTCGCCGAGCGACTGCAGGAAGCGCCGGTGCTCCTCTTCGATCAGACGGAACGCCGCCACCAGCCGCTGGCCGCGCGCGGTCAGGCGCGTTCCGCCGCCGCCCTTGCCGCCGGTCGCGCGTTCCACCAGCGCCTCGCCGGCGAGGTTGTTCATCGCATCCACCGCATCCCACGCCGCCTTGTAGCTCATGCCCATGCTTTTCGCCGCCTGGCTGATGGAGCCGGTGTCGGCGATGCGCTGCAACAGGTCGATGCGGCCATGGCCCGCGACATTGCTTGCCTCCCTGGCAATCCAGAGGCGGCCTTCGATGTGCATCTTGTTGTCGGAAGTCACGGAGCTAGTGGGAGCGAGCGTTATATACCGGATGATATAACGCTTCGCGGTTGCCGGCCATAGGTCGAACGGACTACCGCCGGTCGGGCAGGGCTCCGGGCTGTGCCGGTGCCGGATCAGGCTTCGATTTCGTCGCTCGGCAGCGGCAGCGGCGCCGGATGGCGCGGCCGTACCCAGTTCGCATGGACCGGATGCCGCCTGAGCAGGCCGCGCCGATCCAGGTATTCCGCGGAGGTCTTCACCGCGCGCAGGTCGTCCGGATCGCGGGTCCGGTTCAGGTCGAACCAGCAGGTGCGCATGGCCTCCAGGCTCAAGGGCTCGCCGCCGACCGGCGCGCAAAGGATTTCGATATCGCACATCGCCGCACCATCGGCGATTTCAAAGGCAAGTTGCGTGACACGATCAGACATCAACATCTCCTAGTGACCAATTGTTTTCTTGTCTATTAATTGTGATTATTGCAATATGAAGATTCCTAGTCCGCGGGTGGAGCATA
>NZ_DASPLS010000050.1:0-7114 GCF_035627455.1 Noviherbaspirillum sp.
CGCGCCGGCAGGCACCGGGGACGGCAATACCTCGCGCACGCCGGCACGCATCGCGTTGATCAGGAACTCCGGCGTCTGCGTCGCGCACAGCAGGATCACCGCGGTTTTCGGGTAGTCGGTGGTGAACTGTTCGATCTGGCCAAGGTCGCCTGCTTCGCAGGCCAGGCCGTCGATCAGGATCAGGTCGGCCTGCGCGGCCAGCTCGCGCAGCCGTCCGTTCCCGCTATCGGACAAGACCACGGTGTGCGACAAGGCTTCGAGCATCCTGCGCATCTCTTGCGCCTTGTCCTTGTTGCTGGAAATTACAGCGATTTTCATGGGTGCATTCCTGGAATGTTACGTACTGCAGAGTGCTTCACTGTTCGGGTCTTGCCGCATCATTTCCCGCGGCAGATACGTTGAAAACGTCGGCATGCGGACCGGCGCAATGCGGGTGGCGAGGCCGGCGATCGGCGAAATCCACTGGTAGTCGAGGTTGACGATGGTGACGGTGACGCCATCACAGGTGCTAGGTGTGCAAGCAGGCCCTTCTTCCGCGTACCAAACCACTCGTATCTCAGCGATCTGCGGCAGCAATCCCTGCATGCGTCTCAGGACCTGCGCTTCGTTGTTAGTGTCGTCACACACCACCGCGTAACGGGCCCCAACACGCGCCGCCTCGTTTGCAGCGGACCACGTAAAGAGCATGCGGCCGAAATCGACAATACCCAGCAGAAAGGTAAAGAAGACGATTAACGACAGTGCGAATTCAATCGTAGTAGCGCCGTTCTGGTTCTTGTTCATAATTGGCTTCGCATGGTTGCACTGATATCGCTGAAGATTATCGGTTCGAAATTGAAGCCGAACACGGTAGTGAACAGCGAAGCGAAGGGATAACCTCTCACGGTAACGGTAACGGTATTGATCACCGGCGCTGTACCCTCGATCCGCCAAATAGGATCGGGTACCCGGTTCGGGTCCAGACTCAGCCCCGGTGCTAACGGCGTCTCGCCCCCGACTAACCTGATTTTCCCAAACACCACTAAGTTTCGTGCCTCGGACATATGCGTTCCGGGAGTGTGCATCGATAGGTAGCGTACTGCGTCGCGCACCGATTTGGTTACCGTGTTGTATTCATATACCGCACGTCCAAATTCCACTGTGAGAACGCTAACTAAAAGGAGCAAGGGGAGGACGAATGCAAGTTCCACCAGTGCCGTTCCGCGCTGTCGCTTGTTCATATCGCCCTCACCGAACCAAGACCGGAACTCTCGGCCCACTTGTCCCGCCCGGCGTGCCGCTCGGTATGCAAGGGCTGTTGATATCGCTCGCATTCCCGAGGAATTCCATGTGCCCTAGGTCATGCGGACCGGTCAGCGGATGCAGCATGAACATACAGGCGAAATCCTGGATACTATTCCTATTGGTATAGAGAACAGGAACAAGCACTACCCTGCGGTTGGTACCAAAGCGCTGGTGCTCGCCACCGCTTCCCGGCGTGGCCAGGCTCCTATAACTATTCAGCGCGCCTGCATTGCCAAAGACAATTTGGCTGCCGTGTCTGAGGTCAGTTCCATTGTCGTCGAAGGAAGCAAATCTGGCTCGCTTGGTTAGGAAATTCTGTGCGCTCGGATGCGAACCGGTAACGGGTGTACCTGACCAGGCATTTTGCGGCACCGGGTTCTTCCAGTTTTCCGACGTGTAGGAGTAACCGGAAAAGTCTGGATGTTTGTCCAAGTCTGCCGGGCTCTCGTTATTGCGATAAATACCAAACCGGTAGTTCCACTCGCGATGCACCCCAGTTTGCGCTCCCGGTGTTCTGAGCTCGCCTGTGTAGTCGACAGTGGTTTCGCAGTATTCAGATAATTCTCCGCGCGTATTGTGCGCACTACTTGTGCCATCCAGGTTGTACCATCCCAATTCGCCCGAGCCGGGCGTGCGGTTGCCGTAGACTGTGATCCACTCGCCAACCTGGAATCCATAGTTTGGCGGCTGGTCGATCCTCGGTTTTAAGGCGACCGGAATCGCGCAGGTTGTCTGCGCGCTGGCGCGCGTGGCGACGGCGCGAGCGCCCACATTTCGGGTTGCCGGATAGGTGGCAGTATCACCAAAAAACGCTCCCATTGCCTGCAGGAGCCACATGCTTATGCCGCTTTGCGTATGCTCACACTCCACATATCTGGCAGCCGCAGGCGCAGTCGTCTCCACGAAGTTAGCGTTTCGAAATTTAATATCGGCTGCTGTAACTTGACCCTGGCCTCTCCAGTTCGCTGATTGCAGGTCGACCCGGTTCAGGTTACCTGCGGTGATGCCGGCACTGGTCGCCCGCGTCAAGGCGTCGGCGCGCCCGTCGAGTTCCTGCGCTGCTGACAGCGCGCAACTGTCCATCGCGGTCTGCAGTTCCGAGCGCACCACGAACAGGTGCCCGAAATCGAGCGCGATGCCCGCAAAGCCCAACAGAAACAGCAGGAGCAGCGCCGTGGTGATGATGACCGCACCGCCCTGCCGCCGCCAACCGAGCCCTTCCACCATGAACTTCCTCTTGTAGCAATTGGGATGATGACCCCGGATGTGAAATGAACGGAATGTCTGAATGTAGTGGAGCTCGCCGTTACGAACCGGCAAGTGGCCGGGCAACCCTGCAAGGTGTTGCCGCCACTGCCGTTCGATACAGGCGTTTATCAGCCTTAAGCGCCGCCGCCTCCGCCGCCGCCGCCGCCAGCCGTGCATGCACCGCCGGTCAAGCAGGCTGCTACACGAGCGATAAAGGCCTGGAAGTTGCCGTTGAGGCCTTGCAGGCCGAGTACCAGTGCGATCGACACGACCGCGATGATCAATGCGTACTCGATCACTTGCGCGCCTTCTTCCTCGCGGACAAAGGAGCCGATCGATGTTTTGATACCTTGGAGAAGCTGCTTCATTTGTGTTTCCCTTCCTGAGATGGAGTTGAATTAAGCCCCGCAGCGGTGAAGCCGCCGGGCGCCTGCTGCTACTACGGTCCTACATAAAATCCGGTTCTTTTTTTCGCGACGGCGTCGTTACTTGCCGCCGCCGCTGATCGTGCCGCCGATATTGATCACATTGGTCACCGGCGGCGGCGCCTTGAATGTTCCCTGATAGCGCGTGACGGCCTCCTTCGCGGACTTGCCGTCCATGCCGTCCGTCGCTTCCGCGTTCTTGCCCGCGTCCGGGTTGAGCGTCATCTTCAGCCGCGCCTCGCGCACCGCGTCCCCGAATTTCGCGTCGTAGTTCGGCGTGGTGGAACATGCGGCGAGCAGCGCTGCGATCAATGCCACGGTCAATTTATCCATGTCGGTCTCCGTTTACTTGTTCTCGGGCTTGCCGGCGGAAGCCTCGTTCGCCGGTGCAGTGCCTTCGGCCTTGCCCATGAAAAGCACGTCGCTACGGCTGGGCGGAACATGGTTATCGGTGGGAAGCGTAGTTGCGGCGCTCAGCGGCTTGACCAGGCGCGGAGTGACGATGAACATCAGCTCAGTCTGGTCGTTCTGGAATTCCGTGGACCGGAACAGCGTGCCGAGCACCGGCACCTCGCCCAGGCCGGGGAAACGGTTGAGGGTTTCCGTCATGTTGTTCTTGATCAGACCGGCGACCGCGAAGCTCTGGCCGTCGCTCAACTGCACCGTGGTGTCGACCCGCCGGGTGGTCATCGAAGGCAGTACCGCAGTGACTCCATTGAAGGAGGTGAACGGCGAGCCGGTCTGCGACAGCTCGGATACCTCGGAGATCAGCTTCAGGTTGACGCGAGTACCATCCAGGACAGTGGGCATGAACTTCAGGCCGACGCCGAATTCCTTTTCTTCCAGAGTGATCGTGCTGCCGCCGGTGCGGTTCTCCTGCGCCACCGGGATGAAGATCTTCCCACCCGAGAGAAAGCTTGCCTGCTGCCCACTGATGGCCATGATGTTCGGCTCCGCAAGTACCCGCACCAAGCCATCCTTCTTCTGTGCGTCGACGCCCAGTAACGTCGCATTGCGTGTCGGGAATCCGCGTACCGGGTCGCCCAGAGTGGCTTGCGCTGCCGCCGATGCACCACTCGCAGACGCACCTCCCAGCCCGGTCAGATAGCCTCCTGCGCCGAGGTTGCCAGTGTAGCGAGCGAGCGCGCCGCTGCCCCCGCCGATGATGCCGGAAACGATGCCCGAAGTCAGTCCGTCAGCGGACGTCGTCAGCCGCGCGAAATCCAGTCCAAACTTGTCGAGCAGCGTCTTGCTCACCTCCGCGATCTTCACTTCCAGCATCACCTGCTGCGGCGTCGACACGCGCAGCATGTTGACCACCTTCTTGCCGTCGCCGTACGACGTCGCCAGGTTCAGCACTTCATCGAGCTTGATCGCGTCGCTGACCCGGCCGCTCAGCACCAGCGCGTTCTCCGCGCCGCGCACCTTGATGCCGGTCTCCTCCGGCATCAGCTCCGCCAGCTTTGCCTGCAGGGTGCCCGGATCGAGGGTCACGACGATGTCCTTGACGGTGCAGCGGCCGTCATTGCCTTGCAGGACCAGGTTCATCGATCCCGACCGCTTGCCGAGGACGAACAGCTCGGTCGGGCTGAGCAGCGTGATATCGACGTCGGCCACGCCGTCATACGTCGTCTGCGGCGGCGCCTTGCTGCTCTTGTCATCCTTGTCGGCGCTGTCGGCGGGCCGGCCGGCACGGCCGTATCCCTGGCCGCCTACCAGCATGCGCACTGCCGGCGCATCGAGCTTGACCACCGTCGATTTGCCGAGCGTGACGCTGGTCGGCTGGTCGACCACCACCGTGCTGCATGGCTTGAGCGCGGACGGAGAGCGTCCCGGGGCGTCGGCGACCGGCTTGTCCGCGGCCTGCGCCTGGAAGGCCATCGCCATTGCCGCGGCCAGGATGATAGGTGTAGTGCGGTTGGGCACGTGATTCTCCCTTGGTTCTTATTGTTGGAAACAGTTGAGCTCGCGCTTGCCGTCGTGGATCACTTCCACGCACGATTGGGCGGGCAGCGACACCTTCCTGACCGGCGCCTTGACCGGGGCCGGCGCCAGCTTCGGAGCGGGGGCGGGGCTCGGCTCGCCGAACAATTCCCGCTTCGTCGCGCCGCTGGTGGACGCCATCTTCTTGTCGACCTGGTTGCGCAGGACCAGGGACAGCGTGCCGACGCTGCGCGCCAGGTCGAGCTTTTCCGATTCTTCCGGCGTCAGCTCCAGCGTCACCGCATTGACCACCTTAGGCTTGGTATCGTCTCGGCTCGCTTCCTGCGCCACCGCAAGCACAAGCACATGCTCCAGAACTGTCTTGCTGATCTGCCGGTTATCGTCGTTCCTGGCGTCGGTGCCGCGCTGCGTGTTGACCATCACGTCGACGTAGTTGCCCGGCAGCGCAAACCCCGCCACGCCGACCACATCGTTGACGCGCACCGTCATTGCGCGCTTCCCCTCGGCGATGACCGCGGACAGGCCGCCACGCGTCCCCACCGGCGCCAGCTTGCCTTCCAGGACGGGCTCGCCGCGCAGGATGCCGGCTTTCAGCACGCGCTCTTCGAGCGCCTTGATGTCGTGGAATGCACCCTGCGGTACCGCGCCGCTGGGCCAGTCGACGAGGGTCAGCATCTGCGGATTGAGCTTGCTTCCCAGTTCGACGTCCACCGCCGCCACCACCACCTTGCTCGCCGCCACGCCCGCCTGCCGGGACAGCCAGCCGGCGGCATACACAGCTGCCGCAAGCCCGCTGACCAACGCGAGAACCAGCAACGCGATTGCTTTTATGTTTTTCATATCCCTGCCCTGTGATGTTGAATCAGATACCGGCTACTGCCCTCTTCTAGAGATAGCCCAGTTGCCTGGCCACCAGGTAACCTGCGGTGCCGGCGGCAATACAGACCCCGTACGGCAGCTTGCCCACCGACGCAATCCCCTTGAGTGCGCCGCCCGGCAGGACACCGGTGGCCGCCGACATCATCACGATCTTGCCGATGTCCTTCACGTTGGAAGCCATGCGCACCAGCGCACGGCGGTAGAGGGCGGTACCGATCGCTGCCGCGCCGCCGACGATGAACGACAACAGGACGGCGGGAATGATGTGATCGACGCCAAGAAAAGCGCCGCACATCGCCATCAGCTTCACATCCCCTGCGCCCATCACCCGGAATGCATAAGCCGGCAACAGCAGCACGAGGCCGAGCGCCAGGCCGCCAAGCGCCCAGAGGAAACCGAGTCCCGGCACGAAGGGAACGTACGCGCTGTACAGCAGCGCGAAGGCGGCGCCGCCGAAGGTGAGCCAGTTCGGAATGCGGTAGCTGCGGTAGTCGCTCACCGCTGCGATCGCAAGCAGCGCGAGCAGTGTCGCGCTGCGCGGATCGAGGACCAGCATGGACAGAAGTTCGACTAGCGATACGAGTTCTTGCATGAGCCTTCCCAAAACATGTTCAACGAGTGTCCGGCCGCTAAAGCCGCTGCGTTCATTGCCTGGCCTACGGCGCCTTGTTCAATGCCAGCACGGCCAGCCAGGTGAGCGCGACGGTGATCGACGCCAGTACCACGTATTCCGCCGGTGAACCACCGCCCTCTTCCAGCAGAAAACATGCAAGGGCTACTGTGAAGACAACATAGGACGGCATGCTTTCTCCGGTTCGGTTTCGCCCTTAGAGGGGCGTATCTCAAGGAGCGGCTTTTCTCCTTACTTCGGGACTCATCGTACGGATTTGTTGATCGCGGGACATCGGCGAAGTGTCCTTACTTGGCCGGGACAGTTCGCCTTATTTTTGGCGGGACGGGCAGGACAAACCGACTAGGAGAAGTGGCTTGCAAAGTTCAATGCAAGCCGGGTGGCAAGATTGATGTTTAGAAATGCAGAGGCAAGGAGACGCCCCCGGCCAGTCCGGTTTTGCCCGGAACTGGCGGGAGTGCAGCGTTGTGGAGGGAAGTCGCGCGTGTATACCCGGAGGCGATGCGTCGAAAATCAGACTTTCATCGGCAGGATCACCATCTGCAGGCTCTCGAAGTGCAGCCGCCGCTGGATCGCCAGCGCCGCCTGGTTGTGCAGCAGGCGCGTGAACCAGTTGTCTTGCTCGAAGACCAGCTTGCTGGTGAAGAAGATCGAGTTCGGATAATCCTTGCTGATGGTTTCGCACAGCTTGGTCACCTCGGCC
>NZ_DASPLS010000051.1:0-6702 GCF_035627455.1 Noviherbaspirillum sp.
TTCGGATACGTCGTAGAAGCGGCAGATCAGGTTGACCAGGGTGCTCTTGCCGGAACCGCTGTGGCCGACCAGGCCAATCATCTCGCCCGGCTGGATGGCCAGGTCGACGCCGCGCAGCACCGCCCGGTTGCCGTAGCGGAAACCGATGTCGCGCAGCTCGATGCGGCCTTCAATGCGTGGCATGCGCACCGGATTCGGCGCGTCCGGCACGGAGGACACATGGTCGAGGATGTCGAAGATCCGCTTGGCGCCCGCTGCGGCCTTCTGCGTGACCGACACGATGCGGCTCATCGAGTCGAGGCGGGTGTAGAAGCGGCCGATGTAGGCGAGGAAGGCGGTCAGCACGCCGACAGTGATGTCGCCGCGCGACACCTGCCAGATGCCCACGCCCCACACCACCAGCAGGCCGATCTCGGTCAGGAAGGTGACGGTCGGCGAAAACAGCGACCAGACCTTGTTGACCCGGTCGTTGATCAGCAGGTTGTGCCTGTTCGCCTCGCGGAAGCGCGCCGCTTCGCGCTTTTCCTGCGCGAACGCCTTCACCACCCGGATCCCGGGGATGGTGTCGGCCAGCACGTTGGTGACCTCGCCCCAGACCCGGTCGATCTTTTCGAAGCCATGCCGCAGCCGGTCGCGCACGATATGGATCATCCACGCGATGAAGGGCAGCGGCAACAGCGTCACCAGCGCCAGCCAGGGGTTGATGGACACCAGGATCACCGCCGTCATCGTGATCATCAGCACGTCGGTGGCGAAATCGAGCAGGTGCAGCGACAGGAACACGCAGATGCGGTCCGATTCCGATCCGATGCGCGCCATCAGGTCGCCGGTGCGCCTTCCGCCGAAATATTCCAGCGACAGCCGCAGCAGGTGTTCATAGGTCGCGGTGCGCAGGTCGGCGCCGATGCGCTCGGACACCAGCGCCAGGATGTAGGTGCGCGCCCAGCCCAGCACCCAGGCGAACAGCGCGGCGCCGAACAGGCCGCCGAGGTACATCGAGACCAGCGCGACATCGATCTGCTGGCCGTTCTGGTAAGGGATGAGCACATTGTCCATCAGCGGCATCGACAGGTAGGGCGGCACCAGCGTGGCGGCGGTGGACGCCAGCGTCAGCAGGAAGCCGGCCAGCAGCTGGCCCTTGTAGGGGCGGGCGAAGCGCCACAGCCGGAACAGCGTCCAGGTCGACGGCGGCGTGTGCAGCTCCCGGGTGCAGATCGGACATTCTTCCTGGTCTTCCGGCAGCGGCGCCTTGCAGCTCGGGCAGACCGCCTGTTCCGGCGGCAGCACCGGGCAGCCGGATACCGCCGCGTCGCGCTGTTCCTCGAAATGCCTGATCAGGCGCAGCGCCTCCGGATTGCGGCCTAAGGTGTAGCGCCAGCAGGCCAGGCGGCTGCGCTCGTCGTGCAGTTCCAGCGTGCCGACGCCCGCATGGTCGTAGTGCGCCAGCGCCAGTTGCGCGCGGTATGGCCAATCCTGCCAGCCCGCTGCGGTTTTCGCCAGCAGGCGGCTGTCGGTCACGACCACGATGCCGGCGGCGAAGCGCAGGCCGGCATCGAGGTCGAGCTCGACGCAGGCGACGGCGGCTTCGCCCGGGCGCAGCTGCGCCTGGACGTCTTGCTGCCAGGCGGCGGGCACAACTTGCCGCGACGGCAACAATTGGGGGAATCCAGTATTCATTGAAACTCGGGACAGGAGGACAATTTCGGCGAAAATGCCGGTATTCGTTTGCGGAACGTAAATAAATCGGCTCGGGACGCGGTAAAAGCGGCGCCGATGTGGCGCTAAGTATACCGAGAGGCGATAATCTTGTTTCTGGAAGGAGCGTTCTGCACGATAATTTTTTTCGCATTAAGTAAACTTACGGGGTTGTTGAGCGTTAATTCCGCACAGGCCCGCTAAAATCCTGCAATCCTATCCTCAGAACAGGCCTTTTACTCCACAGCCTCTTGTAATAAATGAACAACAAAACCATTGAGATCATCAATGTGATGTCTCTGCGCGGTCCGAATATCTGGACATATCGGCCGGCCATCGAGGCATGGGTGGACATTGGCGATCTCGAAGATTCGCCGTCCAACACCATCCCCGGATTCTACGAGCGCCTGACCGCCCTCCTGCCCGGCCTGGCCGAGCACCAGTGCGGCGTCGGCGAGCCCGGCGGCTTCCTGCAGCGCCTGCGCGAGGGCACCTGGCCGGCGCACATCATGGAACACGTGATGATCGAGTTGCAGAATCTGGCCGGCGTGCAGACCGGTTTCGGCAAGGCCCGCGAGACCGGCAAGCGCGGCGTCTACAAGCTGGTGGTGCGGGCACGCTACGAAGAGGTCAGCCGGGTCGCCCTCTACGCCGCCCGCGACATCGTGATGGCCGCGATCGAGGACAAGCCCTACGACATCGAAACCACGGTGCGGGACCTGACCGACCTGGCCGAGCGGATCGGCCTCGGCCCCAGCACAGCGAACATCGTCGACGCCGCCACCGAACGCCGCATCCCGGCGCTGCGCCTGAACGAAGGCAACCTGGTGCAGCTCGGCTACGGTTCGCGTTCGCGCCGCATCTGGACCGCCGAAACTGACCAGACCAGCGCCATTTCCGAGAGCATTTCCCGCGACAAGGACCTGACCAAACGGTTGCTGCAATCCTGCGGCGTGCCGGTGCCCGAAGGGCGCGTGGTCAGCAGCCCGGAAGATGCCTGGGATGCCGCGCAAGACATCGGCACCCCGGTGGTGGTCAAACCGTCCGACGCCAACCACGGCCGCGGCGTGTCGATGGACCTGAACACCCGCCAGGAAGTCGAAGCCGCGTACAAGCTGGCCGATGAAGAGGGCAGCGACGTGATCGTCGAGCGCTTCGTGCGCGGCGACGAGCACCGCCTGCTGGTCGTCGGCGGCAAGCTGGTGGCGGCCACCAAGGGCGAGATCGCCACCGTTACCGGCGACGGCGTGTCCAACGTCACCCAGCTGATCGACAGCCAGATCAATACCGATCCGCGCCGCGGCGAGCACGAGGATTTCCCGCTCGGCCTGATCACCTATGAAGAAGACCCGACCGTGCTGCTGGTGCTGGAGCGCCAGGGCTTCACCCCCGACTCCGTGCCGCCGGCGGGCAAGACGGTGCTGATCCAGAGCCGCGGCAACCTCGCCTTCGACTGCACCGACGAGGTCCATCCGGACGTCGCGGCCGCCGCGTCGCTTGCGGCGCGCATCGTCGGCCTCGACATCGCCGGCGTCGACCTGGTGGCGGAAGACATTTCCCGCCCGCTGGAAGAGACAGGCGGCGCGATCGTCGAAGTCAATGCCGGTCCCGGCCTGCTGATGCACCTGAAGCCGGCCACCGGCAAGCCGCGCAATGTCGGCAAGGCGATCGTCGACCACCTGTTCCCGGTCGCGGAAGACAACGGCCGCATTCCCATCGTCGGCGTGACCGGCAGCCGCGGCAAGACCATGGTCGCGCGCCTGGTGGCGCGCATGATGAAGCTGCACGGCCCGTACGTCGGTGTCGCCTGCAGCGACGGCCTGTTCCTGCGCCAGCGCCAGACGGTCAAGGGCGACTGCGCGAACTGGGCGTCCACCCACCGCATCCTGATGAACCGTTCGGTCGAGGCAGCGGTGTTCGAGAACAGCTACCGCGCGATCCTGACCGAAGGCGTCGCCTATGACCGCTGCCTGGTCGGCGTGGTCACCAACATCGACCCGGCGGCGAGCCTGCCCGAGTTCTACATCAAGGATGCCGACGACATGGTCAAGGTCGCGCGCACCCAGGTCGACATCGTGCTGCCGGAAGGCACCGCGGTGCTCAATGCCGCCGACCAGCGCGTGGCCGAACTGGCCGGGCTGTGCGACGGCGATGTCGTCTTCTTCAGCCGGTCGCCGGAGGCGGCGCCGCTGGCGAAGCACCTGGCCGAAGGCGGTCGCGCGGTGTACGTGCGCGGCGGCAGCATCATGCTCGCGGCGGGCAAGGACGAGACGCCGGTGGTCGAGCTCGCCAGGCTGCCGATCCCGGGCCTGGAACAGCAGCCCTGGCTGCTCGAGAACATCCTCGCCGCGGCCGGCGCCGCATGGGCGCAGGGCATCGGCGCCGACGTAATCCTGGCGGCGATCGAAACCTTCGACTATGGCATCGGCAGCGCTCGGAAGGTGGCCTGACGCAGGCAGCGGCCTGTCGCCGGCCTTCGTCCGCGCCACGAAGTGAAATGATGAAGCAAGAGGGCCACCGGCTGCTGCGGCAGCCGATGGCAACAAGAGAGCGCGGCGGCTCCCGCTGACGGTCCGACCGCGCCAACAAGGAACTATTGATGGAAATCTCGCGTATCCGCGCCCTGCGCGGCCCCAACCTGTGGAGTCGACACACGTCGATCGAAGCCATTGTCTCGTGCACCGAAGCGGAGTGCGACATCAATGCCCTGCCGGAATTCGAGCCGCGGCTGCGCACGCGTTTTCCCGACATCAAATTCCTCGAGCCGGCCGCCGGCCAGCCGTTCTCGCTGGCGCATGCGCTGGAATCCGCGGCGCTCTGCCTGCAGGCGCAGGCCGGCTGTCCGGTCACCTTCAGCCGCTCGGTCGCGACCGTCGAAGCCGGCACCTACCAGGTGGTGGTGGAATACACCGAGGAGCAGGTCGGCCGTCTCGCATTCGACCTGGCCGAGCAGCTGATCCGCAGCGCGCTCGAGGACACGCCGTTCGATCTGGAAAGCGCGCTGAAGCGGCTGCAGGAACTGGATGAAGACATCCGCCTCGGGCCGAGCACCGGTTCCATCGTGCAGGCGGCGGTCGCGCGCGGCATTCCCTATCGCCGCCTGACCGAAGGCAGCATGGTGCAGTTCGGCTGGGGCAGCCGCCAGCTGCGCATCCAGGCCGCCGAAACCGGCTTTACCAGCGCGATCGCGGAATCGATCGCGCAGGACAAGGAACTGACCAAGACGCTGCTGGACGCGGCCGGCGTGCCGGTACCCAACGGCCGTTCGGTGAGCGATGCCGAAGACGCGTGGAAAGCGGCCTGCGAGATCGGCAGCCCGGTGGTGGTCAAGCCGCGCGACGGCAACCAGGGCAAGGGCGTCGCCGTCAACATGAAGACCCGCGAGGATGTGCTGAATGCCTATGCGGTGGCGCATGCGATCAGCGAAGACGTGATCGTCGAGCGCTACATCTCCGGCCACGACTACCGCTTGCTGGTGGTCGGTACCCAGCTGGTCGCGGCCGCGCGGCGCGAGCCGCCGCAGGTGACCGGCGACGGCGAGCACAACATCGCGCAGCTGATCGAGCAGGTCAACCGCGACCCGCGCCGCGGCGACGGGCATGCGACCTCGCTGACCAAGATCCGCCTCGACGACATCGCCCGCGCCACGCTTGCCAAGCAGGGCTACACCGCCGAGAGCGTGCCGCCGAAGGGCGTGCGCGTGGTCCTGCGCAACAATGCGAACCTGTCGACCGGCGGCACCGCGACCGACGTGACGGAAGACGTGCACCCCGACCTCGCCGCGCGCGCGGTGGAAGCGGCGCAGATGGTCGGTCTCGACATCTGCGGCGTGGACGTGGTCTGCGAGACCGTGATCCAGCCGCTGGAGGAGCAGGGCGGCGGCATCGTCGAGGTCAATGCCGCGCCCGGCCTGCGCATGCACCTGCAGCCGTCCTACGGCAAGGGCCGCGCGGTGGGCGAGGCGATCATCTCGACCATGTTCAAGGACGGTGACGACGGCCGCATCCCGGTGGTTGCGGTGGCCGGCACCAACGGCAAGACCACCACCGTCAAGCTGATCGCGCACCTGCTGACCGCGAACAGCCATCGTGTGGGGATGACCGGCACCGACGGCGTGTACATCAGCGGCAAGCGCATCGACACCGGCGACTGCAGCGGACCGCGCAGCGCGCGCAATGTGCTGATGCATCCCGACGTCGATGCCGCGGTGTTCGAGACCGCGCGCGGCGGGGTGCTGCGCGAGGGCCTCGGCTTCGACCGCTGCAATGTCGCTGTGGTCACCAACATCGGCGAAGGCGACCACCTCGGCCTGAATTTCATCACCACCGTGGAAGACCTCGCGGTGGTCAAGCGCGTGATCGTGCAGAACGTCGCGCCCGGCGGCACCGCGGTGCTGAACGCGGCCGACCCGATGGTCGCCAGCATGGCTTCGGTCTGCCCTGGCTCGGTCACCTTCTTCGCGCGCGACGTGCATCACCCGGTGATGACCATGCACCGCGCGCAGGGCCGCCGCGTGGTGTACGTGGACGGCGATGCGATCGTCGCCGCCGAGGGCAGGAATGCGCAGCGCATCCCGCTGGCCGACATTCCGCTCACGCGCGGCGGCACCATCGGCTTCCAGGTCGAGAATGCAATGGCCGCGATCGGCGCCGCCTGGGGCCTGGGCATCGACTGGGACGTGGTGCGCAAGGGCCTGCTGAGCTTCGTCAATGACGCGCAGAGCGCCCCCGGGCGCTTCAACCTGTTCTCCTACAAGGGAGCCACGCTGATCGCCGACTATGGCCACAACCCGGACGCGATCCAGGCGCTGGTCAATGCGGTGGAAAGCATGCCGGCCAAGCGCCGTTCGGTGGTCATAAGCGGCGCCGGCGACCGCCGCGACATCGACCTGCGGCGCCAGACCGAGATCCTCGGCGACGCCTTCGACAGCGTGGTGCTGTACGAGGATGCCTGCCAGCGCGGGCGCGCGGAGGGCGAGGTGGTGGGGCTGCTGCGCGACGGCCTTGC
>NZ_DASPLS010000052.1:0-41125 GCF_035627455.1 Noviherbaspirillum sp.
GACGGAGTTCCTGCACCTCGAATATGCGAAGGAAACCAAGCTCTACGTCCCTGTCTCGCAGCTGCATGTCATCTCACGCTATTCCGGCGCTTCGCCGGACGACGCGCCACTGCACAGCCTCGGCTCCGGGCAGTGGGAAAAGGCAAAGAAAAAGGCAGCGCAGCAGATCCGCGACACCGCGGCAGAACTGCTCAACCTGTATGCGCGCCGTGCGGCGCGGCAGGGCCACTCCTTCGAGTACTCGGCACGCGATTACGAGGCGTTTGCCGAGAGCTTCGGCTTCGAGGAAACGCCGGACCAGAGCGCCGCCATCAATGCCGTGATCCGGGACATGACCAGCGGCAAACCGATGGACCGCTTGATCTGCGGCGACGTCGGCTTCGGCAAGACGGAAGTCGCGTTGCGGGCCGCCTTCGTCGCCGTCATGGGCGGCAAGCAGGTCGCCATCCTGGCGCCGACCACGCTGCTGGCGGAACAGCATGCACAAACCTTCGCCGACCGTTTCGCCGACTGGCCGGTGCGCATCGCCGAACTCTCGCGTTTCCGTACCGGGAAGGAAGTCACGCAAGCCATCAAGGGCCTCGCCGACGGATCGATCGACATCGTGATCGGCACGCACAAGCTGCTGTCGAACGACGTGAAGTTCGCGCGCCTCGGGCTGGTCATCATCGACGAGGAACACCGTTTCGGCGTGCGCCAGAAGGAAGCCCTGAAGGCCCTGCGTTCGGAAGTCGACGTGCTGACGCTGACCGCCACGCCCATCCCGCGCACGCTAGGCATGGCGCTGGAGGGACTGCGCGATTTCTCCGTGATCGCGACCGCGCCGCAAAAACGTCTGGCGATCAAGACCTTCGTGCGTACCGAGGAAGCATCGGTCATCCGCGAAGCCTGCCTGCGCGAACTCAAGCGCGGCGGCCAGGTGTACTTCCTGCACAATGAGGTGGAAACCATCCTCAACCGCAAGGCGATGCTGGAAGAGCTGCTGCCGGAAGCGCGCATCGCGGTCGCCCACGGCCAGATGCACGAGCGCGACCTCGAAAAGGTGATGCGCGATTTCGTTTCGCAGCGCTACAACATCCTGCTTTGCACCACCATCATCGAGACCGGCATCGACGTCCCGACCGCCAATACGATTATCATGCATCGCGCCGACAAGTTCGGCCTGGCGCAGTTGCACCAGCTGCGCGGCCGCGTCGGCCGTTCGCACCACCAGGCTTATGCCTACCTGCTGGTGACCGATGTCCACGGCCTGACGAAACAGGCGCAGCGCCGCCTCGAGGCCATCCAGCAGATGGAAGAACTGGGCAGCGGTTTCTACCTCGCCATGCACGACCTGGAAATTCGCGGCGCGGGCGAGGTGCTGGGCGAGAACCAGTCCGGCGAGATGCAGGAAATCGGTTTCCAGCTCTATACCGACATGCTCAACGAGGCGGTGCGCTCGCTGAAGAACGGCAAGGAGCCGGACCTGGCGGCGCCGCTATCGACCACCACCGAGATCAACCTGCATGTGCCCGCCCTGCTCCCGCAGGATTACTGCGGCGATGTGCACGAGCGCCTGTCGCTCTACAAGCGCTTCGCCAATTGCAGCTCGCAGTCGGCCATCGACGACCTGCAGGAAGAGCTTATCGACCGATTCGGCAAACTGCCCGATCCGGCCCGGGCGCTGATCGAAACGCACCGGCTGCGGATTGCAGCAATACCGGTCGGCATTGTTAAAATCGATGCCCACGCGGAATCGGCCGTGCTGCATTTCCAGCCGAACCCGCCGATCGATGCGATGCGCATCATCGAGCTGATCCAGAAGAACCGGCATATCAAGCTGCACGGCCAGGACAAGCTGCGCATCACCGCGAGCATGCCCGACCTTGCCGCGCGGGTGTCGCAAGTCAAGGCGACCATCCGCTCCCTCGTACCGTAACCGTTTTCACATCCATGAACCTGATCCTGCAAGGCCTGAACACCGACCGTAACGCCATCGACAGCATCGCCGCCCTTGCAGGCGCCGAACGCATTGCTCCCATCCATGCCAATGCCTGGCGCTGCGAAGGCGTGCAGCATTTCGCCGAGATCAAGGCCAAGGTCGATGCGGAATGCCTGGCCGCGCAGCTGGACGGCACCTTCATCGACGGCGCGCGCAAGTTGTCGGACTTCAAGCTGGTGGCGATGGACATGGACTCGACCTTGATCACCATCGAGTGCATCGACGAGATCGCCGACATGCAGGGACTCAAGCCGCAGGTGGCGGAGATCACCGAGGCGGCCATGCGCGGCGAAATCGAATTTCGCGAAAGCCTTACCCGCCGCGTCGCCCTGCTCAAGGGGCTCGATGCATCGGCCTTGCAACGGGTCTATGACGAGCGCCTGAAGCTGTCGCCGGGTGCGGAAAAGATGCTGGCTGCGGTGCAGGCCGCTGGCCTGAAGACCCTGCTCGTGTCGGGCGGCTTCACCTACTTCACCGACCGCATGAAAACGCGGCTCAGTCTCGATTACACGCATTCGAACGTGCTGGAGATCGAGGACGGCAAGCTGACCGGGCGCGTGGTCGGCGGCATCGTCGATGCGGACGAAAAGAAGAATACGGTGGAACGGGTCTGTGCCGAACTCGGTATTTCCCCGCTGCAGGCCATCGTGATGGGCGATGGCGCGAACGACCTGAAGATGATGGGGATTTCCGGACTGTCGGTGGCTTTCCGCGCCAAGCCTGTTGTTCGTGCGCAAGCTGATGTCGCACTGAATTTTGTGGGCCTGGATGGAGTCCTAACATTGTTCGCTTGATCACAAGGAGGCGGAATGGTGCAGGAACTCGTACTTGATCCCCGGCTGCAGTCCGGCAAGACTCTTGCCTGGTGGCTTTACCTGGCGCACGCCATCAGCTTCCTGTTTTCGCTGGGCGCGTTTTCCTTTATTCCGCTGATCATCAATTACGTCAAGAAAGACGACACCACCGGCACCTTTGTCTACAGCCACCATCGCTGGCAGATCCGCTCCTTCTGGTGGTACCTGTTCTGGATGGTGGTCGGCGGCATCCTGTTCATCACCGTGATCGGCATCCCCATCGCCTGGCTGATCTGGCTGGGCGCGTGGATATGGAAGGCCTACCGGCTGCTCAAGGGCTGGCTCGACTTGAACGATAACAAGGCCATGCCGGTGTGATCGTCTCAGGCAGGCGCGTCAGGGGCATGCATTGCCGCGAACGCCTGCCCGATGTCGCCGATCAGGTCGTCCGGGTCTTCCAGACCGATATTGAAGCGGATCAGCTGGCCTTTCGCGGCCCAGTTCTTCCGCATGGTCTGCACCCGGTACGGGACGACCAGGCTGTGTGCGCCGCCCCAGCTGAAACCGATCTTGAACAGCTTCAGGCTGTCGACGAAGCGGTCGGTCTGCGTCTCGCTGAAGCGCTCATCGAACACCACGGAAAACAGCCCGCCCGCCCCGGTGAAATCGCGCTTCCAGGTTTCATGCCCCGGGCAATCTTCGAGGACGGGGTGCAGCACCTGTGCGATTTCCGGCCGCCCCTTCAGCCAAAGCGCGACCTTGCGCGCGCCTGCGTCGTGCGCATCGAAGCGCAGCTTCATGGTGGGCAGCCCGCGCAGCACGAGATACGCATCGTCCATGCCCACGCCGAAGCCGATGCGCATGTGCGCCATGCCGATGCGGTGGTCGAGTTCCTTGTCGCGGGTGATGACCGCGCCCATCAGGACGTCGGAGCCGCCCGAGTGGTACTTGGTCAGCGCCTGCATCACGATGTCCACGCCAAGATCGAAGGCGCGGAAGGCAATGCCCGCCGACCAGGTGTTGTCCATTGCGACGTGGATATCCTGTCCGGCCGCCCGCCTTTCCCTGACGGCTTTGCAGATCGCCGGGATATCCGGCACTTCCATCGTCACGGAACCGGGCGCCTCGGTCCACACCAGTCGCGTGTTGGGCTGGATCAGTTCGGCGATCGCCGCGCCGCAGAGCGGATCGTAGAAACGCGTCGAGATGCCGTAATCCTGGGCCAGCCAGCGGCCGAGGTCGCGGTTCGGGTTGTAGGCGTTATCGGGAATCAGCAGGTCGTCGCCGGCCTTGAGCAAGCCGAAATTGACCATGGATATGGCAGCGAGGCCGCTCGGTGCGAGCAGGCAATGAGTGCCGCCTTCGATCGCTGCGAGGCGTGCTTCCAGTGTGAAGCTGGTGGGCGTGCCATGCAGTCCGTAGGTGTAGGCCGTCTTTTCGCGCCAGTCGCGGGATCGCAATGCGGCGACATCCTTGAAGACGACGGTCGATGCGTGATGCACGGGCACCGGCAGGCCGCCGAAGCCCTCGGGGGCTGTGTAATCGGAATGAATCAGCGAGGTTTGCAGCGATTTGCTTTCTGACACCCGATGCCTCCTTGAAATTATGGCCGTGATGATTTGGCCGGACGCACGACGCGGAGCTGGAACGGCTTGCTGAGCTTGCCGTCAACCGACTGCCATTCGCCGCTGATCGTATCGCCGGCCATCTTTCCCTCCCACTGGCCGGAGACATCAGTGCCGTTCACCGATTCTTCGAGGAAGAACTCCTCGCCCTCGATCTCGCCTGCCAGCAGGACCCTGTGCGAACTGCCGAAAATGAAGTAATCCCCTTCGATGCCGTCCTCGAACTCCGCCTTGGTGCGCAGGTTCACCTGGACCTGCTCGGCGCCCAGCGTGCCGCGCAGCGCGACCGGTTTCACGAACAGCATCTTGCCCGTCGGTTCCGGCGAGGCGGCATGCAGGCTCGGAGCGAGCAGCGACAAGGCGAGCATGCTCGCCGCAGCGATGCGCAGCATTTATGCTTCCGCCCAGAGGTCGTGCGCGTCCGCCGCCGTGACCTTCACGTCGATGAATTCACCTACCTTCAGCTTGCGGTGCGGTTCGTACGGCGGCTTGACGTACACGACGCCGTCGATCTCGGGCGCGTCGGCCACCGAACGCGCAACGCCGCCGCTCGGCCCGACCTCGTCGAGCAGGACACGGATGGTCTTGCCGACCTTGGCCTGCATGCGCTTCTTCGAAATCCCTTCCTGCAGCTCCATCACGCGCGCGCGGCGCTCTTCGCGCACTTCTTCCGGCACGGGATTCGCCAATTCATTCGCGGTCGCGCCTTCCACCGGGGAATACGCGAAGCAGCCCAGGCGATCGATCTCGGCTTCCTTCAGGAAGTCGAGCAGGTATTCGAACTCCGCTTCCGTCTCGCCGGGGAAGCCGGCGATGAAGGTGGAGCGGATCGTCAGGTCCGGGCAGAGCTTGCGCCAGGCCTGGATGCGCTCGATGTTCTTTTCGCCGCTCGCGGGGCGCTTCATCCGTTTGAGAACGTCGGGGTGCGCGTGCTGCAGGGGCACGTCGAGATACGGCAGGATCTTGCCCTCGGCCATCAGCGGGATGACGTCGTCGACATGCGGGTACGGATAGACGTAATGCAGGCGCACCCAGGCGCCGTACTGCGCGGCGAGTTCGCCGAGCGCAGCGGATAGCTGGGTCATGTGCGTCTTGACCGGCTTGCCGCTCCAGAAGCCCGTGCGGAATTTCACGTCCACCCCGTAGGCACTGGTGTCCTGCGAAATCACCAGCAATTCCTTCACGCCGGCCTTGAACAGGTTCTCGGCTTCGAGCATGACATCGGCAATCGGACGCGACACGAGGTCGCCGCGCATCGACGGAATGATGCAGAAGCTGCAGCGATGGTTGCAGCCTTCGGAAATCTTGAGGTAGGCGTAGTGCTTGGGCGTCAGCTTCACGCCCTGCGCCGGGACGAGGTCCAGGAAGGGATCATGCGGCTTGGGCAAGTGCTTGTGGACGGCGGACATGACTTCGCCGAGCGCATGCGGGCCGGTCACTTCCAGCACCTTCGGGTGGATGCCCTGGATCAGGTCGTTGCCATTGGCATCCTTCTTCGCGCCGAGGCAGCCGGTGACGATCACCTTGCCGTTTTCCTGCAGCGCTTCGCCGATGGCGTCCAGGGATTCCTGCACGGCGGCGTCGATGAAGCCGCAGGTATTGACGATGACGAGGTCTGCGCCGTCATAGGACTTGGCGGTGTCGTAACCTTCCGCGCGCAGCTGGGTGAGGATCTGTTCGGAATCGACGAGGGCCTTGGGACAGCCGAGGGAAACGAAACCGACCTTGGGATTCTGTGAAGCGTTGGACATAACAAAAAAAGGTACAAGAGCGAATCCGCTATTGTACCTCTCCTTGCGCTTCTTCCCGGCACGCCGGGGTGCAGCATTGTCGCAATGTTACGGCTTCTTGTTCTTGTCGTTCGGTGTGAACGGGAAGGTGCCGAACATGTTCTTGGTCTGGCTCTGCATCTGCTCCTGCATCTGCATGAACAGGTTCTTGCTCTGCTCGATGTAGTTGCTCATCATGCCCTGCATCATCGGCCCCTGCACGTTCATGAACTGCGTCCACATCTCCTGGCTGAACGGCTTGCCTTCGTAGAAACCCTTGGAGCTTTCCGCCAGCTTGTTCTGGATCTCGATGAAGGCCTGGATATTCTTTTCCAGGTAGGAGCCCATCATGCCCTGCATCGCGTGACCGTAGTAGCGGATGATCTGCGACAGCGCGCCGCTGGAAAACATCGGCGTGCCGTTCGCCTCCTCCTCCAGGATGATCTGCAGCAGGATGCTGCGCGTCAGGTCTTCATCGGACTTGGCATCGACGACGGTGAACTCCTCATTGTCGAGCACGAGCTGCTTTACATCGGACAAGGTGATGTAAGAGCTGGTTTGCGTGTCGTAAAGGCGGCGGTTCGGATACTTCTTGATCAAGCGCTCGGACATCTTTTTTGCACTATTCATCGAATTTCCAGTGATTGCGTCGCAACGCAGTGAGCCGTTTCGTAAAAAAAGCGAACGCGCGTTCGCCCCCCTTTTGTTTTCATTATAGTGCGAGAAAACAAAGATCTACGCAATATTTCCAACGTTTTTAATAGGCCTTTTGCGATGCAGTTCAGCAAAAAACGCTGGAGTTGGCGGTTGATTGCAAAAACAACAGCAAGCCTGCACCGCTGTTTTTCTCTTGCTGAGCAGCAAGCCGGCAGCGCATTCTACGTGCCGGCCCTTGCATGGAACTTACTCCGCCTTCACCTTCACATAGCGTCCCGGCGCGGGTTCGACCGGCTTGTACTTCGCATTGCCGTACTTCTTCGGTGCGGCCACCTGCTTGCCCGCGTTGGCCTTGAGGAAGTCCGCCCATTCCGGCCACCAGCTGCCCGGCTGCTCCTTCGCGCCGCCCATCCATTCCTGTGGGGTCGTAGCCGGCTTGTCGTTGGTCCAGTAGCTGCGCTTCTTCTTCGCCGGGGGGTTGATGACGCCGGCAATGTGGCCGGATGCGCCGAGCACGAAGCGGTTGCGGTTGCGCTTCTTCGGATTGAGCAGCTTGATCGACTCGAACGCGGCATTCCACGGAACGATGTGGTCTTCGCGCGAGCCATAGATGAATACCGGCGCGTCGATCTTCGACAGGTCGATCTTTTCGCCGCCGACTTTCAGCTTGCCCGGGACCCGCAGGTTGTTCTCCAGGTACATGTTGCGCAGGTAGTAGCAGAACATCGGGCCCGGCAGGTTGGTGCTGTCGGAGTTCCAGTACAGCAGATCGAACGGCGGCGGTTCCTCGCCCTTCAGGTAATTCGACTTCACGTAGTTCCAGACCAGGTCGTTCGGACGCAGGCTCGAGAATGTCGACGCGAAATCGCGGCCGGGCATCAGGCCGCCCTTGCCGATCGCCTGCTCGCGCATGGCGACCTGCGCTTCGTCGATGAAGACGTCAATCACGCCGGTGTCCGAAAAGTCGATCAGCGTCGTCAGCAGGGTCAGGCCCGCCACCGGGTTCTCGCCGCGGCCGTAAAGCAGCGCGAGCGCGGCGGCGATGATGGTGCCGCCGACACAGAAACCGAGCGCATTGATCTGTTCCTCCCCGGAGATTTCCTGCACCACGTTGATCGCCTTGATCGCGCCGTTCAGGATGTAATCATCCCAGGTGAGATGCCCGAGCGATGCATCCGGGTTGCACCAGGAAACCAGGAACACGGTGTGGCCCTGCTCGACGGCATAGCGCACCAGCGAGTTTTCCGGCTGCAGGTCCAGAATGTAGTACTTGTTGATGCAGGGCGGCACCAGCAGCAGCGGCCGCTGGTAGACCTTTGCGGTCAGCGGCTTGTACTGGATCAGCTGGAACAGCTCGTTCTCGAACACCACCGCGCCTTCGGAGGTGGCGACGTTGCGGCCGACCTCGAACGCCGATTCGTCGGTCTGCGAGATATGGCCCTTCTGCATGTCTTCCAGCATGTGGGCGATCCCCTTGGTCAGGCTCTCGCCCTTGGTCTCGACAATCTTCTGCAGCGCTTCGGGATTGGAGACAAGGAAATTGGCGGGCGACATCGCGTCGACCATCTGCTGGACCGCGAATCGGATCTTCTGCTTGGCGCGCGGTGACGCCTCCACCGCGTCCGCCATCGACATCAGGAAGCGCGCATTGAGCAGATAGGCTGCCGCATGGAATGCATGCAGGGGATTCGAATGCCATTCCGGCGCGGCGAAGCGCTTGTCGCTGATCGCCGGCGTCTTCGCCCCCAGTACTTCCTGCCACAGGCTGGTCAGCTGCTGCATGTAGTCGCTCTGCAGCTTCGCAAGCGTCGACGGGTCGACGGTCGCGCCGAATTCCTTGATGGTGTTGGTGAGCGGCTTGGTGTCGAGCGCCGGCGGCTTGAGCCATGCCTGCCATGCATTGGGGTCGACGAACTGGTTCATCCACGTGCTGCCGGTGCCGGCTTGAGGCTGGAACATATTCATGCTTGCTTCTCTATTTTGGCGTAAGGTTACGGGTTGAAACTGAATTCGAGACTGCTATGTATATCGTCGCCATCGCATGGATTTACGTGATTCTGATGATGTCGATCACCGAAGACACAGTAGTTGCCGGTGTGATGACCTTCCTGCTGTATGGCGTCCTCCCCCTTGTTATCATTTTATACGTGATGGGAACGCCGCAACGCAAGCGCAACCGCGTGGAAGCGGAAAAATTGCGACGCGCGCATGCGGCACTGGACGAAGCGAATGCATCGGACGCTGAACGTAAAGCTTCGGAAGATTGACTATCGGCATCATCGCCGATCGGGGACCGTGCCTATTTGAGCCAGATCAACGAGGCCATGCGTCCGGTCACCCGGTCCCGGCGATAGGAATAGAAACGGCGCTCGTCCGTGACCGTGCACAACCCGCCGCCACTCACCTGTTCGACCCCGGCGCGTTGCAGCGCGAGGCGCGCAAGCGCGTAAATATCCGCGAGGTATTTGCCGGCGTGCCCCGACTGTGGAACGAAAGCGGTTGCGGCGGCGCGGTCGCACGCCACGAATGCGTCGAACACATCCTGCCCGACTTCGAAGCACTGCGGTCCGATTGCCGGCCCGAGCCAGGCCAGGATGCGCGAAGCGCCGGTGTCGCGCATGCGCCGCACCGTATTTTCCAGTACGCCGCCGGCCAAGCCGCGCCAGCCTGCATGCGCCGCGCCTACAACCGCGCCGCCGGCGTCGCAGAACAACACCGGCAGGCAATCCGCCGTCTGTATCACGCATACCGCGCCGCTCGTCGTCGCGATGCAGGCGTCCGCCCGCGGGGCCCCGCTCACCGTACCGGCATCCGCCACCGTGCTGCCGTGCACCTGCGACAGCCACGCCGGTTCTTGCGGCAGCAGGCCGCGCAGCAGCGCCCGGTTGCGGGCCACCGCGTCCGCGTCGTCGCCCACGTGCACGCCGAGATTCAAGCCGCCGCCGCCGGCGCCGTCGTCATACGGCCCGGTGCTGCAGCCGCCGGAACGCGTCGTGCAAAACGCGCCGATATTGGGCGGCGCGCCTGTCCAGTCCGGCAGGATGAGTTCCATCGCGGTTGTCCTAGTCAATCGTGACGCCGGACATGCCCGCCTGCGCCAGCAAGCCGGAAAAATCCGCCGGCAGCGGCGCATTCCATTCCAGATCCTTGCCCGACACAGGATGCACGAGACCGAGGCGGAACGCATGCAGCGCCTGGCGCGGAAACACCGATGCGAGGTGCGGCTTGCCGTACAACGGATCGCCGACCAGCCCAAAGCCGATCGACTGCAGGTGCACCCGGATCTGGTGGGTGCGGCCGGTCTCGAGCTGGCAGCGCATCAGGCTCACCGGGCGCCCGTCGATGGCGCCGGTCGCGATCCGCTGGTAATGGGTTACCGCCGGTTTCGCGCTCTCATGCTGCGACACCGCCATCTTGATGCGGTCGCGCGGATGGCGGCCGATCGCCGCGTCCACCCTGCCGGTCAGTTGCGGCTGGCCCCATACCAGCGCCAGGTATTCGCGTTTCACGCTGCGCGCCTGCAACTGGCGCACCAGGTCGGTCTGCGCCTGCAGGGATTTCGCGACTACCATCAAGCCGCTGGTATCCTTGTCCAGGCGGTGCACGATGCCGGCGCGCGGCACGCCGGCCAGCGCCGGCTGGTGATGCAGCAGGCCGTTGAGCAGCGTCCCGCTCCAGTTGCCGGCGGCGGGATGCACGACCAGCCCGGCGGGCTTGTCGATCACCAGGATCGCCTTGTCTTCGTGCACGATCGCCAGCGGCAGCGGCTCGGGCTGGTAAGGCTGCTCCTCGGGCGCCTCCTGCGGCTCGATGACGATGGTTTCGTCGCCCAGCATCGGCGTTTTGCCGCGCGCCGCCTGGCCGTCGACCAGCACATGGCCGGCGTCGATCCACTGCTGGATGCGGCTGCGAGAGTATTCGGTCAACAGCTGGGACAAGGCCTTGTCGAGGCGCACGCCGCAGAATTCCGGGGTCAGTTTCAGTTCGATGGCCGATGAAGCGGGCGTGGAAGCCGCGTCTTCGTCGCCGTCGTCGATGTCGGTGTCAGGCAGGTTGTTCGTCAAAATCGGGGTCATCCGTATCGCTGCGGTAATGCACCATCGGCTATAATCGTGGCCTTGTCCGATGTGGTCCCGCAAACGTCATGCATAAAAGTTCGTTGAAATTGGCTGCCCTTGCCCTGGCTTTGTCCCTGTCCGGGTGCGGCCTGTTCCCCGAGAAGGTCGATGAAACCAAGGATTGGTCAGCGGCCAGATTATACTCGGAGGCACGCGAGGAATTGTCGGCAGGCGGCTACGACAAGGCGGTCGAGTATTTCGAAAAGCTCGAATCGCGCTACCCCTTCGGCACCTATGCGCAGCAGGCACAGATGGAAATTGCCTATGCACATTATCGCCAGGGCGAGGCGCCGGAGGCGCTGGCGGCGGTGGAACGCTTCATCAAGCTGCATCCGAACCACCCGAACGTCGACTACATGTACTACCTGCGCGGCCTGATCAACTTCAACGACAAGCTCAGCTTCCTTGACTTCATTTTCAGGCAGGACCCGAGCGAACGCGATCCGAAGGCGGCGCGCGACGCCTTCGATTCGTTCAAGCAGCTGGTCGAGCGTTTCCCGAACAGCGTGTACGCGAAGGACGCAGTCGACCGCATGAAATACCTGGTGAACGCCCTCGCGCAGTACGAGGTGCATGTCGCCAACTACTACTATCGCCGCGGCGCCTATGTGGCGGCCGCCAACCGCGCCCAGATCGCGGTGTCGGAATACCGCGACGCGCCGGCGATCGAGGAAGCCTTGTACCTGCTGGTCAAGTCCTATGATGCGATGGGCATGACTGACCTGCGCAACGATGCCGAGCGCGTGCTGAAGGCGACTTTCCCCAATAGCGTGTATTTCCGCGGCGGGCCTCAGGTCAGCGCGCCGTGGTGGAAAATCTGGTAATCCAGGCAACATGAAAAAGCCTCCGTACGGAGGCTTTTTTTATTTTCGCCCGCTCAGGCGTCCGCCCGGCGCCGGAACACCCAGGTCCTGTCGTCGGAAGCCTTGTCATCCAGCGCATAGCCGTCGATGTCGAATGCCTTGAGCTTTTCGGGCCGGGTGATTCCCTTGACCGCCGCATAGCGCGCCATCAGTCCGCGCGCGCGCTTTGCATAGAAAGAAATCACTTTGTACCTGCCGCCCTTCCAGTCCTCGAATACCGGCGTGATCACCTCCGCATCGAGTTGCTGCGGCTTCACGGCCTTGAAATATTCCTCGGACGCGAGGTTGACCAGCACCCTCGTCTTGTGCGCGGCCAGGGCCTTGTTGAGGGACTCCGACACGAGATTTCCCCAGAACGCATATAGGTCCTTGCCGCGCGCGTTCGCGAGCCGGGTTCCCATTTCCAGGCGATAGGGCTGCATCAGGTCGAGCGGACGCAGCACCCCGTACAGCCCGGACAGGATGCGGACATGCGCCTGCGCGTACGCCAACTGTTTCGGATTGAGCGAAGGTGCGTCCAGCCCCTCGTACACGTCGCCGTTGAATGCAAGAATCGCCTGTTTGGCATTCTTCTTCGTAAAGCGGCGCGACCACCCGGCGTAGCGGGTGACGTTCAGCACCGCCAGCGCATCGGAAATCCCCATCAGTCCCGCCACCTCGGCCGGCGACAGCGTCTTCAGGATATCCACCAGTTCCGCCGCATGTTCGATAAAATCGGGCAGCGTCTGCTCCTCGGTGGTGGCAGGTGTGTCATAGTCGAGCGTTTTTGCGGGCGATAAGACAATCAGCATGTCAGAAACGGGTTCACTGGAAAGAAGAATGGCGGCAATAATACCGACGCGCATTGTAATCGACACGAACGTCTGCCTGGACCTGTTCGTATTCCGCGACGCGCGCTGGGCGGCGCTGCTCGGCGCGCTGCAGGAAGGACGCGTGCAGGCGGTCACGCGCGCGGACTGCCGTACCGAGTGGCTGAAAGTGCTCGAGTACCCGCATCTGCCGCTCGACGCCGAATCGCGGCCGCGGGCCGCCGCCGAATTCGACGCGCTGATCGCCTGCATCGAACCGGACCGCCTGCGTCCGCGCGCCGGAGTGCGCTTGCCGCTCTGCAGCGACCCCGACGACCAGAAATTCCTGGAACTTGCGCGCGACGCGGATGCAGCCGTACTGATCACCAAGGACAAGGCCTTGCTGAAACTGGCAAGGAAAACCGCGCGCGACGGGCTGTTCCGGATCGCGCCGCCGGACAAATGGCAAGCCGCAGCCCAGCTTGGTTAAAATGCCTTTTTTACCTTGATTCCATTGCGCATGAACAGCACCGCCTCCCCTGCCCTTGCGACCGCCGCCGTTGCCGCCTTGCAGTCGCGCCTGCCGAATGTCGGCACCACCATCTTTACCGTGATGTCGGCGCTCGCCGCGGAAAAAGGCGCGGTCAACCTCGGCCAGGGCTTCCCGGATTTCGACTGCGATCCGGCGCTGGTCGATGCGGTGACCGGCGCAATGAAATCCGGTTTCAACCAGTATCCACCGATGACCGGCGTGCCGGCATTGCGCGAGGCAATCGCCGCGAAGATCGCGGGGCTCTACGGCCATGCGTACGACGCCGCTTCCGAGATCACCGTCACCGCCGGCGCGACGCAGGGCATCCTGACCGCGATCCTGTGCTGCGTGCATCCGGGTGACGAGGTGATCATCATCGAACCCGCTTACGACAGCTACGTGCCGGCGATCGAACTGGCCGGCGGCAAGCCGGTTTTCGTGCAGATGGAAGTCGGGCCCGACGGATATTCCGTCCCGTGGCAAAAGCTTGCCGACGCAGTGAGTCCGGCAACCCGCCTCATCATGCTCAATTCGCCGCACAATCCTACCGGCTCGGTGTTGCGCGAGCCCGACCTGCGGGCGCTCGCCGACATCGTGCGCGGCACGGACATCCTGATCGTCTCCGACGAGGTCTATGAACACATGGTGTATGACGGCGCGCGTCATGAATCGGTGTGCCGCCACCCGGAACTGGCAGTGCGCGCCTTCGTGATTTCCAGCTTCGGCAAGACCTACCATGTCACCGGCTGGAAGATCGGCTATGTCGCCGCGCCGGCGCCCCTGATGGCGGAGTTCCGCAAGGTGCACCAGTTCAACGTCTTCACCGTCAACACGCCGGTGCAGCATGGCATTGCCCGTTACATGGCCGATCCCGCCCCGTATCTCGACCTGCCGGCCTTTTACCAGCGCAAGCGCGACCTGTTCCGCGCCGGGCTCGCCGCCACCCGCTTCAGGCTCCTGCCGTCGGATGGCACCTACTTCCAGTGCGTCGACTATTCGGCAATTTCATCCATGCCGGAAGCCGAATTCGCGAAGTGGCTGACCGCCGAAATCGGCGTCGCCGCCATCCCGGTTTCCGCGTTCTACAACCGCCCCAGGGAGTCGGGCATCGTGCGCTTCTGCTATGCAAAGAAGGACGACACGCTGCGGCTTGCGCTCCAAAGGCTGGCGACGCTCTGAGCAGTTTCTTGATTAAAGACTGCGCTTCGCCGCGCAGCAACGGCGCGGCGAGGAAGCGGCGCCCCGGGCACGAAGCCTACTTCGCACGCTGCATCATCAGCACCTCATTGGCCTTGCGATCGGCATTCACCTTCTGCGCCGCCGGCCGCTCGCCGAGCATCTTCGTGTAATCGCGCACCGGCAGCCCGGCCAGCACATCCTCGCCGAAAATCTTCTTCGATGCGATGCCGACCAGCGGCAGGTGGACCAGCGCGGCGCAGTCGGCCATCGTGAATTCCTCGCCCGCAATGAACGGGGCGAACTTCGCCAGCTTGCCGAAGGCCTTCGCGTTCCGCGTCAGCAGTTTCTGGGTGCGCGCCTTCATTTCGTCCGACACCTTCCCGCCGAAGAACGCCTCCGCATAGAGCTCGCGCGCGACGAGTTCGAGATGCAGCTCCATGAAGGTGACCAGTTCGCGCACCTTTGCGGCGGCGAACGGATCGGCGGGGAGCAGCGGCTTCTGCGGGTAGGCATGCTCGATGTATTCCATGATCACCTGCGACTCGCACAGGCTGCCATGCTCGGTTTCGATGAACGGCACCTTGCCGAGCGGCGAACGCGCCAGCATCTCCGGCGTCTTGTCCGCCCAGACCAGTTCCTCCTCGAAGGGAACCTCCTTCTCGAGCAACGCGAACTTGACCTTGTTGTAGTAGTTGCTTCCTGCGAATCCACACAGTTTCAGCATATCGTCTCCTTGGTTTGTCATGTCTTGCCGGGTCTCAAGCTTACCGCAGCGCGCGACGCCCTGCAGGCCGCCTCCCGCCGCCGTACAGCGGGAATCCACGGCGGCGACACATTTCGGCAATAATAGCGGCTGACCGACACCAACTCCGACACCTGCCATGTCCGCCGAACTGAAAGCATCCCGCGAAGACGCGACGCTGATCCTGACCATGTCCAACCCCGGCGCGAAAAACGCGCTGCATCCCGACATGTATGCCGCCGCCATCGAAACCCTGTCCACCGCCGAGCGCGACGATACCGTGCGCGCCGTCGTGCTGACCGGCGCCGACCAGGTGTTCTGCTCCGGCGGCAACCTGCACCGGCTGCTGGAAAACCGCAGCAAGGATCCGTCGGTGCAGGCGGAATCGATCGACAACCTGCATGGCTGGATAGAGGCGATCCGCGATTGCCCGAAGCCGGTGATCGCCGCCGTCGAGGATGTCGCCGCCGGCGCCGGCTTCTCGCTCGCGCTTGCCTGCGACCTGATCGTCGCCGGCACCTCCGCAAAGTTTGCGATGTCCTACGTCAAGGTCGGACTCACGCCGGACGGCGGCGCATCGTGGTTGCTCACACAAGCGCTGCCGAAGCAGCTTGCAGCGGAAGTCCTGCTCGAAGGCAAGCCGGTGCCGGCGCAGCGCCTGCATGAACTTGGCGTCGTCAACAAACTCGTCGCCGATGGCTCCGTACTCGCCGCGGCCCTGGAATGGGCCGAAGCCCTCGCCGCCCTGTCGCCCAACTCGGTCGAACGCATCAAGTCGCTTACCCACGAGGCGCAGGTCAACACGCTGGCCCAGCACTTCGAGTCGGAAAAACGGCATTTCGTGGAAAGCCTGCATCATCGCGACGCGCAGGAAGGCATTTCCGCGTTTCTGGAAAAAAGAAAGCCCCGTTACAAATGACTGCACAGAAGAGACGGCGCATCTACCTGATGCGCCACGGCAGCGTTACCTATTTCGACGAGCAGGGAAAACCTTTCCTGCCGGAACAGGTCCCGCTCAATGAACTCGGCCGCGTCCAGGCCACGGCCGCCGGCAAGGTATTCGCCGAGGCCGGCCTGCGTTTCGACCGGGTGATCGTGTCCGGCCTGCCGCGTACCGTGGAAACGGCGACCCGCGTGCTCGCCGAAACCGGCCAGCATATTTCGCTCGAACGCTGGAGCGAGCTGGAAGAGCTGCGCGGCGGCAAGCTCTCCGCGATCCCGGACGAGAGCCTGAAGGAAGCCTTCGTCGGCGCCTTCGACGGCCTGGTGCCGGAACACCGGCAATTCCTTGGCGGCGAAACCATTGGCCAGCTGATGGACCGCGTCCATCCCTGCATCGACCGGCTGCGCGAAGACAAGTCCTGGGACACGGTGCTGCTCGTGCTGCATGGCGGCGTGAACCGCGCCATCCTGTCCTACGCGCTGACCAACCAGCGCCTGTTCCTCGGCAACCTCGCGCAGACCGCCGGCTGCATCAACGCGATCGACGTCGGCGACGCCCACGCGGACTGGGTGGTGCGCATCGTGAACTACTCGCCGGTGTCGGAGCTGCAGGGGGAATCGCGCCATACCACGATGGAAGTCCTGCTCGACCAGTACCGCAAGTCGCGCGGCCTCTGACTTGCCGGCAGATGCCTGAAGAACGAAATCGCACGACCGTACTCTTTTCTGTTGTAGAATCTGGCGAAAAGGATTCACCACCATTTCGCGCGTTTTCGCAAAGGAGACAAGATGTTCGAAGAGTTCATGGGCACGCGCCCGGTGTCGGAGCGACAGAAGTTCGATCTCGGCGCCATGCAGGCGTACATGCGCGAGCATGTCGAAGGCTTTTCCGGCGAACTGACGGTTGAGCAGTTCAAGGGCGGCCAGTCGAACCCGACCTTCAAGCTCACCGCCGACGGCAAGAGCTACGTGCTGCGCACCAAGCCCGGCCCGGCGGCCAAGCTGCTCGCCTCCGCCCATGCAATCGACCGCGAATTCCGCGTGATGGATGCGCTGAACAAGGCCGGCTTCCCCGCCGCCCGCCAGTATGCGCTCTGCCTGGACGAAGCCATCATCGGCCGCGCGTTCTACATCATGGAATTCGTCGACGGCCGCGTGCTGTGGGACCAGTCGATGCCGGGCATGAGCCAGGCCGACCGCGCCGCGCACTACGACGAAATGAACCGCGTCATCTCCCAGCTGCACACCATTGATTACGCCGCCATCGGCCTGGCCGACTACGGCAAGCCCGGCAACTATTTCGTGCGCCAGATCGATCGCTGGACCAAGCAGTACAAGGCGTCGGAAACGGAAAAGATCGACGCGATGGACCAGCTGATCGCATGGTTGCCCGACAATATCCCGCCGGGCGACGACACCAGCATCGTGCATGGCGACTACCGCCTCGACAACATGATCTTCCATCCGACCGAGCCGCGCGTGCTGGCCGTGCTGGACTGGGAATTGTCGACGCTGGGCCATCCGCTGGCCGACTTTTCCTACCACTGCATGAGCTGGCATATCCCGCCGGGACAGTTCCGCGGCATCGGCGGCCTCGACCTGCCGGCGCTCGGCATCCCGAGCGAGGACGCCTACATCGCGAAATACTGCGAACGCACCGGCAAGACCATCAACAAGGCAGACTTCAACTTCTACCTTGCGTACAACATGTTCCGCATGGCAGGCATCCTGCAGGGCATCATGAAGCGCTACGTGGACGGCACCGCCGCGAGCGAGCAGGCGCTCAAGGCCGGCCAGGCGGCGCGTCCGATGGCGGAAATGGGCTGGAAGTACGCGTCGGGCGCGTAAGCGCCCTGTGCTCCTGCAGAGCAGGGAATCCCGAACGGCTGCATAATCTGCGGTGTTCGAGATTCCACGCACAGGAGAAAAACAATGATCGACGTCTATACCGCCGCCACGCCCAACGGCCACAAGGTCCACATCATGCTGGAGGAATGCGGCCTGCCCTACCGGGTACATTACGTGAACATCCGCGAAGGGGACCAGTTCAAGCCCGAGTTCCTCGCCATCTCCCCGAACAACAAGATCCCGGCGATCGTCGACGCCGACGGTCCGGACGGCAAGCCGATTTCGCTGTTCGAATCGGGCGCCATCCTGGTCTACCTCGCCAGCAAGGTCGGCCGTTTCCTCGGCAGGACCGACCGCGACAAGTTCGTGACCCTGCAGTGGCTGATGTTCCAGATGGGCGGCGTCGGCCCGATGCTCGGCCAGGCGCATCATTTCCGCATCTATGCGCCGGAAAAGATCGGATATGCGGTCGACCGCTATACCAACGAAGCGAAGCGGCTGTACGGAGTGATCGACACGCAGCTGTCGAAGAACGCCTACCTTGCCGGCGACGAGTACACGATCGCCGACATCGCCACCTTCCCGTGGCTGCGTTCATGGAAAAATCAGGGGATCGACTGGGAGGACTACCCGCACGCCAAGCGCTGGTTCGATGAAATCAGCCAACGGCCGGCGGTCATGCGCGGCGTCGACGTGCTCGCCGACCAGAGCAAGCCCATCACCGATGACAAATCGCGGGAAGTGCTGTTCGGCGCGAGCCAGTACAAGAGGCACTGAAAACCGGGCCGCCCTACGATCCTCTAAATTTATCTGGACGTGCTACTAGTAGATCATCCAGATGAATTTGATGAACGTAGGGTGGGTAGAGCGAAGCGAAACCCACCATTTTGACTACGCCCATCGAGGCGCACGGTGGTTTCGCTTCGCTCTACCTCGGCTGCCCCCCTGCCATCCTTCAAATTTATCTTGACGGCCGACTAGGCATACCTGCGCGCGATCGACTCCGCGACGCATACCGGCTTGTCCCCGCCTTCCCGCTCCATCGTCACTGCCCAGGTGATCTGCACGCCGCCGTCGATATCCTCGACTTCCTTCAACGCCAGGCGTCCGCGCACCTTGCTGTCGACCGGCACCGGCGCCGGGAAGCGGACCTTGTTCAGCCCGTAGTTCACGCTCAGCCGGGCGTCCGGCATAGACACCGCGCTTTGCAGGATCAAGGGCAACAGCGACAGCGTCAGGAAACCGTGCGCGATCGTGCTGCCATACGGCGATTCCTTCTTGCAGCGTTCCGCGTCGAGGTGTATCCACTGGTGGTCGCCGGTCGCTTCCGCGAACAGGTTGATCCGCTCCTGCGTGACCGGAAACCAGTCGGTTACCGCCACCTCCTGGCCAACCAGTCCCCTCAGTTCTTCAACCGATGCAATCGTGCGCATGTTGTCTCCAAGTGTTGT
This sequence comes from Noviherbaspirillum sp., assembly GCF_035627455.1. GTDB lineage: Bacteria > Pseudomonadota > Gammaproteobacteria > Burkholderiales > Burkholderiaceae_D > Noviherbaspirillum. The sequence continues at coordinate 19,290 of NZ_DASPLS010000052.1, forward strand.
CGTGTCTATTGCGGCCGGCGCCCGAACATGCCCATGCCCTTGATCGTCGCCACCACGTCGCCGTGCTGGTTCTTCGCCTCCCACAGCGTGACCACCACGCCGCGATCCGGCTTGCTGGAGGATGGCCGCAACTCGAGCGGCGTCGTGGTGACGTGCAAGGTGTCGCCGCCGCGCACCGGCTTGATCCAGCGGATCTCATCGACGCCCGGCGAGCCGAGGCTGGCGGCTTCCCGGAGGAAGCCGTCCACCATCAGCCGCATGATCATGCCGCAGGTATGCCAGCCGCTGGCGATGATGCCGCCGTACATCGATTTTTCGGCGGCAGCCTTGTCGATATGAAAGGGCTGCGGGTCGTACTTGGTGGCGAAGTCGATGATCTCTTCTTCCGACACGGTCCGCGAACCGACGTCGATCGTCCTGCCCACCTCGAAGTCCTCGAAATACCACTTCAGTTGCGACATGGCTGCCCCCTCTGCTGGTTATGCGGCTTTACGGAAGTCCGGCTGTGCGGCGAAACGCGCGAGATGATAGTCGGTATCGCCGAGCGTCTGCTCGATCATCGTCAGGCGCTTGAAATGATGCGCCGCCGGCAGTTCATTGGTTACGCCCATGCCGCCATGCAGCTGCACCGCCTGCTGACCGACATACTTCAAGGCCTGGCCGACGCGCGCCTTCGCAGCCGACACATTGCGCCGGCGCTCATTCGCATCGGCGGATGCGACCTTGACCGCGGCCAGGGTCGCCATCGAGCGCGCCTGCTCCGCCTGCATGAACATTTCCGCCATGCGATGCTGCAGCACCTGGAACTTGCCGATCGGGACGCCAAACTGCTGGCGCGTCTTCAGGTATTCCAGCGTGGCCGCATTCAGCGCGTCCATCGCGCCGACCGCTTCCGCGCACAGCAGTGTCGCGCCGTAATCCGCTGCGGCATCGAGAATATCCCAGCCGGCGCCTGCCTGGCCGAGCAATGCGGATGCCGGCACCCGCACATTGTCGAAGCTGATATCCGCCGCGCGCTGGCAGTCGATGGTGCGGTAGTCGCGCCGGGTGATGCCGGCCGCATCGGCAGGCACGACGAATAGCGAAATGCCCTGCGCGTCGCGCTGCCCGCCCGACGAGCGCGCGGAGACGATCAGGCGGTCAGCCTGCGCGCCGTGGATGACCACAGTCTTCTTGCCGTTGAGCACGAAGCCGTCACCATCCTGCTTCGCCGTGGTCGCGACATCGGACAGTTCGTGGCGCGCCTGCTGTTCGCCGAGTGCGACGGCCAGTTTCAGGCCGCCGCCGGCGAGCTGCTCCAGCAGGTCGTCGTGGCCCCCCGCCAGCTTCAGGAACTGGGCGCCGAAGACAGTCGCGAAATACGGCTCGACCACGATGCCGCGGCCCAGCTCCTGCATCACCACCATCATGTCGACCGCCGAGCCGTTGAAGCCGCCCTGCGCTTCCGGCACCGGCAATGCGGTCATCCCCAGCTCGGCCAGGGTCGCCCACGCCTCGTCGGAAACGCCCTGCTCGGAACGCACGATCTTGTTGCGGTGCTCGAAGGTGTAATCCTTGTCGATGAAGCGGCGCAGCGCGTCGCGGAATTGTTGCTGCTCGGGTGAGTAATTGAAGTCCATGGTCGCCTCACAATCCCAGGATCATCTGGGAGATGATGTTTTTCTGAATTTCGTTCGAGCCGCCGTAGATGGAAGTCTTGCGGAAATTGAAGTAGTACGGCGCAAGCGGCGCGGCATCGTCATCCCCGAACACGCTGTGCTCCTGCTCGCCTTCCAGGTAGGCGGGATCGAACGGCAGCGCGTAAGGTCCGACTGCCTCGACCATCAATTCCGTCAGCCACTGCTGCACTTCGGTGCCCTTGACCTTCAGCATCGACGCCTCCGGCCCGGGGCCGCGCTTGCTGCTTTCCTGCGACAGCACGCGCAGCACTGTCATTTCCAGCGCCATGATTTCGATCTCCAGGCTGGCGACCTTGGAGGAGAACACCGGATCCTCGAGCAGCGGCTTGCCGTTCTTCATCTGCTTGTTCGCCAGGCGCTTGAGGAACTGCAGTTCGCGCTTGGCGCGGCCGACCGCGGCGATGTTGGTGCGCTCATGCCCAAGCAGGTATTTCGCGTAGGTCCAGCCCTTGTTTTCCTCGCCGATCAGGTTCTCGACCGGCACCTTCACGTTGTCGAAGAAAACCTCGTTTACCTCATGCTCCTCGTCGAGCATGATGATCGGGCGCACCGTGATACCCGGGGTATGCATGTTGATCAGCAGGAAGGAAATGCCCTCCTGCTTGCGCGCGTTCGGATCGGTGCGCACCAGGCAGAAGATCATGTCCGCATGCTGCGCCAGCGTGGTCCAGGTCTTCTGGCCGTTGACGATGTAATGATCGCCCTGGCGCTCGGCGCGCGTCTTCAGCGACGCCAGGTCGGAGCCGGAACCCGGCTCGGAGTAACCCTGGCACCACCAGTCCTCGCAGTTGAGGATGCGCGGCAGGTAGTAGCGCTTCTGCGCCTCGTTGCCGAAAGCCATGATGACTGGTGCGACCATGTTCACGCCGAAGGGCAGGATCGCCGGGGTGCCGGCATGCGCGCACTCTTCTTCCCAGATATGGCGCTGTACCGGGGTCCAGCCGGTGCCGCCGTACTCGACCGGCCAGCCGGTACCGACCCATCCCTGCTTGGCGACAATCTTGTGCCAGCGGACGTAATCTTCTTTCGACAAACGCTTGTGATTGAGGACCTTCTGTTGCAGGTCCTTCGGAAGGTTGGCCTCGAGGAAGGCGCGAACCGAATCGCGGAAGGCCAAGTCTTCCGCCGTATAGCTCAAATCCATGCTGTCTCCTAGTTGTCCCGGCTTAATAGCACGACCGTTCGAAAACGATTATACAGCGGATTTTCGTGATTTGTGTCGAATTAAATAACCGGGAATGCCGCCGTCGCCCATGTGCGCGGGACCAGGAAAGAAAACGAAAGGCGTTCGGCGGCGGGTAGCCGGGGCATGGGCGGGGAATGGCCGGAACCGGCCTATTGGAGCGTCTGTTTGGTCGCGGCTGGAAGGGGAAGCGGCAGCACCTCGATGCCCTCCTCGACTAGCGCCTCGCATTCCTGCACGGTCGCCACGCCGCGGATCGCGCGTTCGGTCGTCTCGTTGTAGTGCATGCGGCGTGCCTCTTCGGCAAACCGCTCGCCGACGTCTTCGGTATGGGCAACGACGTGGCGCACCATCTCGAGCACCAGCTTCTGGATCTCGCGCTTCGCGTCTTCCCGCACGGGCTGCGAACTGGGCAGGGAGAGGTGGGGTGCCGAAGGCAGTTTGCGGACCTCGTGGCTGTCACATACCGGGCAGGCGATCTGTCGTCCACCGTTTTGCGCAAGGAAATCCTCTTCCGAGGCAAACCAGCCTTCAAAGCGGTGATCGAGCGCGCAGCTGAGGTTGTAGACTTTCATGCTAACAGGCGAGGACAGTAAGAAAATGCGGGCGGTGCGCTGTCGCGCATCCAGGCCGTTTATTTTACTGCCTTCCCTGCTGCCACGCTGCATCGCGGGAAAGCCCGCGCCGGCATGCATGGATCAGGATCGCGGCCGCGCAATGCCGGCGGCCGCAACGGATTCACTGCTTGAACTCGAACTGCTGCTGCGCCTGGTCCAGCACCCCGGGCAGGCGATGGGCAAGCAGGATCGCCTTGGCGCGGCGACGCGCCGAATGCGCTTCGATCACGCCGCTCAGCCTTTTCACGCTTGCCTTGATTTCCAGCACTTGCTCTGCCTTCGCAAGGCGAACCAGGCTGCGCAGGTTTTCCCGGAAAATGTGCCGCTCGCGCGCGGTCGCACCGTCACCCATGGTCGCAGTGATCAAGTTCTCAATGACGTCATCGGTATCAAGCTTCTTTTTCATGGCCTTGCGCTTCCTGTTGGTGAAAGGAATTTTCTCAGGGGCAAGTATGCGTAATTTTCAAAGGGCAATATTTGAGATATCTCAACGGGATTGTAAGAAGATGTAAGCGCAACAAAAAACAACCCCGGAACACCCTCAAAAAAAAGCCCGCAGGCTATGAGCGCTGCGGGCTAACACTTCCTGGGAGGCCTAAGGGACCACCTTCATCCTACCTGTTGCATATCCGGACGGCTTTGCTTTTGCGCAATCTTCTTTTCACTATTGAGAATTCTCAACAGTTATCCACGGCAACTGTGGCCAAGTCTGTTGATAACCCTGTTGATACGATCACAAGCCTTTGATTACACATAGCAATTTCATGCAGGACGGTTATTGTGCAATGCATGGGATGCCAATGCCTGCGCTCCCTATTTCACAGCCGAAAACCTGCCTTTGGCCTGCAGGTCAGCATGATAGGAGGAACGGACCATCGGCCCCGAGGCAACATGCGTAAAGCCCATCTGCTCGCCTACTACACGCAGCCGGTCAAACTCTTCCGGCGTGACATAGCGTTGTACCGGCAGGTGGTGCGCGCTGGGTTGCAGATATTGTCCAAGGGTGAGCATGTTGATCTCGTGCGCGCGCATGTCGCGCATTACCGCCTCCACCTCTTCCAGCGTCTCGCCCAGTCCGAGCATCAGGCCGGACTTCGTCGGCACCGACGGATGACGCTGCTTGAAGCTTTGCAGCAGGTCCAGCGACACATCGTAATCGGCGCCGGGACGCGCCTGACGGTACAGGCGCGGCACCGTTTCGAGATTGTGGTTGAAGACGTCGGGCGGTGCCTTGTCGAGGATCTCGAGCGCGGCATCCACCCGGCCGCGGAAGTCCGGCGTCAGGATCTCGATGGTAATGTCCGGGTTGAGGCGTCGTGTTTCCTCGATGCAGGAGACGAAATGCCCGGCACCGCCGTCGCGCAGGTCATCCCGGTCCACCGAGGTGATCACGACATACTTCAATCCCATCGCGCGGATCGTCGCCGCCACGTTCTTCGGCTCTTCCGGGTCGAGCGGATTGGGCCGGCCATGCCCGACATCGCAGAACGGACAGCGCCGCGTGCAGATGTCGCCCATGATCATGAAGGTGGCGGTGCCGCTCTTGAAGCACTCGCCCAGGTTCGGGCAGTTTGCTTCCTCGCACACCGTGTGCAGCTTGTTCTCGCGCAGCACCGCCTTCAGGCGCTGCACCTCGCGCGAGCCGGTGAACTCGGCGCGTATCCATTTTGGCTTGCGCAGGTACTGCGACGGCTCGGTGGGCACGATCTTGATCGGAATGCGCGCCATCTTGTCGGCGCCGCGCAGTTTCTCGCCGGTCTTCACCGGGCGCGGCGCTGCCGCCTCCTGCTGCGGCGTGCGGCTGGAATCGCTCATCCTGCCCCCTTAACCGCGGTAATAGCGCTGCGGCGTAAACGGCGTCTTCGCCACCTCCACCGGCACCGGCTTGCCGCGCACGATCGCCTGCAGCGCGGTACCGAGCTTCGCCTGCCCGGCATCGACATAACCCATCGCGACCGGCCCGCCCACGGTCGGTCCGAAGCCGCCGCTGGTGACTTTGCCGACCGGTCGGCCTTCCGCATCCACCAGTTCCGCGCCCTCGCGCACCGGCATGCGATCCTTCACCAGCAGGCCCACACGCTTGCGCGCGGCGCCCTCGGCCAGCTGGCGCAGGATGATGTCCGCCCCCGGGTAGCCGCCGGCGCGCGCGCCATCGGCGCGGCGCGCCTTCGACAACGCCCAGGAGAGGCTGGCTTCCACCGGCGTGGTGCCGGCATCCATGTCGTGCCCGTACAGGCACAGGCCGGCTTCCAGGCGCAGCGAATCGCGTGCGCCCAGGCCGATCGGCGCGACTTCCGGCTGCGCCAGCAGCAGGCGGGCGAGTTCCTCCGCGTTGTCATTCGGCACCGAGATTTCAAAGCCGTCCTCGCCGGTATAGCCGGAACGGCTGATGAAGCATTCCGCGCCGGCCAGGGTCACCTTGCCGGTGTTCATGAAAATCATCTTCGACGTTTCCGGCGCCAGGCGCGCCATCACCGCCGATGCCGCCGGCCCCTGCAGCGCGAGCAACGCGCGGTCGGCCAGTTCTTCCACCTTGCAGCGGCCGCCGATCTGCTTCTGCAAATGCGCGACATCCTGCTGCTTGCAGGCGGCATTGACGACGACAAACAGATGGTCGCCGGCATTCGACACCATCAGGTCATCCAGGATGCCACCCTGCTCGTTGGTGAATACCGCGTAACGCTGCATGCCGACCGGCAGGTCGATGATGTCGACCGGCATCAGTGTCTCGAGCGCCGCCGCCGCCCCGTCGCCCGACAGGCGCACCTGCCCCATGTGCGAGACGTCGAACAGGCCGGCCTGGCTGCGCGTGTGCGCATGCTCCTTCAGCACGCCGCTCGGGTACTGCACCGGCATGTCATAGCCGGCGAAGGGCACCATGCGGGCGCCGAGTTCGACGTGCAGGTTGTACAGCGGAGTGCGGGCAAGCGCTTGCGTGTTTTCCATCTTTTCCTTCCTTGTTATCGAATCGCAAAAATCGAGTTCAGCACTCGATCACATTGACCGCGAGCCCTCCGCGCGCAGTCTCCTTGTACTTGATCTTCATGTCGGCGCCGGTCTCGCGCATGGTCTTGATCACCTTGTCGAGCGACACGAAGTGATGGCCGTTCCCGCGCAATGCCATGCGCGCGGCGTTGATCGCCTTGATCGAACCCATCGCGTTGCGCTCGATGCACGGCACCTGCACCAGGCCGCCGATCGGATCGCAGGTCAGGCCGAGATTGTGCTCCATGCCGATTTCCGCGGCATTCTCGACCTGCTCCGCGGTGCCGCCCATCACCTCGGCCAGCGCGCCGGCCGCCATCGAGCAGGCGACGCCGACTTCCCCCTGGCAGCCGACTTCAGCGCCGGAGATCGATGCGTTTTCCTTGTACAGGATGCCGATTGCCGCGGCCGTCAGCAGAAAGCGCATCACGCCCTCATCGGTCGCGCCGGGCACGAAGCGGTGGTAATAGTGCAGCACCGCCGGCACGATGCCGGCCGCGCCATTGGTCGGCGCAGTCACCACGCGCCCGCCGGCGGCGTTTTCCTCGTTCACCGCAAGCGCATACAGGTTCACCCAGTCCAGGGTGGTGAGCGGGTCGCGCAGGTTGGCTTCGGGCTGGCTCGCCAGCTTGCGGTACAGCTCGGCCGCGCGGCGCCGCACCTTCAGGCCGCCCGGCAGGGTGCCTTCCTTCTCGCAACCGCGCCTGACGCATTCCTGCATCACCTGCCAGATGCGCAGCAGGCCCTGCCGCGTCTCTTCTTCCGGTCGCCACGCCTTTTCGTTTTCCAGCATCAGCTGGCTGATCGACAGCTTGTGTTCGCGGCAGGTCGCCAGCAACTGCTCCGCGCTCTTGAACGGATAGCGCACCAGCGTCGTATCGGGCACGATCCGATCCGCGCCGACAGCGTCTTCATTGACCACGAAGCCGCCGCCGACCGAGTAGTACACCTTGCTCTCGATCTCCTGCGCGCCGGCGCCGTATGCGGTGAAGCGCATTCCGTTCGGATGGTGCGGCAGCGACTGCCGCTTGTAGAGCAGCAGATGCTCGCTCTCGATGAAGGTCACTTCCCGTTCGCCGAGCAGGACAATGCGCTTGCTGCTGCGCACCTTGGCCAGCGTGCCCTCCACCGTGTCGGTATCGACCAGGTCGGGCGCTTCGCCGAGCAGGCCGAGAATCACCGCCTTGTCGCTGCCGTGCCCTTTCCCGGTCGCGCCAAGCGAGCCGTACAGCTCCGCCTTGACCGCCTCCACACCAGCCAGCCGGCCGGACTCCTTCAGGCCGCTGACGAACTGCAGCGCAGCGCGCATCGGTCCGACGGTATGCGAGCTCGACGGCCCAATACCGATCTTGAACAACTCGAAAACACTAATGGCCATGTCATCCGCCTAAGTTGCTGCGCCGGCCGGCACAGGAACCGGTTGCCGTCCGCCATGAAAGCCTTGCGGCCCTGCCCCGGCGCGAGGCAGGGCCGCGATTCCAGCCTTATTCGTAGTCCGACATCGGCGGGCAGGCGCACACCAGGTTGCGGTCGCCGTACACATTGTCCACGCGCCCGACCGGCGGCCAGTACTTGTTGCCGCGCAGCGAAGCCACAGGGAATACCGCCTGCTCGCGGGAATACTTGCGGTCCCACTCGCCGGCGATATCCATCGCGGTATGCGGCGCGTGGCGCAGCACGCTTTCCTCCGCCGTCACCTTGCCGCTTTCCACTTCGCGGATTTCCTCGCGGATCGCGATCATCGCGTCGCAGAAGCGGTCCAGCTCATCCTTGGACTCGCTTTCGGTCGGTTCGATCATCAGGGTGCCCGGCACCGGGAAGGACATCGTCGGCGCATGGAAACCATAATCCATCAGGCGCTTGGCGACGTCGTCCACGGTCACGCCGGTCGCGTCCTTGAGCGGACGCAGGTCGACGATGCACTCGTGCGCGACGATGCCGCTTTCGCCCGCGTACAGGATCGGGTAATGCGGCGCGAGGCGCTTGGCGATGTAGTTCGCATTCAGGATCGCCATCTGGCTCGCATCCTTCAAGCCCTGGCGGCCCATCAGCTTGATGTAGGTCCAGGAAATCGGCAGGATGCTGGCGCTGCCCCAGGGCGCGGCGCAAACCGGCGCCGCCTGCTTCTCCATCACGCGGTGTCCGGGCAGGAAAGGCGCGAGATGCGACTTCACCGCCACCGGGCCGACGCCGGGCCCGCCGCCGCCGTGCGGAATGCAGAAGGTCTTGTGCAGGTTCAGGTGCGACACGTCGCCACCGAACTTGCCCGGTGCGCACAGGCCCACCATCGCATTCATGTTCGCGCCGTCGATGTACACCTGGCCGCCGTGCGCATGCACGATCTCGCAGATCTCGCGCACCGCCGCCTCGAACACGCCGTGGGTGGACGGATAGGTGATCATGATCGCAGCCAGGTCGGCCGCATGCTTCTCGGCCTTGGCCTTCAGGTCGCTCACGTCGACATTGCCGCGCTCGTCGCAGGCCACAACCACCACCTGCATGCCCACCATGTTGGCCGTGGCCGGATTGGTGCCGTGCGCGGAGCTCGGAATCAGGCAGATGTTGCGATGCCCTTCGCCGCGGCTCATGTGGTACGCGCGGATCGCCAGCAAGCCGGCGTACTCGCCCTGCGAGCCGGCGTTCGGCTGCAGCGACACCGCGTCGTAGCCGGTGCAGGCGACCAGCATCTGCTCCAGCTCGGCGATCAGCTGCTGATAGCCCTGCGCCTGGTCCAGCGGCGCAAACGGATGAATCGCGCCGAATTCCTTCCAGGTCACCGGAATCATTTCCGTGGTCGCGTTCAGCTTCATGGTGCAGGAGCCGAGCGGAATCATGGTACGGTCCAGCGCGAGGTCCTTGTCGGACAGGGCGCGCAGGTAGCGCAGCATCTGGGTTTCGGAATGATGGCTGTTGAAGACCGGGTGCGTGAGGTAGTCACTGGTACGCAGCAACGCGGCCGGGATGCGCTCGCCTGCCTCGGCCTCGCAGCCTGCGAAAGACGGAACGGTCTTGCCGCCGGCGAAAATCGTCCAAAGGACTTCCACGTCCGCGGCGGTCGTGGTCTCGTCCAGCGAAATGCCCGCGGTATTGGCATCGATTTCGCGCAGGTTGATGCCGTGATTGCGTGCCGCGGCGTGAATCTCCGCGGTACGCGCGCCGGTGCGCACGGTAAGGGTGTCGAAGAACGACGGCGTCAGCACTTCGACATCCAGCTTGCGGAAACCTTCCGCCAGCGTCGCCGCCAGCCGGTGCACGCGCTGCGCGATCGTCTTCAGGCCGACGGGGCCATGGTAGACCGCATACATGCTCGCGATGTTTGCCAGCAGCACCTGCGCGGTGCAGATGTTGCTGGTCGCCTTTTCGCGGCGGATATGCTGTTCGCGCGTCTGCATCGCAAGGCGGTACGCCTTGTCGCCGTGGTGGTCGATCGACACGCCGACCAGGCGACCGGGCATCACGCGCTTGTATTCGTCGCGGGTGGCGAAATAGGCGGCGTGCGGACCGCCGTAGCCGAGCGGCACGCCGAAGCGCTGCGCCGAACCGATCGCCACGTCCGCGCCGAACTCACCGGGCGGCGTCAGCAGCGTCAACGCGAGCAGGTCGGCCGACACCACCACCAGCGCGTTCTTCGCGTGTGCCTTGGCGACCGTCTCTGCGTAGTCGTTGATCTCGCCGTTCAGCGCCGGATACTGCAGCAGCACGCCGAAGCAGTCGAGCGCGTCCAGGTCCTTGCGATGGTCGCCGACCACGACTTCCACGCCGATCGGTTCGGCGCGCGTGCGCACCACGTCGATCGTCTGCGGGAAGCAGTCCTGCGACACGAAGAACACCCGGCTCTTGCTCTTGGCGCTGCGCTGGCAGAAGGTCATCGCCTCTGCGGCGGCGGTCGCTTCATCGAGCAGCGATGCATTGGCGATTTCGAGGCCGGTCAGGTCGGAGACCATTGTCTGGAAATTGAGCAGCGCTTCCAGGCGCCCCTGCGAAATCTCCGGCTGGTACGGCGTGTATGCGGTGTACCAGGCGGGATTCTCGAGCAGGTTGCGCAGGATGACGGTCGGCGTGTGGGTGTTGTAGTAGCCCATGCCGATGTAGGACTTGAACACCTTGTTCTTCGACGCGATCTTGTGCAGTTCGTCCAGCACTTCCGCCTCGGTGCGTGCGCCCTCCAGATTCAGCGGCTCTTCCGAGTGGATCGCGTCCGGCACCACCTTCTTGATGAAGGCATCCATCGACTCGAAGCCGACGGTGGCGAGCATTGCCTGCCGGTCAGCCTCGCCCGGTCCGATATGCCTGTCGATGAAATCCGTGCGCTGCTGCAATTCCTCGAAAGCAGCCCGTTTCTGAACCATGGTTACCTCTCAAACAAAATGAATATGTGTGGCGGGCGGCGCGGCCCGCGCGGAATATCAGCCCTGGGACTCCAGGAAAGTCTTGTAGGCCGCTTCGTCCATGAACCCGTCCAGGTCGCTCGCCTGGGCCGGCTTGAACTTGAAGAACCAGCCCGCGCCCATCGCGTCTTCATTGACCTTGCCCGGCTCGTCGGCCAGCGCAGCATTCACCTCGGTGACAACGCCGGCGGCCGGCATCATGATCTCGCCCGCGGCCTTCACCGATTCGATGACCGCAGCTTCCTCGCCCTTGGCGATCTCCTTGCCTGCGTCCGGCAGTTGTACAAAGACCAGGTCGCCGAGGTGATCCTGAGCGTAGTCGGTGATGCCGACCGTAACCAGACCATCGTCCTCAATGCGCAGCCACTCGTGTTCCTGCGTGTACATGGTCTTGCTCATTTTTTCTTCTCCTCAGTAAGTGAATGATCAAACTGCCAGATCTGGCACGGACGACGGTCGCGGCGCAGCGCCGGCATCCCTTCGAAAACGCTTTTTGCTGAAAAAGCACTGGTTATTCTTGCGGCAAAATTTTAGAGGGTTCCCTGTTTTTAATGTGTTCAATCGACCCATCCAAACATCTGTTTTTAAAATATTTTTGAATGGTTTTGAAGAATCAAAAAAATTATTGCCAGTTTTATTTCATTATTGGACACGAAATGGCATCCCGCCTTTTTGCATGGAAAAAGGTGTGGATTCTAGGCGGTTCGGGGAAAACAAGTATGAAGGGATGTGTGTGCACGCTAAGACATGCGGTACAGGCGGTGCGTTCCTGAAATGGGGAAAGATGGATGGCGGGATATGTGGTGCCCGAGACCGGAATCGAACCGGTACGCCCCCTCTCGGGTAAGCGGCGGATTTTAAGTCCGCTGTGTCTACCAATTTCACCACTCGGGCCTGTGCGCAATCGACAGACCGGCCGCACAAGTAAAAAAAGCGCACACGGCGCTTTTTTTGAAAACTGGAGGCGGGGGTCGGAATTGAACCGGCGTAGACGGCTTTGCAGGCCGCTGCATAACCACTTTGCTACCCCGCCACGGGAGGGTATTGTAACCACAAAACTGAATCAGTGCTCGACGTGCCCCTTGTGCTGCCGTTGCCCGCCGAATTGCACCGAGGCCTGGCGGCCTCCCTCGAAACTGGAGCGGGAAAAGGGTCTCGAACCCTCGACCTCAACCTTGGCAAGGTTGCGCTCTACCAACTGAGCTATTCCCGCGAAAACCTTCACAGCCCTTCACAAAACGCACCGCACTTTCAGTACACGCGCACTCTGCGAAATAAAAAAGGAAGCTGGGTAAGCTTCCTTTCAGAATCTTGGAGCGGGAAAAGGGTCTCGAACCCTCGACCTCAACCTTGGCAAGGTTGCGCTCTACCAACTGAGCTATTCCCGCGTCGTTCACAACAGACGCACATTATAGACAAGCGACATTCTTTGTCAAGTAAATGACGCCTAATTCAATCTTCCTGCCTTTTCCTTGATCAGCGGCCATGCCTTGCGCAGGTAGTAGAACATGGACCATACCGTCAGCACGGCGGCGACCGCCAGCAGCAGCGTGCCCCAGCTGCGCGTGTCGATCACGCCGAACAGCGTGCCGCCGTACAGCAGCATCGGAATGGCGATCATCTGTGCGGTCGTCTTGATCTTGCCGATCGAACTGACCGCGACCGACTTCGACGCGCCGATCTGCGCCATCCATTCGCGCAGCGCGGAAATGGCGATTTCGCGGCCGATGATGATGAAGGCCATCACCGCATTGAGCTGATAAAACTCCACCAGCACCAGCAGCGCGCCGGCAACCATCAGTTTGTCGGCGACCGGATCGAGGAAGGCGCCGAAAGCGGAGGTTTCGTTCCAGCGGCGCGCGAGGAAGCCGTCGAACCAGTCGGTGATCGCGGCGACGATGAACACGGCGGTCGATGCCAGGCCCTTTGCCTCGAAGGTCATCCAGCTGTCTGGCAGATAGAAAACGCCGACCACGAGGGGAATGAGCGCTACGCGCAGCCAGGTCAGCAGGATCGGAATATTGAAGGGCATAGTCGGCGCCGGTGAATAATCGCGATTATCGCGTGGAAATTGACTTTGCCGCAATTGCCGCCTTCACACATGCGCCGTCAATGCAACTGCTTGTAGATTTCCTCCGCCAGCTTGCGCGATATTCCCTCGACCGACGCCAGTTCCTCGATGCTCGCGTCCGCCACGCCGCGCAGTCCACCGAAACGCGCGAGCAGCCTTTGCCGGCGCTTGGCGCCGATGCCTTCGATTTCCTCCAGACGCGAGGTCTGCCGTGCCTTGGCCCGCTTGGCGCGCATGCCGGTGATCGCAAAGCGGTGCGCCTCGTCGCGGATCTGGGCGATCAGCATCAGTGCGGCCGACTCCTTGCCAAGTTCGAGCGGCGCCCGCTCGTCGGCGAAAACCAGGGTTTCCAGCCCAACCTTGCGCCCCTCGCCCTTGGCGACACCGACGATGGCGGCGGTATCCAGTCCCAGCTCGCTGAACACCTGCCGCGCCATCTCGACCTGCCCCTTGCCGCCGTCGACCAGCACCACATCCGGCATTACGCCTTCGCCGTTGGCGACCTTCTCGTAGCGCCGCGTGAGCACCTGCCGCATCGCCGCGTAGTCGTCGCCGGGAGTGATGTCATTGATGTTGAAGCGGCGGTACTCGCCGTTCTGCATTGCATGGTGATGGAACACGACACAGGAAGCCTGCGTCGCCTCGCCCTGGGTGTGGCTGATGTCGAAGCATTCGATGCGCAATGCGTCCAGGTCGGCCGCCTCGAGTCCGAGCGCATCGACCAGGGCACGGGTACGCGCTTTCTGCGAGCCCTGCTCCGACAGCAGGCGCGCCAGCGCGATCTCGGCCCCCTTCTGCGCCATCTCCAGCCACTGGCGGCGCTGCCCCTGGGGCTGGAACACCAGCGTGATGCGGTGGCCGCATTGCTCCATCAGCGCCATCATCAGTTCCGGATCGTCAAAGTCCACGTTGACGATGATCGTGCCGGGCGTGAAGGTGTCGATGTAATGCTGCGCCAGGAAGGCCTTGAGTACCGCCACCTCGGCCGACTCTTCCGCCGCAGCGATCGCATCGTCCACGTGTGCCGGGAAATAGGCGCGATCGCCGAGATGGCGCCCGCCGCGCACCATCGCGAGATTCACGCAGGCGCGGCCGCCGTGCACCAGCACCGCGATGGTGTCGATGTCGGCATCCCCCACGGTTTCCATCGCCTGCTGGTGCAGCACGCGCGACAACGCCGTGATCTGGTTGCGCACGCCCGCCGCCTGTTCGAACTTCAGCTCGGCGGCGTACGCGTGCATCTTGTTCTCCAACTCCTCCAGCACTTCCTTCTGGCGTCCGCGCAGAAACTTCGCCGCGTTCTCGACGTCGTGCGCGTAATCCTCGCGACCGATCGCATTCACGCAGGGTGCGCTGCAGCGCTGGATCTGGTGCAGCAGGCAGGGCCGCGTGCGGTTGGCGAACACCGTGTCTTCGCAGGTGCGCAGGCGGAACACTTTCTGCAGGATCTGGATCGATTCCTTCACTGCCCAGGCGCTGGGGAAAGGCCCGAAATACTGGTTCTTCTTGTCGACCGCGCCGCGATAGTAGGCCATGCGCGGCACATCCTGCCCGGTAATCTTCAGGTAGGGATAGGACTTGTCGTCGCGGAACAGGATGTTGAAGCGCGGCTGCAGCGTCTTGATCAGGTTATTCTCGAGCAGCAGCGCTTCCGCCTCGCTGCGCGTGACCGTGGTCTCGAGACGCGTGATGCGCTCGACCATCATCGCCGTGCGCGGGCTGGCAAGGTTCCTCTGGAAGTAGCTGGAAACGCGCTTTTTCAGGTCGCGCGCCTTGCCGACATAGAGCAGCTTGTCCTCGGCGTCAAAGTAACGGTAGACGCCGGGAAGGTGCGGCAGCGCCGCGACGGTTTCCAGGATCGCGGCGCGCGCGTCGGGTACAGCCGGTTCTGTCATCTGTTCTTCAGGCGGAGGCAAAGGTCTCCGCCGTCTTCCTTGCTGCGCGGTAGCGCGGATCGTCCTGCAGTTGTTCCCAGTTCAGCGCCGGCGCCGGCGGCACCAGCGCCTCGATGCGCGCCGAGGACGCCTTGCTTGCGGCGCCGGCCTTGATCTTCAGGCCGTCCAGCAATTCGTCCGCCTTGTCCGGGGAATTGCAGATCAAGACCATGTCGCAGCCGGCCGCCAGCGCCGCGTTCGCGCCGTCGACCACGCCGCCGGCGACGCTCGCCCCTTCCATGCTCAGGTCGTCGCTGAAGATCACCCCCTGGAAGCCGAAGTCGCGGCGCAGGATGGTAAGCCATTTCTTCGAAAAGCCGGCAGGGTTCTTGTCCACCTTCGGATAGATCACATGCGCCGGCATCACGCCCGCCAGGCCCAGCCCCATCCAGCCGTACGGCGCCGCGTCTTCCGCGAGGATTTCCTTAAGGTCCCGTTCGTCGACCGGAATGTCGACATGCGAATCTGCCTTCACGAAGCCGTGTCCCGGGAAGTGCTTGCCGCAGTTCGCCATACCGGCCAGCGCCAGGCCGTGGTTCAGGCTCTTGGCGAGCACGCTCACCACCCGCGGATCGCGATGGAAGGCGCGGTCGCCGATCACGCCCGATTCGCCGTAGTCGAGGTCCAGCACCGGCGTGAACGACAGGTCGACGCCGCAGGCGCGCAGTTCCGCCGCGAGCACGAAGCCGATGTCAGTGGCGGCCTTGATCGCGCCCAGCACGTCACGGTCCCAGAGTTCGCCGAGCAGGCGCATGGCCGGCAGGCGCGTGAAGCCGTCGCTGCGGAAGCGCTGCACCCGGCCGCCTTCATGATCAACCGCGATCAGCACGCCGGGGCGTGCCTCGTGGATCGCTTGCGTGAGCGCGACAAGCTGCTTCCGGTCCTGGTAATTGCGGGCGAACAGGATCACGCCGCCGGTCAGCGGATGCCGGATACGCCGCAGGTCATTTTCATCGAGCGTTGTGCCGACCACGTCGAGCATGACCGGACCGAGTTGTTGTTTTGCGTTTTCCGCCATGTTATTCCTTCTCCACTATCACGAAAGCAACCGCGTAATCCGCCTCGTCCGTGATCGAGACCTGCGCGGTCAGCCCGTTCTGTTCCATGAAATCCTTCAGCGCACCGCTCGTCACTGCGACCGGTTTGCCGGACGGCGCGTTCAATGTCTGCATCGCGCGCCAGGTCATCGGCATGCGCATCCCCAGGCCGAGCGCCTTGGAGAATGCTTCCTTCGCGGCAAAGCGGCTCGCGAGAAAACGGATGCCGCGCGCTTCCACCTTTGCCTTGCGGCGGCGGTATTTCTCCAGCTCTTCGGGCCCCAGGATTTTTTCTGCGAACCGGTCACCGTTGCGCGCAAGCGCGGCTTCGATGCGCGAAATCTGGATGATGTCGGTGCCGATGCCGTAGATCATTTCATATGGAGGCCGAGCCGCGCCGCGACCATGATGGCCTTCATTTCCTTGATCGCATTTTTCCAGCCGTCGAAGATGGACTGGGCGACGATCGCGTGACCGATGTTCAGTTCCGCGATTTCGGCAATCGCCGCGATCGCCTGCACATTGGAGTAGTGCAAGCCATGGCCGGCATTGACCTTCAGGCCGAGCCGCACGCCTTCGAGCACGCCCGACTGCACGCGCTCCAGCTCCTGCCGAATCTCGATCTCGGATTTTGCGTCCGCGTACCTGCCGGTGTGGATTTCAATCACCGGCGCCCCTGCCTCGACCGCCGCGCGGATCTGCGTCGCGTCCGCATCGATGAACAGGCTCACGCGTATCCCTTCGCGTTGCAACTGGCGCACGGCGCCCTGCACTGCGGAGAAATTGCCGGCGACGTCCAGTCCGCCCTCGGTCGTCACTTCATTGCGGCGCTCCGGCACCAGACACACGTCGTGCGGCCGGATGCGGCATGCGAAATCGAGCATTTCCGGCGTCACCGCGGACTCCAGATTCATGCGGGTACGCAGCTGCGGACGGATTGCTTCCACGTCGGCGTCGCGGATATGGCGCCGGTCTTCGCGCAGGTGCAGGGTAATGCAATCCGCCCCCGCCTCTTCCGCCAGCAGCGCTGCCTGCACCGGGTCCGGATAGATGGTGCCGCGCGCATTGCGCAGGGTGGCAACGTGGTCGATGTTGACGCCGAGGTCGATAACCGGTTTCTTGGGGTGTAGGAGGCTCATGGCAGTGAGAATGGTCTGGTCTTATAACTGCATCAAATCTATCAGAATCTGGCGTGTGTTGAGCGGCGTTCCACCCAAATGATGTGCGAGCAGATAGCGCATCAGGAATTTGCTTTGCACCTGAGTCGCATTGTCGCCGTAGTCTTCCCGCTCCATGTCCAGCAGAGTCTTGCCCGCGACACGCGGCGTATTGTCCGCCGGCCGCGCGGGACGCGGGCCGCGCTCGGGGTCGACCACGTAGATCACATCCGGCTGCACTTCCCGGCCGGTGGTGGTGCATATCGACAGGTTTCCGCCCACCCCAGTCTCCTTCAGCAGCGCGCGCTCGAACTTGCGCAGCACGATCGGAGCGGGCTCGTCATGACCGAGCTGATTGAGTGTGGCGACGTAATGGTCGAACAAGGCGGGATGCGGATCGTCGCGCGCGAGCAGCTTCACCAGCAGTTCGTTCAGGTAAAAGCCGCAGAGCAGCGCTGATTTTTCAAGCGGCAACAATCCGCCGATCCATTCGGCGGCGGTCAGTGTGCGCACCTCCGCCTTCCCGCTCCAGCCCACGGAGAGCGGCTGGAAGGTTTGCAGCACACCGCGCAGCCGGGAATGCGGCCGTTTTGCCCCCTTGGCAATCAGGGCAACGCGCCCGTAATCGCGGGTGAACACATCTACGATCAGGCTGGTTTCCTTGTACGGATAACTGTGCAGCACGAAACCCGGCTGCGCAGCGACGCGGTGCTCCTTCTCTTGCGCCTTGGGTCGCGCCTGCCGCGCTGCGGCGGACGGCGTGGAAGGCGGCGTCAGGTCTTGCGGCGCGTCGCCCGGACTCTCGTCACCTTGTGCAAGCGGCTGCGGCATGTCGGAAGGAAGATTATTGGTGGTAATCGCGCTTATTCGTAGCCGTAGGCACGCAGGCCTGCCTCGTTGTCAGCCCAGCCGGACTTCACCTTGACCCAGATTTCCAGGTATACCGGACCGCCGAACAGCTTTTCCATATCCTGCCTCGCCTGGGTCGAGATTTCCTTGAGCTTGGCCCCCTTCTGCCCGATCACCATCGCCTTGTGGCTGTCGCGGTCAACCAGAATGGCGGCAAAGATGCGGCGCAGGTTCCCTTCCTGTTCGAACTGCTCGATAACCACGGTGCTCGTGTACGGCAATTCATCGCCCACATAGCGGAACACCTTCTCGCGCACGATTTCCGATGCAAGGAAACGCTCGCTGCGGTCGGTGATGTCGTCCTCGCCGAAGATCGGCGGGTTCGGCGGCAGGAAACGTCGGATTTCCTCCTCGAGAACCTCAAGCTGGAAACGTTGTTTCGCCGAAACCGGAACGACCGCAGCGAAGTCGTGCTCGGCGGCGACCTTTTGCGCAAACGGCAGCATCACTGCCTTGTCCTTCTCGCGGTCCGACTTGTTGAGCACCAGGATCGCCGGCACCTTGGACGGAAGAAGGTCAAGCACCTGCTTGTCGGCCGGCCCGAAGGTGCCGGCCTCGACCACGAACAGGATCACGTCGGCCGCAGTGAGCGTATTGGTGACGGTACGGTTCAAGGTCTTGTTGAGGGCGTTGGAATGCCGCGTCTGGAAGCCTGGCGTGTCGACGTACACAAACTGAGCATTTTCCCGGGTCTGGATGCCGGTGATACGGTGCCTGGTCGTCTGCGCCTTGCGCGACGTAATGCTGACCTTCGCGCCGATCAGCGCGTTCATCAGCGTGGATTTACCCACATTCGGCCGCCCCACAATTGCAATGTATCCACAACGGAAGTCGTCCGGGGTTTCAGGTGATGTCATGCAGTTTTCGATTGAGTGGTGGACGCGGCAGGTGCGGTCGGATCCGCCGGTCCCGCGTCCTGGGTCGTTGCCGGCTGCCCGGTTTCGACCGGATCAGCCTTGGCGTCCGGCTTCAGGTCCAGCCTGCTTTGCTTGGCATCGGCCCGGGCCTGCTCGGTCTTTGTTTCAGCCTTCGCCGGCTTGGCGGGTTTGCGGCCTTCGTCATCGACCGGCGCATCAGGCTGGATGGTGGCGATCCCGGCGAGTTTCAGTTGCGAGGCCCGGGGCCGGCTCTTGCGGGTCGCAGCCGCGGTCTTGGATAACGCGCTCTGAACCGCTTCCAGCGCGAGCTTTGCGGCTGCCTGTTCGCCAGCCCGGCGGCTGCCGCCGGTGCCGAACACCTGGATATCGAGCTTCGGCACCAGGCACTCGACTTCGAATTCCTGATTGTGCGCGGCGCCATGGGTAGCGACTACGTTGTATTGCGGCAGCGCCAACTTCTTGCCCTGAAGGAATTCCTGCAGCAGGGTTTTTGCGTCCTTGCCCAGCGTTTTCGGGTCGACGGTATCGAGGATGGGAATGTAGAGCGAGCGGATGACGTCGCGCGCGGCATTGAAGCCGGCATCCAGGAAGATCGCGCCGAACAGCGCCTCCAGCGTGTCGGCAAGAATGGACGGGCGCCGGAATCCGCCGGACTTGAGCTCGCCCTCGCCAAGGCGCAGGAACTGCGAGAGTTCCAGGCGCTGCGCGATCTCGTACAGCGACTGCTGCTTGACGAGGTTGGCGCGCAGGCGCGAAAGGTCACCCTCGTCGATCTTGTTGTAACGCTCGAACAGCAGGGACGCGACCACGCAGTTGAGCACCGAGTCGCCGAGGAATTCCAGCCTTTCGTTATGCAGGCTGCTGTGGCTGCGGTGCGTCAAGGCTTGCTGCAGCAATGCGGCATCCTTGAACGTGTGGCCGAGCCTGTCCTGCAGCAACTTGAAATCCATCTCGTTTGTTTGTCCCGCTTAACTCATCTCATTACTGCTGCGCTTTGTTTCCCGCTGCTTCGCCGCCGGCAGTGGCCGCGTAATCAATCAGCAGGCTGGCGGGACCGAACAGGCCGATCTTCTTCTGGTAGGCGACGCTGACTTCCCAGCCGTCCGCCGTCCTGACGATCTCCAGATCCTTCCCGCTCACCGAATCGATGTAGCTGGTGGTGCGCTGCTTGTCGAATGCGCTCTGGATCTCCGCAGCACTCGTCCCGCTGTTCTTCGCGTTCGTGATCGCCTTCTTGATCGCCGTATACTCAACCACCGTCGGCACCACTTTCATGCCCAGCACGGCCAGCAGCGCCACAATGATGATGACAAAAATAAAACCCGCCAAGCTGAGGCCATTCTGCCGGCCCATGGCGAAGCAACCCTGTTTCATCCCGCACTCCCTGTTTCTGATTATTGAAAACCGCCGATACGCTTCAGGTTACCCAGGTTCATCCAGACAAAAAATGCCTTTCCAACAATATTTTCGTCAGGCACGAAACCCCAGTAACGGCTATCGAGACTGTTATCCCGATTATCCCCCATCATGAAGTAATGTCCAGAGGGGACGGTACAAGTGAAGCCTTCAAGGTTGTAGCTGCACAGATCCCGGTGCGGGAACGGGTCCGGGTTCTGCACATAGCCGGGCGCCCGCTCGTCGTTGAGGATCTTGTGCCGGACTCCCGTCAGGTCTTCCAGATACTGCTTCGAATAGCTTAAATGCTCCTCGTCAAGGTAATCCGGAAGCGGCTGGTAAGAAATTTCTTTACCATTCACCGTTAAACGCTTGTTTTTATATGTGATTTTATCACCTGGAACACCGACCACACGTTTAATGTAGTCGAGCGCCGGGTCTTTCGGGTATTTGAACACCATCACGTCGCCGCGCTGCGGGTCGTTATTGCTGATGATCTTCTTGTTGATGATCGGCAAACGGATCCCGTAAGTGAATTTGTTCACCAGGATCAGGTCGCCGATCACGAGCGTGGGCACCATCGAACTCGACGGGATCTTGAACGGCTCGTACAGGAAGGAGCGCAGGAAGAAGACCAGTGCGATGACTGGAAAAAAGCTGCCGGAATACTCGATCCAGGTGGGCTGGCGCAGGATGTCCGCCTCCAGCTTCGCACGATCGCTCTCGTCTGCCCTGATCCCGTCCGCGCGCAGCCTGGCATGGCGCGCGTCGAAGTCGGCCAGCGCGGCATCGGCGCGGGCGCGGCGCTGTCGTGCGAAGTGGAAAACGTCCAGGAACCAGATGATTCCGGTGCCGATAGTGAGGAGAAAAAGGATTAATGCAAAATTGCCGAGTATCGCTTGCAAACTCATTTATCTTCCACTTGTAAAATCGCCAGGAATGCCTCTTGGGGCACCTCCACCGAACCCACCTGCTTCATGCGCTTCTTGCCCGCCTTCTGCTTCTCCAGCAGCTTGCGCTTGCGCGAGATGTCGCCGCCATAGCATTTTGCCAGCACGTTCTTGCGCATGGCCTTGACGTTTTCGCGCGCGATGATGTTCGAGCCGATCGCCGCCTGGATGGCCACATCGAACATCTGGCGCGGAATCAGCTCGCGCATCTTGGCCGCAAGCTCGCGTCCGCGGTATTGACTGTTGGCGCGATGCACGATCAGCGACAGCGCATCCACGCGTTCACCGTTCACCATGATGTCGAGCTTCACCAGGTCGGCTGCGCGAAACTCCAGGAACTCGTAATCCATGGAAGCATAACCGCGCGACACCGATTTCAGCTTGTCGAAGAAATCGAGCACCACCTCATTGAGCGGCATCTCATAGCTCAGCATGACCTGACGCCCCATGTACTGCATATTCCGTTGCAAGCCGCGCTTGTTGTTGCAAAGCGTCATGACCGGGCCGACATAATCCTGCGGCATCAGCAGGTTGACGGTAATGATGGGCTCGCGGATTTCCTCGATGCGCGAAGGCTCGGGCAGGCGAGATGGATTTTCAATCTGCGTGACTTCGCCGGTCTTTAGCAGCAGTTCGTACACCACGGTGGGGGC
>NZ_DASPLS010000053.1:0-12375 GCF_035627455.1 Noviherbaspirillum sp.
CTTCGTACAGCTTGACCACGTCGCCGGCCACCGGCGCGGCAGCGCCGCTGCCGTTCAGGGAGACGCGGATGGTCGGCGTGGTGTCGCTGGTCTTGTCGTCGGCGTCGCTGGTACCGCTGTCGGATGTGGCCAGCAGGTCGACCGACGGCGCTGCCGGCGCGGTGCTGTCGCTGGCAATGGCCAATTCATTGTTCGTGGTGTCGGAAAGGATATTGCCCGCAACATCGGAAATGGTCGCGGTGACTTCATAGGTTCCGATCGGCAGGACGTCCGCCGGCGGGATGTTCAGGGTCCAGTTGTTCCCGGAAAGGGCGAGGTTGCCGTCGCCGGAGGTATACGTCTTCCCATTGACCGTCACCTGGAAGGTTTCACCCGCCGCGACCGTCGCCGTGCCGGTGATGGCAGGCGTAGTGTCGCTGGTGTTAAGTGTCGTCACCGTCACCGGCCCTGCGGGTGCGCTTGCATCGATCACGATCGCCTGGCTGGCAGTCGGGCCGCCGCTGCTTGCGGTCAGCGTGTAGGAGCCCGATGCGAGCGAGGTAGCCTGGTAATCGTAGCTCCAGTTGCCGCCGCTGTCTGCGGTGACGGTCGTGGAAAATACCTGAGCCGAAGCGGCATTCCTGAGAGTGACTGTCACGCTGGCATTGGCGCTGGCGCTGCCCTTGAACAGCAGGGTCGCGTCGCTGGTGATGAAGTCGGCGAGCACGCCCGTGTCGCTCGTGATGCTGTCGATCGACACGCCGCCGCCCGAAGCCTTGTCATGCAACACCGACGCGGAGCCGCTGTAGCTGTCGCCGCTGCCGTCGATGTAGGTGGCGGTGACGGCAATCACGCCATTGGCCATGCCGCTCAGGTTCAGCGCATCGAGCTGCCAGGTTCCATCATTGGCAACAGTCGCCGTATCGCTGATGGTGATCGTTCCGTCAGTCAGGGTTACGGTCAGTCTGCTGCCTGCCGGCGCGGTCGTGCTGCCCTTGATGACGACGCCGTTGTCTTCAGAGGCCGTCAGCGTGCCGTCGCCATTCTGACCGGATTCTCCGTCGATCGGCGTGGCGACCGTCACCGTCGGCGCTGTGGTGATTTGCACTGCCTTATTCGCGGTGCCGCTGTTGCCGACGCTATCGGTTGCCGTAGCGCTCAGGCCGAGCGTGTTGCCGCTGGTGTAGGTGACGGCGCCCGCGGACTCGGCCGGGATCGCTGATGCCGTGTCGACGCTCCAGCTGCCGCCGGCCTGGACCGTGGCGGTGTAGGTGTAGGTCGGGCCGCCGGCGACATTGTCCGGGTCGATTACCAGGGTGATCGTGCTGCCTGCAGCGAGATCCGTGGTGCCGGTGATGACCGGCGTGGTGGACGGCGTCTTCGCATTGGAGGTGATCGAAATCACCGGCGGGATGATGTCGACGTTGAGGGTTTGGCTCGCGCTTGTCGTGTTGCCGGCGGTGTCGGTGCCGGTCGCGGTGACGCCGACCGTGCCGGCCAGCCCGCCGGACGGGAAGCTGCCTGCGGACGGCGTCGCGCTGCCAGTGTCCACGCTCCAGGTATTGGTGCCGCCGCCATCCTTCACGATCACGATGTAGCTGACGCTATTGTTTGTTCCCGGGTCGTTGTCCGGATCGATGGTGATGCTCATCGACGAGCCGGCGGGCAGGTCGGTGGTGCCGGAAATGACCGGCGTGGTATCCCTTGTCGTGGACGGCGAGGTGATGGCGACGGTCGGGGCCGTGGTGTCGATCACCAGTTCGTTGCTGCTGCTGTCGGTCACCGAGCTTGCGCCGCGCGTGGTCGTGGCCTGCACTTCCTTCGTGCCCGCCGTGAGGGCAGCAGTGGTGAGCGACCAGGTATTCCCGGACACAACCAGCCCGTTCGATGTCGTATAAGTGGTGCCGCCGACGGTCACGGACAAGGCATCGCCCGCGATGTTGGTCCAGGTGCCGGTGAGTGTCGGCGTGGTGTCGTTCGTGGTCAGCCGGTTGACGTTGGGCCTGTCCAGCGCCGTCACCGTCGTGCTGTAGCCGAACGCATTGGTGCCGGTGGCAGTGATCTTCGCCCAGGTGTAAAGCCCGGACGAGGGCAGCGTGCCCGAGGTGGGTGTCGCGGTGCCGAGGTCCAGGCTCCAGCCGCCGCCGGATTGCACGGTGGCGGAGTAGGTCAGGCTGTTGTTCGTCGACGCATCGTTGTCGGGGTCGATGGTGACGACGATCGGCGTGCCGGCGGGCAGGCTGGTGGTGCCGGTGATCAGGGGCGTGCTGTCGGCGTCGAGGGCGGAGGCGTCGATCGTCAATGCGGGCGGAGTGCCGGCGGTTGGATCGGTCGTGTTGTAGGCCTGGCTTCCGGTTGCCGCCGCATTCCCTCGACCGCTGTTGATGCCATAGGCTTCCGCGCCGGCGATGCTGACAGTAACGCTGCCGGTCGATCCCGCAGTTGGCGTGACGACGAGGGTGTAGACCGACGGACCGATCTTGGTGAATGTCCCCTTGGTGCCGTTGGTCACTGTGATGTCCGATGCCGTGAAGGACTTCGCCGCGTCGGTGCCTTCCGCCACCATGTCTTCGCTGAAGGTGAAGGTAAATGTGACGTCCCCCGCGGCGGTGCCGGGGATGTTGTCGGTGATCGTGATCAGCGGCGTCGGCAGGGACAGGGTCGCAAGTTCGACATCCGTCACACTTACAGTCTTTGATGTATCCACGACGCTGCCGGTGACCTGGATCTGTCCGTTCTTCAGCGATTGGACTTCCGCCTTGGTGAGAGATACGGACCAGTTGTTGGTGCCCGCCGAATAGGTTGATCCGCTTGTGGCCGTCTTGGTTAAGGTCGTCGTGCCGTCGGTGATCGTCACCGTCACGGTGCTCGACGTGACATTCGTTTCACCGGAAATCGTGATGCCGCTGCCGATTTCGCTGACATCGATTTGGTTGTCGCCGGTGACCGCCTTGACATTGATCGTCTTGTCGGAGTTGCCGCTGCTCTGGCTGACGGCCCGGGATGAATCGACCACTTGCACGATGTTGCCGGCGCTATCCGTGGTGGTGGAGGTCGGACGAACCCGGATGTAGACAGTATTGATATTGCCCAGCGAGACGTTTGTCGTGGTACTCCATTCTCCCGTCGTAGCACTGGTCGTGGGTGTATAGCTTGCGAGGGCAGTGGTGTAACCGGCGTCGGAATACAGCGAGACGGTGAGAGGCGTGTTGAGCAATTCGCTTGTACCCTTGATCGTCACACCGGAATTCTTCTCGATGACCGACTGGGTAGTGTTGAAAATCTGGGGCGCGCTCTTGTCGTGCGTGACGCTGGTGTTGCTGGCACTGATGGCGGTCCCCGACAGCGTCGCCGTCACCGTCAGCGTGCCGTTGTCCAGGTTCGACAGGTTCAATCCGGTCGCCGACCATGTGCCGTTATTCACCGCGATGCCGCTTGCCGCCACCGAGTTGCCGTTGGCATCAGACACGACGACATTGACTGTGTACCCGGTCGTTGCGGTGCCGCTGATCGTGACCGCGTTGTCTTCCGTGACATTGAGCCAGCTGGCGCCGCCGCCGGTATTGCTGACTACGCCGAAGCCATCCGTCGTGGCCGTGCTGGTGATGCTGCCGACGGTGACCGACGGCGTCGAGATCGTCAGCGTCTGCGTGTCGGAGACGGTTCCGGTCGCATTCGTGGCCATGACGCCGACGTTCCCCGTGAAGCCGCCGACCGGGACGATGCCCGAGAGCGGCGTCGCTGTGCCGGTATCGAGCGTCCAGTTGCCGCTGCCGTCGGGCGTGACCGAGTAGGTCACCGCGTCGGAAAGGTTGCCGTCATTGTTCGGATCCAGCCGTACCAGCACGAAACCGCCTGCATTCGCCGACGTGCCGCTGATGGTCGGCGTCGTGTCGCTGCCGCTGGCGCTGGCGCCGCCGGTGATGTCGACCGCGGCCACCGGCGCGTTCGTGATCGTCAGCTCGCTGTCGGTGGTGTCGCTCACCGAGGTCATGCCGGCACGCGCCACGGTCGCGATCACGCTGTAGCTGTTGCCGCCCGCAAGCGGGGTCAGGCTGCCGCTGGTAGGCGTTGCCGTCGCCAGGTTCAGGCTCCAGCTGTTCCCGGTCGGCGTCAGGCTGTAGGTCGCGCCGCTGACCGTCACGGTAAGGGTGTCGCCGGCGGTCTTCGTCCAGGTGCCGGTGATCGTGGGCGTCGTGCTGTTGGTGGACTGCGTGTTGACGGTCGGCCGGTTGAGGGCGGTTGCGGTGGCGGAATTGCCGGCCGCATCCTGCGCGGTGGCGCTGATCTTCGTGTAGCTGGAGAGGCCGCCCGCGGGGAGGGTGCCGGATACCGGCGTTGCCGTCTGGGTGTTGATGCTCCAGGTATTCACTCCGCCGGTTCCGGCCACCACCAGCGCCCGGTAAACCAGGTTTGCCGTGGCGCTGTCGTTGTCGGCATCGAAGGTGATGGTGACGAAGGCGCCGGCGGGCAGGTCGGTGGTGCCGCTTACGGTCGGCGTACCGCTGGTGGCGCTGGCCAGCTGGTCGATCGCAATCGCCGGAGCGGTCTTGTCGTGCAGCACGGTCGCGGTATCCGACACGCTGTTCAGCGTTGCGGCGTCATTGTCCGGATCGTAGGTGGCTGTGATGGTGAGCGTTCCGTCGTTGAGCGTGCTCAGGTCGGCCACCATCTTCCACTTGCCGCTGACGGCGTCGTAACTGGCGGTGCCGGACACCGTATTGTTCGCGCTGTCGGTCACCGTCACGGTAAAGGTCTTGCTGTGGTCGGCGAGGTCGGATGCGACGTAGATCGCGGTCGCATCGTCTTCGGACGCATTCAACGTGCCGTCGCTGTCGACCGGCTCGCTGACGGTCAGCATCGTGATGGAAGGCAGGGGATTGGACGGCGACATCGTGCCGGAATAGGCGCCGAGCGACGTGAAGCTCGCGTTCTTGTCGTAGTTCGAGCCGACGCCGCCGATGTCGCCGTTGATCGGGCCGGTCTGCGTCTGCGTCATCGCCACGTAGCGCACCATCGTGTCCTTGGTGAAGCCGCTGATGCCGGCCGTGCCGCGCGGCCCGGCGACACCGCTGCGGTTGGCCGGCGAGGGCTTGGACAGCACGGTCGCGATATCGGTGAACGGAATCTTGAAGCTGACGAACACGTCAGTCTTGCCGTCATTGCTGAGGTCGCTGTTGCCGCTCCAGTGCGGATCGGTGCCGGCCGACACCGCGTTCACCGAGTAGTTGCTGGTGTTGAACGAATAGACGCCGTTGCTTGCAATCCAGCCGACCGGCAGTGGCGAGGTGCTGGTGGTATTGGGCGAAACATTGGCGCTGGTTCCCGGATCGAATAAACGGACCGCCTGGCCGTTGTTGCGTCCGTCGACCGCGAAAAAGAGATCGATCTTGCCGTCCAGGTTCGCATCCATGCCGATCAGCGCGACGCCGCCGAAGTAGGTCGGGCTGGTCGGATTATCGATGCGCAGGCGGAATGCCATCGTGTCGTCCGCGGTGCTGTTCGGCGTGCCGCCGTCGTCGTAGGCGGCGTACAGCATCGGGTGCGTGTCGTCGCCGATCAGATCGGTGTCGGCTGCGTTCGACTGGGTGTCGTTGTCCGGGTCGAATTTCGTGCCGCTCAGTACCGGAACCCAGTTCGAATTGCCGCTGAGGCTGATCGTGGATAGCCGCGCCTGGTACGCGGCGGCGCCTTCGGCCGTGAAGACGCTGCCCGCCTCGATCGTGCCGACCGCGGCTTCCAGTTGCCAGTCGCCGCCGGCCGCGGCACCGCCGGTGGCGTCGCGCGAGGCGGCAACGTCGGTGCCCGTGATTGCGGCGAGCCGCGCGACGAACTGCTGTCCGGCATCGCCGGCAGCGACGTCGCAGCCATAGATCAGCAGGTCGGCGCCTTCCGCCAGCGACGCGCGCCACGCCGAGAGGGCAGGGGCGCGGGCGTCGAGGTCGGCGATGGTAATGCTGTGCCCGCCGAGGGTCAGGAATCCCGGGCCGCCGTGCGAAACCAGGTGCATCGCGCCTACGCCGGGATTCTGCTCGAGCGCGTTTCCGATCTGCTCGAAAGGATCCTGCTGTGGATCGAGGCGGACGACCAACACATCGTCACGAACGCCGGCAAGCAGCACCTCCAGGTCGGGGACCGCGGGATCGACAAACAGGATTTCGCGCGCCGAGCGCGCTGCGTCGGGGGCGCCGAGCGCTGCGACTTCTACATGCTGCGCGAAAGATTCCTGCGCCTCGTGCGTGTCGCTGTGCGCCTCGGCCGCGCTGGCATCGTGCAGCGCGACACCGTCAAACAGGACCCGGGGTTCGAGTGCGAGCGGCCGGCGCCGACGCTTGGGGAGGGGAGTGGACGTCGGGCGTATGGTTTGGGGGCGCTTTGTCATTTCCGGGGCTGGCGCAAATGCCCGCCGGTCCACTGAACCTGCGGGCGCTCCTGTCTGGCACGCTGTTCAACGAAGAAACATTGCCCGACAGAAAAGTTTTAATGAGCTTGATATACGTCAATTGTACTAGCTCAATGGAAATGACGCCTGACGGTTAACGTGTTAGAAAACCAATAGTTCTGTTTTTGCCACACTTTAAGCAGGATTAAATTTCCTAAAGGAAATAAAGAGTATCAGGCTGTATTGTTCGGCAATTAATTTCAATTAACTTCCACCGCCGCAGAACCAGCGCGGATTTCCCCGATTACCGCAGCTTCCATGAATCCTTCGTTATGGAACAGCGCGAGAACCTCGGGGACGGCAGCCTCGTCGCACGAGACCAGCAGACCGCCCGAGGTCTGAGGATCGGTCAGCAGGGCCTGTTGTACCGGCGCAATATGCGACGCGAGCTTCACATCCTCGCCATACCCTGCCCAGTTGCGTGCCGATGCACCGGTCACGAAACCGCGGCCGGCCAGCTCTGCGACGCCTGGCAGGAGGGGAATCTTCGCCATCTCCAGCCGCACCGCGACCTTTGCACCGCGCGCCAGTTCGAGCGCATGGCCGAGCAGGCCGAAGCCGGTGACATCGGTCAGCGCATGCACGCCGGGCATTGCGGACAGCGACTTGCCGGGCTTGTTCAGCTTCGTGGTGTTGTCGATCATCGCGCGGTAGCCGGCATCGTTGAGCGCGTTCTTCTTCAGTGCGGCCGACAGAATGCCGACGCCGAGCGGCTTGCCCAGGACCAGCTTGTCGCCCGGCTTCGCATCCGCATTGCGCTTGACCTTGTCCGGATGGACCAGACCCATGACGACCAGGCCGTAGATCGGCTCCACAGAGTCGATGGTGTGGCCGCCGGCGATCGGAATGCCGGCTTCCGCGCAGATCGACTCGCCGCCCTGGATGATGCGGCCTATGACCTCGACCGGAAGCTGGCCGATCGGCATCGCGACCAGCGCCAGCGCCATGATCGGTGTGCCGCCCATCGCATACACGTCAGAAATCGCGTTGGTGGCGGCGATCCGGCCGAAATCGTAGGGATCGTCGACGATGGGCATGAAGAAGTCGGTGGTGGCGATCAGCGCCTGTTCGTCGTTCAGGCGGTACACCGCGGCGTCGTCCGAGGTTTCAATTCCGACCATCAGTTCCTTCGGCACCGGAAAGCCGGATGAGCGCCGGAGGATGTCAGCCAGCACGCCGGGAGCGATCTTGCAGCCGCAGCCGCCGCCATGGGAAAAGGAAGTGAGCCGGAGGGAAGTTTCAGCAGGTTTGTTCATGATAGGGGCAGAGGCGTGCGGATTTGTCGGGTGGCTGGGCAGGCTGCCCGGCGCGCGGGGGGAAGAATACTCCGGAATCCGGCTTTCGTCACATGGACGGGGTGTGCATTGGGAATCAACAAGGGCGCGGTCGGCAAGATTCCGGTCAAGCCCTGAGTCGATCATTTGCTGCCGCAAAAAGGTGCGGGGAGCATTCAAGCTGCGCGCGGAAGGCGCTCTTTCGCGCGAGGGGGGCCGGGACGCGGCGGGCTGGTCCATCCCCCTTCCGCGCCGTACAATAGCCGGATGCAAGATTTCCACACCTATGACCTGATCATCGATGCGCGCAGCCCGCGCGAGTACGAGGAAGATCACATTCCCGGCGCAATCAACCTGCCGGTCGTCGACAACGCCGAGTTCGCCGAAGTCGGCACGCTGCATCGCAGCGACCCGCTCGCCGCCTACCAGCTCGGCGCCCGCTATTCGCTGCTGAATGTCGCGCGCCATATCGAACATACGATCTCCCGCTATCCCGCGCGAAGCCGCATCCTGGTGTACTGCTTCCGAGGCGGCAAGCGCAGCAAGGTCTGGTTCGACGTGCTCG
Source organism: Noviherbaspirillum sp. (assembly GCF_035627455.1). Lineage (GTDB taxonomy): Bacteria > Pseudomonadota > Gammaproteobacteria > Burkholderiales > Burkholderiaceae_D > Noviherbaspirillum. Next base: position 8,261 of record NZ_DASPLS010000053.1, read on the forward strand.
ATACCATCGGCTACCGGGTGGAAAAGCTCAAGGGCGGCTGGAAGGCCTACCGGCGCTGGGTCAACGAGCAGCTTGCCGTCGCGCCCAGCAATTTCCGTTACATCGTTGTCAGCGGGCCCACCGGCTGCGGCAAGACGCGCCTGCTCGGCGCGCTGCACCAGGCAGGCGCGCAGGTGCTCGACCTCGAGGGGATTGCCACACACCGCGGCTCGATCATCGGTGCGGTGCCGGGACGAGAGCAGCCGTCCCAGAAGATGTTCGACAGCCTGCTGTTGCGCCGGCTGTCGGAATTCGATCGGCAACGGCCGGTGTGGGTAGAGTCGGAGAGCAAGAAGATCGGCCGGGTGCAGCTGCCCGATGCGCTTCTGACAAGCATGCGCGCCGGCATGACGATCGCGGTGGACGCGCCGATGCCGCAGCGCGTGCAACTGCTGCGGGAGGACTACGCGCATTTCGAAACCGATCCGACCTCGCTGATCGACCGGCTGCGCTTCTTGCGGCCGCTGATCGGAGGCGAAGAATTCACCGCATGGGAGCAGCTGGCCGACGCCCGGCAAGTGCCGGAATTGTTCGAGCGCCTGATGCGCAACCACTACGATCCGACTTACCGCCGTTCCATCCTGCGCAATTACCCAGAGATCGACAAGTCGCCGCAGATCCGGCTCCAGGATCTGTCGATCGAAGGACTGATGCCGGTGGCGCAGGAGATGCGGGACCGGTTTGAGGCGGAGGTGCCGGAAGCCGTGCTTCCCGGCGCGTAAAGCACCGACGCTCCCGCACAGGCGGGAGCCCATCCCGTGCCCACGCGGCTGTTTGAGGTGAGCGGATCAGGGGCTCCCGCCCGCGCGGGAGCGACGGCCGCAAGCTGTGCGGCGCGGCAAGCCCCTTACTGCTTATCGTTCGCCGCGACCACCCGGTTGACGAACATCACGCTCGGAAACGTCCGGTTGAGCAGCTTGCTGCGGAAATTCGTCATCACCGCACCGTCTTCGAACCGGATCATGCTGTTCTTCTTCACCTCGATCTTGGGGGCGGCGATCCACAAGGTATTTTTCCCCTGCAGGACTTCGATGTAGGTGTATTCGTTGGCATCGATCACGCTGACGACTTTGCCTTTTTGCGTCAGGTCGGCATCCGCGCTGCCGTGCGGGAGCTGCATCATGTCAGCGGCGGCGGCCGGGGACGGATGTCCGGCAGGCGGCGCGGCATGGGCGGAAACGGACGCGAGCAGCGCAGCCAGGGCGAACAGGGCGGATATCGGTTTCATTATGGTGTTGTCCTTGCAGGTAAAAAGACGACAGAGATCTGCCGCCTGTCAGAGTCGGATTTCAACGAAGCATCTTCCGGGCCAGCAATGGAAAAACCGCGCCGGCGCAGGGTTTGCCGCGGCCGGCAAGGAGCAGCCTCCCGGAAACGGGACGTGTTTTTTCCCGATTCCTGGAAGCGGACGTGAAAGCGGACAACACGAAAGCAAACGTAAAAACGCCCCGGCAAATGCCGGGGCGTTTGGAGGAGGGGGATTGGAAGCTCAGGCCGCTTTCGATTGCAGCGCGGTCATCCCGGCCAGCAGCTCGAAAACCTCGTCCTTGGACAGGACATAGCGCTCCAGCAAGGTATCCTTGAGCGACCACATGATGTCCTTGTATTGCTTCATTGCTTCCAGCGTGCACGTGTAGAGCTCATCCGCCTTGGCCTCCACCTGGCGCATCGCTTCCTCGCTCGCGCCTTCGCGCTTGAACTGCGTGTAATCCACCTTGGAGCGGGAATACATGGACAACTGGTTGACCATCAGGTCGAGTTTCGCAGTGATCTTCTGGATGTCGTTCTGGCTGCCGGTCGAGATGCCGCGCGCGCCGTAGAACAGTTCCTCGGCCGCGACGCCGCCGTAAAGCTGGATCACGTCCTGTTCCATTTCCTCCAGCGTCTGCAGCGACACGTCCTCCGACGACGACAGCACGTAGCCGAGCGCGCCGACCTTGGACACCGACTCGGTGCTGATCTTGAGCAGCGGCGACTTCGCTTTCACTTCGTCCCAGGACATGCCCGCACGCAGCAGCGGATCGATCTGCATGAAGAAGTGGCCCAGTTCGTGCAGCGCCACCCGCTCGCGCTTCTTGTCCTGTTCGGCGGTGGTCGCACGATCGGTCAGGCCGATGGTGGAACGCTCGAACGCGCGGAACATCACGTCGGTGGTGATCAGGATCTTTTCCTGGATCGCGATCATGCTGGCGCGGTCGACCACGGTTTCCAGCAGCGCCGGGCTGAGGTTGGCGGTGATTTCGGCGCAATAGTCGAGGTTCAGGTTCGCCCAGTCGATGCAGGACGGGTCCTTCTTCGCAAGGAACACGTTGAGCAGTTCGCGCCGCTCGGCCTTGTTCGGCAGGCGGAAATTGATCTTCACCGCGAAGCGGCGCAGCATCGCTTCGTCCATCTGCGTGGTGGCGTCGTTGAAGTTGGAGGCGACCACCCAGATCACGCCGGCGCCCTTGTCGCTCTTGATGCCGTCGAGCAGGGAGAGCAGGGTGTTGGCGGTATCGTCATCCCACTTCTTGTCGCCGCGGCCGCGCGGCATGAACAGGCTCTGCGCCTCATCCAGGAAGATGATGCAGCGCTCCATCGAGCAGGCCTTCTTGTGGATCGCGTTGAGCGCCTTCGAGCCGCCGCCGACCAGGCCGGACTCGAGGCCGGAGCCGGACGCCTGGATCAGCGGAATGTCCAGCTTCTTCGCAAGATAGCCGGCAAGCTTGGTCTTGCCGGTGCCGGCCGGCCCGGTCAGCATCACGTTGAACGGCTTGTCGATATTGTGCGAACGGTACAGGTCGCGGTTGCGGATCATCTCTTCCAGGTGGGCGACTTCCTGCTTGATGTCTTCCATCCCGATCAGGTCGTCCATGCTGCCCTTCAGGTTTTCCGGTTTGACGACAGAAGCGCTGCCGCCCATCCCCAGGCCGGGCACCGCCTTGCGCAGCACCACGAACAGCAGGACCAGCATCAACAGGCCGACGGCGTTGCGGGCGAGAAAGTTGCCCGCTTCCGCCCATGCACTGGCCTTGGTTTCCTCATCCTGGAGGATTTCCTTGTGCGCATCCAGATATTCCGCTTTCGCGATCGCGTAGGGGATGCCGTTCTTCAGCAGGACTTCGCGCTCGAGGTTCGCATGCGAGGTGCTCGGCACCTTGACCACATGGATTTCCGCGGTGTCCTTGTACTTGAATACATAGCGAGGGAAGTCCGACAGCGGCTGCGCTACCAGCAGGTATTCGAGGCGGGAAGGGCTGGCAGCCAGGCGGGTGATTTCGGAAATGTCTTGCGAGTGCACCACCGGGTTCGCGTCGCGCAGCGCGAGCGGCTTGAACACGACGGCGGCGACGCTGGCAAACGCGAGCAGCACCATCAGCACGGCACCGGTATACGCGCTGTTGAAGGCTTCAAAGACCTTGGAACATCTTGGCATTCGTTCGTCCTTATCTTAAATATGGAAGCGCGCGTGCCTGGGAGTCGGTGTCCTTGTGCCGCGCAACGTTTCTGGTCAGAAGGATTAGGACAGGGGGAAGGAGGTTTGGTTGCCCCGGACAAAAGAAAAAAGGCGAGATTTTTTCTATCGCGATGATAGGGCGAGCTACGGCCACTGTTGACCGAGACTTCTAGTGACCATCTGCAACTAGCCGTTGAGAAACCGCAAGTTCCTACAGGAATGGCAGTGCTTTAATGCCTTATCGTATTGCGCGTCCCAAAGGGGGGAACATGGTCTCGGCAATCATACTGTTGCTGGCATTAACGACGGCGGCACTGGTGCTCGGTGTCTTCGTCGTCGCGCTCGTCGAACTCAACGAAATCGACAAGGGATCGGAGCGCTCGGGTTCAGGCTAGACCCTTGCTGCTCCTCGTGCTGGCATTTTGCTTCCAGCAGGCGGGCAAAGGTCAGCAGTTCCTTGTCGGTCGCCATGTCGTTCATATAGAAAACGCCGCCGTCCGCGATCATCAGCTTCGCCTGGTGCGCGAGTTCCAGAATATCCTCGCGTCTCAGCTCATTCTGCCGGTGCTTCATGATGTTCGTCTCCTTGCGTTGGAAGTAGGAAATGCTGGGGGGAAATCGTCTCGTACGATGGCATCCG
>NZ_DASPLS010000054.1:0-45628 GCF_035627455.1 Noviherbaspirillum sp.
CGAGCCAGGCCACCGATTCGGCGTCCAGGTGGTTGGTGGGCTCGTCCAGCAGCAGCATGTCGGGGCGCGACAGCAGCAGGCGGCACAGGGCGACGCGGCGGCGCTCGCCGCCCGACAGGGTGGTCACGTCGGCATCGGCCGCCGGGCAGCGCAGCGCGTCCATGGCGATCTCGACCTTGCGCTGCAGGTCCCAGGCGTCGAGATGGTCGATCTTTTCCTGCAGCTCGCCCTGTTCGGCGATCAGGTCGTTCATCTCGTCGTCGGACAGCTCCTCGGCGAACTTGGCCGAGACCTCGTCGAAGCGGTCGAGCAGCGCCTTGGTCTCGCCCACCGCCTCCATGATGTTGCCCAGCACGTCCTTGGCCGGATCGAGCTGCGGCTCCTGCGGCAGGTAGCCGATGTTCAGCCCCGGCATCGGAACCGCTTCGCCTTCAATGTCCTTGTCGATCCCCGCCATGATCTTGAGCAGCGTGGACTTGCCCGAGCCGTTCAGGCCGAGCACGCCGATCTTGGCGCCGGGGAAGAAGGACAGCGAGATGTCTTTGAGGATCTGGCGCTTGGGCGGGACGATCTTGCCCACGCGGTTCATGGTGTACACGTATTGAGCCATAGGAATACTGAAATGAAGCGGATGAAAAGGAGAGTGTGCAAGGATACCCGATCGGGCCCGCACGTGGGCGTCCGCCGGGCCATCCACGCGGTCCTGGCATAGCCCTCCGGGAGTTAACATAGAGGCAATATAATCGCCCTACTTATGAAATGGTTTTTATTGATCTGCATCAACGTTTTTGCTGCTCTGCAGGAATACAGTGCCCCACGGTACTTACACAAGCCAACCTTCAAGGGGAAAACATGAAAAAAACCGCTATGATCCTCGCCCTCGCCGCCCTCGGCCTCGCCTCCCAGGCAATGGCCCAGCAAAGCCCGTGGCAAGTCCGTGCCCGCATCGTGAACATCGACCCGGCTGACAAGTCCGACCCGGTCGGCGGCGTCGGCGCGGCAAACCAGATCACGGTCAGCAACAAGACCATCCCGGAAGTCGACATTTCCTACTTCTTCACGCCGAACCTGGCCGCGGAACTGATCCTGACCTACCCGCAAAAGCACAAGGTCTACCTGTCCGGCACCAACATCGGCACCTTCAAGCACCTGCCGCCGACGCTGACGCTGCAGTACCACTTCACCCCGGCCGCGCAGATCAGCCCGTACGTCGGCGCCGGCGTGAACTTCACCCGTATCGGCAGCGTGAAGCTGCTCAACGGCCTGGGCGACCTGGAGAACAACAGCTTCGGCTTCGCGCTGCAAGCCGGCGTGGACTTCAAGCTCGACAAGAACTGGTCGATCAACCTCGACGTCAAGAAAGTGCAGATCCGCAGCGACGTGTTCGTCAGCGGCGCGAAGGTCAGCACGGTCAAGGTGGACCCGGTGCTGGTCGGCGTCGGCCTCGGCTATCGCTTCTGATCGCCGTTACGCTCCATACGGAAAAGCCGGTCTTCGGACCGGCTTTTTTATTGGAACGGCGCTGGAGGGCCGATAAGCGTCTGATCGCGCGCGGCTGCCGGCCCGGTAGCGGATTCCGCTACGCCGCCCCCTGCCTCGCCTTCCAGTTCCGCCACAAGCCTTCCATCGAATACACCGCGAGCGCGCTCCAGATCAGCGCGAATCCGGCCAGCCGGGCGCCGCCGAACGGTTCATGGTACAGCCACACGCCGAGCAAGAGTTGCAGCGACGGCCCGATGTACTGCAGCAGGCCGAGCAGCGACAGCGGGATGCGGCGCGCACCGGAAGCGAACAGCAGCAGCGGAATGGCGGTGATCGGGCCGGCCGCAGCCAGCAGCGCCTGGGTGCCGGGGGATGCATCAAGGAAGGCGTTGTGCCCGTCCAGCGTCTGCACCAGCAGATAGCCGAACGCCAGCGGAAACAGCAGCAGGGTCTCCAGCGCCAGGCCTTCCAGCGCGCCCAGCGCGGCGGTCTTGCGCAGCAGGCCGTACAGGCCGAAGGTCGTCGCCAGCAGCAGCGCGATCCAGGGCAGGCTGCCGCCCTGCCATGTGAGCCACAAGACGCCGGCCGCAGCCAGCGCAACCGCGGCCCACTGCAGCGGCCGCAGACGTTCGCGCAGGATCAGGTAGCCCAGCAGCACGTTGAACAGCGGATTGATGAAATAGCCGAGGCTGGAGTCCACCACATGGCCGTTGTTCACTGCCCAGATATAGATGAACCAGTTGCTCGACAAAAGGACCGCGCTGGCGGCAAAGCCGGCCAGCACCTTCGGCTTGCGCAGCACCTCGCCGAGCCACGCCCACTGCCGCCGCACCGCCAGCACGATCACCACGAACACCAGCGACCACACCATGCGGTGCAGCAGGATGTCCAGCGGCGGGACCGCCTGCAGCGACTTGAAGTACAGCGGGAAGATGCCCCATATCGCATAGGCGGTGGCGGCGTAGAGAACTCCGGTATTCATGGCGGGTGGTGTCAGGCATGCGTGATTGCGCCGGTATTATCCCAGCAATTCCGCAGCCGCGCGGGCGGGGGCGCCGCGCGCGCTGGCAAGCTTTGCGCGAAGCGTTTATGATCGGCGTGCACCGATCTGCCCTAACATGCCATGACAACGCAATCGCCTCCCCTCCTCGACGCACTACGCAAGGCCGCCTGGGCCCAGTCGCTCAGCGCCGAACAGATGGCGCGCGTCGAAGCCGATGTCGCCGAACGCCTCGTTCCCGCCGGCGGCTATGCCTGCCGCAAGGGCGAGCCGGTCGAATACTGGGTCGGCGCGATCGACGGCCTGCTGAAGATGAGCAGCGTGTCCCCGCAGGGCAAGATCATCACCTTCACCGGCGTGCTCGGCGGCGCCTGGTTCGGCGAGGGTTCGCTGCTCAAGGACACGCCGCGCCAGTACGACGTGATCGCGCTGCGCGACACGCGCCTGGCGCTGATGCCGCGCGCGACCTTCCACTGGCTGCTGGACAACAGCATCGGCTTCAACCGCTTCGTGATGACCCTGCTCAACGAGCGCCTCGGCATGTTCATCTCGCTGGTCGAATACGACCGCATGCTCGACACCACCGCGCGCCTGGCGCGCTGCCTGGCGGCGCTGTTCAACCCGCACCTCAATCCCGGCATCAGTCCGCAACTGAAGATCTCGCAGGAAGAGATCGGCTACCTCGCGGGCGCCTCCCGCCAGCGCGTCAACGGCGCGCTGCGGGTGCTGGAAGAGGCCGGCCTGGTGCGGCTGGAATACGGCGGCATCACGGTGCTCGACCTCGACGGCCTGCGGCATTTCCAGGGATGAGCGCGCAGGGGCGGAATCTGTTTTCCCAGCAAGCGCGCTTCCGTCACGCGCAGGCGTGACGCCGCCGGATCCGGCGTGGCGCTTCGACGTGATCGGGATCCGCCGGGAATAAAGTTCGGAGAACCGGCCGCGGCTTCTGGAACAGCCGCGCTAGTCCGGTGCTGACCGGGTCGGCACGCTCGCGGGCCGCCGGCGGCATGGAGCAGGTCCGCATGCCGCGCGCGTCATGCCGACTGCACGATCGACAGCAGGTGCTGGCGCGCGATGTCGAATTCGCGGCGCAGTGCCTCCAGCAGCGCCGTCGCACCCTCAAGCGATCGTTCGCGCCCGAGCCGTTCCAGCTCCATGCAATGCTTGCGCATGCGCTGCGCGCCGAGGTTTTCGATGCTCGACAGGAAGCGGTGCGCCGCCGACACCAGGTCTTCCGCGCTGCCGGAGGCGAGCGCCTCGCCGATATTCTGCAGATGCTTGGGCGAGTCGTTGACGAACAGCTGGATGATGTCCGACGCGAGCGTCGGGTTGTTCTCGTCCTGCAGTTCGAGCAGCTGGTCGATGCGGCGCCGGTCGATGACGGGTGCCGCGTCTTCCGGGTCCGGCCGGTTGATGCCGGCCACCGCGGTCAGCACCATCCGGATGTCTTCCAGTTCCACCGGCTTGGAGACATAGGAGTCCATGCCGGCATCGATGCATTTTTCGCGATCGCCCGGCATCGCGTTGGCGGTCATCGCAATCACCCGCGGGCCGCGCTCGGCGAAGCGGGCGCGCAGCCGGCGCGTCGCTTCCAGGCCGTCCATCTCCGGCATCTGCACATCCATCAGGACGACGTCGTAATTCTGCCGTTCCAGCGCATCGAGCACCTCGACGCCGTTGGCGACGACGTCAGCGCGGTAACCGAGATGCGCGAGCAGCTGCTGCACCACTTTCTGGTTGACGGTGTTGTCTTCCGCCACCAGGATCTTCAGCGGCAGCGCTTCCGCCAGCTTGCCGCCGTGCGCGCGCGGGCGCTGCGGAATCCCCTGCAAGGGTTCGATGCGCATCGCATGCAGCAGTGCGTCGAACAATGCGGTCGGCTTGATCGGCTTGTTCAGGTAGGCGGCGAACTTGATGATGGCCATCGTCCCGTCGCGCGGCCGGTGCGCGACCGAGGTCAGCATGATCAGCGGCAGGGAATGCTCGTCGCGGTATTTGCGGATCTCCAGCGCGAGTCCGAGGCCGTCCATTTCCGGCATGCTCATGTCGAGGATGCCGACGTCGAACGCATGCCCGTGCCGCACCAGGTCGAGCGCCTCGATCGCGGAAGCGGCCGCCGACGGCACCATGCCCCACAGCAGCGCCTGCTTGACCAGAATGCGGCGGTTGGTGCTGTTGTCGTCGACGATCAGGACCCGGCGCCCGGCGAGCGTGGACGAACGCTCCTGCAGGAAAGTATGCGCCAGCTGCGAGCCCGACGCTTCGGCCACGATGGCGAAATGAAAGGTCGATCCTTCACCCACGGCGCTTTCCAGCCACATGCGCCCGCCCATGACCTCGGCCAGCCGCTTGCTGATCGCCAGCCCGAGGCCGGTGCCGCCGTACTTGCGCGTGGTGGACGCATCGACCTGGGTAAACACCTGGAACAGTTCGGCCTGGCGGTCTTCAGGAATGCCGATGCCGGTGTCCTTGACCGAAAACTGCACCTCATAGTGCTGCTCGTCGATATGCTCGGCGGAGACCGACACCACCACTTCGCCGCGGTGGGTGAACTTGATCGAGTTCGACAGCAGGTTGACCAGGATCTGACGCAGTCGGGTCACGTCGCCCACCAGCGCCGCCGGCACGCTGTCGTCGATGAAATAGGCGAGATTGATGTTCTTCTCGCCCGCGTTCGACGACAGCAGGTCGAGCGACTCCTCGATGCAGCGCCGCAGGTCGAAAGGCTGGCGTTCGATGTCGAGCTTGCCGACCTCGATCTTCGAGTAGTCGAGGATGTCGTTGATGATGGTCAGCAGCACTTCGCTGCTGGCGCGGATGGTCTGTGCGTAATCGCGCTGTTCGTCATCGACGCGGGTGTTGAGCAGCAGGCTGGTCATGCCGATCACCGCGTTGAGCGGCGTGCGGATTTCGTGGCTCATGTTGGCCAGGAACATGCTCTTGGCCTGCATCGCCGACTCCGCCCTTTCCTTGGCGATTTCCAGTTCGCGCTCGTAGGCCTTGCGCACGGAAATGTCGCGCAGGATCACGGTGTGGATGGTCGTGCCGTCGACCTCGAGCTTGGAGATCGACGCTTCCGCGGGGAATTCGCTGCCGTCCTTGCGCATCGCGAAGATCGCCCGGCGTTCCGCCATCTTGCGCGACGTCTTGCCGGATCGGTCGAATTCCTCGATGTGCTTGTCATGCCCCGCGTGATAGCGCGGTGGCAGCAGCTTCGTGAGTTCCTTGCCGAGGACTTCTTCCGCCTTCCAGCCGAACACGCGCTCGGCACCCTGGTTGAACAGGATGATCCTCTGCATGCTGTCGACGGAAATGATCGCGTCGTCGGCAATCGCGAGAATGCCGTTCAGCTGGGCGGCGGTGAGATTGGAACTGGTCTTCATGGGCGACAGGATGCGCTGCGTCTGTCTCGTAAAAGAAACGCATTACCATCCTAAACGTTTTTGCGGAAATCCGGCAGGCCGCGTAACGGGAATGCGCAAGCGTGGCGGCAATGTAACAAGTAAATTTTTCCGCAAAACACCTTGATATCCGGGACAAGGCGTGCTTCTTGCTTGCCACGCGGAAGCCGTGATTCCCCCGGCGCGCTGCATGGAGGCCCCTCATGAGTATCGCATTCCAAAATGTGTTTTCCTCTGCAATTGTCGTTGTCTACATGCAAAAGACCGGCGGCTGTCTTCATGAAACGGCGTCCCATCAGGAACTGGCAAAAAGAATTGCCCGGCTGCGGAGCGACGAGTTCGGCGGGAATTTCGATCCCGCGTGCCGCTATGACCGTCCTTTGTATTTTGTCCCGAACGACACGCTGGTGTCGGAACCGGAGGCGCGCGACCTCGGCATCGGCGGCGAGCAGGATTTGTTCGGCGGCGTCGTGCCGTATCCGTTCGTCGCCACCAAGACCATCACGCATGGCTTGCCTGATTCGGACGCGAGCGCGCCGCCGGGCTGGTCCGAGGACTTCGCGCAGTGCGTGCGCAACGTGGTGCTGCCCGGCTTTACCGCATTTTCCCGGACAGACGCGCGCGGGGCCGGGATCCGGCTGCTCGAGCGCGGCGCCGTCCGCGTGAAAAAGCCGAGCGGGATCGGCGGGCTCGGCCAGTCGGTGGTACGCGACCAGGCGCAGCTCGACGACGAACTCGATGCTCTGGACGATGAACAGCTCGCGCGTGAAGGAATTGTGCTCGAGTGCAATCTCGTGGAACCGGAGACCCGCAGCGTGGGTCAGGTTCGTATCGGCGAACTGTTTGCGACCTATTGCGGCACGCAGCACCTGACGGTCAACAACCAGGGAGCCGAGGTGTACGGCGGCTCGGACCTGGTGGTGGTGCGCGGCGGGTTCGACCGCCTGCTGCAGCTGCCGCTGGAAGACCGGGTGCATACCGCGATTGCTCAGGCGCGCCGCTATCACGAGGCCGCCATGGCCTGCTTTTCCGGGATGATCGCTTCGCGCAGCAACTATGACATCGCGCAGGGCGCGGACGACAGCGGACGCTGGCACTCCGGCGTGCTGGAGCAGTCGTGGCGCGTCGGCGGCGCAACCGGCGCGGAACTGGCCGCACTCGCCGCCTTCCGCGCCGATCCGGCGCTGCAGGTGGTGCGCGCGTCGACCGCGGAAATCTACGGCGAGAACCCCGCGCTGCCGCCGGATGCGGATGTGTATTTCCAGGGCAACGACGAACGGATCGGACCGCTCACCAAATATGCGAGATTGGAAGACTATGGCGACCTATGACGACAGTATCGACATCGCGGTGGACGGCGAGCGCATCGCCGGCACCATCGTCACGCCGGACACGCGCATGCCCGGCGTGCTGTTCGTGCACGGCTGGGGCGGCAGCCAGGAGCAGTACCTGGCACGCGCAAGGGAAGTGGCGGCGCTCGGCTGCGTCTGCCTCACTTTCGACCTGCGCGGCCATGCGCAGACCAGGCCGCAGCAGGAAACCGTCACACGCGAAAACAACCTGCACGACGTGCTTGCCGCCTATGACGTGCTGGCGCGCCACCGCGAGGTGGATGCGTCGGCGATCGCGGTGGTGGGCAGCAGCTACGGCGGCTACCTGGCGGCCATCCTTACCACCTTGCGCCCGGTGAAGTGGCTGGCGCTGCGGGTGCCGGCGCTGTACATGGACAATGGCTGGGAACTGCCGAAGCGGCAGCTGCACAAGGAACAGGACCTGGAATCCTACCGCCGCAACCTGGTGCCGGCCGAAACCAACCGCGCATTGCGCGCCTGCGCCGCGTTCAAGGGCGATGTGCTGCTGATCGAATCGGAAAACGACGACACCGTGCCGCATGAAGCGATCTGCAGCTACCGAGACGCCTGCGTTCAGGCGCATTCCCTGACCTACCGGGTGATCGAAGGCGCTGACCACGGGCTGTCGGAGCAACGCTGGCAGCGCTCCTACACCGCGCTCCTGATGGGCTGGATGACGGAAATGGTGCTGGGCGCGCGCCAGGGCAGCGAGCCGACCCAGGCCGCAACGATGCCGGGCAGCGCCGTCCCGGAGGCGCCGCCGCAGGCGGGATGATTACGGCGTGGCGGGATCGTCCGGTTCGGGCTGGGCCGGACGCAGCTTCTGCATGTCCTCGCGGCTGACGCGGTGCGGACGGTGCGGATCTTCCATGGGTTCGTCTTCCGGCAGGATATGCTGGTCGCCGGACTGCTTCTGCTGCATTTCGAAGCGGTCGGAAGACTGCACAGCTGTGCGGTTCGGCTTGGTGCTTCTCATCGCGAGCTCCTTTCCTTCGCATGACATAAACGATGCCGATGAGGAATCGGCGGCGCGCCGGGGACAAGGTCGGCGCAAGTCGTTTAGAGACCGGTCAGGAGCGCGAGTTCGGTTTTTTTACTGGCGGTTGAGCTGGTCCTGCTCCACGTCGACGCGGATGATGTTGAAGCCGCCGTTGTAGTAGCCGCGGCTCTCGGCGATTTCGCGCGCTTCCTCGATGCTCAGGAAATGGCCCGCCAGCGCCTGGTCGTCGGTAAGGGATACATCGCCGGCGAAGGGGTACAGGTAACCGTCGGGCGTCTTGACGATATAGGCACGCATGCTCGCTCCTTTCGTGTCTCTGTGCAGTATTTCCTGGAAAACATGCAGATTGCTCCCCGCATGTTTTCCAGTCTAATCCAGCTTCGGCGCGCGCGCATGAAAGGGATCAATCCCGATGCGCCGGTGCATGCTACGGCATCACCTCCACATACTCGTACACCTCGCAATCGGCGACTTCCTTGCGCACCGCCAGCGGCGCCTGCGCAAACCATGCTTTCGGATCGCGCCGGTCGATTTCCTCGCCGAGGAATTTCACCAGCTCGCATACCGGCTCCACCACCAGGCGGCGGTAGGCCTCGTCCTTCCTGACGTAGGCCACATGCAGGTTCTTCATGCAATTGCCACGGCAGAACGCGTAGGCCGTACAGGTCTGACAGGGCATGTCGGGATGCGGCTGCAGCGGGCTGCGCTTGAGCCAGTTGTCGACCACGCTGCCGTGCTGCATTTCCGGGTCGTCGGTCATGTCCGGGCAGGGATAGATCGAACCGTCCGGCAGCACGTTCAGGATGTGGGTCGACGCACGGCACTGGCTGTGGCCGCCGTACAGCTCGAGCGCGCGCGACGGCAGCACCTTGTTGCGCACGATGCCCATGATCGGGATGAAGGGATAGACGGCATCCTTGCTCGCAAAGAAACGGTCGACCAGCCGCACCAGCACCCGGCGCTTCCTTTCCATCGCCTGCGCCGAATAGGCACTGTCGCTCTGCACGAACTGCCAGTACACATAATCGAAGGATTGCAGCAGCTCGTCGAGCTCCTCGAAGCTGGTGTCCTCGCTGCCCCAGGTCACGCGCGCGGTAAGCGAACCGCCCAGGCGGCCGCGGATGCCGTCGACGCGGCCAAGCACGCGCCGGTACACGCCCTTGCCGCGGAAACCGTCGGTGATCCGCTCGCCGCCGTCGACCGACACCAGCACGTTCGACAGCTTCGCCAGCACCTGGTCGGGCAGGCGGTGCAGCAGCGTGCCGTTGGTCTGCAGCTGGTAGCGGAAATGCGGATAGCGCTGCATCACCTGCTCCATGTATTGCACATTGAGCGTCGGCTCGCCGCCGTAGAAGGTGACGTAGATTTCATGCTCGCTCAGGTGGGTGCGGATGAAGTTGTCGAGGGCATCGAGCGAATAGCTGACCTTGCCCTGGGAATTGACGACCGCGCTTTCCGAGCAATAGGTGCACTTGAGATTGCAGCGCAGGGTGGTGAAGAGTTGCAGCTCGACGCGCCTGCCGACGATCGGATGCGGCGTGCAGGGCGCGGCGATGGAATGGGACGGATTGGTATGCATGTTCTTGTTGTGCAAGTAAGAGAGGCGCAGGATGCGCAGGAAGCACCGGCGGCGAGCCGGCACCGGATGGTGTCTGGTGGCGCTTCAGGGGTGGCCGGGAGGATGGCCCGAAGTCGGGTTCAACGCAGGCTCATGAAACGCGCCGGGGCCACGCGCCATTTTCGCCGGCGATTCGTGGCTCAGGATCCGGCCGCCGCGGCCCATGCCGGGCGGGCGCGACAGGTCGACCTGCTGCGCCCGGATATAGTTAGTGGAGCGGGCACCGAAGGCGTGCGCCTGCCCGGCCGTCGGCGCAGCCGTCAGGTCGAGGCGGCGGACGGTGTCGATGTACAGTTCGCGGATACCGGCAGCCACCAGCTTTTCAAGCTGCCGGTCACTGGTGACTGCCATCCGCTTTCCAGGAAATGGATGGCTCATCCATGCGCGATTGGAATCCTGGATGTACATGCCGACCTTGAGCTGGTCCAGTCGGATTTTCTTGATCATGGCGCAGCGCCGGTTGGAGGATGATGCAAGGAAGCCGAATGATGCCGGAAAGCAAATTGCGCGGCCTTGATCCAATACAAGTAAAAAGGACTTGCCGCAGGACGGCGCTGCCGTCAGTCCGCGCGCGCCGGTTTCGGCAGGCGCACGGTAAACACGGTACGGTCCGCGCCTGAGGGGGCTACCCCGATCTCGCCGCCGTGGGCGCGCACGATTTCGCGCGCGATGTACAGGCCCAGGCTGAGGTTTGCCGGCGGACTGTGATCGGCATCCGCCGTCGCCAGCAGCGCGACCGGATCAAAAATCGACGCCAGGATGTCGGCCGGGACCGCGGCGCCGCGATGGGTAACGCGCAGCAGCACCGCGTCCGCGCCGCCGTGCGCGGCCAGCGTCACCGGCGCTTCCGGGGTGCAGTTCTGCACCGCATTGTTCAACAGGTTCCACAACACCTGGTGCAGGCGGCCGGCATCCACCCGGCACGCCAGGTCGCCCGATTCTTCATACACGAATTCGCGCCGCGGATGCGCTGCCCGCACGTCCTCCATCACGCCGTGGCAGATGGCGCCGCAATGCGCCGGCTTGGGCGCGACGGGAATGCTCTTGCCCAGCCGCGAGCGGGTGAACTCCAGCATGTCCTTGATCATCGCATTCATCGCGCCGGCGCAGCGGCTGATGCGCGCCACCGCTTCGTTCCTGCGTTCCTGCGCCACGTCGGTGCGCTCCAGGTACTGGCAGGCGAGATCGATGGCGCCCAGCGGCGTGCGCAGGTCGTGGCCGAGCATCGCCAGGAAAAGCGAACGCGCGCGCTCGATGCGCTCGGAATGGTGGGCGATCGATGCGGCCAGCGCGTGGTCGATGGCCTCGTTCAGCGCGCACAGCTGGGCGGCATCGCCGGCAGGCAGCCACAGCCGCATGAGGCCCGCGCGCAGCGCGAGAAATTCCGCGCTCAGTTGCGCCACGTCGAAACCCGAGGACTGGCGCAGTGCGTCCAGCGCGGCGGCGCAGGTCGCGGCAGCGGTATGCCTGGTGCCGGCACGGCCGACATCGGCGGCAAGCGCGGCGAGGATCTGCGGCGCGAAACGCAGCAGCACCGGATGCCCGGCCACCTGCCTCGCGGGAAGAAATGCAGCGACCGCCTCCTCCCATGCGGAAGCAATGCGCGCCTCGTTTGCGGAAATGAAATCCGCCAGCCTCATTCCTCTCCTTTCGGAAAAATATCGGTATTCCTGCACCGGGCTACCGTGCCCAAGTCACATCCTGTGTGGAAAAATTGACGCAAAGCTACTCGGGCATTGTACAAGGGCTGCCGGACGTCCGTATCGTTCTGTTACATTCCGCAGTCGCGCGGAAGCGACATTCATTGCACACCCTCAAAGCAATCGCCGCGATGCACTGCACCATACGTGCTGTTAATGCATCAACGAGAGGACAATGCCTGCAATCAATTTTGCCCGCATCGCAAAAGCTGCCGCCCCGCTCGGCATGCTGCTCTGTCTGCTGCCCGCGACCGCCGGCGCGTTCGGATTCGACGATGTCGCCGCCAGGGCGAAGCGCCTGGCCGCCACCGCCTACAGCAAGCCGGTCCGGACGGTGTCGAAGTCGCTCGCCAGTCTCGACTACGACCAGTACCGCGACATCCGCTTCGATCCCGCCCGCGCGCACTGGCGCAATGCGAGGCTGCCGTTCGAACTGGCGTTCTTCCACCAGGGCGGCAGCTTCGACACGCCGGTCAGGGTGCATGAGATCAACGGGAAATCGGTGCAGGAGATCCGCTTCGATCCGAAGCTGTTCCACTATGGCGCGAACGAACTTCATCAGAAAGACCTCGCCGGTCTCGGCTTTGCCGGCTTCCGGGTGCACCATCCGCTGAACACGCCGAAGTACAAGGACGAAGTGCTGGTGTTTCTCGGAGCGAGTTATTTCCGCGCGGTCGGCAAGGGCCAGTTGTACGGCCTGTCGGCGCGCGGGCTGGCGATCGACACCGCGCTTAGCTCGGGTGAGGAATTCCCGCAATTTACGGAATTCTGGATCGAGCGCCCGGGCCAGAACGGCAAGGACCTGACCATTTATGCGCTGCTCAATTCGCCGCGCGCGACCGGCGCCTACCGCTTCACGCTGCGGCCCGGCATCGACACCGTGCTCGACGTGAAGGCGCAGCTCTACCTCCGTGAAAACGTCACCACGCTCGGGATCGCGCCATTGACCAGCATGTATTTCTTCGGCGAGAACCAGCGGCCGGCGACCGAGGATTACCGGCCGGAAGTGCATGATTCCGACGGCCTCGCGATCCAAGCCGGCACCGGCGAATGGATCTGGCGCCCGCTGGTGAATCCGCGCCGCCTGCTGGTCACATCCTTCGCGCTGACCAATCCGTCCGGTTTCGGCCTGATGCAGCGCGACCGCCAGTTCACAAGCTACGAGGATCTCGAAGCGCGCTATGAAAAGCGGCCCAGCGCCTGGGTGGAACCGAAGGGACAATGGGGTTCCGGCCGCATCGAGCTGATCCAGATCCCGACGCCCGACGAAACCAACGACAACATCGTCGCGTTCTGGGTGCCGGACAAGGCGCCGAAACCCGGCGTGCCGTTCGACATCGAATACCGCCTGCTGTGGCAGAAGGATGCGGAGAAGCGCCCGCCGTCGGCCTGGGCAGTGCAGACGCGCCGCGGACATGGCTGGGTGCGCAAGGCCGACGACAGCATCGCGCTGTCGGTCGACTTCGAAGGGCCGGGGCTGAAGAAGCTGTCGGCGGAAGACAAGGTCGACGCCGTTGTCAGCGCAAACGACAACGGCAGGATCCTCGAAACCAACACGATGCGCAACGACGCCACCGGCGGCTGGCGCATGACCGTCAAGCTGCGCCGCAACGACGTGAAGAAGCCGGTCGAACTGCGCGCTTATCTTAACAGCAACAACAACACCCTTTCGGAAACGTGGAGCTACATCCTGCCCCCGGACTGAAGCGCGCGCCCGCCGCCGGGCCCCTGCACGGCGCCTACCTGGAGCGCCTGCCGCTCACGCCCCAGCAGCGCCAGGCACTGGCGGCGCGCGTTGCCGGCGCGGCGAGCACGCACGACGCGCTGGCCGGCCTGCATGCGGCGCTCGCCGGCAGGCAGGCCGACCCCGGCAATCCGGCGTTCGGCTCGATCGAAGCGCGCCTGCGCCTCGCTTATGATCGTCGGCTGGATCAGGCGGACGGCAACATCCGCAGCCTGGAGGCGGAAAGGCGCAAGCATGTGCGCATGCAGTTCGCGCCGCTGCCGCAGCGCTCGCCGATGGCGCCGCATCCATGGGGCACGCTCAATCCGCTGGTGCGCTGGTTCGAAGCGCGGCGCCGGCGCCAATGGGTGGCACGCAAGGACGACGACGGCGCGCGACGCGCGTGGCCGTCGGACATGCCGGGTGGGGCGCAGGCTGCGCAAGCTGACGTGGTGGACGCGCCTGACCCGCGCGGCAGCTGGCAAACCCGCGGCAACCTGCGCCGCCTCGTCCTGCTGGTGCTGATGCTCGCGCAAACCGCGTGCGCCGCCTGGTTCATGCGCAAGGTGCTGCCTTACCAGGGCACGGCGCCGCTGGAAATCATTTTGCTGGTCCTGTTCACGCTGTTGTTCTGCTGGATCTCCGCCGGCTTCTGGACCGCGATGGCCGGCTTCCTCGTGCTGTTGCGCGGGAATGACCCCTATGCGATTACGCGTCGTGCCGGCCAGGAAAACCCGATTCCCGACGACGCCCGCACCGCGATCGTCATGCCGGTGTGCAATGAAGACGTCGCGCGCGTGATGGCCGGCCTGCGCGCGACCTTCGAGTCCCTCGCGCGCAGCGGGGAATTGCGGCATTTCGATTTTTTCGTGCTCAGCGACAGCAGCAACAGCGACATCCGCGCCGCCGAACTGGCCGCCTGGGCCGGACTGTGCCGTGCGGTGAACGGTTTCGGCCGCATCTTTTACCGGCACCGCAAGCGGCGGGTCAAGCGCAAGAGCGGCAACATCGACGACTTTTGCCGGCGCTGGGGAAAAAATTACCGCTACATGATCGTGCTCGACGCCGACAGCGTGATGAGCGGCGCCTGCATCACGCAGCTGGTGCGGCTGATGGAAGCCAATCAGGGCGCCGGCATCATCCAGAGCGCGCCGGTCGCCGCGGGCCGCGACACCCTCTATGCGCGCATCCAGCAGTTCGCCACGCGTGTCTACGGCCCGCTGTTTACCGCCGGCCTGCACTACTGGCAACTCGGCGAGTCGCATTACTGGGGCCACAATGCGATCATCCGCATGGCGCCCTTCATGCGTCATTGCGCGCTTGCGCCCCTGCCCGGCCGCGGCTCGCTGGCCGGCGACATCCTGTCGCATGATTTCGTCGAGGCGGCGCTGATGCGGCGCGCCGGCTGGGCGGTGTGGATCGCGTACGACCTCGACGGCAGCTATGAGGAAATGCCGCCCAACCTGCTCGACGAACTCAAGCGCGACCGCCGCTGGTGCCACGGCAACCTGATGAACTTCCGCCTCGTCGCCGCGCGCGGCATGCACCCGGTGCACCGCGCGGTGTTCGTCACCGGCGTGATGGCTTACCTGTCGGCGCCGTTGTGGTGCCTGTTCCTGGCGCTGTCGACCGCGATGCTGGCGCTGCACACCCTGACCGAACCCCAGTATTTCGTGCAGCCGCGCCAGCTGTTTCCGATCTGGCCGCAATGGCATCCGGAAAAGGCGGTCGCGCTGTTTTCGGCGACCGCGACCTTGCTGTTCCTGCCGAAGATCCTTGCCGTTCTGCTTGTGTGCGCAAGGGATGCGCAGCAATATGGCGGCCGGTTGCGGGTGGTTGCCGGCATGCTGCTCGAAGTGCTGTTCTCGATGCTGGCGGCGCCGGTGCGCATGCTGTTCCATACGCGCTTCGTGATCGCCGCCTTCCTCGGCTGGGCAATCCACTGGAAGTCGCCGCCGCGCGCCGACTCCGAAACCGGCTGGGCGGAAGCGCTGGGCAATCACGGCTGGCACATGCTGCTCGGCCTGCTGTGGGCCGGCGGTGTCTATCTGCTCAACCCGGCATTCCTGCCATGGCTGCTGCCGATCGCCGGCGGGCTGGCACTGTCGGCGCCGCTGTCGGTCTTGTCGAGCCGGGTAGCACCCGGTCGCTGGTTCCGGCGTGCAAAACTGTTCCTGATTCCGGAAGAGGCGGCGCCGCCGGTCGAGCTGCGCGACACGGCCGCGCATGCGCAAGCGGCAGGCAGCATGCCCGGTTTCGGCGCTGCCGTCGCCGACCCCGTGGTCAACGCGCTTGCATGCGCAGCCGGCCGGATCAGGACGCAGGCAACAGCCGTCGAAGCGGCGACTGCGGCGCTGGTGCACAGCGGCCCGGCAATACTAAGCGAGGCGGAGAAGAACGCGCTGCTGGACGACCCGGCCGCGCTGTCGCAGCTGCATTTCCAGCTTTGGGTGGTGCCGCCGGTGGCCGCGCGCTGGGAAGCGCCACCGCCGCCGGCCTGATGGACAGTGCGGCGCGTCAGGCGCTGCGCCGCATACCGGGCAAGCGCTCCGGATGCGCCAGGTGCCGGTGCGCCTTGTCATGCTCGAGGAAGTGGATCACCGCCTTCGCCACCGCCGCCATCAGCGCGCGCTCCCGGTTCGGATGGTCGGACGCGCGCACGCTGACCGGCCCGGCGTGCACACAGGACCAGCAAGCCTCGCCCTCTTCCCTGTGAAAACTGACAGGTACCGCGAACGCCGTCATCAGCGCGCCGCAAGCCTGCCAGTCGCGGGTCCACTGCGGCACCTTCTCCCTGTTGATCCACAGCGTACCCGCGCTGTCCGCGTATTCCTCGACTTCATGCCCGAGCAGTTGCGCAATGTGGCGTTCCTTCGCCACGCAACTGCGGAAATATTCTTCATCGCTCATGCGCATCGCCTGCTCCCGCAAACCAGCCAACGATTCCAGAATAGCACTCAATACAACACGGTCATGCGTGCGCTGCATCTGCCTTTCCTTTGCCCGGGGCTTCCGTGATAATGTGCAAGAGTTGCTGCTCGTCAAGCCATGACCACACCCACCCCCGATCCGATCGAAGACCGCCTCTACGTGTTGCGTACACGCTGGGAGCGTTACGTCGCCGAGGGCCGCTTCGAGCAGTTCATTGAATTCGCGGTCGCCCTCAACAGTCTCGCGGAATACTTCAACCGGCTGCGCCTGCCCGGCCTCGTGCGCCTGTGCGAAGGACTGGAAAACGCGGCGCTTACCCGGCTGGGCGACCAGTCCACGCATCCGCTGCCGCAGCAGGATATCCTGTCGCTGCAGCGCCAGGTGGATACCCTGCTCGGGTCGGTGGCGACGTCGCGTCCGCCGCCGTCCGGACGGCGCAACGAGGAGCCGCCTGCCGCGCCGGACGTGGACTGGATCAAGCCGCGCGCGATCTGGATGGTGGCGGCGCCGGAAAAGCGGGACATGGCCGACGCGCTCGCGCACCAGCTGAAATTCTTCGGTTTCAAGATCTTTCCGCTCGACTGGCAGGAGCAGCGCCTGCCGGAGGACATGCCGCTTGCGGTGCTGTTCGTTCCCGCCCATCCGCACGCCGGCAAGGATGAATTTTCTTGTATCGCAACAATCCGGCGCAGCTGCCCCGCCAGCCAGCTGTTCTATCTCGGGGTGCAGGCGGCGATTGAACCAATCGTCGAGCTGATGCGCGCCGGCATCGACGTCACCATCCCCGCCGAGGACCAGCCGGCAATGGTGCTCAACTGCGTGCTCGACCTGGTGCAGAGCAACGAGCAGGAACAGTACCGGGTACTGGTGGTGGAGGATTCGCGGGTTGCGGTGGCCCTGATCCAGCGCACGCTGGCGCAGCACGACATCGACACCCATGCGATCAACGATCCCGCCGACCTGCTGGAAGCGCTCGAAGCCTACAAGCCCGACCTGGTGCTGATGGACATGCACATGCCTCGCTTCAACGGCGTCGAAGCGACCCGGGTGCTGCGCCAGACGCCGGCGTACGGCGCGCTGCCGATCGTCTATCTTTCCGGGGAATCGGATGTCGGCATGCAGGTGGAGGCGCTGCGCCTGGGCGGCGACCAGTTCCTGATGAAGCCGTTCAATCCGGTGCTGCTGGCCGCCGTGGTCAAGACGCGCATCGAGCGCTTCCGCGAAACCCGCCGCTCGACCCGGCTCGACGGCCTGACCGGATTGTTCAACCATACCGCTGCGAAATCACGCCTGCAGGCGATGGTCGAGGAGGCCGCCGGTGGCGCGCTGACGGTGGCGATGATCGACATCGACCATTTCAAGTCGATCAACGATACCTACGGCCATCCGGTGGGCGACCAGGTGATCCGCGGGCTGGCTTGGCTATTGAAGGGCCGGCTGCGCTCGGTGGACCTGATCGGTCGCTACGGCGGCGAGGAGTTCATGGTCGCGCTGCCGGACGTGGACCTGGGGCGCGCCAGCGCGGTGATCGACCGCATCCGGCGCGACTTTTCCGCACTGCCGCATGCGCATCCCGACGGCGCGCTGCATGCCACCTTCAGCGCCGGCCTGGCTGCCTTCCCGGCCATGCATCACTCCGCAGCGGGATTGACCGAAGCCGCCGACCAGGCGCTGCTGCAGGCGAAGCGGCTCGGACGCAACAGGGTCGAAACCGCGCATTCATCACGCCCGGGCGCTCCGTAGCGCCCTTCGCGGCGGGTGTTTCAGCCAGCCGGCGCCAGCCGCCACAACGACGTCAGCTCGGCCGCCCGGGCCGCATGCAGGACATCCTCCGCATCGCTCGCCTTCGGATGGCGCGGCCGCACATCCAGCTTGCCGGCGACTTTCAGGCCCGCCTGCGCGATCCAGCCCAGCAGCTCGTCGCGCGTGCGCAACCCGAGATGCTCCGCGAAATCCGACAGGATCAGCCAGCCCTCGCCGCCCGGCTCCAGATGGGCGGCCAGTCCGTCGAGGAAGGCACGCAGCATGCGGCTGTCGGGGTCGTAGACCGCATGCTCGATCGGCGAGCTCGGACGCGCCGGCACCCAGGGCGGGTTACAGACGATCAGCGGCGCGCGTTCCTGCGGGAACATGTCCGCGCGCACCAGTTCCACCTGCGGCTGCAACGCCAGCCGCTGCAGGTTGTCTGCCGCGCAAGCCAGCGCCCGCTCGTCCTGGTCGGTTGCCACCACACGCCGGACGCCGCGCCTGGCCAGCACCGCCGACAGCACGCCGGTGCCGGCACCGATGTCGAAAGCCAGCGCGGTCGACGGCAACGGCGCTTGCGCGACCAGCTCGATGTACTCGCCGCGCACCGGCGAAAACACGCCGTACCATGGATGGATGCGCGCGCCGAGCGCAGGAATCTCGACGCCCTTCTTGCGCCATTCATGCGCGCCGATCAGTCCCTGCAGTTCACGCAGGGACGCGACATAGGCCTCGCCGGCCGCGCCGTACACTTCCTCGCAGGCGAGGCGCACGTCGGGCGCGCGGCGCAGCGGAATGACATGGCCGGGCTCGAACGGCACCAGCAGCATGCCGAGGATGCGGGCGCGCTGCGCCTGCGCCTGACGGTGCAGGTGGAAGGCTTGCGCGGAAGTCGCCGGCGGCGGCGCCTTCTTCGGCCTGCGGTCGATGCGGCGCGCGAGCGCCTGCAGCAGCTGGCGCGCATTGTGGAAATCGCCGCGCCACAGCAGCGCCGTTCCTTCGCAGGCAAGCTTGTAGGCGGCATCGGCGCTGATGCGATCGTCGGCGATCGCTACCCGTTTGGGAGGCGGCACGGCGGATTCGGAACGCCAGCGGGCAGAGCGTGGCTCGCCTGCCTCGGTCCAGCTGATGACAGGGTATGCGCTCATCGTGGGGTCGTGGTAAAGAAAGGCAACCGGCAGCCGGAGCGCCGGAAAACGCCCATTCTATCGAAAGCGCGCGCAACCGGCCGCATCGCGCGCCCGCCTTTTGCGGCCATTCCCGCATGCAAGAGCGCGCGGACGGCCCCGCCACATGCTCCGGATCCGGACGGTTTCATGCATTTCGCTCCCCGATAACGCTGTTTCGTCGCATCCGGCTCGCCTGCGCCGCAGGCGCGCGGTATCGTTTGCCCATCTTTCAAGGAGGAATGCAATGGAAACCGCCCAAGTACAGCAGCCGCGCCGCAAGGGCTTGTCTGCCCCGGCCATCCTGATTCTGGTCGGCACCGTGCTGCTGCTGGCGCGCAGCGGCCTGGTCGAGCGCGACATGATCTGGCAAATGCTGCCGTTCCTGCCCATCGCGTTCGGCGTGACGCTGCTGGCGACGCGCCTGCGCCGCCGGGCCGGCTAGGAGGCTTCGATGGCTGCCGAGATCGCGCTGTTCCTGCGCGAGCCGGTACCGGACGCGGTGCTGCTGCCGGCGCTGGCGGAGGTGTTCGACGCGGACCCGGACGAGGAATTGACGGTGGTCGACTATGCCGAAGGCTTTGCCACCGGCATTGGCGCCGCCTGTGCCGCCGGTGTCGACCCCGATGCGGCGGCGCGCCGGCTGGCTGGCCTGCTGCGCACCGAAGTGCTGCTGGAGACCGCCGCCGGGGGCATGTCCGGCGAACAATGGCGGCTATACCCGGCCGACGGCGGCCCGGCCCGGGCGGTGCGGGTGGTGGCGCTGCGCGGCGGCCTGTGCGCAATTCCGGAACTGGGGCAGGCGCCGGGCGCGGCGTACGCCGTCCTCGTTGCGTGACGCAGCTGCCAGACTCCCATATTCTCGGGATGGCGCGCGGCGCACGCGCGCTTTACCATCATGCCCGGCTTGGCATGCCGCATACAACAACAAGCACGGGCATATGGGAAATTTCTTCAGACAGGGCGTGGCTGGCGCATGCGTGGCGGCAGCCGTGCTGCCGCTCCACCCGGCCGCCGCCGGCACGGCAGGGGAAGCCGAAGACCGCGTCGTCCACCGGACCATCGTGCACTACGTCGCGATCCGCACCTTCCTGCCCGAAAAGCTCTGTGCGTCCGCGTCGGCGCCAGTGCGTGCCGAGGTCGCCGCCGTGGTGCAGCGCTTCCGCGCGCGTTTTCCGGAGCTGGTGCGGCTGGCGGAATCCTCGCCGCTGTTCGATGAGGCCAACCGTCCGAATCTGCAGACGGTGCGCGAGTACGAGACGCGCACGCCGCAGGAGCATGACGAAACCTGCGCGCAGCTGCGCAATGAAATCGCGGTCGATCTCAACGGCGAGCAGGTGTATTTTGACCAGTGGACCAGGGAATTGCGGCGGCAGCTGCGAAGGCCCTGATTCCCGGCCGGACTACCGTCCCTGACTTACCGTCCCTGACCGAAGTAGCGGCCGCCCGGCGTGGTTGCCTGGTACTGGCGCTCGGCGATCGCCCACAGCTTCGCGGCGCGCGCGGCGCGGTCGTCGTATGCCCGTTTCTGCAGCCGCACCTCGTCCGCTTCGGCCATTGCGTCGGCGACATTGGACTTGAACGCTTCCCGGAACGGGCTTGAAGACAGGCACTTGGGATCCTTGCCAACCACGATCGTCATCGCATTTCCGTCACGCGTAAAACCGCATTCTGCAAATGCAAAAGCGGGCAGCAACAGCAAGAGAATGATGGCAAGTCGTTTTGGCATCGTCACCTTCCAAAAGTGCAAGGCATGCCAAAGCGTGAAGCGTGACTTCGCTTCAGAAGGCGGCCCCGCTACCATGAGGAACCAGGTTCCTTTTAGGCCGGAAGCTTTGCGTCCCGGTCTTTCGACCGGTTTGCCCTGCGTGAGTTGTAACCAGAAGTATAGCAGGCAATCCGAGGTTTTGTGTCCGCATGGCAACTTTCATACTTTTCCTGATCCAGGTCAAGTGTCGCGACCGGCCCAGCGCGCTGCGCCGTTTTTGTTTACCATTGAAAAAGCACGACTGTTCTAATTCAATCACACCCGCCATGACCGCCATTGCCGACCTTCATCCCTTCGACCGCGCCATCGCCCTCACGCCAGAGGAAGGCGACGTCTTTTCCGGCCATACCTCGGACGATTACTGGAATGCGATCTCGCCGTTCGGCGGCACCACGGTCGCGACGCTGCTGCAGGCGATCCTGAAGCATCCGCAGCGGCTCGGCGATCCGCTGGCGCTGACCGTCAACTTCGCCGGCCCGATCCGCAAAGGCAGCTTCATGGTGCGCGTGCATGCGGTGCGCACCGGCCGCTCGACCCAGCATTGGCAGATGGAGATCCGCCAGGGCGGCGATCCCGAGCCGGCCATCACCGGCACCGCGGTCTTCGCGGTACGGCGCGATGCGTGGTCGGATACCGAGGCACGCATGCCCGAGGTCGCGGGGCCGGCGTCGTTTCCCCGTGCGCCGGCGCCGGCCGCGGTGCCTTTCCTGCAGCGCTACGCGATGCGCTATGCCGGCGGCAATCCGCTGGCCGGCGGCAACGACAGCGCGACCCAATGCTGGCTGTCCGACGTCCCGCCGCGCAAGCTCGACTTCCCGTCGCTCGCGGCGTACTGCGACACCTTCGTGCCGCGCCTGTTCGTGCGCAAGGGGGCGCCGACGCCGATCTCCACCGTCACGCTCGGTATCAACTTCCACGCCGACGGCGCGGCGCTGGAACGCGCCGGCACGCATCATGTCTTCATGCAGGCGAAGGCGAACGCCTTTTGCGGCGGCTATTATGACCAGGAGGGACAGGTTTGGGCGGAGGATGGCACCCTGCTGGCGACGACGCAGCAGATGGTGTGGTACCGGGACCAGGAACTCTAGGAAGGGGCGCGCTCAGCGCTTCGGATTCTGCCCGTAATACAGCACCGCCTGCTGCACCGGCAGCTCGGCCGCGGGCACGATCCTGCGGCGCGGCGGCGGCCCGCGTCGTTGGCCGGACGCCTCCGCCCTTTCATCCATCGACTTGACGGACGCGAGCAGGCTGGCGCGGAAGGATTCGCGGAAGGCCTCGGACTGGAAACAACGGTCGTTCGACTTCTTGCTGACCACGATGGTCATTTCACTGCCGGAACTGGCGAACCCGCATTCTGCAAATGCGAAGGCGGGCAGGAGGAGGACGGCAATGACGGCTTGCTTCAACATGGGCGTACTGCAGTCAGGCAGGACACACCGTCAATGAAGCGCACTCCGCTTCCCGAGGCGGCTCCGCTGCCGTGAGAGTCTCTCTTTTAGGCCGGAAGCTTTGCGTCCCGGCCTTTCGACCGGTTTGCCCTGCATGGGTTATCGTTTTGCGAAGTATACCAATGCGTTGCAACATCCGCTTGCGCGCCCATCCCGCCTCCTGGCGATCCCTTGATATGCATCACCATTTTCCGCGCCCCTTGCAACCGGCGGCCGCGCTGTCACAGACGTTTTTTCGCGGCTACAATAGCGCCAGCGTCGGCGACGACCGCCCGCGGCTTTCCGGACAGGTAATCCCGGTGCAGGAAAAGCCCGGCCTCATTCTTTAGCATGCGGTGCGATCAGGTTTCACAACCGGTAGGAGGTGCGCAGTGCAGCATTACTACGTCAACAAGCAGGCCCAGAAGAACGGCGAACATGAGGTGCATACCCCGCGCTGCACCTACCTTCCCGAAGGCGACGACGGCATCTACCTTGGCGCCTTCGTCACCTGCAAGGAGGCACTCGAGGCTGCCAGGGCGCACTTCGAGAAGGTCAACGGGTGTTCCTGGTGCTGCGGCGCCTGCCACAGCGGATAGACAGCCTTCCGCCGGCCGGCTTCCCCGCCCGGATCATCCTTAACCGAAACGGCGGTCCGCGACGAAGGGGTTGCTTTTCCTTTCATCGCCGAAGGTCGATGCCGGGCCATGACCGGGCACGAAGGTCACGTCGTCGCCCAGCGGCCAGAGCTTGTTGCGGATGGAAGCGATGAGCGTGTCGTGGTCGCCGCGCGGGAAATCGGTGCGCCCGATCGAGCCCTGGAACAGCACGTCGCCCACCAGCGCGAGCTTCACGCCGCGATGGAAGAACACCACATGGCCCGGGGTATGACCGGGGCAGTGCAGCACTTCCAGCGTCTGCGCGCCGAAGCGGACGCGGTCGCCGTCATTGAGCCAGCGGTCGGGCTCGAAGGCCTCGGCCGGCGGAAAGCCGACCCGGCGGCAGGATTCGGCCAGCTGGCCGATCCAGAACCTGTCCTCGACGTGAGGACCTTCCACCGGCACGCCGAATTCCTGGCGCACCACGTCGGCCGCGGCGCAATGATCCATATGGCCATGCGTGAGGAAGACCTTTTCCAGCGTCACCCCGAGTTGCGCCAGCGCGTCGCGCAGGCGCGGCACCTCGCCACCCGGATCGACCAGCGCCGCGCGCCCGGTCTCCTCACAGACCAGGATGCTGCAATTCTGCTGGTAGGCAGTGACGGGAACGATCGCGCATTTCATGGCCGGAACCTGGGAGGAAGAAAGGCCATGAGTATGCCACGAGGATGCGGGAGGGGGCCGGCGCCGACAAAAAAACGGCCCGTCTGCGGTCAGGCAAACAGGCCGAATAGGGAAATCAGACTCTGTCTCGGCTGCACCGGCACGGCTCGCGTGCTGCATGCGGCAAAGATGGGTACATCTTGCCCGACTTCGCTTAGGCGAAACTTAAGAAGCCGGAAAAAACCCGAAAACAGTCTTGTCCCGGGAAGCCAGGCTCACCGTGCCGCGCCGGCTCGTTGCCCGATCGTCATCACGCCCTGCTCCACGCCGGACTGCCCTTGTTGGGGCAACGGAAAGGACACGGTGACCGCGAGGCCGCCGAGCCGGGACTGGCCAAGTGCAAGCTGGGCGTCATGGCGATCCGCGATTGCCTTCACGATCGCCAGCCCCAGTCCGCTGCCGCTCGGGCTGGTGCCCGGCACCCGGTAGAAGCGGTCAAAAATCCGCGCCCGGTTTTCCTCCGGAATGCCGCTGCCGGAATCCTGCACGGTCAACCTCGCACACGATGCGTCCCTGGTCAGGTCGATGCGCACCAGGCCATGTTCGGGCGCGTAGCGCACCGCGTTGTCGAGCAGGTTGCGTACCAGGATGCGGATGCCTTCCGCATCGCCCAGGATGTCGGTGTGGCTGTATTCGCCATACTCCAGGCGGATCTGACGGGCCGACGCGACCGGCGCGACATCGCCCGCCGCCTGCTCGATGCAGGCGGTCAGAGCGATCGGCTGCATCTCCGGCGGGTCGGCCAGCGGATCCTGCCGCGCCAGCGCCAGCAGCTGCTCCACCAGGCGCGACGCGCGGTCGACCCCGCCCAGGAGGCGCGCCACCGCCTGCCCGCGCGCGGTCTCGTCCCTGGCGCGGGCCAGCGTCTGCACCTGCAGCTTCAGGGCCGTCAGCGGCGAACGCAGTTCATGCGCCGCGTCCGCCACGAAACGCTGCTGCGACTGCAGCGCGAGCGCCATGCGCGCCAGCAGCGAATTCAGTTCCGCCACCAGCGGCGACACTTCCTGCGGCACGCCGGTCGGATCGACCGGGTCGAGCGAGTCGGCATTGCGCTTGGCGAGGTCGCCGCCGATGCGGTTGAGTGGGGCGAGCGCGGCGCTCACCACCCACCAGGCGGCGGCGAACAGCAGCAGCGAGACCGGGATCACCTGCCACAGCGAACGGATCGCGAAGGAAATCGCGCGGTCGCGCCGCACGTCGAGCTTCTGCGCGACCTGGATCACCCGCGTGCCGTTCTGCACGCCGTACAGCCGCCATTCGCCGTTGTCGAGGGTGACATTCGAATAGCCGAGCGCGCCGCGCTCCGGCAGCGAGCGGAAAGTGCGCGACTGGTAGACGCGCACGCCGTCGTCGGTCCAGATCTGGATCACGAAATCGAAGCCGCTCATCTCGCCGCCGGAAGAAGACTTGTACCAGGACGGCTGCTGGTACGCGCTGTCCTGCAGCGCCAGCGCCATCTGTTCCATGTGGTAGTCGAACAGGTCGTTCGCTTCCTGCATCGCGGCGCGGAAGGAGGAGGCGAACTGCACCGCGGTCGCGACCACGATGGCCACGCCGAGCATCAGCAAGAGGCGTATGCGCAACGAACGCATCAGGTTTTCTCGACCATGTAGCCGAGCCCGCGCACGTTCACGATGAACTGCGGCCCGAGCTTCTTGCGCAAGCCGTGGATGTAGACCTCGACGGCATTGCTTTCAACGTCGCCCGACCAGCCGTACAGCCGCTCTTCCAGCTGGGCGCGCGACAGGATCGCGCCGGGGCGGGTGACCAGCGCCTCGAGCACCGCCCATTCGCGTGAGGACAGCAGCACCTGGTGCTCGTCGGCGAGCACCTGGCGGGTTGCCGTATTGACCACCACATTGCCCTTGCGGTACACCGGTTCGGCGCCGCCCTTGGCCCGCCGCACCAGCGCGTGCAGCCGCGCGATCAGTTCTTCCAGGTCGAACGGCTTGACTAGGTAGTCGTCGGCGCCGGTGTTCAGCCCCCGCACCCGCTCGGCGACGGTATCGCGCGCGGTGATGATCATCACCGGCAGCTGGTCGCCGCGCGCGCGCAGGTTGCGCAGCACGTCGATGCCGTCGCGACGCGGCAGCCCGAGGTCGAGCAGCATCGCGTCAAAGCCGTGCGCCGCCAGCCGCGCTTCCGCCGCGGCGCCGTCCCTGACCCAATCGGTGGACACGCCTTCGCCTTCGAGTGCGATCTGGATGTTTTCGCCGATCATGGCGTCGTCTTCTACGAGGAGTACCTTCATGGGCCGTGTCAGGAAGAGGCAGGTGCGGCGCGACCGCGAAGCTCGATTGTAGGCGCGCCGGCGACAGCGCGGCAATCCTTGCGGCAATGGCCAAAGCAAAAAAGCCCGCATCTTTCGATGCGGGCCTTGTTGCTTGTCTCCTCACCTCTTCCGAGATGTATCTTTATTAATGATGCCTTGCTCCTCCACTCCCTGCCTGGACTAGCGGCCGCCGAAGCGTCCGTACCTGTCGCGGCGCTCGCGCTCGGCGCGCTGACGGTTGGCAAGGCTGCCGCGGACGATGCGGGTCAGCGCGTCGGTGCCGCTGCGCGGCTTGTCGCTCATGGTGGCGGACTGGCGGTTCGGCGAAATGGATTTGTCGTACATGCTGTTTCCTCCTGATTGATTTCCCGCCGCCTGCTCGTGGCCGGCGCGGTACGTGGCGAGCAGATATTCCCACACAAAGCTTAGGCCAGACTTAAAAAAACCCCTACTTGTGCGATAGATACAATTCGCTACAGAAACAGACAAATTCACGACACTTCTTGCGAATTCTCAACATCTCTTTTCCGGAATGCACTAGGCGGCAACCGCCGCGCTGCCGCCGGATTGCAGCAGCACCGCCGCTGCCAGCCCGGCCTGTTCCTCCTCGCGCTCCTGAACGATCATGGCGGCGGCCTTTTCCGCGATCATCACCGTCGGCGCATTGGTGTTGCCGCCAACCAGCGTCGGCATGATCGACGCGTCGACCACGCGCAGGCCCTGCATCCCGTGCACCTTCAGGGTGTCGTCCACCACGGCCATCCCGTCATGCCCCATCTTGCAGGTGCCCACCGGATGATAGATGGTGCCGGCCCTGCGGCGGATGAAGTCGCGGATCTGTTCGTCGCTCTGCACCGCTTCGCCGGGATACATTTCCTTGCCGCGATAGGGATCGAAGGCCTTCGCCGCCAGCACGCGGCGCGCGATCTTCACGCCGCGCACCAGCTGTTCCATGTCGTCCGGATGCGACAGGTAGTTCGGTTCGATCAGCGCGTCGGCACACGGGTCGGCGCTCTTCAACGCAATGTAGCCGCGGCTCTTCGGCCGCAGGTCGCACACATGCAGCGCATAACCGTGACCGAGCATGGTCGCGGCCGCATGGCGCAGCGTGCGCGCGTGTTCGTCCAGGTGTGCCGGCGTGAAATGGAACTGCAGGTCGGGCAGCGCGCGGTCCGGCCCGCTGCGCACGAAGCCCCCGGCCTCGGCCGCATTGGTCGTCAACGGCCCGGTGCGGAACAGCAGGTAGCGGATGCCCGCCGCCAGCACCGTCGGCAGGTTGCCGAGCGAGATGCCGTGCGAAACCGGCTTCACGCACTTGAACACCACCAGCACGTCGAGATGATCCTGCAGGTTGCGGCCGACCCCGGGCAGCGCGTGGCGCACCGGGATGCCGTGCCGGCGCAATTCGTCCTCGGGGCCTATCCCCGACAGCAACAGCAGCTGCGGCGAATTGACCGCGCCGCCGGCCAGCAGCACTTCGCGGACTGCGCCGACCTCGGTACGCGCGCCGTCCTTCAGGTAAGCGACGCCGACCGCGCGCTTGCCTTCAAGCAGGATCCGGGTGGCGCGCGCGCCGGTGATGACTGTCAGGTTGGGACGCTGCAGCGCCGGATGCAGGTAGGCGCGCGCCACACTCCAGCGTTCGCCGTTCTTCTGCGTCACTTCGTACTGGCCGACGCCTTCCTGGAGGGCGCCGTTGAAGTCATCGTTGGCGAAGTAACCGGCTTCGAGCGCGGCATTCCTGAAGACTTCCGCCAGCGGATTCGGCGAGCGCAGCGGCGCGACATTCAGCGGCCCGCCGACGCCGTGGTAAAGCGACTCGCCGCGCTCGTGGTGCTCGGCGCGACGGAACAGCGGCAGCACCTGCGCATAGCCCCAGCCGCGATTGCCCAGCGCCGCCCACAGGTCGTAATCGCTGGCGTGGCCGCGGGTATAGATCATCGCATTGCTCGAACTGGAGCCGCCGAGGGTCTTGCCGCGCGGCCAGAACAGCCGGCGATTGTTCAGGTGGCGCTGCGGCTCGGTGAAATAGCGCCAGTTCAGAGTCTTGCTCATCATCATGGCGATGATGCCGATCGGGATGCGGATGAACGGACTCTTGTCGGGCGGGCCCGCTTCCAGCAGGCAGACCGAGACGGCGGGATCGGCGGACAGGCGGTTGGCCAGCACGCAACCGGCCGAGCCGCCGCCCACGATGACGTAATCGTAGTCCTGCATCAACACTCCTTGGGGCGGGTGGAGAACGCGATCGGCCGGCATGGGCAGGCGGGAACCGGCTGTGTTGATTGTAGGCGGAAGATGCCGGCGAAAGCGCGTTGAATCGCAGCGCTCTTGCGATAGTTAAAAAGCCGCCGCGGGATGCAAGATTTCCATCACCGCGCAGGCGGGCGCGACGGCAGTCACGGCGACAGCAGGATGCCCTTGTCGCGGTTGAGCAGCACCCAGGATCCGTTGCCCCAGGCGGTGGCGGAAATTGCGCCGGGCGGGTACACGTGTTCCGTCCAGTCGATGCCGTTGGCGCTGGTGACGTACTTTCCGCCGCCGGTGCCGATGCCTGCGGCGACAAACTGCCCGCCACCCCAGGTCACCCGTTCGAACCAGTTGGGCATGGTCGAGCGGGTGGTCCATCGCAGGCCGTCGGCGCTGGACAGGATGACGTTCGCCCCAACGGCGACGAACATGCCGTTCGCGTAAGTCACCGCGTTCAGGTGCGGGACTTGCGCCGCAAGCTCCGACCAGTTGAAGCCGTCGGTGCTGGTGACGACCCGGCCTTTCCCGCTGGCGTCGAAACCGACCGCGACGAAGCGTCCGCCGCCGAACGCGACACCGGTCAGGTACGGCAGGCCGCTGGCCCGCGTCGACCAGTTCAGGCCGTCGCTGCTGCCGACGACGGTGCCGGCGCCCGGGTTGTAGCCGACCGCGATGTACTGGCCGTTGCCGTAGGCGGAAGCGCGCAGGTTGTTCCTCGTGTCGGTCATCACCTTGGTCCAGGCCCTGCCATCCGTGCTGGTCAGGATCGGGGCTTCGGTGGTGCCGGCGTTGCCGCCGACCACGATGAAGCGGCCGCCAATGTAGGCCACGCTTTCCCAGGTGGTCCAGGTGGTCCGGTCTTCGGGTACGTTCAAGGTCCATGCCTCCGCGTCGCTGCTGGAGAGCACGCTCCAGCCGGCGCTGACGAACATGCCGTTGCCATAGGCGACGTCGCGCAGGAACATACCGTCTTTCGCAACTACATCGACCAGGGTCCAGGCAAGTCCGTCCGTGCTGCTCGCCAGCCGCTCCGGCCAGTAATCCCCTGAGTTGGCGCGATCCGTATAGACCACCGCGAAGTACCGGTTGCCGCTGTAGCCGAGGTTCTTGACCCCGGCGTTGCCTTTTAGGCCGGCGGGGCTCGCGGTCCAGGCGATGCCGTCCGCGCTGGTGCTGACGTCGCCGGCGAAGCCGATGGCGACGAAGCGGCCATTGCCGAAGGAGACGGTGTCGATCGCTTCGGTGAAATTCGGCGTGTGCCGTGTCCATGCGATGCCGTCCGTGCTCGTCAGCACCACGCCGTTTTCACCGGCGGCCACGAATCTGCCGTTGCCGAACACCATCGTGCGGTACCAGCCCGGCGCTTCGCTGTAACGCAGCGTCCAGGTCACGCCGTCCGCGCTGGACAGGAGTTCCGTTCCCGGCAACGGCCCGCTGCCCATGAACTGCGGCGGCGCGGAGGACAGCAGCACGAACTGACCGTTGCCGTACTCCAGCCCCCAGACGCCTCGTGTCAGCGGCAGGTCGCGGAAGGTCCACTGGATGCCGTCGGCGCTGGCGGCCAGCCGTCCGCGACTCCCGAGAAGCACGAAACGGCCGCCGCCGGCCGCCATCCGCCCACCGATCGAGGTGAGGTCGCGCGCCATGCCGGGATCGGATGCGCGCTCCGTCCACACGCTTCCATCCGCGCTGGAAAAGATCTTGCCGGCCGAGGTGAGCGCGACCAGCACGCTGCCGCCCTGCACCATGCCGGCCACGCTCTCCGCACCGAGGTCACGCCGGCTCCACGCGGCGCCGTCGCTGCTGGTGAAGATCCTGCCGCCAGCCAGCGCGATGAATTGCGCGCCGTTGTGCATCACCTTGTCCACCAGCGAATCGCTGAAGCGTTTCTGCAAGGTCCATGTCACCGCATCCGGGCTCGTCGCCACGCCGCCGTTTGCGGCCGCGACATAGATGCCGTTGCCATGGGCGATGCTGCTCACCGGTGCCGATGTCAGCTCGGTAAGACGTGGCGTAATCGGCTGCGGCTGCGGCTGTGCCGGAACGTCGGTGCCTGGCGGCGTGGTCGTGTCCGCAGCGGAAGAACCACCGCCGCAGCCGGACAGCGCCAGCAGCGGCAACACGAATGCAAGGACGAACGGAACCATGCGCATGAAAAAGCCCCGGTACAAGAGAGCGCCGCCTGCTCGCCCGGCCGGACATGACGCCGGGGGCGATTTGGGGGCAATAGTTGAACGAACTCTGCCCCGCCGCGCCTCTGTCAACTTTACATGCTCACCGGTTCGGATTTTGGAATTTCTATAATCCGGAACGGCGGGCGATCGGAAAAGGACCGCTGCAGCAAGGGCTTGGCGACATTGTAGACGGGAACGTTGTTTGCCG
Organism: Noviherbaspirillum sp.; assembly: GCF_035627455.1. Classification (GTDB taxonomy): domain Bacteria; phylum Pseudomonadota; class Gammaproteobacteria; order Burkholderiales; family Burkholderiaceae_D; genus Noviherbaspirillum. The sequence continues at coordinate 30,541 of NZ_DASPLS010000054.1, forward strand.
TTTTTCCTTCCAGACTGCCGCGATGCGCGTGGCCGTGCAGGACGGCATTGACCGGATAGCGCAGCAGCGGATCTTCCAGGCGGCTCGATCCCAGGAAGGGAAAGATCTCGACCGGCTCGCCCTGCACGGTGGCGACGATCGGCGAATAGTGCAGCAGCGCGATGCGCTGCGCGGTGCGCAGTTTCGCCAGCGCCGCTTCCAGCTTGAGCGCTTCCTGGATCGCTTCATTGACGAACTGCTTGATCGCGACCTCGCCCCACGGCCCGAGCGAGCCGCGGCCGAATCCGCCGCAAAAGCCCTTGGTGCCGGCAATGCCAACGCCATGGATCTCGCAGGGTTCGCCGTCGAGCACGCGCACCCCGGCGTCGGACAGGATGCGCTGCACCTGGTCAGGCTGCCCCGCTTCGTAATCATGGTTGCCCAGCACCGCGACGATCGGGATGCGTGCCGCGGACAGTTCGTCCGCCAGCACCCGTGCCTCTTCGGGCAGCCCGTAGTCGGTCAGGTCGCCGCACAGCAGCAGCGCGTCCGCCGATTCGGCGGCCTGTGCAAAGAAATTGCGCAGGCTGCCCGCCGATTCCTTCTTGCAATGAATGTCGCCCACGGCGGCAAACCGGATAATTTCCTTCGAGATCACTGGGCCCTCCTTGTCGACGTACTCCTGTTAAAGACCGTGACTTCGTGGCATAAGTTTTGCTGATTCTTGTTGTCATTATTGCTGGCATCACCCGATGGGGAGGCAACATGCAGGCAGATACTCCGCTCGCTGCCACGAGCCCGGAACCCGAACCCGAGACCGCCGCGTTCTACCGGCAGGTGCTCGATACCCTGAACGCATCCGGCGTCCCCTTCCTGGTCGGCGGCGCGTACGCGTTCAACCGCTACACCGGCATCAACCGGCATACCAAGGACCTCGACGTCTTCATCCGGCGCACCGACTTTGACGCCATCAGCGCGGCGCTGCGGGCGGCCGGACACGAAGCGGAGCTGACTTTCCCGCACTGGCTGGGAAAGGTCCACTTCAACGGGGTGTACATCGACCTGATCTTTAGTTCCGGCAACGGCATCGCCGAAGTGGATGACTTGTGGTTCAAGCATGCCGGCGATGCGCAGGTACTGGGCGTGCCGGTGAAAATCAGCCCGGCCGAGGAAATGATCTGGTCCAAGGCTTTCATCATGGAGCGCGAGCGCTACGACGGCGCCGACATCATCCACCTGCTGCGCGCGCGCGGCGACAAGCTCGACTGGCCGCGCCTGCTATGGCGCTTCGGGGAGCACTGGCGGGTGCTGTTGAGCCACCTGGTGCTGTTCGGCTTCGCCTATCCGGCCTATCGCGACCTGGTCCCGCCCGCGGTCATGGCCGGCCTGATCGAGCAGTTGCGTCAGGAAACCCTTGCGCCGCCGCCCGAGCACAATGTCTGCCTCGGCACCCTGCTCTCGCGCGAGCAATACCTGAAGGATATCGGCGACGAGGGCTGGCAGGATGCCAGGGTCGCGCCGCACGGAAACATGACGCCGGAGGATACCGAGACCTGGACCCGTGCGATAGAGGACAAGAAACTGCACTGAGGCTCGCTCAGCCGCGCTGCCCGAACTGGTCGAAGGCGGCGAGCGCGCTGGCCGAATACATCAGCGACGGCCCGCTGCCCATGTAGACGGCCATTGCCAGCGCTTCCTCCACCTCGGCCTTGGTCGCGCCGAGCTTGACCAGGGCCTGCGCATGGAATCCGATGCAGCCGTCGCAGCGCGCGGCCACACCGAGCGCGAGCGCGATCAACTCCTTGGCCTTCTTGTCGAGCGCGCCGTCGCGGGTCGCGGCGCGCGCCATATCGCCGAAGGCGGCCATGAGGTCCGGCTGGTCCTTGCGTAGCACGCCAAGGCTGGCGGATACCGATTGTGTCAGTTCGAAATAGTCGGGCAGGCTCACGGGACGTTCTCCTTGTCGGTTGAAGTACCCGGATGCTATGCCCGCAAGCAAGGGACGTCTGTAACCGGGGTTACAGACGCTGTGCGGGAGGCGTATCCCCGGAACGGGTTCGGTTGACGTGCTTAGCGCATGCGTCGTGCGGAAAACTGTGCCAGCAGGCCAACCGGCAGCAGCCGTTACACGAGGCCAAGAATGCGCCCGATCTCGGCCACATACCGGCTGTCCTGCAGCACCTCGCTCTCGACGCGCGCGGTCATGTCCTGCAGCGTGTTGCGCACCGTATGCAGTTTTTCCCTCACCTCGCCGTGCTGGTCGCCCGGCGCCGCAAGCAGTTGCTTGAGCGCGTCGATTTCCTGCCGCAATGCCTGCGCCTTGGGTAAGTCCGCCGGTGCGGATGCCAGTTCCTGCTCCAGTGCGGCAACCAGCTGGCTGACGCGTTCCATGCTGAATGCGTGCGGTGCGGCGGTCGACATTGGCTGATCGTTCTGCTCGTTCGTGGCCATGGCGGGAGATCCTTGTGTGTTGGCGATACGCCTATTGTATTCCTCGCTGGCGCGCCGGGCACGCGAATGTTGCCGCCAGGCGCAGATTCCTGAATGCTATCGGACGGGGGCTCCGGCGACAGCCCCGCAACGCAGGTTGCCATGCGGTCTGCCCTCAGTTGACTTGGCGGCGAGCCGCGCTGTGAGGCCGACCTGCGCGCCGGACAGGGATAATCGGATGGGTCGATTCGATTTGTCTTTTGCAACGCCGAATATTCGCCCATTCATGTCTTTTTTTACAACCATCCTCTGCAAATCGGGTTCAACTTGGGCGAAGCAAGCCGTCCAGCACATTGCGCGTAATACGGTCCACGCGGGCGTCCGTGCCGCTTGCCAGCACCTGCGCCCAGTCGGTGGTGCCGGCGGTAAAGACCGTGCCGCCACGCGAGAAGATGCCGATGGTTGCCGCATGCACCCCTTCGCCCGCGCGCATCCCTTCGCGCGGCGGACGTTCCTGCCAGCCCTCGCCGAGCAGACCGGCGGCCAGCACGCAAAAGCCGGGCGGCGTACCGCAGCGCGCCGCATCGGGCGACAGCTGCACGATACCACTTGCGGTGTCGAAGGCGGCCAGCGGGGCGCCGTCGCATTCGTATCCCACCAGCGGCGGCACCGTATCGCGGCCGAAGGATGCGCCGCGCGTCAGGCCGGTGCCGGCGAATACCCAGTGCTCCGGCGCCTGCACGATGAAGCCGCCGGTCTCGCGCGGCCCGTCCCACCAGCCGCCGCCATGCCGGTAGCTGGCGCCGGTCAGCGCATCCTCCGGCCGATTGGCGCCGGTGGGCGGCCACCAGTGATCGAAGGCGCCGCGCGGACTGCCCTGGTGGCAGACCATTGCGCCTCCGTTGTCGACGATATGGATGCGCCACCAGCAGAGGTTGGCGCCAAAGAAGGCGACGTTGCCCCCGCGCCGCACGAAGGCTTCGACGCAGTCGCGCACCGCCTCGCTCCAGTATTCGTCGTGGCCGACGCTGAGCATCAGCCGGTAGCGGCTGCACAGGTCCGGATCCTCATGCAGGTCGATGTCGGTGCAGAACTCGGCGTCGTAGCCGTTCTGTGCGAGCCAGCCGATGAAACGCGCATCCCAGTGCGCGAAGGTCTGGCGCGGCGAACTCGAGTCGTAATGGTCCAGCGCGCCCCAGGTTTCGCCGCCGATGCCGCCGCCGGGCCGGCGCAGCGATACCCGGGTGCCGGGCGGCGTCTCCGACCGCGGCTGGTTGACGTAGAAGCAGCCGCCGCCGGTGAAGTTGTACGCGTGGTAGGTCGCAAGCGGGATCTTGTAGAGCAGCCTGCTGCGGCCGGCGCCGCGCACCACGAACAGTGCGGCCGCGCTGGTCATTGCCACCGAAGGCGCGGCGGCGCCCGGCTCTTCGAGATGGGCGATGTAGACCGACGAAGGCCAGTCGGGCGGGATGGCGAATTCATAGGCCGGCCATTCCCAGTCCTCGGCCGCGCCCTTTGGCGCTGCCTGGCGCCCCGTCAGCCAGCGCGACTCGTGCATCGGCTGCATGCCGCCGTGCCAGCGGTAGAACACCACCCGGAAGCGCGCCGCATCGGTGGCGATGTGCAGGGTCAGGCGCTCCCCGGGGGCGACGCTGGCGCGGGCAGGATAGCCCTGGATCATGCGAACGCTCCGGGGGGCGTGAGGTCGTGCGGATACGGCGCCCGCGCCGGCGGCCCGGGCAAACCGGTTGTCGGCCCCGTCCCGTGCGGCAGACGCGGGGAGAGAGCAGCGCACACGAACACGGCAGCCGCAATCCGCATGCTACGTCACCGCGTCCGGTTCGACCCGCTTGCGGATCAGGAACGGCGGCATTGCGAGCGCGTGCATCGGCGTTTTCCGGAACGACTCGAGCGCCTGCGCCGGCGTTTCGACGATCGGCTCTTCCTTGCGGTTGTACGAGGTATTGAGCAGCACCGGCACGCCGGTGCGCGCTTCGAACGCCTTGAGCAGCATGCGCAGGAAAGGATCGTCGTTCTCGCCTACCGTCTGCAGCCGCGCGGTGCAGTCGACATGCGTGACCGCCGGGATGATCTGCGCCGCCTGCGGGTGCACCGGCGCGGCGAACTGCATGAAGGGCGATGGACGGCGGATGTCGAAGAACTCCTGCGCGCGCTCGAGCAGCACGATCGGCGCGAGCGGGCGGAACCATTCGCGCTCCTTGACGCGCGCGTTGATCCAGTCGCGCACATGGCCGTGGCGCGGATCGCCGAGGATGCTGCGGTGGCCGAGCGCGCGCGGGCCGAATTCGCTGCCGCCCTGGTAGAGCGCGACCACCTTGGTGGCGGCCAGCAGGTCGACCATGCGCTCGCACATGTCTTCCGCGCTGTCGATGCGCTCGACGACCAGGTCCTCGGCGCCGCGCAGGGCCGCTTCGATGTCATCCTGGCGCGGCGGCGGGCCGAGGTAATCGCGTTCCCAGCGCCAGTCGCAGCGCAGGCCAGCCAGTTCGGTCAATCCGTACACCGCGCATCCGATCGAGGTGCCGGCATCGCTTGGCGCCGGCGGAATGAACACGCGCTTAAACGGCGTCTCGCGCAGCAGCCGGTCGTTGGTGGAGCAGTTGAGGCCGGTGCCGCCGGCGAAGCACAGGTTTTCCGCGCCTGTCTGGCGGTGCAGCCAGTGCGCCACCTCCAGCACCGCTTCCTCGAAGGCGCGCTGGCCGGCGGCGGCGAGATTGGCGACGTCGGCAAAGCGCGCGGTGTCGCCGGCGGCATAGCGGAAGCGGCCGCGCTCGCGCAGGATCTCTAACCAGCGCGCCGGGATCGTCACCTGCGCGCCGTCGACCTCCAGCCGCGGCAGGCCGAGCGCATCCGGATCGCCGTGCGGCGCCATGCCCATCACCTTGCCTTCATTGCCCTCGCCGGGAAAGATCGCCTGCGTCAGCAGGAAGTAGAACATGCCCAGGCCGACCAGGCGCTGCTCGTCGCGGTCCCAGACCTGCTTGCCGATGCAGTCGATGCGGCCGCGGTCGGCGCGGTAGAAGGACGACACTTCGCGCCAGTGCCCCGGTACCTGCGCGGCGCCGTCCCAGCTTTCGGTCAGCTCGGCCACCGGGCTGCCCTGGCCGTCGATGATCATCACCGCCGCCTCCTCGAACGGCGACGGATGGAACACGCTATAGACATGTGCGAGATGGTGCGAGATGCGCACGCGGCGGCAGTCCGGCGCCAGCCGTATCGTTTCGGCCAGCTCCTGTTCGTAGGCGGCAAGGTTGCCGATCTCGCTGTCGGAGGAATAGCACTCGACCAGCACATCGATCGCGCCGTCGAGCGCCGGCAGCTGCGGCACGTAGACCTTGCGGAAATCGTCGACCTTGCCCCAGTGGTGCTTGTACCGTGTCAGCCTTTCCTTCTGAATCGCGAATACCATGCGCGATCCTTCCATCAGGCAGATGCTTGCGTCCTGCGTCCGGTTCACGCCAAGTATCCTCGGTGCCTTGCCCATCGTCTTCTCCTTGTCCTTGTTATGGATGCAGCATGGCGCGCTGCCTGTCTGGTCAGGCACCGGCCGGTATGAAAAATTTGAGAAGCACGTTCGGCAATAAGTTCGATGGCTTGAAGAATGTCTTGCCACTGAAATCAAGGAATTGGCTTGCAGACTGAGAACTTACATTTCCTTACGGGAACAAATTCCTGTCTGGCCGGTCTATCGGCAATGCAATCTTTTGCATATTTTTCGTTAACAAGGGGTGGATGCAATGAAGTGGTTTTATGAATGGCGGTTGAGCAAGGTCCGCGCAGAAATCTCGGCGCTGGAAGAAGCGACCCGCGTGCGCTTGAAGGACGATTACACCAGCCACTCGCGCTTGCGTGTCCTGAACAAGATGGCATCAAGCCTGCAGCAACGGCTCGACAAGCAGGCCGGCGCCACGACCACGGAAGGCAAGGCCAAGGGCGCGCACTGAATCGCCGCCTTGCACGAAAAGCGTAGTGCCGCGCACCTTGCGTGCGCGGCCTCGCCACCATCACTGACTGCGCGGACGGTTTTCCCGTCCCATCTCGCCGGCCCGGATGGCCCGGCCGGCACTCCTCCCTGACGCATCTGACGTCGCTCTTCCTACAGACCATCGTACGCCGCGGGAATATCTCGGACGCCTAACCAATCGGAATGATTTCCCGCGTCGTACGAATCAGCCGCAAGGAAGAGCGCATCAAACCTCTCGCTTTACGACGCTGGCATCGCGCCCGGCGCACCGGTAGCGCCGGTGCCAGCCGCATCCGTTCCGGCAGGCGGCGTCGGGGTGGGTGTCGTCGCGCCCGGCGTGGCCCCGGCGGTCGCGCCGGGTGTTGCACCGGTTGCCGCACCCGGCGTTGCACCTGGTGCTGCACCGGGGGTTGCCGCCGTGGGTATCGGTTGCGCGGTGCACGTAAAGTTCTGGGTGCCTGCCGCCGCTCCGCCCGTGCCGTTCGCCGGCTGCGTGCACAGCACGACCAGCCTGTTGGTGACATCGATGAACCATGTGCTGGCGCCGGCTGTGCCGCTGGTGCCGGTGCCGGTGCCGGTGTTGGCGTTATTGCCGAACAGCGGAATATAGGGCACCGCGCTCGCGCTTGGGGTTGTTGCCGGCGGCGTTTGTGCAAACGCGACCGAAGACGGAATCGCGAGCGTCGCGATGACGAGAGGAAGTGATTTCATTGGCTACTCCTGCATGAAGATGAGTTCAGACGGTTAGACGTCGTTTCAGTATGACGAGCACATCACAAATCGCAATGCGACCCTGGAAATCCTCACCCGTAGCTTTCTGATCCAGCGCAGACTTGCATGCATTTCCTGCCTGCGCCACACGGAGATTCCTCTGCCCCTTATTGCGGAGCGCAAAGGATTTCGCACAGCATCGCGTGAGAGCTTAGCGATGGAGAGGCGCCAAGAGCGTACGTCGTAACGGCAATGTCTTCGTTAGGAAACCCATCGTGCACACGACGTAAAGACTACCGTCACAACTCGATACAACTTACCGCCGAACTTCCGCAGGCGTGCATTTCTAACCATCTTCCAGCGAAAGCCTGGGCGTCCCGGGGTGCGTGTCTTGCCTGCATTCCGGCCAAGTTCATCATTCAGCATTAAAGATGGAGGCAGTCATGAAAAAACTCTTGATCGCAGTTCTCGTCTCGGCACTCGGCAGCGGTGTCGCATTCGCCCAGAGCGGATCCGGCACCACTTCCGGTGGCAGCTCTTCCGGTGGCAGCTCTTCCGGCGGCAGCTCTTCTGGCGGCAGCTCTTCGGGCGGCGGTACCAGTTCTTCCGGCGGTTCTTCCGGCGGCTCGACCAGCGCATCGGATACGTCCGGCAGTTCCGACAGCTCGACCGACACGAGCAAGTCGAAAAAGAAGTCCTCGCGTTCGGACACCAGCGGCTCATCCGCAAGCGGCTCGAAAGGAAGCGGATCGTCCGGAGGCGGCTCTTCCGCTAGCGACTCTTCCGGCGGTGGCTCTTCCGGCGGTGGCTCTTCCGCAGGTGGCTCTTCCGCAGGCGGCTCGACCGGAGGTGGCTCGACCGGAGGTGGCTCTTCCGCAGGGGGCTCGACCGGAAGCGGCTCGGGCAGCTCCGGCATGACTGACTCGACCAGCGGCTCGGGCGGTTCCGGCTCCGGTGGCTCCGGCTCCGGTGGCTCCGGCTCCGGTGGTTCAGGCTCCGGTGGCTCCGGCTCCGGTGGTTCCGGATCCGGTAGTGGCTCGGGCGGCCCCGGCGGCGGTTCAGGCGGTGGCTCGGGTGGCGGCGGCAGCGGCCGATAAGAACCGAGCGGCGGCAATGGCCGGGCTGCCGATGCAGCCCGTGCCGCCATGCGCGCAGTGGCGCACACTTGCGTCACTGCGACGTTTCAACCGTGTTCTGCAGCGGGATTCGACGCCCAGGGAGAGGTGAACGTCGGATCGCGTTGCATCGTCGCCGTCTGCTGCGGCACTCGTACCGATTGCTCCCGCGTGATCGCGGGCAGGCAGATGCGTCGCCGTACATCCCGCTCGTCCCTCGCCCGAATTCCGCGCTTGCGGCAGGCCGGACTTTTTCGGCTGCTCAATACGCGCTTTGCGCCGCTCTGGTAGAGTCATCCCGGTTTCCTATTAACCGCGAGTTACATGGACGAGCCGAGATTTCCGGGTTTCACCTTTGCCGAATTCCAGCCGCTGCCGGTCAGCTTCGGCTTCGCCGCCTTTCGCAAGCTGACACCGCTGGACGACAGGAACATCTGGGAATTCGTGTATGAAAGGAACATCGGCAAGATCGGGGTCAAGCGCAAGCACACCGCGCTCGACAACCTGGAAAAGATCTTCGTCGCGACGTTCCGCCTGGCCAATACCATCGGCTTTCGCGCAATGACGCTGCGCGACCTGTGCCGGGAAACCGGCCTGTCGATGGGCGGGCTGTACGGCTACATCGAAAGCAAGGATCAGCTGGCGGCGATGATCGAGGACGTCATCCGCCACATCAGCGAGATCTCGCACCAGTGGTTTTCCCACATTCCTGATCCGCTCGACCAGCTGGAGGGCTGCCTGCGCGGCTATATCTATTTTTCTGAGCTGCTGCAGCCCTGGTTCTATTTCGTGTTCCTCGAATCGCGCGCGCTCGACCAGGAGCAGCGCAATATCGCCAAGGATGCCGAACTGCGGGTGCAGGCGCATCTGGCCCTGCTGCTGAAGGACACCGGGGCGCTGGCGCTGGACGACGCGCACCTGCTCGCGGCGCATTGCATGGCGCTGGTGCAGGACTGGCACCTGAAGCGGTGGAAGTATCGGACGGCGGATATTTCGGTGGATGCGTTTGCGGATAGTGTGGTGAAGGTGGTGCGGGCGCGGGTGGGGTTGCGTGGAGCTCCGTAGGGAGGTTATTACGTTCTCTCTCCGGTGATTCAATTCTTTCGGCTCTCCGTAGAGCCTTGCCGGGACTGGCCCCGGCCAGCATCCACGGAGCGCCTACAGCGTTGAAGCACCGGAGAGAGAACGGAAAAGCATCGCCCCGCCAAGCACCACGCTGTTACCCATTTACCTGAACTCCAGCGTTACCGATGTGCGTAAACCGTACCGCCGCTACTGCAGCGACCGCACGCACAGCCGGAAATCCGGATCCTCGTCGTACTTCCTGACGTCGAACTCCAGCGTGCGCATCAGCTTGAGCATCGGCGCATTATTGGTCAGCACCAGCCCCTCGATCTGCGACAAACCCTTGCTGCGCGCCACATCCATGATGGAGTTCATCATGCGCGAACCCAGGCCCTGGCCGTTGAACTCGTCGGCGACCGCCAGCGAGAATTCGCAGGTGTTCATGTCCGGATTGGTCACGTAGCGCGATACGGCGATGATGCGCTCGGTCTCGGTGAAGCCGCCATTCCCGTCGGGCTTGCGATCGCGGTGGATCGCCACCAGCGCCATCTCGCGGTCGTAGTCGATCAGCGTGAACTTGGCGAGCATCTTCACCGACAGCTCGCGCATGGTCGACACGAAGCGGAAGTAACGGCTCTCTGGCGACATGCGGCGCACGAAATCCTGCAGCATCTGCGCATCGTCCGGGTGGATCGGACGCACGCGGTAGCAGCCGCCGCCGCGCATCGGCCACTCCTGTTCGCGCTCGGCGGGATATGGCAGGATCGCCAGGTGCGGGAAGTTGTCCGCGCCGTGCGGCGCCTGATCGATCACGATGCGGGCATCGACCACCAGCGAGCCGCTGGCGTCGACGATGACGGGATTGATGTCCATCTCGCGCAGCTGCGGCAGCGCGCACACCATTTCCGATACCCGCAGCAGGATCTGCTCCAGCGATTCGCGGTGCGCCGCCGGCGCGCCGCGCCAGGCGTTAAGGGTCTCGGCGCAGCGCGCACGGTCGATCAGGCGTTGCGCGAGAAACTGGTTGAGCGGCGGCAGTTCGATCGCGCGGTCGGCGATCAGCTCGATCATGGTGCCGCCGGCGCCGAAGGAAATCACCGGGCCGAACGGCTCGTCGGTGGTGACGCCGATATACAGCTCCCTGCCGAGCGGCTTGCCCGACATGTTCTGGATCGTCACGCCGTTGATGCGCGCATCCGGCCGCAGGCGCCCGACGGTGGCCATCATGTCCTGCCAGGTGTCGCGCACCGCCGCGGCGTTCTGCAGGTTCAGCGCGACGCCGTGCACGTCGGACTTGTGCGGAATGTCGGGCGAATCGATCTTCAGCGCGACCGGGTAGCCGAGCTGGTTGGCCACCAGGATCGCTTCGCTGGCCGAGCGCGCGAGGATGGTCTTGGTCACCGGGATGTGGAAGGCCGACAGCAGCGCCTTGGATTCCATCTCGGTCAGCACCTTGCGGCGCTCGGTCAACACGCTTTCGACCAGGATGCGGGCGCCTTCGATATCCGGCTTGGCCAGCGCCGACAGCGGCGGCGGCGTCTGGTGCAGCAGCTGCTGGTTCTGGTGGAAGGAGGCGATGTTGTGGAACGCGTCCACCGCCGCTTCCGGCGTGCGGTAGGTCGGGATCGCGGCGCGCGACAATACCTGGCGCGCGAGCGCGGCGCGCTCGTCGCCCATCCAGCAGGTCAACAGCGGCTTGCCGAGGTCGGGATACAGGTCTGCCAGCGCCTGCGCGACGGCGGCGGTGTCGAGCTCCGGTTTGGGCGACAGGATCACCAGGATGCCGTCGATGCCGCCGCTGGAGGCGCAGGCCTTGACCGCGGCGCGGTAGTGCGAGGCGTCGGCTTCCTCGGCGAGGTCGATCAGCGAATGCATGGTGGCCAGCGGCGACAGCTGGGGCGCAAGCGCGGCGGCGGCTTCCGGCGCCAGCGTGGCCAGCTCCAGTCCGAGGTCATTGGCCCAGTCTGCCGCGAGCACGCCGGGACCGCCGCCGTTGGTGATCACCGCCAGTCTTTTCCCGACCGGGAGATTGCGTGCCGAAAGGCCCTTGGCCGCGGTGAACAACTGCACGAAGCTGCGTACCCGCACCGCGCCGGCGCGCTGCAGTGCGGCGTCGAACACGTCGTCGCTGCCGACGATCGCGCCGGAGTGCGTGAGGGCGGCGGTGGAACCGGCCGGCTTGCGTCCCGCCTTGAGCACGAACACCGGCTTGGCGTTGGCGGCGGCGCGCAGCGCGCTCATGAAGCGGCGCGCGTTGCGGATGCCTTCGAGGTAGACCACGATGCTTTGCGTGCTGCGGTCTTCGGCGAGGAAGTCGAGCACCTGCGCGATGTCGACGGCGGTGTTGGCGCCCAGCGACACCACGGCGGAGAAGCCGACGCCGTTCTTCACCGCCCAGTCGAGGATGGAGGACGACAGCGCGCCGGACTGCGACACCAGCGCGAGCGAGCCTGGCTGCGCGATCGGTCCGAGCGCGCTGGCGTTGAGCGACAGCTTCGGCCGCTGGAATCCCATGCAATTTGGCCCGAGCAGGTGGATGCCGTGCTGCTTGGCGATCGCATGCAGCTGGGCAGCCAGCTTCGCATCGACGCCGGAAGACAGAATCAGTGCAGTCTTGCTCTGGATGCGCACCGCGACTTCCAGCGCCGCGGTCAGCTGTTCATGCGGCAGCGCGATGATCGCGAGGTCGGACTTCGACTGCGCCAGCTCGGAGAGCGTGCCGCTCATGCCGATGTCGAGGAAGGTGACCGGTCCGGCGTAGCCGCCGTTGCGCAGCTGCTCCACGATCTGGCGGCCGTGCGCATTCTGGCTGCCCGGCAGGTCCGGGTCGCCGGCGAACACCACGATCGAACCTGGCGAGAAAAGAGGGGTGAGGTAATGCCTGTCCATGCTTGTGTCTAATCGTCAAAAAGTTATTTTTGCTGCTTCGCCGGGCGCCTCCCCGTCTGTCGCGAGGATGACGCCTGCCGTCTTGCTGCATATGCCGCCTGTACTGCCTGTATGTCAATCCGCGCCGATCAGCACCTTCACATGGGCGGCGACGCTGCGCGCAAGCGGCGACAGCACATAGCCGCCCTCGAGGCAGGAGACCACCCTTCCCTGCGCATGGCGCTGCGCGACCTCCATCACCCGCCGGGTCACCCATTCATAATCCGCTTCGACCAGCCCGAGGTTGCCCATGTCATCCTCGCGGTGCGCGTCGAATCCGGCCGATATGAAGATCATCTGCGGCCGGAACGCGTCCAGCGCCGGAATCCACCCCCAGTCCACCGCTTCCCGGAATGCGTCGCCGCCGGAACGCGGCGCCAGCCCAATGTTGACCATGTTCAGCCCGCGCGGTTCATCGCCGCAGAACGGATAGAGATTCAGCTCGTAGGTCGAGCACATCAGCACGCGCGCATCGTTGCAAAGAATGTCTTCGCTGCCATTGCCATGATGGACATCGAAATCCACCAGCGCGACCCGCTCCAGCCCGTGCACGTCGAGCGCATGGCGGATGCCGACGGCGACGTTGTTGAAGAAGCAGAAGCCGCCGCTGGCCGCATGCTCGGCGTGATGCCCGGGCGGACGCACGTTGCAGAACGCCACCGGCGCCTCGCCGCTGAGCACGAGATCGGTCGCCAGCACCGCCGCTCCCGCCGACCGCAGCGCCGCCTGGTAGGAATGCGGATTCATCCAGGTGTCGGGATCGATCTGGGAATAGCCGGACGGCGGCGACTTGTCCGCCACTTCACGGACGTGGCGCAGCGCATGCGCGCGGCCGAGCTGCTCCTCGGTCGCGACCGGCGCGTCGTACAGCTGCATGAACTCCAGCAGCCCTTTCATCAGCAGATGGTCGCGGATCGCGGCGATGCGTTCCGGGCATTCGGGGTGCAGCGCGCCCATCTCGTGCTTCATGCAGTCGGGATGGGATATGTAGGCAGGTAGCATGCGTATTCGACATCTCTCTCGTGACATCGCACCGCAGGCGACGCTGCCCGCGCATGCGCTTACTGAGCAGGATTGCCGAATACGCAAGAAGTTACGGTCGGCCGCCTGCCTTTCCCGCACGGTGATGCAATTTTGCAACCATTTCCTTGCTCCAGATCAATTATGCAAGCCTTTTCACATTCCTGCCGCCGAGGGTGGGGCGGCCCGGACGGGTGGGCACCGGCGGCGTCATCGTGATCACCTTGGCCGCCTGCGCAGGCGCGTCTGACGGGGTGCCGGCGAGATGGAACGCGGTGACCATCCTGGCCAGTTCCGACGCCTGTTCCTTGAGCGCCTCGGATGCCGATGCGGTTTCCTCGACCAGCGCCGCATTCTGCTGCGTGACCTGGTCCATCTGCGCGATCGCGACGTTGACCTGTTCGATGCCGGTGCTCTGTTCCTGGCTGGCCGAGGTGATCTCCGTCATGATCGCAGTCACCTTGCCGACGCTGGCCACGATTTCCTCCATCGTCGCGCCGGCCTGCTCCACCAGCGAGCTGCCGGCTTCGACCCGGTCCACGGAATCGTCGATCAGCGCCTTGATCTCCTTGGCTGCGGACGCGCTGCGCTGCGCGAGGTTGCGCACCTCGGAGGCCACCACCGCAAAGCCTCGGCCCTGCTCGCCGGCGCGCGCCGCCTCTACCGCGGCGTTCAGCGCGAGGATGTTGGTCTGGAACGCGATGCCGTCGATCACGCCGATTATGTCGGACATCTTGCGCGCCGAAGCATGGATCGACTCCATCGTGTGCACCACCTGCGCCACCACCTCGCCGCCGCGCTGCGCGACCTGCGAAGCAGAGTCAGCCAGCCGGTTCGCGTCGCGCGCATGGTCGGCGTTCTGCTTGACGGTGGAGGTCAGTTCTTCCATCGAGGACGCGGTTTCTTCCAGCGACGCGGCCTGCTGCTCGGTGCGCGAGGACAGGTCGAGCGTGCCGGCGGCGATCTGCGCCGATGCCGTGGCGATGGTTTCCGTGCCGTGGCGCACGTGGCCGACGATGTCGGCCAGCTTGTCGCGCATGAGCAGCATCGCATGCATCAGGCTGGTCTCGTCGCCCGGCGCCACCGGCACCGGCACCGCGAGCTCGCCGGAGGCGATCGCATTGGCGACGCCAGCCGCATCGGTCGGCTCGCCGCCGAGCTGGCCAAGGATGCTGCGCGCCAGCAGGAAGGCGGCAGCGATGCCGGCCAGCAGGGAGGCCAGGCTCAGGCCGATCAGGGTGAGCTTGGCGGCCGCATAGGACGCTTCGATCTCGGCTGCCATCCGGTCGATGCTCTTGCGCTGGTCCTCGAGCAGCTGCTCCACCAGCGCCTGGTAGGCAGTCGCGGCCGGCATGAACGCGGCATCGAGCTGGCGATTGGCTTCCTCGAGCTTGCCGTCGGCTTTGAGCTTGACCACGCCGTCGCGCGCTTCCAGATACGCCTTGCGCTTGTCGCCGATGTCGGCAAACAGCCGTTTTTCCTGGTCCGTGGAAAGCAAGCCCTCCACCTTCTTCTGCATTTCGGTGGTGAACTTGGTGGACGCAGCCGCTTCCTCGGCGAAGAAGCTGCCCAGCGAGGGATCGCTGCTTCTGGCGATCGCGGCGGTGCGGCGGATGCCGGTGTAGATCATGCGATACCAGTCGGCGACGTATCGCTCCTTGGTCAGCGGTTCCTGCATCATGGTGCGCACTTCGGTGGCCACTTCATGCAGCCGCCAGAGCGCCATGCCCGTGGCGAGAAAGGAGAGGACCAGGATCACCGCCATGCCGATGGCCAGGCGGGATCCGACGCGGAGTTGGGCAAACGCTTTCATCATGTTCTTCTTTTCCTTCGAACGGTTGTCGAAATTCCTGCC
>NZ_DASPLS010000055.1:0-76746 GCF_035627455.1 Noviherbaspirillum sp.
CTTCATCTTGCGGCTGGTCTTCACATCGCTTGCGATGCGCTGCAGGTAGGCCTCCTTGATGTCATGCGTGCGGTAGCTGCCGTTGCCGCTGGCAAAGTCGGCGCGCACAATGGTCGTGTACAGGCTCTGGATCGCGTCGCCATAGATCGCCTCGCCCCCCAGCACCATCTTGAAGCCGTTGTAGTCGGGCGGGTTGTGGCTGCCGGTGACCATGATGCCGGACTGCGCCTCCAGCGCATGGGTGGCGAAGTAGACCATCGGGGTGGCGACCACGCCGAGGTCGATCACGTCGATGCCGGCGCGCTGCAGGCCGGACGCGAGCGCGGCTGCCAGTTCCGGGCCGGACAGGCGGCCGTCGCGGCCGATCACCACGGTTTGTTCGCCCTTGATGCGGGCGGCGGTGCCGAACGCCTGGCCGATCTGGCGCGCCACGCCGATGTCCAGGGTCTTGCCCACGATGCCGCGGATGTCGTAGGCCTTGAAGATGGTTTGCGAAACAGAAGAAGCAGAAGTAGCGGAAGAAGCGGTAGACATGATCTCTTATGAAAACTGGTTGAATCTTTACAGAAAGCCGCCGCGCGCAGAAGTTCGCGGCCGGCACCCTCTCACTTTCCTTTTTTCTTGCCCAGGATCATCCAGCGCGGCGAGCGGAAACGCACGATGCGCGCATAAAGCCATATGTAAGTCACGACGAACACCAGGCTCAATACCATCAGTATCCAGGTATGCCGCCAGAACCAGGTCGCCGGCACCACCGCCATCAGCGACAGCAGCCACAGATAGGGGGAAGTCATCGCGTTGCGCAGGTTCAATGCGCGCGCGTCGCGGCGCCCGACCGCCCACAATACCACCCGGCGGAATATCAGGCTGTGCAGGTGGATGCCGTCCGGCGTGCCGGGCGACTGGCCGCGCAGGAACAGGCGGCGGTAGGCGGAAAAGATGGTTTCGAACGCGGGATAGATCAGCAGCAGCACCGGATACCAGGTCGATACCGCGGGATTGCGCATCACCAGCAGCACCGCCAGCTCCGCGACCATGAAGCCGAGGAAATAGGCGCCGCCGTCGCCGAGGAAGATCAGCCCGACCGGATAATTCCAGATGAGGAACCCGGCCGCGGCGCCGGCGACGATCAGCGCGGTGACCAGCACGAAGGTATCGTTCACCTGCAAGGCGACATAGGCGAGCGACACCAGCATGCTGATCGACACTACTGTCGCCAGCCCGTTGAAGCCGTCGATGATGTTGATCGCATTCGCGATGCCCGCCACCGCCAGCACCGTCAGCGGCAAGGCGATCCAAACCCAGGCAATCGCCCATTGCGACACGCCGAGGTCGATCCGCTCCACTTTCGCGTCGAGCAGGAAGTAGCCCATCGCAGCGGCCACCATGGTCAGGATCAGCCGGCGCGACGGGCTCACCCGCTTGGTGAGGTCTTCCACGATGCCGCCGGCGAAGGCGACCGAAGAGCACAGCAGCAGCAGCAGCATCGCCTGCCCGATCGGTGGCGTGCGCCAGGTCGCGATCGCGGCCGAGAGCACGACGGCGGCGAAGATGCCGACGCCGCCGATGCGCGGCACCGCGCGCGCGTGCACCTTCTGCACGCCGTTCAGGTCGCTGTCGAGCATCGCATCGTGCAGCGATGCGTGCCTGATGACGAGCAGCGTCAGGAGTGCGGCAGCGATGAAACTGATGAGAAAAGACGACATGAAAGTGGGACGAAATCGCGTTGCGCGGGCTTGCCGCGCAGTCGGGGCATGAAAAACCGGGCCGGTGCGGATTTCGCCGGAAAAAAGAAGGTGACAGTCTAAATTATTGCCAGATGTTAATCACGCAATTGCATCCATTTTTTACAAGATCATGACAATTTTTATACTTTCGGCAACACCCTGAATCGCCCGCGCAGCAACCCGGTCACCTTGCGCCGGTCGTCCCGGTCGAGGAAGACGAACCAGGAAATTGCGGCCGCGCCGCCGAACGCGGCGGCGCACAGCGCGGCACGCCAGGCCCAGTCCAGGTCCGGACCGGAAAGCAGCCCGGCAGCGCCGGTGAACGACACGCCGATCAGCACCGGCAGCGCGACCGGCCGCGCGCTCTCCTGTCCGACCAGGCGCAGCAGCAGCAGGCAATCGAGGAAGACCCGCAGCACCCACAGCACCGCCGCGCCGGCGATTCCCCATGCGGTCACCGCTGTATACAGACCGAGCGCGTACAGCGGCAGTTCGACCAGCTGCACCTTGGCTGTCAGGTGCGCCCGCCCCACGCCCTGCAGCCATGCCTGCGGCAGGTGCGCGATTGCATACACGAAGATGCCGACGGCGACGATCTCGACCACGCGGTATGCATTGGCGGCGAACGGCTGGCCCAGCCACAGGCGCAGGCCGTCGTAGCCGCCGGCGGCGGCGAGCGCGCACAGGGGCAGCATGATTGCCGCGATCACGCGGATGCCGCGCTGGTACAGGGCGGCCAGCGGCGCTTCGGCGCGGGTATCGGGCTTGCCTGCGAACTTGGGAAACAGCACGCCGGCGAGCGCGGCGGGAATCACCATGGTGCGCAGCAGGACTTCCTGCGAGGTCACGTACCAGGCGACCGCGGTGGGCGGCACCAGCGCCGCCAGCACGAAGCGGTCGGAATACAGCATCAGCGGGCCGATCACGTTGGACACGGTGATCCAGCCGCCTTCCTGGAAGAACAGGCCCTGCCCTGCGAGCTGCGTGCGTATCGGGCCAAGCAGGATGGCGGGTTCTGCCTGCAGGCAGGCCCAGGCGTGCACCGCCAGCGCCAGCGCGCGCCCGAGCACGATGCCGATGATCATGCCTTCCAGCGTCGGCGCCCACAGCGATGCGACCGCCGGCGCCGCATAGGTCCAGGCGCCGAACACGGTGCGCATCAGGTTCACGCGGGCAAAACGGTGTACGCCTTCGAGCGCGCCGCGCAGCCAGTTGGTCGCCAGGGTGACCGGAATGCTGAATGAAATCCAGGGCCAGCTCGCTGCCAGCTCGCGCCCGAGTTCGCCCTGCGGCAGGAAGCCGGCGAACAGGATACGCGACGCCAGCAGCAGCAAGCCGATCACTGCCAGCGCCGGCACCGCGCGCCACCAGAAAAAGCCGCGCAGGTCCAGCAGCTCTTCATCCAGCCGTCCCTGCTCCGCCGCCTGCGCGACGCGCCGGGTGACCACGCGGCTCAGGCCGAAATCGAGGAAGCTGAAATACCCGACCAGCGCCCACACCACGCCGAGCGCGCCCAGCCGCTCGACGCCGGCGAAATGCGCGATCATCGGCACCGACACCAGTGCGACGGTCATCGGCAGCGTGTGCCCGAGCAGGTTGAAGATGAAAAAGCGCAGGGTATGCATGCGTTCAGCAGCGGGGCCGGCAGGGCCGTGTCATTCGTTCTGGCGCTGCAGCGAGGCCGCCATGCCGTTACGTTCCAGCACTTCCTGGTAAAAGTCGAGGGAGACCGCCGTGGTGTTCTCCCAGGTAAAGGCTCGGCTTTGCGCCAGGCCGCGCGCCGCCAGTGCGGTGCGCGCCGCGGGGTCGGCCAGCAGGCCATGCATCGCCGCGGCGATCTGCGCGGTGTCGTTCGGGTCCACCTGCAGCGCGCCATCGCCGGCCACCTCGGGCATCGAGGAAATGTTGCTGGTGATAGTGGCCACGCCGGCCGCCATGCCTTCCAGCACAGGCAGTCCGAAACCTTCGTAGAACGACACATATGCGAACAGCAGCGCCGACTTGAGCAGCGCATGCTTTTCCGCTTCGTTCACATAGCCGGCAAGAACGATGCGCTCGCGTGCGGCGGAAGACTTCAGGTATTGCAGCAGGTTTTCATAATCCCAGCCGAGCTTGCCGGCGATCACCAGCTTGACGCCGGGATGCGCAGCCGCGCAGCGCTCGAAGGCCTGCACCAGCCCGAGGATGTTCTTCCTCGGCTCGACCGTGCCGACATACAGGATGTAGCGGTCGATGCCGAAGCGCGCGCGCAAGGCCTGCACCAGCGCCGCATCCGGCGCCTGCGCCAGGCGCGCCAGGTCGGCGCCGAGCGGCATCACGCGGCGCGCCGCGCGGCATTGCGGGAAGTCGCGCATGAAATCCTGCATGGTGGAGGCGGAGATGAACAGCAGCCCTTCGACCTTCGGCAGGCGGCGGATGAAGAAGCGGAAGAACAGCCGCTTGACTGGCACATGCAGTCCGGGGAACAGGAAGAACGACATGTCGCAGACGGTGACGATGCGCTTGAAGCGGCCGAAGCTGCACAACGGAAAACTGTAATGCAGCGAGTGCACCGCGTCGAAGCCGCGCGTGAACGCCAGGAACGGAATGATGCATTGCTCCAGCAGCACGCGCAGCGCGAAACGGCGGAACAGCGCCGCCTTCAGCACGATGGCATTTGCTCCGGGAATCGCGCGCACGTCGCGCAGCAATTCCGGATCGTCGTCCAGCACCAGGAAATGCAGGCGTTGCAGGCCGGCCAGGCGGCGCAGGCTGCGCACGTAATTGACCGCGTACACGCCGACGCCGGTGCGCTCCAGCGGCAGCTGCGTCAGGTCGATCAATACGTTTTTCATGGCCGGCATCGCCTATTTCCGGTTGGTCAGCGACGGCGCATCAGCGGGCAGCGGCTGCGCGTGCTGCAGGCCCTGCAGCGCGGCGCGGTTGACGGCGCCGCGTTCCGCATCGGACACCCAGCCCCATTTGTTGAAGTATCGGATCGCGGAACGTATGTGGCGCAGCAACAGCGCGCTGGTCTTGTAGGATCCCTTCTGATACGCATGCGTGATCGACACGCCCGGGTAATACACGGTACGGGCGATCTGTCCGATGCGGCGCGACAGGTCGACGTCTTCCAGGTACATGAAGAAACGTTCGTCGAAGCCGCCGGCCTTCTTCAGCACCGAAGTGCGCAGGAACATGAAGCAGCCCGACAGCGAGGGCACGTCCATGATCCGGTCGTAGCCGCTGCGCCGCATCTCATAGGTGTCGAGCCGGCCGGAGAGGCGGTACAGGGCGGGCAGGAAGCGCCGCACGAACAGGTCGCCCGGATGCGGCAGCAGCTTGCACAGGTGCTGGCGGCTGCCGTCCGGATAGCGGATGTCGGGCATGATCAGGCCGATGTCGGGATGCGCATCCATGTAGGCGCGCAGCGCCGGGATCACCTCCGGCCCGAAGCTGATGTCGGGGTTCAGGACCAGGTGGTAGTCGGCGCCCTGCGCGATAGCTTCGCGGATCGCAAGGTTGTGCGCGGCGCCGAAGCCGAGGTTGTCCGGCCGGTGCACATAACGCGCGCCGAAACGCCGGGCGACCGCCGCCAGGGCATCGTTGGCCGAATTGTCGACCAGGGTCAGCGCCACGTCCGGCGTGGCGGACGCGCTGCGCAGCACCTCGGCGATCTCTTCCGGCGGATTGTGGTAACTCACCACGCAACAGCTAATCGACATGAATGGTCCGAACGGGTTGACGCTCCGCCTGGCGGCACGGCTCAGGCGAGCACTTTCTTGTATACCGCGATTGTCTCATGGGCGAACTTGCGCCATGTGAATTTCCGCGCCTGTTCGCAGCCTGCCGCAACAAGCGACGCATGCATCGCGTCATCCTCGATCAGCGCTTGCATATGCTGCGCGATCGCGCGGTCGTCGAGCGGATCGACCAGCAGGCCGGCGTCGCCGACCACTTCCGGCAGCGAGGCGCGACGCGACGCGATAACCGGCGCGCCGCAGGCCATCGCTTCCAGCGGCGGCAGCCCGAACCCTTCATACAGCGACGGATAGACGAACAGCCGCGCGCCGGAATACAGCGCCGGCAGGTCTTCCTGGCCGACAAAACCGAGCAGGCGCACCTCCGCCGCTTCGACCATGTGCCGCAGGCTTGCGGAAAAGTCCTGCATGCCCCAGCCGTGCATGCCGACGATGACCAGTGGAAAACGCCGCCGTACAACCGGCGGCAATTGCGCAAAGGCAGCGATGACGGTCGACAGGTTCTTGCGCGGCTCCAGCGTGCCAACCGCAAGCTGGTAGCAGCCGTGCTGCAGCCCGAAGCGGTGCAGCACCGGGCGGCAGGCTTGCGGATCCAGCGGCCGGAATTCCGGCGCCACCCCGAGCAGCACCGTGCTCACGCGCTCACCCGGCACGCCGTAGTGGCGCATCACCTCGTCGCGTACGAAGTCGGAATCGACCATGATGTGGCTCGCCCGCTCGGCGATGCGCGGCATGAACAGGTTCATCTCGCGCACCCGCTCGGGCGGATGGGTTTCCGGATGGCGCACCCAGGACAGGTCATGGATCGTGACTACCGTCGGGCCGGAAAACCGGTAGGCCAGGTAGGCAGGCTCATGGTAGAGGGTAATGCGGTGCTTGCGCGCGCCGGCGGAAAACCGGGTTTGCTTCAGGAAACGCGTGACCACATGCGGGTGCGGCAGCAGCTGCTTGATCGCATTGTTGATCTCGCGCGCGCCGGGCGCCGCGGCGGTGCGGATCTCGCGGTCCCAGGAGGTGCCGTAGAACAGCCAGGGTTGCTGCGGCAGCAGCTGCTGCAGTTCCGTGATCAACCGGTACGTGTATTGGCCGACCCCGGTCAACGGGGACAGGATGGGCACGGCATTGATGCCGACCCGTACGCGGTTGAAAAGGTCCATGGAGCGTTATTGTAATAAGGCAATCCCGCGGGCGCGGGACCGGTTCTTCAGTGGGCAGCCGTGCCGGCGTCGTACATCCAGCGCAGCGTGTCTTCAAGCGGGATCGGATCGAGGCCGGCCACCAGCGAACGCAGCTTGTCCGGCGCCCCGACCAGCGTCTTCACCTCGGACTGCCGCACGAAGGCCGGATTGACGCGCACGTCAATCTCGTAACCGGCGATCTGCTGCATGTGGCCGATGATCGCGCGCAGCGAATAGGGCCGGCCGCTGCAGATGTTGACGATCTCGCCGGTGCGCTCCTGCTCCAGCAGGCCGCGGTAGGCGCGCGCCACCATGCGCACGTCGGAGAAGTCGCGTTCGACGTCGAGGTTGCCGAGCTCGATCAGCGGCGCGCGCTGCACGAAATGCGACACGATCTTGGGCACCAGGAAATGCGGTTCCTGGCCGACGCCGGTGTAGTTGAACGGACGGGTGATCACGATCGGCAGGCGGTCGTTCCAGGTTCGCACCATGTATTCCATCGCCAGCTTGCTCACCGCGTAATGATTCACAGGCTGCGGCGCTTGCGTCTCGGCGATCACGCCGGCGGTGGCATTGCCGTACACATTGGCGCTGCTGGCGATCAGCACCCGGCGCGGCGTCACGCCGGCGTCCGCCATCGCCTGCAGCAGGTTGATGGTGCCGATCACATTGACGCGATAGAACGCATCGGCATCGGCATGCGCGACGAAGCTGATCGCCGCGAGATGAATCAGGTAGTCCGGACGCAGTTTTTCCATCACCCGCCGGCAGTTGTCCGGCGAGGTGATGTCCAGCGTCACTTCATGCGGGCCGCGGGCGGCGCCAACGAGCGCGCCGACCACGGTATAGCCGGCCGCCTCCAGCTCCGCCCGCACGTATTTGCCGGTGAAGCCGTTGGCGCCGGTCAGCAGCACGCGGCCTCGCGAGGCCGGCGTGCCGTCAGAAGGAGAAGCCACGCTCGTTTCTCCGCAGGTCGGCTTCCACCATCATCTGGCACAGCTGCTCCAGCGTCGTCTGCGGTTCCCAGCCGAGCTTTTCCTTCGCCTTGGCCGGATTGCCGATCAGCAGGTCGACTTCCGCCGGGCGGTAGAACTTCGGATTCACGCGCACCACGGTCTTGCCGGTGGCGGCATCGATACCCTCTTCGTTTTCGCCGCGGCCGCGCCATTCGAGCTGGGAGCCGGCCGCCTTGAATGCCATCGTGACGAAGTCGCGCACGGTTTCGGTCCGGTTGGTCGCCAGCACGAAGGTATCCGGTTCGCTCGCCTGCAGCATGCGCCACATGCCTTCCACGTATTCCTTCGCATAGCCCCAGTCACGCTTGGCGTCCATGTTGCCCAGCTCCAGCACATCCTGCTTGCCGAGCTTGATCTTGGCGACCGTGTCGGTGATCTTGCGCGTCACGAACTCGCGGCCACGCAGCGGCGACTCGTGGTTGAACAGGATGCCGCTGCAGCCGAAGATGTCATACGACTCGCGGTAGTTCACCGTGATCCAGTGCGCATACAGCTTGGCCACGCCGTACGGGCTGCGCGGATAGAACGGGGTCGATTCGATCTGCGGGATCGCCTGGACCTTGCCGAACATTTCCGAGGTCGATGCCTGGTAGAAGCGCACCTTCGGATTGACGATGCGGATCGCCTCCAGCAGGTTCAGCGGGCCGATGCCGGTGATCTCGGCAGTGGTGACCGGCTGGTCGAAGGACACGCCGACGAAGCTCTGCGCCGCCAGGTTGTACACCTCGGTTGCGCCGGTCGTCTGCAGCAGGCGGATGCTGGCCGACAGATCGGTCAGGTCATACTCCACCAGGTGCAGGTTCGGATGCTTGTCGACGCCGAGTTCTTCGATGCGCCAGAAATTGACCGAGCTGGTGCGGCGGTAGGTGCCGTACACCTTGTACCCCTTGTTCAGCAGGAGTTCGGCGAGATAGGCACCGTCCTGGCCGGTGATGCCGGTGATGATCGCGGTTTTGGAAGTCGTCATTTTTATCGTCTGCAAGAGTCTGAATCGGGATTGGAGAGGAAGTCCGGGTGGCGCAAGTGCTTGCCTGGCAGAAAACCGTCAGCAGCCTTCGCACAAGTTAATGGAAATTTGTTTTTCGGTGATAACACAAATCAAAGTTGTTTCAGAATCAACGCGCAAGCCGCCATTTTGCCCGAGCCTGTCACTGCCTGCTGCCGGCGCATGCCAGCGGCTCGGCTGCCGTCGCTGCCGCCTGCGGCCGGTCGATGCTGATGCGCGGCGGGATCCACGCGCAACCGACGAACTGCGGCTTGCTCAGGTTGGCGACGGTAAACACGAGCGCCAGGTCGCGCCATTCATAATTATCGACCAGGTGCGTATCCGTGCTCTGCAACGCCACCGCAACCGAGTAGGTTCCCGGCCCGAGGGTCAGCGGGAAATCGATGCGGTAGGTGATCGGCTCGCCCGGCTGCACGTCGTGCAGCGGCTGCTGCGACAAATCGGTATTGGTGCCGTACACCGCCTGCCCCAGCCGGTCCTTGATCATGTAGCCCAGTACCAGGCGCGGGATCGCGCGCCGTACCGCAACCTTCACCCGCAGGCTGACCGGCACACCGACGTCGAACACTTCCTGCGGCTCGCCGCGCTCGTTCAGCAACGCAATGTCGGCCACCGTCGCCTCGCCGCTACCGGACACGGTCTGCACCTTGCCGCCGTCGAGCTGCTTCTGCTGCAGGTTCAGGTTGCTGTTCTCGCGTTCGGCCAGGCGGGCATTATAGTAATCCATGACCTCTTCCGGATCGCCTTCCTTCACCAGCCGGCCGCCGTCGAGCAGGATCGCGCGGTTGCAGATCGACTGGATCGCGTGCTTGTCGTGCGACACGATCAAGAGCGTGGTGCCGGCGCGGCTGAAGGAACGGATGCGGTCGAAGCTCTTGTGCTGGAAATAGGCGTCGCCCACCGACAGCGCCTCGTCGACGATCAGCACGTCCGGGCGGCGCGCGGTCGCGACGCTGAAAGCCAGGCGCATCTGCATGCCGCTGGAATACACGCGCACCGGCTGGTCGATGTAGTCGCCGATCTCGGCAAAGGCTTCGATCTCGGGCATCAGGCGTGCGATGTCGTCGATGCTCAGGCCGAGCAGCTGGCCGGCCATGAACACGTTCTGGCGGCCGGTGAACTCCGGATGGAATCCCATGCCCAGTTCCAGCAGCGCCGCGACGCGGCCGCTGATCTCGACGCTGCCGGTGGTCGGTTGCGTGGTGCCGGTGATCATCTTCAGCAAGGTGCTCTTGCCGGCGCCGTTGATGCCGATGATGCCGACCGCTTCGCCCGGCTCCAGCCCGAAGCTGACGTCACGCATCACCCACTTGAGCTGGTGGCGCGGCCCGCCAAAGGGCAGCATCCACTCCGCCAGCCGGGCCCAATGGCTGGAATATTGCTTGTAGGCCTTGCCGAGGCCGTTGACGCGGATATAACCCATTACAGTTCATCCACGATTTCGCCGACGCGCTTGCGGAACATGCGCATGCCGAGCACGCACAGGAGCGCCGCCAGCACCGCCGGCACCGCCAGGGTGTCCCACTGCGGCCAGCCACCATGCACCAGGATGTCGTGGTAGGCGGTCACCAGCGGCACCATCGGATTGAGGTTGAAATACGGAAGAAGCGCGGGCGGCAGGATGGACACCGGATAGACGACCGGCGTGAACCAGAACCAGAACTGCAGCAACACGGAGAAGAACTGACCTACATCACGGAAGAAAACATTCAGTACGCCGACAATGATACCAAGCCCGATTGCGAACGCGATCTGTATCGTCAGCACCGGAAAGATCGCGATGAAGCTCGCGCCGGGAAAGCTGCCGGTCGCCAGCAGGAACAGCACGAACAGGCTGAAGATGATCGCGAAGTTGATGCCGGCGTTCAGGACCACGATCACCGGCAGGCAGATGCGCGGGAAGCTGATTTTCTTGATCAGGTTCGCATGTTCGAGGAAGACATTCTGCGCACGGCTGACGATTTCCGCGAACAAGCCCCAGGTCAGCACGCCGGCGCACAGGTAGATGCTGTACGCAAAGCCGCTGTCGACGCCGGGCAGGCGCGCGCGCATCACCTGCGAGAAGATGACCGTGTAGACCACGATCATCGCCAGCGGATTGAGAACCGTCCATGCTGCGCCCAACAGCGAATTCCGGTAGCGCGACTGGAACTCGCGCTTGACGCTGCCGGATATGAAGCCGCGATAGCTCCATATCGAGCGCACCATGCCTACTGCCATTATTTGACCCTGCCGTAGATATCTTCGAAGCGGACGATGTCATCCTCGCCCAGATAGGAGCCGCATTGTACCTCTATCAGGGCCAGTTCCGTGTCGCCGGTATTGGTGAGGCGGTGCTTGTTGCCGGCGGGGATATAGGTCGACTGGTTCGCTTCCAGCGCGATGACCTGCTCGCCGTTGATCACTTCCGCCTTGCCCGACACCACCACCCAGTGTTCGCTGCGGTGATGATGCATCTGCAGCGACAGCGACGCGCCCGGCTTGACCGCGATGCGCTTGATCTTGAAGCCGGGCGCCTCCTGCAGCACGGTATAGGTGCCCCACGGACGCGCGACCGTGCGGTGCGTCCTGTGCGCCTCGTGGCCGCTGGCCTTCAGGCGGGCGACGACTTCGCGCACTTCCTGGCTCTTGGACTTGTCCGCCACCAGCAGCGCATCCGGCGTATCGACGACCAGCAGGTTGTTCAGGCCGATCACCGCGACCAGGCGGTCCTTGGTTTCGATGTGGGTGTTGCGGCTGTCGATGACGATGGTCTGGCAATTGTTGCTGGTGTTGCCGTCGGCGTCGGCCGGAATCGCTTCCGCGACCGCTTTCCAGGCGCCGATGTCGCTCCAGTCGAAGTCGCCCGGGATGACGGCGATGTTCTTCGCCTTTTCCATCACCGCATAGTCGATCGAGATGTTCTCCAGCGCCGCGAAGGAAGCCGGCAGCTCCATTTTGTCGCCCTCGGGCCGGGTGCTCTTCCAGACCTCGCGCGCCGCTTCCAGCAGCGCCGGATTATAGACGGCGAACGCCTCCAGGATGGCGCTGGCGCGGAAGCAGAACATGCCGCTGTTCCAGACGTAATTGCCCTGCTCGAGGTATTTCGCCGCGGTCACCGCATCCGGCTTTTCGACGAAGCGCCGCACCAGCTGCGCGTGCTCGCTCACCTTGTCGCCCATCTCGATATAGCCGAAGCCGGTTTCCGGGCCGGTCGGCTTGACGCCGAAGAGCACCAGGAAGCCGTCCTTGGCCAGGTTTTCCGCATGCTGCACGGCGGTATAGAAGGACGGCGTGTCCTTGATCAGGTGGTCGGCCGGCAGCACCAGCAGGCAGGCATCGCTCTTCTGTTCCATCGCCCACATCGCGGCGAGCGCGATCGCCGGCGCGGTGTTGCGGCCGGTCGGCTCGAGCAGGTAGTGCGGCTTGACTTCCTGGTCGGCCAGTTCGTCATGCGACAGAAAGTAATACTCCCGGTTGGTGACGATCAGCGGCGCGGTATTGCACGACACCGCCAGCGCCCTCTCGTGCGTCTGCGTCAGCAGGCTCTTGCCGCCGCCGATGCGCATGAAAGGCTTCGGATACGCCTCGCGCGATACCGGCCACAGGCGCGTGCCGGCACCGCCGGAAAGAATAATGGGGATCAACATGATGAATTTTCGCTCTTATGAATTGTTGAGTATTTGGAATTGTAGGTTCGTTTTCCTTCGCCCCGGCCTTACTACTCGAGGCACAGGCGCAACGCGCTGTCCCAGCGCGGCAGGCTGCAAAACGTCTCCATCAGCTTGTTGCAGGACAAAACGGAATTCGCCGGCCTTTTTGCAGGCAGCGGATAGTCCTTCGTCGTGATTGGTTTCACCACCGGTTTCCTTTCGGTCGACCAGTGCGCAATTACAGTCTCTGCAAACCCGTGCCATGTGGTTTGACCTTGCGCAGTCAGGTGATACACGCCTGACCTCTGGCGCAACAGGTCCAGGTCCAGTCCGGCATTCGCCCTGCCCGCGCCGAGTCCGGCCACCATATGGGCTGTCGTATCGGCAATAGTACGGCACCAGGTAGGGGCCCCGTATTGATCGGCGACAATACGCAGTTCTTCCTTTTCCTGCGCCAGCCGGCGCACGGTCAGCAGGAAGTTGCGGCCGCGCGTGCCGTAGACCCAGCTGGTGCGCAGGATCAGGTGCGGCGCGCCGCTGGCCTGGATCGCCTGCTCGCCGGCCAGCTTGGTGCGGCCGTAGACGTTGGCCGGCATCGGCACGTCCTCTTCGGTGTAGGCGCCTGCCTTGCTGCCGTCGAACACGTAATCGGTCGAGTAATGGATGATTGCCGCGCCCAGCCGGCGCGCTTCCTCCGCCATCACGCCGGGCGCTTCGCCGTTGATGCGCATCGCCCGTTCCGGCTCGCTCTCGGCGGCGTCGACGGCGGTATAGGCGGCAGGGTTCACGATCAGCGCCGGCTTGATCTCCCGGATCACGGTGCGGATGCGGTCGAGATCGTACAGGTCCATCATGTCCCGGTCCGCCGCGATCACCTCGCCCAGGCCCTGCAGGCTGCGCTCGAGTTCATAGCCGACCTGGCCGCTGCGGCCCGTCACCAGGATTCTCATGCGTACACCTCGGCCTCGGCCAGCAGCCTGGCATTGCGGTCCTTGTCCGAAAGCACGGGTTCGCCGGAAACCGGCCATTCGATACCGATCGCCGGATCGTTCCAGGCGATGCTGCGCTCGTATTCCTGCGCCCAGTAATCGGTGGTCTTGTACAGGAATTCGGCGCTGTCGCTCGTCACGACGAAACCATGCGCAAAGCCGGCGGGCACCCACATCTGCCGCTTGTTTTCCGACGAGAGGATGGCGCCGACCCATTTGCCGAAGGTGGGCGAGCTGCGCCGGATGTCGACCGCGACGTCGAACACTTCGCCGGCCACCACCCGCACCAGCTTGCCCTGAGGCTGGCGAATCTGGTAATGCAGGCCGCGCAGCACGTTCTTCGCGGACTTCGAATGATTGTCCTGCACGAAGCGCAGCTCGTCGCCGGCGCCGATTGCTTCGCGGAAGCGGCGTTCGTTGAAGCTTTCGAAGAAGAAGCCGCGCGCATCGCCGAACACGGTCGGTTCGACGAGGAAGACATCGGCAATGGCGGTGGCAACGAGCTTCATGGTCAGAACACGTGGTCGGTGAGGATGCGCAGCAGGTACTGGCCGTAGGCATTCTTCGCAAGCGGCTGCGCCAGCTTTTCCAGCTGCTCGGCGCTGATGTAGCCCTTGCGGAAGGCAATCTCTTCCGGGCAGGCGATCTTCAGTCCCTGGCGCCGTTCGATGGTGGCGATGTATTGCGCCGCGTCCATCAGCGATTCGTGGGTGCCGGTATCGAGCCAGGCCATGCCGCGGCCCATCACCTCGACGTTCAGCTTGCCCTGGTCGAGATAGGCGCGGTTGACGTCGGTGATTTCCAGTTCGCCGCGCGCCGACGGCCTGATGCCGGCCGCGATGTCGCACACCTGGCGGTCGTAGAAATACAGGCCGGTGACCGCATAGTTCGACTTCGGCTGCTGCGGCTTCTCGACGATGCTGACCGCGCGCCGCCGGTCGTCGAACTCCACCACGCCGTAGCGTTCCGGGTCGGTCACGTGATACGCGAAGACCGTCGCGCCCTCCTCGCGCTGCGTCGCGGTGCGCAGCTGTGTGTCGAAATCATGGCCGTAATAGATGTTGTCGCCCAGGATCAGCGCCGACAGGTCGTTGCCGATGAATTCGCGGCCGATGATGAAGGCTTGCGCCAGCCCGTCGGGCGAAGGCTGGACCGCATACCGGATGCTGATGCCCCACTGGCTGCCGTCGCCCAGCAGGTCGACAAAGCGCGGCGTGTCCTGCGGTGTCGAAATCAGCAGGATCTCGCGCATGCCCGCCAGCATCAGCGTGGTCAGCGGGTAATAAATCATCGGCTTGTCGTACACCGGCAACAGCTGCTTCGAGATGGACGTGGTGACCGGATACAGCCGCGTGCCGGAACCGCCGGCCAGCACGATGCCCTTGCGCTGCGCGTTCATCGCAGATCTCCCTGCGCGCCGGCGCGGCTGCCGTAATTCCGTTCCACCCACTTGAGGTATTCGCCGGACTGCACGTCGCGCACCCAGTCGGCATGGTCGAGATACCACTGCACCGTGTGGCGGATGCCGCTGTCGAAGGTCTGCGCCGGCTTCCAGCCGAGTTCGCGCTCGATCTTGCGCGCGTCGATCGCATAGCGGCGGTCATGGCCGGGCCGGTCCTGCACGAACGCGACCTGGTCGCGGTAGCTGCCCGCCTTCGGCGCGAGGCTGTCGAGGATGTCGCACAGCGCGTGCACCACCTCGAGGTTGGTCTTTTCGTTCCAGCCGCCGATGTTGTAGGCTTCGCCCGGACGGCCGTCCTGCAGCACCCGGCGCAGCGCCGCGCAATGGTCGCCGACATACAGCCAGTCGCGCACGTTGCGCCCGTCGCCATACACCGGCAGCGGCTTGCCGGCAAGCGCATTGGCAATCATCAGCGGGATCAGCTTTTCCGGAAACTGGTAGGGCCCGTAATTGTTCGAGCAATTGGTAGTCAGCGTCGGCAACCCGTAGGTATGGTGGTAGGCCCGCACCAGATGGTCCGATGCCGCCTTCGATGCGGAGTACGGGCTGTTGGGCGCGTACGCGGTGGTCTCGGAAAAAGGCGCGTCGTCCGGCCCGAGCGAGCCGTATACCTCGTCGGTCGACACATGCAGGAAGCGGAACGCCGCGCGCTGCGCCTGCGGCAGGCGGGCGAAATAGTCGCGCGCCGCTTCCAGCAGGCTGAAGCTGCCGTTTACATTGGTGGTGACGAATTCGCCGGGGCCGAGGATGGAGCGGTCGACATGGCTCTCGGCGGCGAAATGCACGATCGCGCGCGGCCTGTGGGTGTCGAGCAGCTGCGCCACCAGCGCGCGGTCGCAGATGTCGCCGCGCACGAAGACATGACGGGTATCCTGCTGCAAGGCAAGCAGGTTCTTCAGATTGCCGGCATAGGTGAGCTTGTCCAGGTTGACGATAGGCTCGTCATCCTGCGCCAGCCAGTCAATGATGAAGTTGGAACCAATAAAACCGGCTCCGCCCGTCACTAATATCATTCGGGTATCCTGTCGGGTGAAATTTTGGTAAACCTATGATTTTACTTGAAAATAATGAAATGATAGCGCCAAGGCACGTGCGTATTTAATCAAGGATCGAGACCTGCAGAAGTAAGGATTTGTTACCCAGGCAAGATGCCGCCGGTTTTTCTTTCTTTATAATGCCGTGCCAGCAGTTTTTCTATTTCTTTTTGGAAATTCTAGTCTTTCATGACGACTTATGTGATCGGTGACCTGCAGGGCTGCCAACCGAAACTCACCGAACTGCTCGACCGCATCCGTGCCGTCTGCGCGCAACCGCGATTCATCTTCGTCGGCGACCTGGTCAACCGGGGCCCGCGGTCGCTCGCCACTTTACGCGAAGTTCGCGCGCTCGGCGATACCACAAGTATGGTATTGGGAAACCACGACTTGCATTTGCTTGCGGTTGCGGAAAACATTCGCAAGCCGCATCGCTCGGATACGCTGGACGACATCCTGAACGCGCCGGACCGTGACGAATTGCTGGACTGGCTGCGCCGGCAGCCGCTGGCGCTCCAGGTCAACGGCCACCTGCTGGTGCACGCGGGCGTGCTGCCGCAATGGACGGCGGCGCAGACGCTGGCGCTGGCGGGCGAGGTGGAAGCCGTGCTGCGCGGGCCGGACTGGGTGGATTTCCTGCGTCAGATGTACGGCAATACGCCGGACCGGTGGGACGACAGCCTGCAAGGCGCGGACCGCCTGCGCTGCATCGTCAACGCGCTGACCCGGATCCGCTTCTGCACCGCGGACGGGCAAATGGACCTGGCGGTGTCGAAAGGCGCGGAAACCGCGCTGCCCGGCTTCATGCCCTGGTTCGACGTACCCGGCCGCAGGACCGAAGACGTGACGGTCGTGTTCGGCCACTGGTCGACGCTCGGCCTGACGCTGCGCCCGAACCTGATCAGCCTCGACACCGGCTGCCTGTGGGGCGGCAAGCTGACCGCGGTGTGCCTGGAAGACCGCTCGGTGATCCAGGTCGACTGCCCGCAGTTTCAGCGACCCGGCTCGATCTAGCAGATCATCCAGATGATTTTAATGACTTGAGGACCGTAGGGTGGGTTGAGCAACGCGAAACCTGCCATGTGTCTCGATAGGCGTAGCCAAAACGATGAGTTTCGCCTGCGGCCCAACCTCGGCGGCCCCACCTCGGCGGCCCCACCCACCCTACACATTCATCCGGATGATCTACTAGATCTGCTTGCGAGTCCCGCTGACCGCTCTCTCGTCGAGCACTGCGGCGATCGCCGCCTGCGCCGCCTCCGCCAGTTCGCGCCTGTGTGACGCGGCGCCCGTTTCGATCGGCGGCAGCACCGTCAGCTCCGCGGTCATGCCGCCCGCGCCCAGCACTGTCAGCATGCTTTGCAGGAAAGTCATGTCACCCACGAAATCGGCGGCCGGATGCAGGCGTCCGGAATCATCCACATAGCGCAGCGCGTACGGCTGCACCGGCACGTCCGCCTCGATTGCCGCCTCGAAAAGGTTGGCATGAAACGGCAGCAGCGCACCCTGCGCAGCAGTCGTGCCCTCCGGGAAAAATGCCACATGCTCGCCCGCGTGCAAGCTGGCGACGAGCCCCTGGTAGATCCGCCGCACCTCGCGCATCCTGCCGCGCGCAATGAAGATGGTGCCGGTCTTCTCGCACAGCCAGCCGATCAGCGGCCAGCTCCGGATGTCCGACTTGGCGACGAAGCGGGTGGCCTGCAGGCTGTTGATGACGAAGATGTCGAGCCAGGAAACGTGGTTGGCCACCATCAGCGCGCGCGGCGCCGATTGCGCCCCGTGCAGATGCGCGATGCGCACCCGCACCCGGCATATTGCCAGCAGCCGCGCCGACCAGCGGCGGATGCGCGCGCGCCGCCCTGCGTCATCGATGAACGGAAACACCAGCGCGCAGGTCGCCAGCCCTTCGAACAGATGCAGCAGGACGCGCAGCAGGCGGAGAACGGCCATGCCGCTTAGCGCTCGAACGCGATATGCCCGGCCACGATCGTCATCTTCACCTGCCCGCTCATTTCATAGCCGCGGAAAGGCGTGTGCTTGCCCTGGCTGGCGAGTGCATTCGCATCCACCCTCCAGCGCGCCGCCGGATCGAATACGCAGATGTCGGCGGCGCTGCCGGGCGCCAGCCGGCCGCCGGCCAGGCCGGCAACCCGCGCCGCATCCGAAGTGACCTTCGCCAGTGCCGTTGCCAATCCCTGCGGCGAACGCTCCGCCCCTTCGTCGGCCCACTTGAGCACCAGCGGCAGCAGCAGTTCCAGCCCGGTGGCGCCGGGTGATGCCTCGCCGAACGGCAGCAGCTTTTCATCGTCGTCGACCGGCGTATGGTCTGAGCAGATCGCGTCGACGGTCCCGTCCAGCAAAGCCTCCCGGATCGCGTCGCGGTCGCGCTGCGCCCGCAGCGGCGGCGTCATGCGGGCATTCGGATCGAAGAAACCGATATCGACATCGGTCAGGTGCACATGGTGCACGCCGACGTCGCAGCTGACCGGCAAGCCTTCCTTCTTCGCCGCGCGTACCAGCGCCAGCCCGGCGGCCGACGACATGCGGCACAGGTGCACGCGCGCGCCGGTGACACGCATCAGTTCGAAAATGGTGTGCAGCGCAATGGTTTCCGCCGCCACCGGCACTCCCGGCAGGCCGAGGCGCGACGCAACCGGCCCGCTGTGCGCGATCCCGCCGCGGCCGAGGTGCGGGTCCTGCGGACGCAGCCAGACGGTGTAGCCGAAGGTGTTCGCATACTGCAGCGCGCGCATCAGCACGGTGGTGTTAGCCACCGGCACTTCCGCCTGCGAAAATCCGATGCAGCCGGCTTCGGTCAGCTCGGCCATTTCCGTCAGCGCTTCGCCCTTCAGGCCGGCGGTCAATGCGCCGAGCGGATACACATTCGCCTGGTTCAGCGTCTTGGCGCGGTGCTTCAGCATTTCCACCAGCCCCGGCTCGTCCAGCACCGGATCGGTGTCCGGCGGGCAGACCAGGCTGGTCACGCCGCCCTGCATCGCGGCCTGCATTTCCGATTCCAGCGTCGCCTTGTATTCGTAACCGGGCTCACGCAGGCGCGCGCTCAGGTCCACCAGGCCTGGCATCACCACCATGCCGCTCGCATCGACGGTCCTGGTTGCGGCAAATCCGTCCGGCGCCTTCCCTGTCGCCACCACCTTGCCGTCCGCGATGAACAAATCCTGTTGCGCGTCGGTGCCGCTGGCCGGATCGATCAGCCGGCCATTCTTGATATGCAGTTTCATTGTTTAATTTCCCGCCAAAATGCTCATCACCGCCATCCGTACCGCGATGCCGAAGGTCACCTGCGGCAGGATCACCGCCTGCGCGCCGTCGGCCACCGCGGAGTCGATCTCGACGCCGCGGTTCATCGGGCCCGGATGCATCACGATCGCATCCGGCTTGGCCAGCGCGAGCCGTTCCGGGGTCAGGCCGTAGCTCTTGAAGAACTCCTGCGCCGACGGCAGCAGCGCGCCGGACATGCGCTCGTTCTGCAGGCGCAGCATGATGATCACGTCGACGTCCTTCAGGCCTTCGTTGATGTCGGTGAACACCCGCACCCCCATCTGCTCCAGACCGCCGGGAAGCAGCGTGCGCGGGCCGATTGCGCGCACTTCCGGCACGCCGAGGGTGGTCATCGCGTGGATGTCGGAGCGCGCCACGCGGCTGTGCAGGATGTCGCCGACGATCGCCACCGTCAGGTTGCTGAAATCCTTCTTGTAGTGGCGGATGGTGTACATGTCGAGCAGGCCCTGCGTCGGATGCGCGTGGCGGCCGTCGCCGGCATTGACCACGTGCACATGCGGCTGGTTGGTGTCGATCAGGTGCTTGGCGATCAGGTAGGGCGCGCCGGATTGCGCATGGCGCACGACGAACATGTCGGCATGCATCGCCGCCAGGTTGTCTATGGTGTCGAGCAGCGATTCGCCCTTCGCGGTGCTGGATGCGGAAATGTTCAGGTTGATCACGTCCGCCGACAGCCGCTTGGACGCGATCTCGAAGGTCGTGCGGGTGCGGGTGGAGTTCTCGAAGAACAGGTTGAACACGCTCTTGCCGCGCATCAGCGGCACCTTCTTCACCTCGCGGTCGCTGATGCTGACGAAGGAGGATGCGGTGTCGAGGATGTGGGTGATGATCGCCTTCGGCAGGCCTTCGATGGTGAGCAGGTGCTGCAGCTCGCCGTTCTTGTTCAGTTGCGGATTAAGCATGGTCCACCGTCAGGGAGAAGCTGCCGTCGCCGGCGCGTTGCAGCACGAGCTGCTGGTCGTCGGGAAGCGTCACTGTCTCGGCGACGAAATCGGCGGCGATCGGCAGTTCGCGTCCGCCGCGGTCGACCAGCGCCGCCAGCATGATGCGGCGCGGGCGCCCGTAGTCGAACAGCTCGTTGATCGCCGCGCGGGTGGTGCGCCCGGTATAGAGCACGTCGTCCACCAGCAGGATGGTCGCGCCTTCCACGTCGAACGGGATCTGGGTCGGCTTGACTTCCGCATGCAGGCCGCGTTCCGCGTAGTCGTCGCGGTAGAAGGAGACGTCGATGAAGCCCAGGCGCTCGGCCAGCTGCATGTCTTTCGCGAGGCGTTCCGCCAGCCACGCGCCGCCGGAATGGATGCCGACGATGGCGACGTTCTCGGCGTGCGCGAGCGCGCTCTTGACGCGCTCGGCGAGCGCCGCGTACAGCTGCTCGGCGTCGAAGTTAGGATTGGACATAGTCGTTCAAGTATTGTTGCAAAATGATTGCCGCGGATTGCGCATCGATCGCCTCGCCGCGCTGCTGCGCGATGACCGCGGAAGAATACCGTTCGTCCACCAGGACCGTGGCGACGCCGAAGCGGCCGTTCAACTGGTTGGCGAAGCGCCGGCAGCGCACCGTCATCTCATGCTCGGCGCCATCCGGGTGCAGCGGCAGGCCGACCACGCAGCGCGCGGGCTGCCATTCCCTGACCAGGGACGCGATCGCCGCGAATTTTGCGTCATTGGTCGCGGCCGTGATCACGGTCAGGGGCTGTGCTTGTCTGATCAGGGTATTGCCGATGGCGACGCCGATGCGCTTGAGGCCGAAATCGAAGCCGAGAACCGTTTCCACTGCTTATGCGTGCCCCGCTTCGCCGGTCAGCATCATCGGATCGATACCGAGCAGCCGCATTGCCGCGTCGAAGCGCAGCTCGATCGGCATGTCGAAAATGATGGACGGATCGGCACGTACCGTGAGCCAGCCATTGCGCGCGATCTCCTCCTCCAGCTGGCCGGCGGTCCATCCGGCGCAGCCGAGGCTGACCATCAGGCGCGCCGGGCCATTGCCGACCGCCACCGCCTCGAGCACGTCCTTGGAGGTAGTCAGCGCGACCTCGTCGGTCACCTTCATCATCGACGAATACGGGCCGTGCGGTGAATGCAATACGAAACCGCGCTCCACCTGCACCGGGCCGCCGAACATCACCGGCTTCTTGTCCACGGGTATGCGGTCCGCTTCGATTTCCAGCGACAGGTCGATGCGTTCGAACAGCACGTCCATCGTCATGTCGGTCGCCTTGTTGATGATCACGCCGAGCGCGCCGTCGGCGTTGTGCTCGCACAGGTAG
The DNA here is from genome assembly GCF_035627455.1 of Noviherbaspirillum sp. GTDB lineage: Bacteria > Pseudomonadota > Gammaproteobacteria > Burkholderiales > Burkholderiaceae_D > Noviherbaspirillum. The sequence continues at coordinate 21,361 of NZ_DASPLS010000055.1, forward strand.
ATGACCGTGCCGCCGAACACCGGATCGAGCATGGAGGGCATGGCGATCAGGAAATGATCCGCCAGGTGCAGCTGCGATTCCGGAGCGTGGCCGGGCGAAGCGGAAAAATCAGGGGTATCCTGGCTTGCACCGGGCTTCGGCGTGGTCGTGCGTGACTTGCTGGGTTTCACCATAATGTGAGCATTTTAGCAGTTTTGACCCCGGCCCCGCCCTGAAAAAACACCGGCCTGCATCAACATTCCTCATGCAACGATTCCTTCAATCCCTCGTCTGGTTCCGGCGCGACCTGCGCAGTTTCGATCATGCGGCGCTGCATCGCGCGCTGGCGGAAAGCGGCAGCGTCCACTGCGCTTTTATTTTTGACAAGAAAATCCTCGATCCGCTGGCGCGACGCGACCGCCGCGTCGAATTTCTTCTGGGCAGCATAGCCGAGCTGGATGAAGAGTTGCGCAAGGCCGGCGGCGCGCTAATCGTGCGCCACGGCGTCGCGGAAGACGAGATCCCGGCGCTGGCAGCGGAACTCGGCGTGGATGCGGTATTCGCCAATCGCGATTACGAGCCGGCGGCGGTCGCCAGGGACGGGACCGTGGCCCGGCGCCTGCACGCGGCCGGCCGCGCCTGGGTCTGCCTGAAGGACCAGGTGATCTTCGACACCGACGAGGTGCTGTCGCAAAGCGGGAAGCCGTTTGCGGTATTCACGCCGTACAAGAATGCCTGGCTGAAAAAGCTGCATGCGAACGAAGAGTCGGCACTGGCGCCCTTTCCGGTGGAGCCGCTTGCGTCGCGCCTGGCGCCGCCGGCGGGCCGCGCCGCGTTGCCCGCGCTATCCGGACTTGGCTTCGAGCAGGCCGGCCTGCTCGATACCGGCATCCGTCCGGGGATGACGGGCGGACAGGCGGCATTCGACGATTTCGTCGAGCGCATGCCGGACTACGGCCGCATGCGCGACTTCCCGGCGTTCAAGGGGCCGTCCTACCTGTCGGTCCACCTCCGGTTCGGCACGGTTTCCATCCGCGGCCTGGTGCGGCGCGCGCTCGAGACGATGCGTGCGGGCGCCGGCGGCGACGGCGCGGCCACCTGGCTGTCGGAGCTGGTCTGGCGGGAATTCTATTTCATGATCCTGCACCATCACCCGCATGTCGTGACGCGCGCGTTCAAGCCGGAGTACGACGCGGTCCGCTGGGAAAGCGGCGAACACGCCGACCGGCTGTTCCAGGCGTGGTGCGAAGGGCGTACCGGCTATCCGCTGGTCGACGCCGCGATGCTGCAGCTGAACCGGACCGGCTACATGCACAACCGCCTGCGCATGGTGAGCGCGAGTTTCCTGGTGAAGGACCTCGGCATCGACTGGCGACGCGGGGAACGCTATTTCGCCGACAAGCTGAACGATTACGACCTGGCAGCCAACAACGGCGGCTGGCAATGGGCGGCGTCGACCGGCTGCGACGCGCAGCCGTGGTTCCGGATCTTCAACCCGGTGACGCAATCGGAGAGATTCGATCCCGAGGGCAGGTTCATCAAGCGCTACCTGCCGGTACTGGCCGGCCTGCCTGCAAAGGCAATCCATGCGCCCTGGCAGGCGGCGCCGGCCGAACTGGCGCAGGCCGGCGTACGGCTCGGGGACAACTATCCGCTGCCGGTGGTGCGGCATGACGAAGCCCGCAAGCGCACGCTGGAACGTTATGCGGTGGTGAGAAAGGCGAAACCCGGCGCGTCCGGCGAAAACGGCTAGCAGGCCATCCAGATGAATTTGATGAATGGGTAGGGTGGGTAGAGCGCAGCGAAACCCGCCGTTTTGGCTACGCTCATCGAGGCGCATGGCGGGTTTCGCTTCGCTCTACCTCGGCGGCCCCACCTCGGCGGCCCCACCCACCCTACGGTTCTTTACCTGCAAAAATCATCTGCACGATCTACTGGCGCATCGGCGCCGGGCTGGCGCAGGCCCGCCCCGGCCATTCGCGCAAAAAAAACCCGCACCAACGGTGCGGGCCGAGTGCGCCAGCCACAATCAGGAAACCGGCACAGCCTTTTCCTTCCTTATGAACCCGGCAATCAGTGCGAGCAGCTGCTCTTCCTGATACGGCTTGCCGAGGTATTCGTTGACGCCCAGTTCCAGCGCGTAGTTGCGGTGCTTGGCGGCGGTGCGCGAGGTGATCATGATGATCGGGATGTGCCTGGTCCGCTCGTCGCCGCGCACGTTGCGCGTCAGGTCGAAGCCATCCATGCGCGGCATTTCGATGTCCACCAGCATCACGTCCGGCGTCATCGATTGCAGATGCTCGAGCGCGTCCACACCGTCCTTGGCCAGCACCACCTGATAGCCTTCGCGCGTCAGCAGGCGCTGCGTCACGCGGCGCACCGTCAGCGAATCGTCAACCACCATCACGATATTCTGCGTACGCAATCCCTGCACCGGCTCGGATGCAGGCACAGCCGGTTCCTGCAGCGCCATCTCGGCAACCGCGCCCATTGATTCCAGCGCGTCCGACGGCGCCAGGCGCGGCGCGCGCGGCTGCTCATGCGCGGCCCGCTGCGCGAGCGGCACCGGATTGAGGATCAGCACGATATCGCCGGAGCCGAGCACCGTGGCGCCCGCGATGCCGCTCATGCGCGCCAGCTGCGGCCCGATGTTCTTGACCACCACTTCGCGGTTGCCGATCACCTCGTCGACGTGGATTGCTACCCGCTCGTTGCCGCTCTTGAGGATCAGCAGCGGCGAATAATGCTGCGACACCGGCGACGCGGCGGTATCGCCGAGCAGGGTCGACAGGTAGTGCAGCGACACGCGCTGCCCCTGCCAGACCACCGCGCCGTCGTTGTAGGCGGAGGCCAGCGCATTGGTCTTGAGCTGCTGCACCTGCTCCACCAGCACCGATGGCACCGCATAGGTCCGGCCGCCGGTCGACAGCAGCACCACCTGAGTCACCGCCAGCGTCAGCGGCAGGTGGATCGTGAAGTGCGCGCCCTTGCCGGGTTCCGACCAGGTCGATACGCGGCCGCCGAGCGCCGCCGCTTCGGAACGTACGACATCCATGCCGATGCCGCGGCCGGCCAGCTCGGTGATTTCTTCGGCAGTGGAAAAACCCGGATGGAAGATCAGGTCGACCACTTCCTCATCGGACATGTCGCCATCCTCGGCCAGCAGCCCGATACGGCGCGCCTTGTCGCGGATGCGGCCGACGTTGAGCCCCTGGCCGTCGTCCGAGAACTGCATCACGACTTCATTGCCCTCCTGCCGGATCTCGACCAGCAGTTCGCCGACTTCATTCTTGCCGGCGGCGCGCCGCAGCTCGCGCGCCTCGATGCCGTGCACGATCGCATTGCGCAGCAGGTGTTCGAACGGCCCGGTCATGCGCTCCAGCACGCCGCGGTCGATTTCCACCGCGGAGCCGCGGATGTCGAGGTTCACCCGCTTGTCGACTTCCTTGGCCGCCTGCCGCGTCACGCGGAACAGCCGCTCGGAAATGCTCGCGAACTGCACCATGCGCACCCGCATCAGGTCCTGTTGCAGTTCGCGCGTCAGGCGCGCCTGCGTCGCCAGGTCGCCCACCGCGCTTTCCAGCGTGCGGGACAGGTTGTGCTGCACCGAGCCGACGTCGTTGACGCTTTCGGCCACCATGCGCGTGAGTTCCTGCAGCCGGGTGAAGCGGTCGAATTCCAGCGGATCGAACTCGCGGTCGGCCGACTGCGCCATGTTGGACGCGATCTGGGTTTCCGCCTGCATTTCGAGTTCACGCAGCTGGTCGCGCAGGCGCGACACGTTTTCCGTCAGCTCAGTCAGGGACTGCTTCAAGGTCCCGACCTCGGTTTCGAGCTTGGAGCGGGAAATCGACACTTCGCCAGCCTGGTTGACCAGGCGGTCGAGGATGTCGGCGCGCACGCGCACCAGCGGAACCGGGCCGGCCGGCTTGGCAACGGCACGCGCTTCCCGCGGCGCGGGCGCCGCGGCAGATTTCCCGGCCTGCACCGGCATCAGCGCGGAAAGCACCACCGGTTCATCGGGTTTCGCAGCCGCGGATGTCACTCCGGGTTCGGCCTCCGGAACGGACGCGGGAACAGCGGCGGCCGGCGCAGCTTGCGCCTGATGCGGATTCTGCAGCTGTTCGAACATCTGCAGCGCCTGGTCATAGCGGATCAGCAGTTCATCGATTGCCAGCGGCGACGGCGTTCCGAGCCGCATCACGTTCTCGATGCGGGTTTCCATGTCGTGCAGATGCTGGCCGAGGTTCATCGCGCCCGCCATGCGCGCGCTGCCCTTGAGCGTATGCAGCGAGCGCAGCATCGATTGCGGCGCCGCCAGCCCGGCCGGCTGTTCCTGCCAGCCGCGCAGCGTCGTTCCCATCTGCGGCAGGATGTCGCGGCCCTCTTCCAGGAAGACCGGCATCAGGTCGGCGTCGAGTTCATCCTTGAGCTCCAGCGCCGGGTCAATCGCGGCGTCGCTTTCCGCGGCAAACACCGGCTCGGCGAATGGTGCGGCAGGCAATGCTGCGCCGGCGGCGGTTCCGGCGTCGCGCTCGGGCTGCCCGTCATCGCGGGCAGTGGCGGCAGCGGCTTCGGCAGCAAGAGGCGGCCGGCTGACGCTTTCCGCCTGCACCGCTGCCGCGCCCTCTTCCAGCGCGGCAAGCGGTTCCAGCATGAGTTCGAAGTCTGCAGGCGCAACGGTCTCCGCCGCCGCCGTCGCCTGTCCCGGTACCCGCCACTCGTCCGTCACCGGAGGCAAGGCATCGCCGATCTCCGGCGCCGATGCGGTCTGCGGAAGAACGTCGGCCTCGCCGCCGCGGGATTCGACATCCTGGCGCAGGCTCGCCAGCAGACGCGCATACTCGGGCTGGTAGGCGGGCATTTCGCCCAGCGCGAACTTCTGCAGCATCAGCTTCAGGCGTTCGATGGTTTGCTCGAGCGTGTCGAATTCGTGCTGCGTCAGGCACACGGGCGTGCGGGCGAGCGTCTGCAGCACCATCTCGAGCGCATGCGCCACCTCTTGCAGCGGCATGAAGCCGACCGTGGCCGAGCTGCCCGCAAGCGAATGCGCCGCATGCACGGCCTGGATATTCACTTCACGCTCGGGCTCATGCCGCCATTCGGCAAAATCCTGGGCAAGCACGCGAACCAGCTCGTCCGTTTCCGCGAGGTAGATATTGTGCAGCGGCACACTGATCTCCAGGTCACCGATGCGCTTGACGTTGTCGTCGCGCCGCACCTCGGGCGCCTGCAGCGTCGGGAACTCGATCACCTCGGCGATTTTCAGCACCGGCTGGTCCGATACCTGCGCTTCCTGAGCTTGCGGCACCGCCGGCGCTGCGGGCCCGGCGGCGCCCGGCTCCTGCGCATCGCCGAACATTGCGTACTCGGCATCGGACAGTTCGATCTCTTCCGCCTGGATCAGCACCTCGGCCGCTTCCGGAGCATCCGGTCCTTGGGCCGCAATGCCGGCCGATGCATCCTCGGTCGCCGCATCCGGGCCGGCATCCGGCGGCGCGGCGGCCTGGCTCTCCTCCTGCGGCTCGAGCTGCAGGTCGAAGGGAGCAAGCCGGTCGACGCCGGCGCCCTGCGCGTGGCCGGCGTCCGTCGCTGCCGGCCGCATCTGCTGCACCGTCGCCGCCGACGCCGCTTCCTGCGCCGCCGGTTCTTCGATGTATTCAAACCGTTCGCCGGCCTTTACCCGCGCCGCCGCCGCAATCAGCGCATCCGGCGTGCGCGACGACTTTCCTTGCAGCTTCAGATCCTGGACCCAGGCGCCGAGCAGTTCCGTTGCCTTGTCCAGCAGCGCATACAGCTCCGCGTCGCCGCTGCGCGCTTCGGACAGCCGCAGGTTGAGTACCTGCTCGATGCTCCACGCCGCTTCCCCATAGGCCATCAGGCCGACCATGCGGCCGCTGCCTTTCAAGGTATGAAAGCAGCGGCGCAGGGTGGTCAGATGCTCCTGGTTGTGCGGCTGGTTGCGCGACTCGGGCATGGTTTGCTTCACCGTGCCAAGGACTTCCTCTGCTTCGCAGAGAAAAATCTCGAGCAGCTCGGCGTCGATCGCTTCGTCCGTCTGCGGCGCAACCAGCGGCGGCAGCGGTTCGGCAGCGGCCGCCGCCGGAACGGTGGCGGTAATGATTTCCGCCAGTGCCTGGGGCGATGCGGAAAAATCGGAACGCCCGAGGATCTCTATACCCGCCTGCGCGCGGTCATTCGCCTCCGGATTGTCGACCAGCGTCGCGTCGAGCCGGATCTGTTCCAGCGATTCCTTCAGCTGCTCCTGCAGTGCCTGGTTATCCGGTTCGATGCTCAGCGACATCGCCAGTTCGGCCGACTGCTGCTGGTGAAAGGCAAGCTCATCCTCGACCGTCGGGAAGCCTTGCGCCGGCCGAGTTTCTTCCGGCGCATCCGGCACAGCCGGCGCTTCCGGCAGCAGCGCCTCTTCGGCGCGGGTTTGCTCGGGCTCGGGCGGCTCGATCAGCCGGGCTTGAAAGGTGCCGGAGCTTTCGTCGAAGGAGAAGCGCTTCTTCGCCTCTTCCGACTGCAGCTGCAGGGTTTCGATGAAGAAGCTGAGCGCGCCGACGTTCTGCGCGACCTGCTGGAATTCGTTTTGTTCCGGCGCGACGTCCGGCTCGGACGCGGCGAAGCGCTTCACCGCCTCGCGCGTATGCTGCACCGTGCGTACCGCATCGTCCTGGTCGAGTACCGCCAGGGCGCCTTCGATCTGGTGCAGCACCTGGTCGAGCTGGCCGAGCCCGAGGCGCTGCGAGGGATCGCGGAAGTATTCGTCGAGCATTTTCTCGACCTGGCGCAGGCTGTTCTGCATCTCGCCGGCCAGCGCCGTCATCGTCTGGCGCTGCTGCGCCTCGCGCGACATGTCGTCGAGCCACGGCGCCGATTGCGCCGGCATCTCGCCGGCCACCACGGATAGCAGGCGCGCCGTCATCGCGTCGGCGCGTTCCGGGAAATTGTCGGGCAGCCGGGAAATCTGACCGAGGGCATTCTCGACAAACAGCAGGCTGGTTGCCATTTCCAGGCCGAGCATGTCGCCCGGCTTGGCGTGGGCGGCGTGCCGCGCGATGCCCTTGAGCTCGCGCAACAGCTTGGACAGCGGCGCAGAATTGAGCTTGCTGCCGGCATCGGCCAGCATGCGCATTTCGTGTTCGAAGGTTTCGGCGAAGCTGACGTCGCCGCCGGCGATGCGGTTCCAGATATTCTTGGCCTGCACCAGCCGCTCCTTGGCTGCCGCGAGCGCATCGATATTGATCTGGCCGTAGCGCTTCTTGTCGTAATCGGCCGGCACCAGTCCGTCGAGCTGGTAGGCGGCGCGGATCTGCCTGGCGCGCGGCGAGGGCTCGGCGATGCGGGCAATGAAGAACAGCGCGTCGCGCAGCAGGCGTTCGGCAATGCTCGGCGACCCCTGCGACAGGCGCCGGATCTGCAGGTTGATGCGCGCGAACAGCTGCTTGACGTAAATCTCGTTCGGGATCTGCCCGGCGGCCACCGCCTCCGCCAGGCCGTGCATCACCCACCAGAACGCGCGCGTTTGCTGGTGCGTCTGCAGGCGCTCGATTTCGTCGACGACCGCGCGCATCGCCGCCGCATTGGCCAGCTCGGCGTCGCGATTGGTGCTCTTCAGGAAGGGCAGCAAGGCCTTTTCGAACTCGTGGCGCAGGCGCATGTAGCGCGAGGGCCGCACGTCCGCACCGGGATCCGCCGGCGGCAGCTGCGGCCGTACTGCGAGGTTCGGGAAGAACAGGTCGGCTGGATGGATGCGCTCGGCGCCGCGCGCTTCGAGCAGCGCGCGGTAGTACGGGAACAGGCGCACCGGCTGGTGCGGCATGCCCGAGAGCAGCTCGTCCAGGTATTCGACCAGCGCCTGATAGCCGTTGCCGATCGCGCCGGCGAGTTCCGCCGTCAGCGTCAGTTGACGCGCATCGATGCGGTCCAGCAGGTCTTCAACGGTTTCGGTGATGATTGCGATGCCGTCGACGTCGACGATCTGCAGCGCGCCGTGCGCCTGGTGCAGGTAGCTCTTCGCATGGCGCAGCGGCGTCAGCCGCGCATCGGCATCCTGCGCCGCGGCTTCATGCAGCGCCGCCCGGGAGCGGTTCAGCGCTTCGCGGATTTCGCCGATCACCCAGGACAGCGGCCCGGTATCGAAACTGTTCCGGACGCCGGGGGACGGGGCGGAAGATGAGGTGGTCATGACTGCCTCGCGGGTCAAATGGCGGCGTACGTCCATGCCGTACGCCGCGCAGCATTACTGGTAAGCCATCAGGCCGCTGGCCGGCGATGAGCGCGATCAGGCCGTCACGCGGAAACGCGACACCGAATTCTTGAGCTCTTCCGCCAGCATCGACAGTTCGCGAATCGACTGCGCCGTCTGCTGCGTGCCTATCTGGGTTTGCTCCGTCACTGTCAGGATGTTCTGGATACTTTGCGCCACACCGTTGGCGGATGTCGCCTGCTGCTCGGTGGTGGCCGAAATGCTTTGAATCAGGTCCGCCAGGCGGTTCGACACGCTGCGGATCTCGGCCAGCGCGGCGCCTGCCGCGTCGGACAGCTTCGCGCCTTCGACCACGCCCTGCGTCGACTTTTCCATAGCGGCAACCGCGTCGTGGGTATCGGTCTGAATGGTGCGCACCAGCGCGCCGATCTGCTTGGTCGCTTCGCCGGAGCGTTCCGCCAGGCGCTGCACTTCTTCCGCCACCACCGAGAAGCCGCGGCCGGCTTCGCCTGCGGACGCCGCCTGGATCGCGGCGTTCAGCGCGAGCACGTTGGTCTGTTCGGTAATGTCGGAAATCAGTTCGGTGATTTCGCCGATCTCCTGCGAGGATTCGCCGAGGCGCTTGATCCGCTTCGAGGTTTCCTGGATCTGTTCGCGAATTTCGTTCATGCCCTTGATCGCGTCTTCCACCGCGCGCGCACCCTGCTCGGCCGCGGCCACCGACTGGCGCGCCACCTCGGCCGATTCGGTCGCCGACTTCGACACGTCGGTAATCTGGGCAGCCATGTCGAGAACCGCCTGGCCGGTTTCCGCGATCTCGCGCGACTGCTTCTGCGATGCGACCAGCAGCTCGTTGGAAATGTCCTGCGCCTGGTTCGATGCCGACGTCACCTGCTCCGCGGTACGCGTAACGCGGCTGACCAGGCCCCGCAGTTCTTCAACGGTGTAGTTCACCGAGTCGGCGATCGCGCCGGTGATGTCTTCCGACACCGTCGCCTGCACCGTCAAGTCGCCGTCCGCCACTTCCTGCAGTTCGTTCATCAGGCGCAGAATCGCGGCCTGGTTCTGGTCGTTGGTGCGCTTCGCCTCTTCCTCCTTCTGCAGGGCCAGCAGGCGCTGCTCTTCCGCTTCCTGGCGGCGCTGGTCGGCTTCCTTGGTGCGGTTGCGGCTGTCCTGCAGCAGTACCAGGGCGATGCCGACGGCGGCGATGATCGCTGCCAGCGCGCTTCCGAGCATCAGCCAGAAAGTCCAGTGCATCGAGTCTTCCTCGGCGCGATAGGCTTTCTGGAGTGCGGTGATGCGCTGCTTCAGGGTTTCGTTTTCCGCGAAGATGAGCTGTTCGGACTGCTTCGCCGCGATGAAGTTTTGCAGGTTGCCGAGGATGGTTGCCACCGATGCCTGGTATTCCGCGAACACGTTCTGCAGCTCGGTCAGTTTCTCGCGCGCGTCCGGATCCTTGGTTGCCGACAGCCGCAGCACGTCGCTGCCGTTCAGGAAGCCTTCGGTGATGTCGCGGAAGGTGTTGGTGTCCTTGCCGAGCAGGAAGGCGGTTTCCGGGTTCACGCCCTCGGAGGTCAGGAATTCGTTGGCGCTGCGTCCCAGGCGCTGGGTCAGCATCACCAGCTGGCCGGCGGCGGAGATTTCACGCGGGGAGGCGCCGGCCTGCGCCTTCAGCGTGGCGATCTGTTCAGTCAGCTCCAGCAGGGTCGGGGACAGGGTATTCAGTTTCTGCAGCGTGGTACCGAAGCCGGTCAGTTCCTTTTTCAGCTTGAGGATGGTTTCCGCCGCCTTGTCCGAATTCGCCCAGACTTTCTGCGTGCCTCCCAGCATGCCGGCCATCTGTTCCGACGGCACCGGAATTTCGCGGCCCTGGTAGTCGCCGCCCTTGGCGAGCACGTTCAGGTCGCGGTTGAATTCCTTGCGGCTTTCCTCCAGCTGCTTGAACGCCTCCAGGTTGCCCTGGATCGCATTCGGCGCCGCCTTACCGATACGCTGCGAGTGCATCAGCGCGTCACCGGCAATCTGCGTCTGTGTCGATGCGACTGTGGAATAGCTGGTATTGAGCATCACGCCGACCACGCCGGAACCGATCGCGCCGAGCAGCGTAAACAGCAGGACGCGCACCTGTTTCTGGAGCGGCAGGTGGCCGACCAGCGGCAGGCGGATATCGCCGGTCTTTTGCAGCGCGTCGCCGATGAAGGTTGCGTTCAGGTTGGTCTCGCCGGCATGCGGCGAGGGAGAGGATACGGCCGCCACGGCATCGTGCACCAGCACGGTGTGGGCCGTTTCCAGCAAGGCATCCGCAGCGATGTCGCCGCTGCCCTTACCGCCTTCTTGAGCAAGTTCTTCTTGTTTTCCCTTGGACAGGAACGGTAGCTTGAATGCCATTACTGAATCTCCTCGTTTATTCTGAAATGCGATCCTGGATTACGAAGCTGGCGGCGCCTGGGACTTGGTGTTATATGCCCACCTGCAGGAACTGCGGGTCCTGCACGATTAAAGAAAGGTCGAGTTCCGTCCACAGCTGGGACTCTCGATCGAGGTATTGATTGGCCGCCCATGGAACGGCGCCGGCATCCTTAGCCGGCTGGCGCTCCATTTCGGCGACGTTGCGCAGACCCATCACGCGCGACACCAGCAAGCCGCTGTTGAACGACAGCGAGGGCCCGAAGGCGACGATGCGGCTGTCCTTGTCGACCGGGGTCGGCGGGAATCCGCGGAAGTGCGCCAGGTCGATCACGCTGATCAGGTTGCCGCGGATATTGGTCAGTCCGAGGAACCAGTTCTGCGTCAGCGGCACCTTGGTGATCGTCCCGACCGACACGATTTCGCCGGCCTCCTGCAGGTTCAGCAGCCAGCGCGTCTGCCCGATCATCACGCCCAGCTGGCTCGCCTGCGCGGCGCTGCCGCTGGTGGCGGCCTGCATGCGCTCGACCAGCTGGGTCTGGAACTCGCGCAGACGCGTGCGGCGCGTGCTGCCTTCGGGATCGGCGACTGCGGTACCGGTCGGTAAATCCAATGAGTGCCGGGTCATGGCGGATCGCTCAGCCGAGTGCCGCGATCTTCGACAGCAGTTCCTGCGGGTCGACCGGCTTGACGATGTAGTCGCGCGCGCCCTGGCGCAATCCCCAGATGCGGTCCGTTTCCTGCCCCTTGCTGGTGCAGATGATGACCGGCACGTCCTGCGTCTCGGGATCGCGGGCGATGGCACGCGTGATCTGGAAGCCGTTCTGGCCGGGCATCACCACGTCCATCAGGATCAGCTGGGGCTTGTCCGCCTTGACCTTCGTCAGCGCCTCTTCGCCGCTTTCCGCCGTCGAGACTGAAAAGCCGTTCTTGACCAGAATATCCGTAAGGAAATATCGCTCGGTCGGCGAATCGTCCACTACAAGAATTTTTTGTATTGGCATCTTGAACCTTTAATCTGGAAAAGTTATTTGGTGAGCAGGGATGCGGTGTGCTCGCGTACCGTCTTCAGGAGGCTGTCCTTGGTGAACGGCTTGGTGAGATAGGCGTCCGAACCGACCATCGCGCCGCGCGCCCGGTCGAACAATCCATCCTTGGACGACAGCATGATGACTGGCGTGGCGTGGAACTTGGCGCTTTTCTTGATGAGCGCGCAAGTCTGGTAGCCGTCAAGCCGGGGCATCAGGATGTCGCAAAAAATCAGGGCCGGCTTGTGGTCGCTCATTTTCGCCAAGGCATCGAAACCGTCATCGGCAAGAACAACCTGGTAGCCGGCCTGGCCAAGAAAGATTTCGGCGGATCGACGAATCGTGCTGCTGTCGTCGATCACCATGATCTTGAGGCTGGCGTTATCCGCTGATGTTGTCATGAAGTCATCCCACTGAACTTCTGCCCAATATACGACCCTACCCTAACAAAAAGCAAGATTCTTAGCAGCAAGACCGCACTGCTTCAAGGGGAGCAACGTGGTTTTTCTGCGAATATCCGCAGGGATATACTATTGGTGAGCAGAATGTTAGTGGAATGACTCTAATCAGAAAGTTGTTGCAAATCTGCTACTTGCTTAAATTGCCACCATTTCGAAGTCTTCTTTCCTGGCGCCGCATTCCGGGCAGGTCCAGTTCATCGGGACATCCTCCCAACGCGTCCCCGGCGCGATCCCCTCCTCCGGCAATCCTGCGGCCTCGTCGTATACCCAGCCGCAGATCAGGCACATCCAGGTCTTGAATTCCTCTTTATTCGTCACGGTTGACTGCCCTTCAATCAAGTAAAATGCAAAGTCGATTATCTTAATCCACGAGACGTGCAAAACCAAAATTCCCCGCTGATCCTCACCTTCGGAACGGCCGACCCGACGGGAAGCATCGGCATCCAGGCCGACCTCGCTTCGTTTGCCGCCATGGGCTGCCATGGACTATCGGTTATCACTTCCATCCTGATCGCCGATACCGCCCGCATCGAGGATGTGCAGGTGATCGACGCGGACTGGGTGGCGGACCAGGCGCGCGTGCTGCTGGAGGACATGCCGGTTGCCGCCTTCAAGGTCGGTGCGGTCGGCAGCCTGGAGAGCGTCACCGCGATCGCGGAAATCGTTTCCGACTATCCGGACATGCCGCTGATTCTCGACCCCTTCCTGTCCGCGATGCCGGACCAGGGGCAGGACAGCGAAGACATGCTGGTGGCCATCCGCGAACTGCTGATCCCGCAAACCACGCTGCTGCTCGCCTCTGCGGTCGAACTGTCCCGGCTGGCGGAAACCTGGCGCGAGCCGACTGCCGAAGATGCGCTGCCGATGGATGCGATGCGCGTCATCGACCTCGGTTGCGAATACCTGTTCGTCACCGGCACCCCGGGCGACATGCACGACGTGACCAACGCACTTTTCGACGAATCCGGCATGCTGCGCAAGGACAGCTGGCCGCGCCTGCCCGGCTCCTTCGCCGGGGCCGGCAGCACCATTTCCGCAACCATCGCCGCCCTGCTTGCCAACGGCATGGAGGTACCGGAAGCAGTCTTCGAAGCGCAGGAATTCACGCACGCCGCGCTCGCCAACGCTCATCGCCTCGGAATGGGGAAACTCACCCCGGACCGCTATTTCTGGGCCAGGGATCCCGACCCGGCCTCCGATCAATAACTGTTTCTCACTTCTTCGTATGACTTCAAAGAACGACACTCTGTTTGCCCGTGCGCAAACCAGCACGCCGGGCGGCGTCAACTCGCCAGTGCGCGCCTTCCGCTCGGTCGGCGGCACGCCGCGCTTCATCACCCGCGCCGAAGGCCCGTATTTCTGGGATGCCGACGGCAAACGCTATATCGACTACATCGGCTCCTGGGGACCGGCCATCGTCGGCCACACGCATCCGCAGGTGGTGAAGGCGGTGCAGGATGCCGCCGCGCGCGGACTGAGTTTCGGCGCGCCGACCGAAGGCGAGATCGAGATGGCGGAGGAGATCTGCCGCATCCTGCCGTCGGTGGAACAGGTGCGCCTGGTATCGAGCGGCACCGAAGCGGCGATGAGCGCGTTGCGGCTGGCGCGCGGCGCGACCGGCCGCGACAAGATCATCAAGTTCGAAGGCTGCTACCACGGCCATGCCGATTCCATGCTGGTGAAGGCGGGCAGCGGCCTGCTCACCTTCGGCAATCCGACCTCGGCCGGCGTGCCGGAGGATTTCGCCAAGCATACGGTGGTGCTCGACTACAACGATGCGCAGCAACTGGAAGAGGCCTTCGGCAAGATGGGCAGCGAGATTGCCTGCGTGATCGTCGAACCGGTTGCCGGCAACATGAACCTGGTGCGCGCGACGCCGGAATTCCTGCAGGCGATGCGCCGTCTGTGCACCCAGCACGGCGCGGTGCTGATTTTCGACGAAGTGATGTGCGGCTTCCGCGTCGGCCTCGGCGGTGCGCAACAGATGTACGGCATCACGCCCGACCTGACGGTGATGGGCAAGGTGATCGGCGGCGGCATGCCGGTGGCGGCATTCGGCGGGCGCAAGGACCTGATGAAATTCCTCGCGCCGCTCGGCCCGGTGTACCAGGCGGGCACTCTGTCGGGCAATCCGGTGGCAGTGGCCGCCGGCATGAGCACGCTGAAACTGATCCAGCAACCGGGTTTCTACGAAAACCTGACCGCGCAGACGGGCAAGCTGGTGCAGGGCCTGTCCGAGGCGGCGAAGGAAGCGGGCGTCGCCTTCTGCGCCGACTCCGTCGGCGGCATGTTCGGCCTCTACTTCGCCGAACGCGTGCCGGGCAGTTACGCCGAAATCATGGCCTGCAACAAGGAGAAGTTCAACGTCTTCTTCCATGCGATGCTGGACCTGGGGGTATATCTGGCGCCGTCGGCGTTCGAGGCCGGGTTCGTGTCGGCCGCGCATGACGACGGCGTGATTGCGGAGACTGTGGAAGCGGCGCGCAAGGCGTTTTCCTCAATACGCTGAAAAGCAACGGCACTGGATCCCGGCCGGGCTGCGGAGGCCGGGCCGCGCGGGCGCGCGCCGGGATGACGACACTGCTTCCATTCGCGCTAAGCGCTCTTGAGTGTCGTTGCCCTGCCTTCCGTGTCGTTCCCGCGCCGGCGGGAACCCATGGTGAGGCTGCCGGGCTGCCTCGGTATGGATCCCCGCCTTCGCGGGGATGACGGCGCTGCTTCCATTCGCGCCGCGCGCTCTTGACTATTGTTTCCCTGCCTTCCGTGTCGTTCCCGCGCAGGCGGGAACCCATGGTGAGGTTGCCGGGCTGCCCCGGTATGGATCCCCGCCTTCGCGGGGATGACGGCGCTGTTTCCAATCGCGCTGCGCGCTCTTGGACGTCGCCGTCACTTCAACCAGCCGCGCTTGCGGAAATACCAGAACGGTGCGACCGCGCTCACCAGCATCAGCGAGAGCGAGAACGGATAGCCCATGGTCCACTTCAGCTCCGGCAGCAGCTCGAAATTCATCCCGTAGATGCTGGCGATCAGGGTCGGCGGCAGGAAGGCGACCGACGCGACCGAGAACATCTTGATGATCTTGTTCTGGTTGATGTTGATGAAACCGACCGTGGCATCCATCAGGAAGTTGATCTTGTCGAACAGGAAGGCGGTGTGGCCGTCGAGGGATTCGATGTCGCGCAGGATCTGGCGCGCCTCCTCGAACTGCTCGGCGTTCAGCAGCCGCCCGCGCATCAGGAAGCTGACCGCCCGGCGCGTATCCATCATGTTGCGGCGGATACGGCCGTTCAAGTCTTCCTCCTGGGCAATGGCGTTGAGCGCGGCGGCGGCATCCTGGTCTGTCAGTTCCTTCTGCAGCACGCGGCGGCTGACGTCTTCCAGGCTCTGGTAGATGCCTTCGAGCGCATCGGCGGAATACTCGGCGTCGGTCGCGTACAGGTCGAGCAGCACATCCTTGTAATCGCCGATCGACCCCGGACGCGAGCGCGCACGCATCCGCACCAGCCGGAACACCGGCAGGTCATCGTTATGGACCGAGAACAACATGTTCCGTGCCAGGATGAACGCCACCGTCACCACCCGGGACGGGCCGTCATCCTCTTCCAGCAGGAAGTCGGTGCGCAGGTGCAGATCGCCGTTTTCCGCTTCGTAGTAACGGGCTGACGCCTCGATATCCTTGACCTCATCCTCTCCCGGAAGCGTCACGCCATAGATGCTTTTCACCCATGCGCGTTCCTCGTCGTTCGGATCGGTCAGGTCGACCCAGACCGGGGCAACATTCTCCAGGTCGCGCCTGGTTTCGATGTTGACCTGGTTCAGGCGCCCGTTCTGCAAGACGAAAACATTGATCATGTGCTCTCCCGGCTGCATTTTGTAAACGCAGCCATCCCGCGGGTCATACGCGCGGGGTGATTCTCAACACAGGGAACGCGGCCACGGATGGCCTGGACGCGCCCGCCCACCAAAGCATGGCGAGAGGCGCGGAAGGAGGGTGCCTTGGCGCTAACTCGCCGGTTGACCGTGCAGTGACGGTCGACTGTGTGTACTGGGACTACCCAAGACGGGTCTCCGGAAAACGAAAACAGCGCAAGTGTACTGATATCGATGAAGGCAGGCAAGCGGGCATGGCGAGCAACAGACTAGCGTTCGACAGCCTTGTCGATCGCCTTGTCGCGCATGGTCGGCGCGCCCTCCTCCGGCACCGGCGCCGCTGGAACCTTCGGCGCCTCGAAGCCCCGCGTATCGTGGATCTTTACCTGCTGGCTGGTGGGATTGCCCTTGCCGCACTCCACATTGGAATACACCACCTTGCCGTCCACCATGCACTTGCGCACATCGGCCCCCGCTTGCGCTGCCGCCGGGATGACCGCGCCGCCGACGCCCTGCTGCACCTGTTGCACCGCCTTGCCGGCATCGCCGCCGGCAAGCTTTTTCCAGCCTTCGGCGAAATAGTTGCGCTCGTAACGCGCCGACATCAGTCCGACCATCGCCGCCAGCGTGACGATGCCGACGATGACCGCCGTCCACAGCAGGCTCAATCCCTTCTGGTACCGCTTATGCATGGAAGTTCTCCCTTTTTGTTTTCGTCACGGCAGTTCCGCCGCGTTCATCCGGCGCAGGATCAGGTCGGCACGCCGCGCCAGGTAAGCCGATCCGGGATTCCTGTCGTAAAACCGCGGACGGGGAAGCATGACCGCGAGACGGGCGGCCTGCGCCGGCCCGAGCTGCGCAGCGGAGACGCCGTAGTAATGCTGCGCGGCGGCCTCCGCGCCGAACACGCCCACGCCCCATTCCACCACGTTCAGGTAGATCTCGAAGATGCGTTCCTTCTCCATCATGGATTCGAGCATGTAGGTGATCGCGACTTCCTGTGCCTTGCGCAGGTAGCTGCGCTCGCCGGACAGGAACAGGTTCTTGGCCAGCTGCTGCGTGATGGTGGAACCGCCGGCGACCACCTTGCCCTTCCTTGCATTCTTTTCGTAGGCCTTCTGCATCGCCTCCCAGTCGACACCCTCATGCTCCGAGAACCGCGCATCCTCGGCGGCGATGATCGCGCGTTTCAGATGCTTCGAGATCCGGTCGTACGGCACCCACTTGTGCTTGAGCTGCGCCTTCGGGTTCTGTTCCCGCAGGATGGACAGCTGCCGGTCCATGAAGGCCGTCGACGAGGGGTTGTGATCGATCCACCACCAGATCTGCGCAACGAAGTACAGCTGCAGCGCCAGCACCGCGAGGACCGGCGCCAGCACCAGCCACAGCAGCAGTTTGCGCAGCAGCTTCATGCCGCGACCCCGGTGCGCAGCGCGGCGCGCAGGTCGGCGAACACCGGGGCGGTTTCCGGACGCACGCCGCGCCAGACGAAGAACGATTCGGCCGCCTGCTCGACCAGCATGCCCAGCCCGTCGCGGGCGACCGCGCCGTGCCGCTCGGCGAACTGCATGAATACCGTGGGAGCCTTCCCGTACATCATGTCGTAGGCCAGCGCCCCGGACCGGAACGCGCCCGGGGGAACCGGCGGCAGGTCGGCGGACAGGCTGGCGGAGGTGGCATTGATGACGACATCGAAGGCGCCGTCCAGCGATCCGAAATCAGAGGCCGCGACCTTGCCGGCGGCGGCGAACTGCTGCGCCAGCTCCTCGGCCTTCGACGCGGTGCGGTTGGCGATCACGAGTTCGGCCGGCGCCTCGCCCAGCAGCGGCAGCACCACACCGCGCGCCGCGCCGCCGGCGCCGAGCAGCAGCACACGTTTGCCGTTCAACGGCGTGGCGGCGTTCCGGACGATGTCGGCAACCAGCCCGACGCCGTCGGTGTTGTCGCCGAGGATGCCGCCCTGCTCGAACTTCAGCGTGTTCACCGCGCCGGCCGCGCGCGCACGGTCGGTGAGCGCATCCGCGCGCGCATACGCTTCAAGCTTGAAAGGAACGGTCACGTTCGCGCCCTTGACGCCCTGCGCGGCCAGGTCGTTGATGGTCGCGACGAAGCTGTCGAGCGGCGCCAGTACCCGGTCGTACACCAGATGCTGCGCCGTCTGCGCGGCGAACCGGGCATGGATGTCGGGCGACTTGCTATGCGCGATCGGGTTGCCGATCACGACGTAGCGGTCCGGCGCCTGCGTCATTTGCGTCCTCCCAGGAAGTCCGCCTCCAGCGTGTCTTCATTGGTGAAGCGGAAGCGGAAGACGAAAATCCACACATCGTCCTTGCCGTTGGTGCGCATGTTGGGCGGGAAGACGCCGAAGGGCGCGGAACGGCGCACGATGCGCTTGGCCGCGTCGTCCAGCGCGGGCACGCCGGAGGAACGGTCGACGGTGATTCCGCCGTCGCCGTCCTGCCTGTACAGGCTGCCATCCTGGTAGACCGAAATGGACAACGTCAGGTCGCCATAAATTTTCCTGCCGTCCTTTTGCGGAAAATTCAGCGTGCCGATGTTTTCGATCCGGCGCTGCATCGTATCGCGGTAGAAGGCATGACCGGCTTCGCGCGTGCTCGGCGAGATGTAGGTGCGCTTCGGACGCTTGTTCTCGTCCTCGATGCGCTTGTTGATCTCCGCCTCCTGCCGCAGCAGTTCCCGCATGGTTTCCGTCGCATCGACGCCATCGGTGCGCGCCGGGGTTTCCTGGCGCTGCCCGGGGTCCTTGACCGGCGGCGCCGCGAGCGGCGTCTTCTTCTGCAGCTGCGCCATCATGCGCTGCTGCATCTCCTGCAGTTCCTCGATACGCTGCCGGGCGGTCTTCATGCCGTCGCCGTTCTGGGTGCGGCGCATGTCGGGCAACGGCGACTTCGCACGGCCGGCATCGGCATTGCCGCCGCCGTCGAGGTTGGCCTGCGCCAGCGCCTCCGCCTTGACCGGCTTGCGGTCATGCTTGGCGTTGACGAGGATGACTTCCAGCCCGGGATCGATGGGCTTGAACTTGAAGGAATCCGGCGGCGCGAACCGCACCGCCAGCAGCGCGCCATGCAACAGGACCGACGCCGCGACAGCGATGGACAACGTGCGGTTTTCGAGAATCAGCATCACGCGGGAAAAACTGGCGGTTCAGAAGCCTAGGATTTTACGATAAACCCCGCTTACTTAGACGCTGATTCGGCATTCGCTTCGGCTTCTGCAATGGCAATTTCTTCATCTTCGATCGCCACCGCGTCGGCTTCGGCCGTCGCCGTTGTCACTTCGATCAGCCGCGCCTCGACCGTGAGGTCCACCTCATCCCAGCGGATCAGGTCAAGCCGGACCTGGGTACCGCGCGCGACCTGCGGCATGCCGGGCAGGCGCAGGATGAGCGGAATATCAACCAGGCGCAATACCTCGTCCTTCAGCACGACCGCATTCACCTGCCTTGCGTTTTCCTGCGCCAGCCAGCGCAGGCACCAGTAGCGTTCCATGTTGCCCTGGAAGTCCGCATAGGCGGCGTAGGCGGCGTCGAAAGCGGACACGATCGCGAACAGGTCGGCATCCTTGGGCTTGAACGGCGCCGCCAGCGGGGCAGTCACGCCGTGCTCGACGCAGGCAAGGATCTGCCACTGGTTCACCAGGTCGGTATAGCGCCGCAGCGGCGAGGTGCTCCACGCATACTGGTCCACGCCCAGACCCTGGTGGGGTGCCGCATGGGTGACCATGCGCACCTGCATCCTGGCCGCCCAGCCGCCGCCTCCGCCGCCCTGGGCGCGGTAAATGCCCGGCACCCCGTGCTCGTGCATCAGCCTGCCCCAGGTGCTGTTGGCGAAGATCATCAGTTCGGCAACGATCTTGTCCAGCGGCGCGCCGCGCTTGCGGCGCAGGATGGTGACGACGTCGTCTTCCACGTAGAAATTGAAGTCGACCCGGTTCGCCTGCTCCGGCTTCAGGCCGAAGCTTTCGCGTTTGGCCATGCGCCCCATTTCCAGCACCTGCGCCCATTGCCAGAGCAGGCCGATCTCGCTCTTGTGCGCATAGTCGCCGCTGCCCGCGGCCAGGCTTTCCTCGGTAACCATCTCGTCGAGGTCGTTGTGCCGCAGGTTGGCGGCAATCGGGACCGCCTCCGCCCTGGTCTCGGTGGCCACCACCGACCAGTCGGATGGATCGAGCGTCGCGTACAGCGATACCGCCGGGCAGGTACGGCCTTCGGCGAGAGTGAAGGATTCCACCAGTTCGTCGGGCAGCATGGTGATCTTGTCACCCGGCATATAGACGGTGGACAGGCGTTGCCGCGCGATCGCGTCGATCGCGTCGCCGCGCTTGATGCCGAGGCCGGGCGCGGCAATATGGATGCCCACCCGTACCTTGCCGTCGGCCTGCCGTACCACGGAGAAGGCGTCGTCGATTTCGGTCGTGGTGACGTCGTCGATGGAAAACGCCTGCACATCCGCCACCGGCAGCGAGGACACGCCGGGCAGGCTGATGGACGGGAAGCGCGTGCCCTTCGGGAAGTGCTCGAACAGGAACCTCGACAGATGCAGCTCCTTCGGCGATGCGATACCGCCCGCCGCGAGCATCAGCCGCTGCGGTGATACCTGGAGCGCGCTGCTCGCCTCTTCCAGCGCCTTGTATTCGATGCCGTTCTTGTCGGGCTTGAACAACAGCTGTGTCACGATGGGCTTGAAGGCGTCCGGCAACTGGTGCGCCTTCAGCTGCTCGACGTACTGCGCCTGCACCAGCGCCTGCTGCTTCTTCTTTTCGATGCCGGCCAGCGCCGCCTTCAGCGACGCTTCGGGCGCGGCCTTGTAGCGGCCCTTGCCCTTTTTGTAGAAATAAACCGGCGCGCTGTGCAGCCGCAGCAGCAGGCCGGCGGCTTCATGCGGCTTGGGCTCATGGCCGAAATATTCGGCGCCCAGCTCGGCATAGCCGAATTCCTCCTGGCCGGCGACTTCCCACAGGAAGTCGAGGTCGATTTCCTCCGCCAGCGATTTCGCGTCGCTCAGCACCTGCGCCGGGTCGGGCGAGGCGAACTGGAACAGGATGTCGCGGGCCTTGACCTTGGTGCGCTTGCCGGTCTGCAGTTCAACCTGGTACGCCTCCCCCTGCTGGGACAGGACGGTACCGGCCTTGAAATCGCCGGATTCTTCAAAAAACAGATTCATCGGATGTTTTGCTTGTCAGCTTGTTTAATCGGTGTCCGCAGGTTCAGGATCGCCGGCAGGAAGAGTTCGGTCACCAGCAGTACGCCGCGGCGGCGCCGGTACAGGCAACGCCGCGCGAACAGCGGCGCGCGGAAATCCGCGCCGCCAAGCGCGGCACTGGCGCGGCGCACCAGCGGATGCTGCCGGCACAGCCTCGCGTACTGCAGCGCGCCGCGCGTCACGCGCGGATCGCCGAACAGCGTGGTGCCGAGCGAACGCTCGCCGAGCGTGCCGAAGAACGGCCAGTCGTAGGTTGTCGCATCGAGAGGCACGATGGTGTGTGCGAACACCACCGGCCTGCCGTCGCACTGCAGCAGCACTTCCCGCTCCTGCACGAGCCGGCGGCGCGGCAGTTCCACCGCGGCGAATTCATCGGCCAGGCAAAGCCCGCGTTCCTGACGCAGGCGCCGCACCCGGAACTGCTCGCTGCGCGCGGTCAGTTTCATGGTCAGGGACACGGTGTCCGTCAGCCAGTCCCGCATCTGCATGCTGGCGTTGACACCGTTCACATGCGAAAGCCAGCGCGCATGACCTACCCCGTACGGCCTCACGCGGCCGCTCCCGTGTCGATGCCGCAGAAGGCAAGCACGCGGTCTAGGTACTTGTCGAAATCCGAAATGCCGTGGTCGCTGCCTTCGATGATGCATTGCTGCGCGCCGGGATAGCGGGCAACCATCTCGCGCCAGTCGAGCACTTCATCGCCGGTTGCCGCCAGCAGCAGGTAGCGTTCCGGCCGGGTGATCCGTTCGACCGCAAGCGCCTGCAATTCGCCGACGTACTCGCGCTTGAATTCGAACGGTTCGCCGGAATGAAAGGTGGTTGCGGCGCCCACATGCTTGTCCAGGTCGCGCGCGGGGTCGACCGCCGGATTGAGCAGCACCGCGCGGCAGCCCAGCCGCTCCGCCAGCCAGGTGGCATAGAAGCCGCCGAGCGAGGAGCCGATCAGCGTCAGCCGTTCGGCGGGGACGCTGCCTGCGAGCCGCTCGGCCAGCGCAATCGCCTCGCGCGGCGAGGCGGACAGCTGCGGGCACTGATATTCGCCGCCGCGCCCGAGCGCGGCCATGCGCGCTTCGATCATGCGCGCCTTGAACGACAGCGGCGACGAACGGAAACCGTGGAGGTAGAGAATCATTGCGACAGCGTGTCCAGGATCTTCTGATGCACGCCGCCGAAGCCGCCGTTGCTCATCACCAGCACATGGTCGCCCGGTTGCGCCGCCGTCACGATCGCCTGCACCAGCGCACCCAGTTCGTCATAGGCGGCAGCCTTCGCGCCGAGCGGCGCGAGCGCTTCGCCGAGGTTCCAGCCGAGCGCATCCTTGCCGGCCTTTGCGCCGTAGCCGAACACCAGGTCGGCATCGGACAGGCTGCCGGGCAGCGCCTCCTTCATGGTGCCCAGCTTCATCGTGTTCGAACGGGGTTCGAGCACTGCCAGGATGCGGGCGGCGCCGACTTTCCTGCGCAGGCCGGCCACCGTCGTGGCGACCGCCGTCGGGTGATGGGCGAAGTCGTCGTAGACGGTGATGCCGTTGACCACGCCGCGCACTTCCATGCGGCGCTTGACGCTTTCGAAGCGCGACAGGGCTTCGATGGCCAGCGCCGGCGCGACGCCGACGTGGCGGGCGGCGGCGATCGATGCCAGCGCATTGAGCCGGTTGTGCTCGCCGGTCAGGGACCAGTTCACCGTGCCCTGGACCTCGCCGTTGAAGCGCACGTCGAAGCTGCCGTCCTCATGGTCCCGCAGCCCCCAGCCTGCATCGCCGGACACGCCGAACCATTCCTTCTCGCTCCAGCAGCCGCGCGCGACCACGCGCTGAAGCGATTCCTCGCGTCCGTTGACGACCAGCCGGCCGACGCCGGGCACGGTACGCACCAGATGGTGGAACTGGGTTTCGATCGCGCCGAGATCCGGGAAGATGTCGGCATGGTCGTATTCCAGGTTGTTCAGGATCGCGGTCCTGGCGCGATAATGGACGAACTTGCTCCGCTTGTCGAAGAAGGCGGTGTCGTATTCATCCGCCTCGATCACGAAGAAATTCGAGTCGTCCGCCTTGCCGGCGAGCCGTGCCGAAATGCCGAAGTTCATCGGCACGCCGCCGATCAGGAAGCCGGGGTCATAGCCGGCGTCTTCCAGGATCCAGGCCAGCATGGAGGAGGTCGTGGTCTTGCCGTGCGTGCCGGCGACCGCCAGCACCCATTTGTTGCGCAGGATGTGTTCGCCTATCCATTGCGGACCGGAGGTATAGGGCAGGCCGCGGTTCAGGATTTCTTCCATCAGCGGATTGCCGCGCGAGACGACATTGCCGATCACGAACAGGTCGGGCTGCAGGTTCACCTGCTCCGGGCCGAAACCTTCGATCAGTTCGATGCCCTGCGCCTGCAGCTGCGTGCTCATCGGCGGGTAGACATTGGCGTCGCAGCCGGTCACCTTGTGGCCGGCTTCCTTGGCCAGCACCGCCAGGCCGCCCATGAAGGTGCCGCAGATGCCGAGAATGTGGATATGCATTGTGGTGATTCAATATAAGTAAAAAGCCCGGACTGAAATGCGCGGCGCAAGGTCAAAGTGACAAGAGCGGCGCTTTTCCGGCGGGACCCTGAATTTTACCTGAGCCGCGGTCCCGCGCCTTACGGAGTATCATCGAGCCCCATGAGCAATTTCACATCGAACACGGAGATGCTGCGCGCCGAAATCGCCGCCGCAGCTGCCCGCCTGATCGCCGAGGACGGCGCCGACTACGGGACGGCAAAGAAGAAGGCGGCCAGGCAGGTACTGGGAAACGCGAAAGTCCGCGGCGAGATCATGCCGGATAACGCGCAGATCGAAGAAGAAGTGCGTATCTATAATGAACTGTTTTTCGCCGATACGCAGCCCGCGCGCCTGCTGCATCTGCGCAAGCTGGCACTGCGACTGATGGAGGACCTCGCTCGCTTTTCGCCTTATCTGACCGGCGCGGTCCTGAATGGCACCGCCGGCGAGCATTCCGACATCCACCTGCAACTGTTTGCCGAAAGCGCGAAGGATGTGGAAATCTTCCTGCTTAATAAAAATGTCGATTTCGAGGTGTCGGAAACCCCGCATTTTTCCGGGCGCGGCGAACCGGTGGAGACGGTCAGCTTCATGTGGCATGACGAAGGTGTGCATCTGGCGCTGTATGAAACCGATGATGTGCGGGGCGCGGCCAAGGCCGGTCCGGACGGCCGGCCGCTGCGGGCGAATGCCGAGGGAGTGCGTGCATTGATTGCCGAAACAGAACAGAAATGAAGAAAAATATTGTCGTTTACCTGATCGTTGCCGTGCTGTTTGCCGGAATTGGCATCTTTTTTGCCAATACGCGCGTGGCGCCGGAGACGCCGGACTCCGGCGCTGTCGGCAAACTTCTGTCGCAGGTGATGGCTGATTCCGGTGGCCAGCAGCAGCAATTGGGGCAATGGAAAGGCAAGACGCTGATCGTCAACTTCTGGGCGACCTGGTGCGCGCCCTGTGTCGAGGAGATGCCGGAGTTATCGGCATTGCAACAGGAGCTGGACGCGTCCGGCGTCCGCATCCTGGGCATCGGGATCGATTCCCCGTCGAACATCGCCGAATTCGCGCGAAAGTACAAGATCAGTTATCCGCTCTACATCGGCGGCCTGAATGGCACCGAGTTGTCGCGGGAACTGGGGAACCGCGGCGGCGGCCTGCCCTTTACGGTTCTGGTCGGACGCGACGGACAGGTGAAGAAGACCTATCTCGGCCGTCTGAAGATGGACGAGTTGCGGAAGGACCTTGCGTCGCTCTAGTTGGCAGTACCATCTTTTTCCTTGCCAATCAGCATCATTTGGCGGCAAAATTCGGCATCCTCGTCAAACGGAGTCGCAACTCCATGGCAAACAAACTTCTTCTGGTCAATGGCCCGAACCTGAACCTGCTGGGCACACGTGAACCGGAGGTGTACGGCTCGACGACGCTGGCCGATATCGAGCAGGCAGCCGCTGCCCAGGCAGCCGCCGCCGGCGCGAGCCTCGCCAGCTTCCAGAGCAACCATGAAGGCGCGCTGATCGACCGCATCCAGGCGGCCCGGTTGGAAGGCGTCGACGCCATCATCATCAACCCCGGCGGACTCACGCATACCAGCGTCGCGCTGCGCGATGCACTGGCCGGCGTCGCCATCCCGTTTGTCGAAGTACACATCTCCAACATCCATCGGCGCGAAAGCTTCCGACATCGCTCCTACCTGTCCGCAATCGCTGTCGGCGTGATCTGCGGACTGGGCGTCGACGGATACCAGGCGGCAGTCGAGTACGCGCTCAAAAAGCTGTAATTTTCATTATCTCGCTGCAAACCCACTTATAATTGTGGCGATTCCGATTGTAATAAATACACAAATCTGAGGAATTTCATATGGATCTAAGAAAACTGAAGACGCTGATCGACCTCGTCGCCGAATCAGACATCGCCGAGCTGGAAGTCACCGAAGGCGAAAGCAAAGTCCGTATCGTCAAATCCTCGGGCGCCCCGCAAAACCAGGTCGTGATGATGCAGCCGCAATCGCTGCCGCAAACCGTGACCGCTCCCGCTGCCGCGCCTGTCGCCGCGCCCGCCGGCGCACCGGCCGCGCCCGCCGCGCCTGCCGAACCGGAAGGCCACATCGTCAAGTCGCCGATGGTCGGCACCTTCTACCGTTCTTCCGCTCCGGGCAATCCCCCGTTCGTCGACGTCGGTTCGACCGTGAAGGAAGGCGACACCCTGTGCATCATCGAAGCGATGAAGCTGCTCAATGAAATCGACGCCGACGCATCCGGCGTAATCAAGCAGATCCTGGTGGAGAACGGCCAGCCGGTGGAATTCGGCCAGCCGCTGTTTGTGATCGGTTAAGCACCGCGCGGCATATATATAGATGCCGCCCCTCCTGCCCCCCCTTAACGTGACACAGGCATCACTGATCATCCACCATGTTTGAAAAAATCCTTATCGCAAATCGCGGCGGCCAGCCGCACGGCGGCGCAGCAGCGCAGCTAAATCGCGCAGCTGCCGCAGGCAGCAGCAATTTCGCCGCGGAGCCCGCCCATGTTTGAGAAGATATTGATCGCCAACCGCGGCGAAATTGCATTACGCATTCAGCGCGCCTGCCGTGAAATGGGCATCAAGACGGTCGTCGTCCATTCCGAAGCCGACCGCGACGCCAAGTACGTGAAGCTGGCCGACGAATCGGTCTGCATCGGCCCGGCGCCGTCCGCGCAAAGCTACCTCAACATGCCCGCAATCATCAGCGCGGCGGAAGTGACCGACGCCGAGGCGATCCACCCCGGCTACGGCTTCCTGTCGGAGAACGCTGACTTCGCCGAGCGCGTGGAGAAGTCCGGCTTCGTCTTCATCGGCCCGCGTCCGGAGTCGATCCGAATGATGGGCGACAAGGTATCGGCCAAGCAGGCGATGATCAAGGCCGGCGTGCCCTGCGTGCCCGGCTCGGACGGGGCGCTGCCGGAAGACCCGAAGGAAATCATCCGCATCGCGCGCAAGATCGGCTACCCGGTCATCATCAAGGCCGCCGGCGGCGGCGGCGGACGCGGCATGCGCGTGGTGCACACCGAAGCGGCGCTGCTGAACGCGGTCACGATGACCAAGTCGGAAGCCGGCGCGGCCTTCGGCAATCCGGAAGTCTATATGGAGAAGTACCTGGAGAATCCGCGTCACGTGGAGATCCAGGTGCTGGCCGACGAATTCAAGAATGCCGTCTGGCTCGGCGAGCGCGATTGCTCCATGCAGCGCCGACACCAGAAGGTGATCGAGGAAGCACCGGCGCCCGGCATTCCCCGCAAGCTGATCGAGCGTATCGGCGACCGCTGCGCCGAAGCCTGCCGCAAGATCGGCTACCGCGGCGCGGGCACCTTTGAATTCCTGTACGAGAACGGCGAGTTCTACTTCATCGAGATGAACACCCGTATCCAGGTGGAACACCCGGTCACCGAAATGATCACGGGCGTCGACCTGGTGCAGGAGCAGATCCGCGTCGCCGCCGGGGAGAAGCTGCGCTTCCGCCAGCGCGACATCGAATTGTCCGGTCATGCAATCGAGTGCCGCATCAACGCGGAAGACCCGTTCAAGTTTACGCCCTCGCCGGGCCGCATCATCGCCTGGCACGCGCCCGGCGGCCCCGGCATCCGCGTCGATTCGCATGCCTACGCCGGCTACTTCGTGCCGCCGACCTACGACTCCATGGTCGGCAAGGTGATCTCGTACGGCGCCACCCGCGAGCAGGCGATCCGCCGGATGCAGATCGCGCTGTCGGAAATGGTGGTCGAAGGCATCCTGACCAACATCCCGCTGCACCGCGACCTGATGGTGGATGCGCGCTTCATCGAGGGCGGCACCAACATCCACTACCTGGAACAGAAACTCGCCGACCGGGCGAAGTAACGAGGCATAGTCATGAGCTGGACCGAAATCGTCATCGAAGTCGCGCGCGACCACGCGGAGACACTCTCCGACGCACTGATGGAAGCCGGGGCGCTGTCGGTTTCGGTCGAGGACGCGGACGAAGGCACGGAAGCCGAACGTCCGCTGTTCGGCGAACCGGGGATGGAACCTGCCGAAGCGGCCTGGGAACACAGCCGGGTCGTCGCACTGGCCGATGAAGCCGCGGACCACGCGGCGATCGTCGCCGAGGCCGCCGCGGCCTGCGGTATTCCCTCCCCTGCATACACGCTGCGCAGCGTGGCCGAGCAGGACTGGGTGCGACTGACGCAGTCCCAGTTCGAACCGATCCACATCGGCTGCAATATCTGGGTGGTGCCGAGCTGGCACGACGCGCCGGATCCGAACGGCCTGATTCTGGAACTCGATCCCGGCCTCGCGTTCGGCACCGGCAGCCATCCGACCACCCGGCTGTGCATGGAATGGCTGGAAGCCAACCCGCCGCACAACCAGTCGGTGCTCGACTATGGCTGCGGCTCCGGCATCCTGGCGATGGTGGCCAGGAAGCTCGGCGCGACGCCGGTAGTCGGTGTCGACATCGATCCGCAGGCGATCGAGTCGGCTCGCTACAACAGCGAACGCAACCACTGCGAAATCGACTATTATTTGCCGGAAGCATTCTCCCAGCACGCGCAGCAGAAAACCTTCGACGTCGTGGTCGCCAACATTCTCTCCAGCCCGCTGAAACTGATGGCGCCGATGCTGTCCTCGCGCGTTGCCCCGGGCGGCCGTCTGGTCCTGTCCGGCATCCTCGAACGCCAGGCCGACGAAGTCGCAGCGGCTTACGCGCCCTTCATCAAGATGTCGGTGTGGGCCGCCCACGAAGGCTGGGTGGCGCTGTCCGGCCGGGTGCCCGACGCGCAATAAGCCGATGGCACTCGCAACCCAATGTCCTCATTGCCATACGACATTCC
The DNA here is from genome assembly GCF_035627455.1 of Noviherbaspirillum sp. GTDB lineage: Bacteria > Pseudomonadota > Gammaproteobacteria > Burkholderiales > Burkholderiaceae_D > Noviherbaspirillum. The sequence continues at coordinate 49,909 of NZ_DASPLS010000055.1, forward strand.
GGGTCGCGCATGACCAGCTGAAGCTGCGCGCCGGGCTGGTGCGCTGCGGCGCCTGCAAGCAGATCTTCAACGGCATCGAAAACCTGCTCAAGCCGGAAGCGCTGGAGCAGGTGCCGGGGACGGCCCGCGCACCGCAACCCGCCATGCAGGAAAGCCCTGCGAAACCGGAGACGCCGACGCCCGCGGACAGCGTCACGCTCCCGCATATCGATTTCCATATCGACATCCCCGACGATCTGCACGATGCACCGCCGCCCGCCGCAGCCCCGGCTGTGACAACCGCCGCGCCCGTGCCGGAAGATGCGGCTCCGCTCGCCGATAACAAGCCGGCTCCGGAACCCGTCCGGCAGAAAGACGATCCGCTGCTGCGCATGACGCTCATGGATTTCGCGGACGGACGGCGTGAGCCGGTGGACGGCAACCGCGCACCCGGCGCTGCCGTGGAAGAGACCGATGATTCAATCGGACAGGCGATCGACGACCTCGAAAGCAAGCCGTGGCGCCGGGAGCAGGATGCCTCGGAACTTGCCGACGGCGATGCGCTGGACCGCGCCGAGGCTGCCGAATACGAAGAACCCAGCTTCGTGAAGAAGGGCCGGCGCCGCCAGCGCGTCGGGCGCGTGCTGCGCATCATGATGGCTGCGGGGTCGGTGGTCCTGCTGTTTGCGCTGCTGGCGCAGGCCGCCTACGTGTTTCGCGACCAGATCGCTGCCTGGTATCCGGACACGAAGCCCGCGCTCGCCGCCGCCTGCGCCCGGCTCGGCTGCCAGGTCGGCCTGCCGGCGCAGATCGACGCGGTATCGATCGAGTCGAGCGAGCTGCAAACGGTCGCTGCCGATTCAAGCACCTTCGCGCTGGCCGTCCTGCTGCGCAACCACGGGGCGACGGAACAGGCATGGCCCGCGATCGAACTGACGCTCAACGACAGCGCCGAAAAGCCATTGGCGCGCCGCGTGTTCCTGCCGCGCGAATACCTGCCCGCGCCTGACGCCAAACCAGGGTTCCCGGCCGGTTCGGAGCAGCCGGTGAAGCTGTTCTTTGAACTGGCGCAACTCAAGGCATCGGGATACAGGGTCTATCTGTTCTATCCGTAATACACTTCGGCATCGCCCGGTGGCTGCGGCAGCGCACCGGTTCCTCTTCCTTTATTTGAACTGGCAGGCATCCATGACATCCTTAATCTGCGGCTCGCTCGCTTATGACTCCATCATGCAGTTCGGCGGGCGCTTTTCCGAAGCATTGCTGGCTGACCAGCTGCACAAGATCAACGTCGCCTTCCTCGTGCCGGAAATGCGGCGCGAGTTCGGCGGCTGCGCCGGCAATATCGCCTACAACCTGAAGCTGCTGAATGGCGATCCGCTGATCATGGCGACCATCGGCAACGACGGCGGCTCCTATCTCGAGCGGCTGGACCGGCTGCAGATCACGCGCCGCTGCGTGCGCACCATCGACACCTCCTACACTGCGCAAGCCTTCATTACGACCGACGTGAACGGCAACCAGATCACCGCCTTCCATCCGGGCGCGATGACCTTCTCGCACGAGAACAAGGTCGCCGACGCCGGTCCCGTGAAGCTGGCGATCGTCGCGCCCGACGGACGCGACGGCATGCTCCAGCATGCGGTGGATTGCGTGGACCTCGACATCCCCTTCATCTTCGACCCGGGCCAGGGCCTGCCGATGTTCAACGGCAGCGAGCTGGTGCATTTCATTGAACTGGCTACCTACGTCGCGGTCAATGATTATGAAGCGGAACTGTTGACCGGCCGCACCGAATTGTCGCTCGATCAGGTCGCCAGGCGCGTATCGGCATTGATCGTCACGCGCGGCGACAAGGGCGCCGAGATCTTCGCAAACGGCCAGCGTTACGAGATCCCCTGCGTGACCGCGGAGGCGGTGGTCGATCCGACCGGATGCGGCGATGCCTTCCGTGCCGGCCTGATGTACGGGATCACACAGGGCATGGACTGGGAAACCACCGGCCGTCTCGCCAGCCTGATGGGCTCGATCAAGATCGCGCAGCAGGGCGGGCAGAACCATGCGCCGAGCCGGCAGGAGATCGAGGACCGCTTCCACAAAGCCTTCGGATACCGATTCTGATTCAGACGACTGGGAAAGCATGCGCTCACGTTCACCGTTGTCAGCCACCTTGCTGGGTGCGGCCCTGCTGGCCGGCTGCGCGTCCGGCCGGCCGCCGGAGACCGTGATGTCGACCCAGGGCAGCACGCTGGTGCAAACCGCGCGCGTGACCAATGTGCGCGACGTGACGGTGCACGGCGGCCGCGCGTCGGGCGTGGGATCGATGGTCGGCGCCATCCTCGGCGGTGTCGCCGGCAGCCGGATCGGCAGCGGCACCGGAAGTGCGGTAGCCGGAGTCGGCGGCGCTGTCGCCGGCAGCATGGCGGGACAACGGCTCGAAGAGTCAAACAAGAGCAGCGCGTCGACGGAACTGACAGTGCAGTTCGACAACGGTGAAGTGCGCAATTTCCGGGTCGACGCGGGCGAATCCTATCGCATCGGCGACCGGGTCACGATCACCACTGCGAACGGCATATCGAAGGTCACGCGGCAGTAGACTCTTTTTGACAGCATGGATGAAGGGAGCGCCTCGTTTCTGCTCGGAACGGGGCGTTTTTCATGGCGCGGCGGGAAGCAGCGCCTGTGCGGCGCGCTCGACGCTAATCGCCGCGCTGACTTCGATGATCTTGCGTTTATTGGTGTGGCCGTGGGTGATGGCCACGGCGCTCCTTGGCACATCCAGCATGGCGGCGAGGAAGCGGACCAGGGCTTCGTTTGCCCGGCCCTCGATCGGCTGCGCCTGCAGCTTGATCTTCAATGCATCCTCCAGCACGCCGATGACTTCGCTTTTCTTGGCGTTCGGCGTGATCTGGACGCTGATCCGGACCCCGCCTTTTACCGGCGTACACCAGTCGCGGCTCATGCAAGCGACATCACCAGCTCGGTCACCAGCATCAGGCCGATGCGCAGCACGATGAACAGCACCAGCGGCGAGAGATCGATGTTGCCGATCAAGGGCAGGACCCGGCGGATCGGATTCAGCAGCGGCTCGTTCAGTGCGCGGATGAAGGGCGCCAGCGGCGCATGCGGGTTGACCCAGCTGAAGATCACTTCGATGAGAAGCAGTCCCATGAAGCCGTAGAACACCCACTCGAAGAAGCGCAGCAGCGACAGCAGCAGAAGGTATTGCGGCGCGAAGCGCGACATCACCGCGAGATCGATCGCCACCGCGATCACGATCACGAGGCACGCGGCAATCAGGCTTGCCCAGTCGTAACCGCCGACTCCCGGCAGCAGCCGGCGCAGCGGGCGCACCAGCCAGTCAGTGAGCTGGAACGTGAACTGTCCAAGCGAAGTGGGCGGACGCACACGCACCACCTGCATCCAGAAACGCAGCAGCAGCACGCCGCCCAGCACCGCGGCGACGGTATCGACAATCAACGTAAGTATGCTGTTGAGCACTATCCGATCTCCAGAAATAAAAAGCCCGTCGTGCGGCATGGCGCCGCACCACGGGCATTTTGCCTGAACTTAATCAGGCATCCAAGCAAGCTCGGCGATTACGGACGAGTGCCGGTCGGGAACGGCCAGGCCGCTGCCGGGTTCAACACGGTCTTCACAGCCGGGGCTGCAGCGGCGGCGGGCTTGGCTGCCGGCTTGGCTGCTGCCTTCTTCGGAGCTGCTGCCTTCTTCGGAGCTGCAGCTTTCTTGGGAGCGGCGGCTTTCTTCGCAGCCGGCTTGGCTGCTGCCTTCTTGGCTACCGGCTTCTTGGCTGCTGCTGCCTTCTTCGGCGCTGCTGCCTTCTTGGCTGCCGGCTTCTTGGCTGCTGCCGCCTTCTTCGGGGCTGCTGCCTTCTTCGGCGCTGCTGCCTTCTTGGCTACCGGCTTCTTGGCGGCCACTGCCTTCTTCGGCGCTGCTGCCTTCTTGGCTACCGGCTTCTTGGCTGCTGCTGCCTTCTTCGGCGCTGCCGCCTTCTTGGCTACCGGCTTCTTGGCTGCTGCTGCCGCCTTCTTCGGAGCTGCTGCCTTCTTCGCCGCCGGCTTCTTGGCGGCCGCTGCCTTCTTGGCGGCGGGTTTCTTAGCTGTTGCCATTTGTTTCTCCTTCACGTGATGAGAAAGTTCAAACTACGAGGTTGGAAACCCGCATGGTCATCGCGATGGCCACGCGGATTATTCATCGGCACAAGCAACCTCTGCTTGCACTAATGAATTCGGCACCAGCTGAACTGCTGCATCACCTCATACATGCAGCACTTCAGCCTCATTCGGTTGCGTCTCTCTTCTTCGGGTCACCGCCGCGCGTCGGCAGTGACGGAGATCCTGACCGCGCGCTCAAGAGGCGCCGCGGTCGCCGCAGCCAAAAAAAACGCCGGCAGCAAAACCGGCGTGGGAATACTCTTTCTGAAAAACCAACAGATTTTTCAAAGAAAAAGCCGCCTTGCCCGACAGTGTCGTGCTCAGCGGCTGAATCACAGAAGATCGAGTCGTTCGTCTACTGTCCATCAAGTTAGGGTGTAGCCTCTCGGTGTTGCAGTCTCTTTCCGGCTACCGGTGTCGAGTCGACTGCTGTCTCTCCATCCGTTGCACAAGTCCGAAGCGCGGTCTGTTCTTGTTCATTCCCAGCTCAGTGCTCCACCGGTCTGGTATTCGATCACTCGCGTTTCGAAGAAGTTGCGTTCCTTCTTCAGATCGATCATCTCGCTCATCCATGGGAAGGGATTCTCTTCCTGCGGGAACATCGGATCGAGACCGATCTGCTGTGCGCGGCGATTCGCGATGAATCGCAAGTACCCTTTGAACATCGGCGCATTCAAACCGAGTACTCCACGCGGCATTGTATCCTCTGCGTAGCGATATTCCAACTCCACCGCACGTAAAAACAACGCTTTGATCTCGTCGCGGAAGTCGGCAGTCCACAGATGCGGGTTCTCGAGCTTGATGGTGTTGATGAGATCGATTCCGAAATTGCAGTGCATGGACTCGTCGCGCAGGATGTACTGGTACTGCTCTGCCGCTCCCATCATCTTGTTCTGGCGACCGAGCGCGAGGATCTGCGTGAAGCCGACATAGAAGAACAAACCTTCCATCAGGCATGCAAACACGATGAGCGACCGCAGCAGTGTCTGGTCCGCCTCGACGGTACCGGTCTTGAACTGCGGGTTGGTCAGCACATCGATGAACGGGATCAGGAATTCATCCTTGTCGCGGATCGACGCCACCTCGTGATACGCGTTGAAGATCTCTCCCTCGTCCAGGCCGAGCGACTCGACGATGTACTGGTACGCGTGCGTGTGGATTGCCTCTTCGAACGCCTGGCGCAGCAGGTACTGGCGGCACTCGGGGGCGGTGATGTGGCGGTAGGTGCCGAGCACGATGTTGTTGGCTGCGAGCGAATCCGCGGTCACGAAGAAGCCGAGGTTGCGCTTGATGATGCGGCGCTCGTCCTCGGTCAGGCCGTTCGGGTTCTTCCACAGCTCGATGTCGCGCTGCATGTTGATTTCCTGCGGCATCCAGTGGTTCGCGCAGCCGGCCAGGTACTTGTCCCAGGCCCATTTGTATTTGAACGGAACCAGCTGGTTGACATCGGTCTGGCCATTGATGATGCGCTTGTCCGCGGCATTGACCCGGCGCGTCTCGTCGCCCGATGCGGATTGCGGCGGGGTCACCAGCGCCGGATCGAGCGCGACGTCGGCGGACTGCAGCGGGCGCGGCGCGGACGGCATCACGGGAGAGAGCGCGGGTTGCGGCGCGCGGGCAGGTTGTGCAGCGGGGCTTGCTTCGTCATCCCAACTTAGCATGGCAGATCTTCCTTACAGGTATTGTAGTTTTGGTTGCGTGGTGTTCAAGTGAACGTCCGGCTTACTGGCAGGCTTCGCACTCGTCGAAGCCGGGATCCCCCGGGCGCAGCATGCATGCCGGGCCGGCGAGGTCTTCCGCCGCCGGCGTCGCGCCCGTCGCGACGGTGACGCTGCCAAGGCTGCCCGTGGCCGACACCGCGTTCAGCGCGCCGGCCTTGGTGGTCGACTTCTCCGCATGGGTGGCGCCGATGGTGCGCAGGTAGTAGGTGGTCTTCAGTCCGCGCAGCCAGGCGAGCCTGTAGGTCTCGTCGAGCTTCTTGCCGGACGCGCCCGCCATATAAATATTGAGCGATTGCGCCTGGTCAATCCACTTCTGGCGGCGAGACGCCGCTTCGACCAGCCACTTCGGATCGACTTCGAACGCGGTGGCGTAAATGTCGCGCAGGTCTTGCGGGATGCGGTCGATCTTGGCCAGGCTGCCGTCGAAGTACTTCAGGTCGGCAACCATCACTTCGTCCCACAGGCCGCGCGCCTTCAGGTCGCGCACCAGGTTCTCGTTGATCTCGGTAAACTCGCCCGACAGGTTCGACTTCACGTACAGGTTCTGGTACGTCGGCTCGATGCAGGCGGACACATCGATGATGTTGGAGATGGTCGCGGTCGGCGCGATCGCCACGCAGTTCGAATTGCGCATGCCATGGGTCTTGATGCGGTCGCGCAGGGCTGCCCAATCCATGGTTTCCGAGCTGTCGACTTCCAGGTAGCCGCCGCGCTCCTCGGCCAGCAGCTTCAGGGAATCCTGCGGCAGGATGCCGCGGTCCCACAACGAACCGCGGTAGGAGCTGTAGCGGCCGCGTTCTTCCGCCAGCTCGGTCGAGGCCCAGTAGGCGAAATAGCAGACGGCTTCCATCGAGCGGTCGGCGAATTCCACCGCCTCCATCGATGCATACGGCACGCGCATCATGTGCAGGCAGTCCTGGAAACCCATGATGCCCAGACCGACCGGGCGGTGCCGCAAGTTGGAGTCGCGCGCCTTCTTGACCGCGTAATAGTTGATGTCGATCACGTTATCCAGCATGCGCATCGCAGTGCGGATGGTCTTCTGCAGCTTGGCGTGATCGAGCTTGCCGTCCTTCATGTGGGCCGGCAGGTTGACCGAGCCGAGGTTGCAAACCGCGATTTCGGAATCGTTGGTGTTGAGCGTGATCTCGGTGCACAGGTTGGAGCTGTGGACCACGCCCACGTGCTGCTGCGGCGAACGGATGTTGCACGGGTCCTTGAAGGTGATCCAGGGATGACCGGTCTCGAACAGCATGGACAGCATCTTGCGCCACAGGTCGATTGCCTGCACCTTCTTATATAGTTTCAGCTCGCCGCGGGCGGCCCTGGCTTCGTAGCCGGTGTAGGCTTCCTCGAAGGCGCGGCCGTACTTGTCATGCAGGTCCGGCACATCCGACGGCGAGAACAACGTCCACTCGCCCTTTTCCATCACGCGCTTCATGAACAGGTCGGGTATCCAGTTCGCGGTGTTCATGTCGTGCGTGCGGCGGCGGTCGTCGCCGGTGTTCTTGCGCAGGTCGAGGAATTCCTCGATGTCCATGTGCCAGGTTTCCAGGTAGGCACAAACAGCGCCCTTGCGCTTGCCCCCCTGGTTGACCGCAACCGCGGTGTCGTTCACGACTTTCAGGAACGGGACCACGCCCTGCGACTTGCCGTTGGTGCCCTTGATATGGGCGCCCAGTGCGCGCACCGGGGTCCAGTCGTTACCCAGGCCGCCGGCGAACTTGGCCAGCAGCGCATTTTCCTTGATCGCCTCGTAAATGCCCTCCAGGTCATCCGATACCGTGGTCAGATAGCAAGAGGACAGCTGCGAGCGCAGCGTGCCGGAATTGAACAGCGTCGGCGTCGAGCTCATGAAGTCGAACGACGACAGCAGGTTGTAGAACTCGATGGTGCGCGCCTCGCGGTCGATCTCGTTGAGCGCCAGGCCCATCGCGACCCGCATGTAGAAGGCTTGCGGCATTTCGATCCGGGTGCCCTGGATGTGCAGGAAGTAGCGGTCGTACAGGGTCTGCAGGCCGAGGTAGCCGAACTGCAGGTCGCGTTCCGGCTTGATCGCTTCGGCCAGCTTCTGCAGGTCGTACTGCGCCAGCTTCGGGTCGAGCAGTTCGGCCTCGATGCCCTTCTTGATGAATTTCGGGAAGTATTCGATATAGTGCTGCTGCGCATCGGCCTGCGCCACTTCCTGGCCGAACACTTCCTTGCGGATGGTGTGCATCAAGAGGCGGGCGGTGACCTTGCTGTAGGCCGGGTCCTTTTCCATCAGCGCGCGCGCGGCCAGGATGGCCGACTTGTGCAGCTCCTCGACCGGCACGCCGTCGTACAGGTTCTTGATGGTTTCAGCCAGGATGGCCTCGGCGTCGACATGCTTCTCCAGTCCGACGCAGGCGGCGGTGATCAGGCTGCGCACCTGATCGAGGTCGAGCGGGCGACTCTGGCCGTTCTCGGTGACATGCAGCTGCGGCGCGTCGACGCCCTTGGCCGCCTGCTGCTGCGCGCGCTCTTCCATGCGCTTGGCGCGGTACAGCACGTAGGCGCGCGCGACGTCATGCTCGCCCGAGCGCATCAGCGCCAGTTCCACCTGGTCCTGCACATCCTCGATATGGAAGGTGCCGCCGGCCGGCTGGCGGCGCACCAGTGCGGCAACCACGCCGGCGGTCAACTGCTCGACCAGTTCGCGCACCCGGGCTGATGCCGCACCCTGGCCGCCGTTTACAGCAAGGAAGGCCTTGGTCATCGCGATCGAAATCTTCGACGGCTCGAACCCGACCACGGCGCCATTGCGGCGGATGATCTTGTAGTCGCCGAGGCTCACCGAAAGGCCGGCGGGCGCGGCAGCCGAGGTGCCAGCCGGGGTGGAGATCAGCCCGAGTTCGACGGGGGACTTGTTGGAAACTTCCTGGGTAGTGGTGTGCATCTAGCCTCCTTCGCTGTAATGCCCGCAGCCGTGCAGCTGCTTGTTGTTTATTAATTAGAATGCCCGGCCCGACCGGGGTTCACGTTCACGCCGTCGCGCTTGCGACATGTTGAACGGACTTTCGGCCTGCGGCGTGTCGCCCGAGGGGAGAGCTGCTCACCGCCCGTCCACACTCAAGCTCTTTGCTGAGGAACAACCTGAACAGCCCAAAAAAAGGAAATCGCGACCCACTATATCTAGTGGTTCACGCCGCGATTGGTACTAATTCTAGTGCCAGGTTTATGAGGATGCAATATGTTTTTTACTTGATCTGAAATAATTTTTTGCCACACAAACCGGTTGACTTTTTCAGCCGGTCATGAAGGAAATTTCAGATCAACGAGAGAGCGGGCAAGCTGTCCGTTTTGCATCAAGGACTTGCGATAGGCTTCCCAATCGAAGAAGGGACCGGGATCGGTCTTGCGTCCGGGTGCGATATGTTCATGCCCCGCAACATCGGTGAGCGGATAGCGCTGCGCGAGCGCCTGCGTCAATTCGGCCAGCGCCGCGTACTGGCAGGGGTCGAAGGGTTCGAAGTCGGTGCCCTCAAGCTCGATCCCGATCGAGAAGTCGTTGCATCGCTCGCGCCCGCAGAACGTGGAGGCGCCTGCATGCCAGGCGCGGTCGTTGGCGGAGACGAACTGGATCACCGTGCCGTCGCGCCGGATCAGGAAGTGCGCCGAGACGCGCAGCGTGCGCAACTGGTCGAAATAGGGATGGGCGTCGCAATCGAGGCGGTTGCAGAACAGGTCCTCGATTTCCGTGCCGCCGAAGCGGCCTGGCGGCAGGCTGATGTTATGGATCACAAGCAGCCGGATCTCGGTGTCCGGGGCGCGGGTGTCGAAGTTTGGCGACGGTGAACGCGCGGCGCCGTCAGCCCAGCCGTCGTCGCCGATCCGGTATCGGTTCATGTATCGGGCTCGTGGATATCCAGCCGCTGCATGCGGTAGCGCAGCTGACGGAAGCTGATGCCGAGCAGTTCCGCCGCCTGGGTACGGTTGAAATGGGTCTTCGACAGTGCGCGCCGGATGATTTCGCGCTCGACATTGTCGAGATAATCCGGCAGCGAACCCGGCAAGTCGTCATCCGGGCGCTGGGGTACGGCAAGCGCGTGATCCGTTGCCGGCACGGGAGCCGGTACACCCGCGCGTTCCGCAACCGGTTCCAGTGCAGTTGCGGTCGCAGGTGCGGGTGCAGGCGCTGCGTCGGCGGCGGCGCCGGGCGGGGGCATGTGCGCGCCCTTGAGGGCGAGATCGCCGACCGCGATCTCGCCGTCGTTGGCAAACGCGAGGGCACGCTCCAGGATGTTTTCCAGCTCGCGCACATTGCCCGGGAAGGCATATGCACGCAGCGCGTCCAGCGCCTGCGCGGACAGCACCGTCTTGCCGCCGGGCGCGGACATCCGCTCGAGCAGCACATCTGCAAGCAGGCCGATGTCTTCCAGCCGCTCGCGCAACGGCGGCAGGCGCAGCTCGATCACGTTCAGCCGGTAATAGAGATCCTGCCGGAAGCGTCCCTTCTCCACACATTCGGCCAGGTTCTGATGGGTGGCACTGATGATGCGGACATCGACCGGTTCTTCCACCGTTGCGCCAACCTTGCGCACCCGGCGCTCCTGGATCGCGCGCAGCAGCTTGACCTGCATCTGCAGGGGCAGGTCGGCCACTTCGTCGAGCATCAGCGTACCGCCGTTGGCGGCCTGGAAGAAACCGTCGCGGTCCTCGTTGGCGCCGGTAAACGCGCCCTTGCGGTAACCGAAGAATTCCGCTTCCATCAGCGCTTCCGGGATCGCGCCGCAGTTGACCGCGATGAAAGGCTTGTCGGCGCGCGCGCTGTGCGCATGGATGTCGCGCGCGGCGAGCTCCTTGCCACTGCCCGACTCGCCGGTGATGGCCACCGGTGCCATGCTGCGCGCCAGCCGTACGATCTGCGCGCGCAGTTCCTGCATGACGGCCGACTCGCCGATCAGGCAAGAGCTGGCCGCCGCGCCATCGCCCGCCACCTGCCCCGGGCCAGCCGGCGACTTGTGCATGCGCAACGCCGACTGCACCAGCAGCCGCAGCTGGTCCAGGCCGACCGGCTTGGACAGGTAATCGAAGGCGCCTGCCTTGAGCGCCGCCACCGCGTTCTCGGCACTGCCGAAAGCGGTGATCACCGCGATCGGCGTGTTCCGGTGCGCGGCCGCGACCTCGCGCACCAATTCGATGCCCATTCCGTCCGGCAGCCGCATGTCGGTCAACACCAGCGCGTAGTCGGTGCGCGCCAGGTGGCCGCGGGCAGCGGCCATGGATTCGGCGCAGTCGACGTCGAGTCCCATCTTGACGAGGGTAATCTCGAGCAACTCGCGCAAATCGGCCTCATCGTCGACGACCAGGATTCGAGGTGCAGTCATGGCAGCGGTTCAGCTCTTTCGGTATGTTGTGGTGGATTCGTCATTGCGTCAGGCGAGCGCGGCGAAGGTGACCACGAACCTGCCGCTCGGTTCATCCATGCCCTCGCTCGACATGCCCATCCGGTATTCGTAATCGAGCATGGCACCGTTATTCAAGCACAATTCGCGCGCCAGGTAGAGCCCCAAGCCGGTGCCCTTGCTGGACGTGGTGTAGAAAGGCTCGAACAGGTGCGCCCGCACTTCCGGCGTAATTGCCGGACCGTCATCCTGCACGTGGAGTTCCAGGCGCTCAGCCTGGGGCGCGAATGCGTGCAGGCGGACGCTGCCGTCCCGTCCGCTGGCATACCTCACCGCATTGGACAGCAGGTTCACCACCACCTCGTGCAGGTGCACGGGATCGAAACGCACCCGGTGGGAAGCCATGTCACCGATCTCGATCACACCTTCACGCAGGCCATGGCTTTCCCGGAACTCCTCGACCAGGTTCGTCAGGAAGGTGCCGAGCGGTAGCGGCTCATTATTCGCATGCGCCTTGCGCGACAGCTTCAGGATATCTTCGATCATCTGGTTCAGCCGCACGACGTTATCGCCGACAATCTTCAGCAGCCTGCCCTGGGTCGGCTCGGTGATGTCTTCCTTCAGCAGTGATGCCGCATGCGATATCGCCGACAGCGGGTTGCGCACTTCATGCGCGATGCTGGCGGTCAGGCGGCCCATCGAGGCCAGCTTCAGCTGCTGCGCCCGGTTTTCGATTTCCGTCACGTCCTGCAGGAAGATCACCGTCCTGTCCTCCGCCGGGTTGGCGGTTTCCACCCGCGCGAACCGCAGCTTCAGATGGGCAACCCGTTCCCACCGCCGGTCGCGGCCGGCCATGCCGGTAATGACGGGAGCAACCTCATCCCCACGCTTTATACGGACGAAGGACGAGGAGTCCGGCATGGCGGCGCCGCCATCGAGATGCGCAAGCCACGCAAGAAACGCATCGGCGATCGGCCGCAGGAACGGCGTGTCGATCAGCTTGAAGTGCGGTTGATCATAAACAATCTGAAGCCCGAGCATGCGTTCCACCGCGGGATTGCCGGCGAACACCTCGGTATCGCGTCCTACCACCAGGATCCCGTCGCCCATGTCGGCGATCACCAGCCGGTTGATTGCTTCCTGCAGCTTCAGGTCGCGCCCGCGCTGGGCGGCAAGGTTCTCCTGCTTGATCAGCTTCGCCGCAAGCCGGTTGACCACGAAGATCGCGATGAAGAACGCCGCGCCATAGAGCCCGACCCGCGACGGCGACGCTTCGGTCGTCGAATACAGCAACTGATAGCCGCTTTCCGACAGCATGACCAGCGTGACGACGGAAACGAAGAACAACGCCAGCACCAGCGGCGCCAGGATGGCCGCGCCCGCCAGCGGAAACAGGTACAGGATCGCCAGTCCGCTGCGCGCGCCGCCGCTGGCGACGTAGAGCATGGAGATGGCGGCGATATCGACCAGCAGCTGGAGCAGCAGCTGCGACATGAATTGGCGGCGCCAGTAGACCGACAGCAATGCAAACCCGATCGCGATCATGCCGTAGACCACAAAGACATCCCAGTTACTGGCCAGCTTCGCGCCCGCGCCATCCTGCACCGCGTCGACGCCGAGATAGACCAGCAGCACGATTGCGATCACGATGCGCGTGACGCAGAAGGTCTGCAGCGTGCGCCAGAAGGTTTCGCGGGTTTCCCTGAGACGCGGCGCCATCAACGCCCCCCGGTTCGGGCAGCGCCCTGCATCGCGGCCGGGAATGCAATCCGCGAGGATGGCTTCATGCCTGGGGATGGCTGGAGGAATGCAAGCGCCGATGCTCCTCGCTGCAGAAGGAAACGCCGGAGAAGGGAACCGACTCGGAAGCCGGCACGTAGGTGCCGCAATGCGCGCAGCACACCATCCGCTCGGCCACGACCGGTGCTTCCGGTCTGGCGGATTTGCGCGCCTGCTGCCGCACCGCCTTCTTCGCATGCATGATCCACAGGACGATGGCGAAGGCGATCAGCGCCCACAGCAGGTATTTCATGCGAGGCCCCGGTGCAGCACCACTTCCAGGACGAAACGGCTGCCCACATACGCCAGGAGCAAGGTGGCAAAACCGGTCAGCGTGAAACGCAGCGCGGTCTTACCGCGCCAGCCGCGCCAGACCCGCCCGGTCAGCAACGCGCCGAACAGAATCCAGGACAGCATCGTGAAGACCGTCTTGTGGTCCCACTTGATCGGCGTGCCAAACAACTCTTCAGAAAAGACGATGCCGGACAGCACCGTCAGCGTCAGCAAGGCGAAGCCGAAGGCGATGAGCCGGAACAGCAGGCGTTCCATCGTCAGCAGCGCCGGCAGGCGGTCGATCGCCATCGCCAGCCATCCGCCTTGCGCGGCACCGGTATGCGCATGCAGGCGCGACTCCTGCACCGCCATCAGAACCGCGTGGAAGGCGGCGATGGTCAGCGTGCTGTAGGCAAGAATCGCGATCGCGACATGCCAGGGAAACAATGCCGTCCTGCCTTCCAGCGGCACCACGCTGCCCGGAAACAGGACCGGCAGGATCACCGCCAGCGCGGCGCAGGGTAGCACCAGCACGCGCAATCCGTCCAGCGACAGGTTGCGGTTCTCCAGCCAGTACGCACCGACCGATATCCACAGCGTGGCCGACAGCATGATCGCGAAGCCGATGCGCAGGGAGCCCGGTCCCGCCATGTCCGCCCACAAAGCACCGCCATGCAACAGCCAGGCAGCAGCCGTGCCGGCGGAAATCGGGACGCGCTGCTGCGACGGCAGGAAGGCGCAGAGCGCGTACAGCAAGGCCGCCAGAACGAAGAAATAAGTATGCATCGCGGGAACGGGTTATGAGCAGACTCCGAGTTTACACCATGTAGGGGGGCAACCGGCCCCGCCCGGAAGCCGGAAACGGCGGGCCGAGCAGGATTGTCATTCCGCCACCCGGCCAGTCGGAAGCTGGTACTTTTTCAACTTGTCATACAGTGTTTTCTTTGGCACGCCGAGCCTTTCCGCCGCCGCGGAAACATTCCCCTCGACCGCCGACAGCGCCTCCACGATCAGCATCCTTTCGTAGGCATCGACCCGCTGCGGCAGCGCGGCGGCGCCCTCTGGCTGCCCCTGCATCGCGGCCGGCGCGGGTTCGACCACCCCCAGCACCAGCCGGTCGGCGAAATTGCGCAGCTCGCGCACGTTGCCCGGCCACTCGCGTGCTTGCCATTCCGCCATCTGCGCGGTGCTCCATTGCGGCACCGGGCGCTGGTAGCGAACCGCGGCTCCTTGCACGAAGTGGGACAGCAGCAAGGGAATGTCCTCGCGCCGCTCGGCCAGGCGCGGCAGATCGATGCTGACCACGCCGATCCGGTAATACAAGTCTTCACGGAAGCCGCCCTGGGCGCTCAGCCGCAGCAGGTCGGCCTTGCTGGCGGCGACGATGCGGCAATCGACCTGTATCGGCTCATTGCCGCCCAGCCGCTCCAGCCTGCGCTCCTGCAACACGCGCAGCAGCTTGACCTGCAAGGCGAGAGGCATGCTTTCAATTTCATCAAGGAAAACGGTGCCCCCGTTGGCGTACTCCAGCTTGCCGATGCGGCGCTTCTGCGCGCTGGTAAAAGCGCCCGCCTCGTGACCGAAAATCTCGCTTTCGAACACGCTTTCCGGCAAGGCGCCGCAGTTGATTGCCACGAACGGCCCTTTGCGGCCGCTCGCCGCATGCAGATGCCGGGCAACGACTTCCTTGCCGGTGCCGGTCTGGCCGTTGATCAGCACGTCGGCGCCGGTCGGCCCCACCGCACGGATCATGCTGCGCAGTTTTTCGATCGCCGGCGACAGCCCGATCAGCGCCGGCATGTCGCCATGCGCAACCCAGGCGGCCTTGAGGCGTTCGTTTTCCAGCACCAGGCGGCGCTTTTCCTGTGCCCGCCTCACCGTGCCCACCAGGCGCTCCGCGGCAAACGGCTTCTCGATGAAATCATAGGCGCCGGCGCGCATCGCCTCGACCGCCATGCCGACGTCGCCGTGGCCGGTAATCACGATGACCGGCAGGGTCGGGTCCATTGCCGCCACCTGCGCCAGCAATTCCATCCCCGAGCGCCCCGGCAGGTGCACGTCAGTCACGACAACACCGGGAAACCCCGGCTGCAGCCATGCCTGCGCTTCCTCGGCGCTGCCGCAGGCGCGGACCTTGAATCCTCCCAGTTCCAGCGTCTGCGCCGTCGCCATGCGCACCGCCTGCTCGTCTTCGACAAGTATTGCTTCGTCCTCTGATTTATACATGGACAACCTGACCTCCCTCCGCTTGCGCCGGCTCGACGGGTGCCGGCCACCGGATCATGAATTCCGCCCCGCCGCCAGGGTGATTGCATGCCGTCAATTGGCCATTCATCGCCTGCACGATCGACGAGGAGATGGCCAGCCCCAGGCCCAGCCCCCGGCCGGCCGCCTTGGTGGTAAAGAACGGCTCGAACAGATGCTGCGCCACCTGTTCCGGGATTCCGGGTCCGCTGTCGCGAATGCGCACGACCGCATGCCCCCCCTCCCGGCAGAGGCTTACCGCGACCCGCTTCGGCTGCGCGTCCTCGACCGCGTCCAGTGCGTTGCGCAGCAGGTTGATCAGCACCTGCTCGGTACGTACCGAGTCGCCCAGCACAGAGACCGCGTCCCGGATATCGATATCAAGTTGCGCGCCCTGGCGCCGGAAGTCTCCCTCCAGCAGCATCGCCGAGGCGTGGATGGATTGCGCCAGGTCGACGCTGGAGACGGCTTCATGGCTCTTGCGCGCAAAGCCCTTGAGCTGGCCGATGATGGCGCCCATGCGTGCCGTGGCAGCACTGATGTGGGACAGGTTTTCGCCCGCCTTGTCCGTCTGCCCGCGCCCGAGGAAGGTCACTGCGTTGTCGGCGAAGGCGCGGATTGCCGCCAGCGGCTGGTTCAGCTCGTGGGTGACGCCGGCGGCCATCTGTCCCAGCATCGCCAGCTTGCCGGCCTGCACCAGTTCATTCTGAGTCGAACGCAGCAGCTGTTCGGTTTCCTTGAGCTTCGCGTATTTCGTTTCGAGACTGCGGTTTGCTGCCAGCAGTTCGTCGGTGCGCTGTGCGATCTTGCGGTCCAGTTCTTCCGCCGCCTGCTGCAGCGCCTTGCGCGACGCCGAACGCTCCTCGAGCCGCCGCCGCCTCTGGTAGGCCGCCCAGACGGAGATCGCAGCGACCGCCAGCACCAGCGCTGCCGCTCCGGCAGCCAGGGTGGCCGAGCGTGTGACCCGCGCCTGCGACGGAAACAGGAGCAGTTGCCACCCGAGCCGGCCGACCGGCTTGGTCACGTGTTCGCCGAAACCTGCGCGTTCAGGCTCCGGCAACATCCCAATGGGTGAGATGGTGCGGCGCGCATACTGAAGCGTGCCCGCCAGCTCGTGCTGCTCGCTCGCGGTCAGCGGCCGGGTGCTGTGGTAGCGCCAGGCCGGCCGGTTGCTGAGGAAAACCACGCCGTTGCGGTCAGCAAGCGCGATCGGCTCTTCGCTGCTGCGCCAGGCCTGCTCGAATTCCGCCAGGCTGATCTTGACGGCCATGACCCCGATCGGCCGCGCGCCTTCCCGCGGGGCGCCACGGGTATAGACAGGCTGCGCGATGAAGTAACCCGGCTCGCTGGTGGCGCTGCCGATACCGTAGAACCGGCCGGCCTTGCCGCCGAGCGCGTCGCGGAAATAGGGCCGAAAGCCGAAATTCTTGCCGACGAAGCTGAGCGCGTCGTCGAAATTGCTCGATGCGAGCGTATTTCCATCGCGGTCCATCAGGTAGATGGCGCTCACCTTCGATTGCCGCTGGATGGACTGCAGCGTCCGGTTCACCCCGGCCCGAAGCGCCTGATCGGCGGGATTTTCCAGCAATCCGGAAATGTCGGTCTGGAAGCCCAGCGCGAACGGCAGCGTCTCGAACTTCTCCAGCACCGACTCCAGGTCGAGCGCGATGATCTGCAACTGGCGGTCGCCAGCGGCATGGATGTCATTGCGCGCCCTGCCGGCGGCAACCAGATAGACCGTATAGACGACCGCCACCGCCAGCGCGATCGCCAGTACGACTAGGCCGTTTTGTCTCCTCGATCTCATTCCGTCTTCATTGCACAGGTGGTGCAATCCTCTGCGGGTGCGGATGCGGCGCCACAGGGCTGGCTCCGCGTGCACTATATTACCCCCGCACAACTCGAACCGGTTGGCTTCGCATCGCATTGTTGTGTTTCGCACTGCCCTGCCCGCCTTCAGGACACGAATCTTCCCGACGGCAGCGGTGTCGAAGGCGGACTGCAGCAGATGCTGCTCCGCCTGCGCGGCATGCTGCAAATAGTTTCTGTTTCTCATGCCTTTGCGTCGTTTGGCTTGCCGATTCATCAATCTGCAGGCGCTTGCGGCGATCTTGCACATCGACGGGACTGCATGCCTCGCCCAGGCGAAACATCGCGACGGCCCCCCGTCATGCCGCCCTCCCCCGCGCTGCATGCGCTCGAGAAGGCAAGGCGGCGGCATCGGGTAAAATGGCGGCTGTTCCTGCGGCCCGCCATTCTGCAGCGGCCCTATCCCTTTTCTTGAGACACCGTCACCCATGCTCGACAACCTGACCCAAAGACTGGCGAAAGTCGTCAAAACGATGCGCGGAGAAGCGCGCCTGACCGAATCCAATACCGCCGAGATGCTGCGCGAGGTGCGCCTGGCCCTGCTGGAGGCCGACGTCGCGTTGCCCGCTGTCCGCGAGTTCATCGCCCGCGTGAAGGAAAAAGCGATGGGCGAGGAAGTGATCGGCTCGCTCACCCCCGGCCAGGCCCTGGTTGGCGTGGTGCAGCGCGAGCTGGCCTCGCTGATGGGCGCCGACCTCGGTCCGGAGGCTGCGCAGCTCAACTTCGCCACCCAGCCGCCGGCGATCATCCTGATGGCCGGCCTGCAGGGCGCGGGCAAGACCACCACCGTCGGCAAGCTGGCGAAGTACCTGAAGGAACAGAAGAAGAAAAAGGTGCTGACCGTCTCCGCCGACGTCTACCGTCCGGCCGCGATCGGCCAGTTGCAGACGGTGACCGCACAGGTGGGCGCCGACTTCTTCCCGTCGTCGCCCACCGACAAGCCGGTGGATATCGCGCTGGCAGCGATGGATTACGCGAAGAAGCACTATCACGACGTGCTGATCGTCGACACCGCCGGCCGGCTCGGCATCGATGAGGCGATGATGCAGGAGATTGCCGCCCTGCATGCCGCCCTCAGGCCGATCGAAACCCTGTTCGTGGTCGATGCCATGCTTGGCCAGGATGCGATCAATACCGCCAAGGCCTTCAATGACGCACTGCCGCTGACCGGCGTGGTCCTGACCAAGCTCGACGGCGATGCGCGCGGCGGCGCGGCGCTGTCGGTACGTCACATCACCGGCAAGCCGGTCAAGTTCGCCGGCGTCGCGGAAAAGCTCGACGGCCTGGAAGCCTTCGATCCGCAACGCATGGCCAACCGCATCCTCGGCATGGGCGACATCCTGGCGCTGGTCGAGGAAGCCAGGAAAGGCGTCGACGTCGAAGCGGCGAAGGACCTGGCCGACAAGATCAAGGGCGGCGGCAAGTTCGACCTGAACGACTTCAAGGCCCAGCTGTCGCAGATGAAGAAGATGGGCGGACTCTCCGGCCTGCTCGACAAGCTGCCCGCGCAGCTGCAGCAGGCAGCCGGCAATGCCGACATGGGACAGGCCGAAAAGCAGGTGCGGCGCATGGAGGGAATCATCAACGCGATGACCCCGCAGGAACGCGCCAAGCCGGACCTCATCAAGGCTTCCCGCAAGCGGCGTATCGCTGCCGGCGCCGGCGTGCAGGTGCAGGAAGTGAACCGCATGCTGGCCCAGTTCGAGCAGATGCAGTCGATGATGAAGAAGCTGAAGGGCGGCGGCATGATGAAGATGATGCGCGGCATGAAGGGCATGCTCCCCGGCATGCGCTAAGGCCTTGCGGGAGGGGGACGACGCCCCCCTCTTTGCCATCCTCGCCGGGAACGATAACGAACCGGCCGCCGGCGCACTCCTCTCGATACCTCCCCCTGCCCTCCCCGCAAAACCCCGCCGGCACCCACTGCCCCTCTGTTCCGCGCGCAGCCATGACTGCATTGCATGCGCTCCCCTGGAGAGCGGCATCATTGGCATCCCGGGCGCCGTGCGCGGCGATGCCCGGCCTCAGCCTTCTGACGCAACGCGTAACGGTCAGGAGACATCCTCCGAAGCAGCCCCGTCAGTGACCGGTCGCTCCCGGGGAACGGCTGCAGCAGTGTCCTGCAACAGGGCGCGCGCTTGCGCTTGCCCCTCACAGGCCGGAGAGCCAATACCGGCAAGGCTCTCGGGGCGGCGCCCCTTCCTGCCGGCGTGTCCGCTATGTCGCCTCGCCGTCTCCCCTCGAGACCTACGACGGAACGGCCATGCTCCCATCAGAGGGAAAACCGCCCGCGCCAAAGGGACAAAACCCCCTTTTCTCCTATGAAGATCTCGTGGCACGGAGCACACAAAATCATGCAAAAACGTTCAAAAAACACTTGCATCCCTGTGAAAACCGCACCACTATTAGCGTTGCGTGATTCGACGCAATTTCCCAACACATTCGTGAAGGAGGCTTGAAGATGGCAACAGCCAAAAAACCCGCGGCCAAAACAGCCGCCAAGAAGCCCGCTGCGAAGAAAGCCGCAGCTAAGCCCGCAGCAAAGAAAGCAGCACCGGCAAAGAAGCCGGTAGCAAAGAAGGCAGCTGCAAAGCCGGCAGCGAAGCCCGCCGCCAAGAAGGCAGCAGCAAAGCCGGCAGCGAAGAAGCCGGTAGCAAAGAAGGCCGCACCGGTAAAGAAGGTCGCAGCCAAGAAGCCCGCCGCAAAGAAGGTAGCAAAGCCGAAGACACCGCGTAAGCCGAATGCAGCGTTCATGAAACCGATGACGCCGTCCGCAACCCTGGGTGCAGTGATCGGCGCGAATCCGCTGCCGCGTACCGAAGTCACCAAGAAGGTTTGGGACTACATCAAGAAGAACAAGCTGCAAGACACAGCAAACAAACGCATGATCAATGCGGATGACAAGCTGAAAGCCGTGTTTGGCGGAAAGAAGCAAGTGTCGATGTTCGAAATGACCAAACTCATTTCCAATCACCTGCAATAAATCGTCTTTCCGAAGGCCAAACAAAAACGCCCGCATCGCGCGGGCGTTTTTGTTTATGCGCTTCGCCTCCGGGCAGGGGTGGCACCCGGCGCCCTGGCTTGTCTCACCGGGGACAAGTGCCGACGACCATCGCGGCAAGTTCGCTCTCGGCGATCCCTGCACCGGAACGGCGTCCGTAGACGCAGTAAGTACCCGTTGCCCCGATCACTTTCGTCATCCGCCTGCCATCCGGCGCCGTCACCTCCTGCATCGCGCTACCCGAAGGCAGTCCCGCTGCGGCGATCGCGCGCTCGAGGCGCGCCGTCGCCGTCCCCTGCCCTTCGCCAGCCCGCAATGCCGGGAAGTCCTTGCGCAGCTCACGAACGATCTTGCCGACGTCACGCTTTGCCGATTCGAGCAGACTGCCAGCCACGGATGCGTCCATTTCTGCCGAAGACGGGACGGGGTGCCGTTCGGGAACCGGCAACGGGGCCTGCATCTGCTTGTCTTTATCGGCGGCCGCTGGCAGTCTCCGGGCAGGAGCGGGAATAGAGGCTGCGGGCGCCGCAGGGGCGCTCCTGGAGGGGGTGAGATGGATTTCCAGGGCCGGACGTGCCTGGGCAGCGCCGGACGTCATGGGCAGCCCATGACGCAGCCAATACAGCGCGAACAGGTGAAGCAGCACGGACGCCAGCAGCGCCTGCGACAGCATGCGCCGCCGCGACGCGGTCAGCCCTTGAACTCCCACTGTTTCCAGGCGGCGAGAACGGCGTTCGGATACCCGGACTGGCCGCGGCTGCCGTTGTATCGTCCCAGCGCAAGGAAGAGATTGCCCCCTTCCATATCGAGGTACATGCGCAGGATGGAGCAGCCATAACGCAGGTTGGTCTGCATGTGGAACAACTTGCGGCGATCGCCGTCGCCGATCACGCGCGTCCAGAACGGCATCACCTGCATGTAGCCATGAGCGCCGACCGGGGATACCGCGTACTTGCGGAAGGCGGATTCGACCTGGATCAGGCCGAGCACCAATGCGGGATCGAGCCCGGCGCGCCTGGCCTCATACCAGGCCGTTTCGAGGAACTCCCGCCTTACCTGCCAGTCAGGCAGCCGCTTCTTGAGGCGGCTGGACATTTCGCCCAGCCAGTGCAGGTACTTGATGCGTTCGTCGATATTGTCGAACTTCGGGCGCGGCGGCCGCGCGTCGGCGATGGCATTGGCCAGCGCCAGCCGCACGCCGTCGGCCAGCGCCTCTTCCTTCTGGTTGCCTGCCCACGCGCCGGCGCTCAGCACCAGCGCCATGACCGCTGCGAGGCGCCGCATCGTCGGATACGTCATGGCCAGCCGGCGGGCCTTATGCGGCAACGCGCGCCTTTACGAAAGCGGCCATCTCGGCAGCGGGGACCGGCGTCGCAGCAGCATCGCGGCGGCCCTGGTATTCCAGCTTGCCTTCCTTCAAGCCGCGTTCGCCGATCACCACGCGATGCGGCACACCGATCAGTTCCCAGTCGGCAAACATCACGCCCGGCCGCTCGCCGCGATCATCCAGGATCACGTCGACACCGGCAGCCAGCAATGCATCGTACAGCTTGTCGGTTTCGGCCTTCACCATCTCGCTGCGGTCGTAGCCCATCGGGCACAGCACCACTTCGAAGGGCGCGATCGCAGTCGGCCAGATGATGCCGCGGTCGTCAAAGTTCTGCTCGATCGCCGCACCCAGGATACGCGTCACGCCGATGCCGTAGCAGCCCATCTGCAGCAGCTGCGGCTTGCCGCTTTCATCCAGGTAGGTGGCATCCATGTCCTTCGAGTAGCGGGTGCCGAGCTGGAACACATGGCCGACCTCGATGCCGCGCTGGATTGCGAGCGCCCCCTTGCCGTCGGGCGAGGGATCGCCGGCGACTACGTTTCGGATGTCTGCAACCACCGGCTCCGGCAGGTCACGCCCCCAGTTCGCACCGGTAAAGTGGTAATCCTCTTCATTGGCCCCGCAGACGAAGTCGCTCATGTTGGCGACCGTGCGGTCGGCAACGACCTTGACCGGCTTCTTCGTGCCGATCGGGCCGAGATAGCCCGGCCTGGTGCCGAACCATTCGACGATTTCGCTCTCGCTGGCGAAACGGTAGGTGCCAAGGCCGGGCACCTTGGCTGCCTTGACTTCATTCAGGTCATGGTCGCCGCGCAGCAGCAGCAGCCAGATTTCCGTGTCGGCGCCGTCCTTGTCGACCGCCAGCACGATGGACTTGACCGTCTGCGACAACGGCAGTCCGAGCAGCTCGGCGACATGCTCGCACTTCGCCTTGCCCGGGGTCGGCGTCTTTGTGAGGGGCTGGGCGGGGGCGGCGCGCGTCGGGATCAGCGCGACTGCCTCGGCGGCCTCGATATTGGCCGCGTAATCCGATTCCGGGCTGTAGACCAGTGCGTCCTCGCCGGTATCGGCGATCACGTGGAATTCGTGCGAACCGGAGCCGCCGATGGCGCCGTTATCGGCGGCGACCGCACGGAACTGCAGGCCGAAGCGGTTGAAGATCGCGACGTAGGCGTCATACATGATCTTGTAGGACTGCTGCATGCCGGCGACGTCTCGGTCGAAGGAATAGGCATCCTTCATCGTGAATTCGCGTCCCCGCATCAGGCCGAAGCGTGGACGGCGCTCGTCGCGGAACTTGGTCTGGATGTGGTAGAAATTGATCGGCAGCTGGCGGTAGGATTTGATCTCGCCGCGCACCACATCAGTGATCACTTCCTCCGAGGTCGGCTGGATCGCGTAGTCGCGGCCATGACGGTCCTTCACGCGCATCAGTTCCGGCCCCATCTTGTCCCAGCGCGCGGTCTCCTGCCAGAGTTCGGCCGGCTGCACCACCGGCATCAGCAACTCGACCGCGCCTGCGCGGTTCATCTCTTGCCGAATGATGTTTTCCACCTTGCGGATCACACGCAAGCCCATCGGCATGTAGGTATAGATGCCCGAGCCGAGGCGCTTGATCATCCCGGCGCGCAGCATGAGTTTGTGGCTGACGATTTCGGCGTCGGACGGAGCTTCCTTGAGGGTTGAAATAAAAAAACGTGATGCGCGCATGACGGTGAATTCTTTTTAAAAAGAGAGAGTTATAATCGACTCAATTTTAAAGGATTAGCTGGCTGATGCATCCTTTCCTGACATTTTTGATGCACGCCGCGGCTCTAGAGGGGACCGCGGATGATGATTGCGCGACTTTGCGCGTGCAAAATTTGTAACGATGGGGATGGTCTAGCCGCAGAAAGTTTTGAGGTGCAACATGCTGGACCGTGAAGGCTTCCGCCCGAACGTCGGCATTATCCTGCTTAACGCCAATAACGAGGTGTGGTGGGGCAAGCGGGTGCGCGAACATTCGTGGCAGTTTCCGCAGGGCGGTATCAAGTTCGGGGAAACACCCGAACAGGCGATGTATCGGGAGCTCGAAGAGGAAGTCGGCCTGAAGGCCGAACACGTCAGGATCATCGGTCGCACACGCGACTGGCTGCGCTATGAAGTCCCTGACCGCTTCATCAAGCGCGAAGTCCGCGGACACTACCGGGGGCAGAAACAGATCTGGTTCCTGCTGCGCATGGTCGGCCGCGACTGCGACATCAACCTGCGCGGCACCGACCATCCCGAGTTCGATGCGTGGCGCTGGCACGAATACTGGGTGCCGCTGGACGTGGTGATCGAATTCAAGCGCGAGGTCTACCAGAAGGCGTTGCAGGAGCTGTCGCGCTTCCTGACGCGGCCTTCGGGCGGCAATTCGCAACGCAATGGCGGACGCTACCTGAGGCAGAACCATAACGCCCGGACGGTGAGCCCGACTACAGCTGCGCCGCCGGCTGCCGCAAAGCCGAAGACCGAATAACCCCGATGTCGCAAAAGGATCCGCTGCGCAGGTGCTGCGCAGCTTCATTTCGAAAGGATGTTCCCATGCCTGCACGGCTGTTCCGGATCTCGCCCCTGCTCGCCTCGCTGGCGCTGGCGGCGGCAGCGCACGCCCAGTCGCGCTTCGAGGAGGATTTCGATGACAAGGACAAGCAATGGCAGGAAATCGCGGTGCAGCTTCCGCCGGCGCCTCTTGCGGAACATCTGGCCCCCTTCTACGTGAGCGCCACCTCGAGCTATTCCTTCGCCGTCGATACCAGGTCGCTGACGCTCGGCCAGGACGGCGTGGTCCGCTATACGCTGGTGGCGGTGAGCGACGCCGGCGCCCGGAATGTCAGCTATGAGGGGATCCGCTGCGCCACCTATGAGCGCAAGCTGTACGCCTTCGGCCAGCCGGACGGCAGCTGGTCACGCTCCAGGCGCGACCAGTGGGAAAGGATCAATGGCAGCGCAGCGAACCGGCAGCATGCGGCGCTTGCGAAGGATTACTTCTGCTCTGAAAAGACAGTGGCCGGCAGCGCGAATGACATGGTGAGGCGGTTGCGCTACCAGCAGACGCTGGAGCCGCAGAGGATTCGGTAAGGACGGTCTCCCTGCTGTTGCAGGACATCGGTATTGAATCGTCGTCCCCGCCTTCCGGCGAAAGCCGGGATGACGGTAAAGATCCGTGGAACGGTGGCGCAATAATGCCCGCATCAGGCGCGGGCCGGATTGCTACAGCAATACCATGTTGTCGCGGTGAATCAACTCCGGCTCCTCGACGAAACCAAGGATAGCCAGGATTTCCGAGGAAGGCCGGCGCATGATGCGACGCGCCTCGGAACTCGAATAATTGCTCATCCCGCGCGCGATCGCCCGCCCGGATTCGTCGGTGCAGGTAATCACGTCCCCGCGGCCGAATTCGCCGGCGACTTCGACCACACCGATCGGCAGCAGCGATTTTCCTTCCGCCGTCAGCTTCTGCACCGCGCCCGCATCCAGCACCACCTTCCCCGCGGTCTGCAGGTGATCGGCCATCCACTGCTTGCGCGCGGTCAGGTGCGCCATCTGAGCCGCCAGTTGTGTGCCGATCACCTCGCCCTTGGCCAACCGGGTCAGCACGCGGTCTTCTCGGCCCCAGGCAATCACGGTATGCGCGCCGGAGGTTGCCGCGCGCTTGGCCGCCAGGATCTTGGTCAACATGCCGCCGCGGCCGATGCCGGTGCCGGCGCCACCCGCCATCGCTTCCAGCGCCGGGTCGCCCGCCTTGGCTTCGTGCACGAACTCTGCGTTCGGGTCCTTGCGCGGATCGGCGGTATACAAGCCCTTCTGGTCGGTCAGGATCACCAGCGCATCGCCTTCGATCAGATTCGCGACCAGCGCGCCGAGCGTGTCGTTGTCGCCGAACTTGATCTCGTCGGTGACCACCGTGTCGTTTTCATTAATGATGGGGACCACGCCGAACCGCAGCAGCGTAAAAAGGGTGGAGCGCGCGTTCAGGTAGCGTTCCCGGTCGGCGAGGTCGGCATGCGTCAGCAGCACCTGCGCGGTGCGAAGCTTGTGCTGGCGAAAACTGGTTTCATAGATCTGCGCCAGTCCCATCTGCCCGACGGCGGCGCAGGCCTGCAATTCGTGGATGCCGGTCGGACGCTTGTCGAAGCCGAGCCGCTGCATGCCCTCGGCAATCGCGCCGGAGCTGACCAGCACGACTTCCTTGCCCATGGCGCGCAGCTGCGCGATCTGCTCCGCCCATTTCGCGATGGCGGCGGTATCGAGCCCCTTGCCGTCGTTGGTCACGAGCGAGGAGCCCACCTTGATGATGAGGCGCTTGGCCTTTTGGATGACGGAGTTCATTATTCTCTTTTGGAAACCGCCATCATGCCAGAGGGAGCGGATGGCTGCCTTGATCCGTGAGGACGGACAGCGGTCCGCCCGCCGGGTATTGTATTACTCGATGACCTTGAACCTCGGATCATCGGGGTCGATCGAAGCAATGCTGCGTGCCTCTTCCGCCACCTGGGTCTCTTCCGCGCGGTGCTCCTGACGGCGCTGCTCGGCCAGGTAGTCGTAGATCGCCATGACCAGATCTTCGCAGCCTTCGCGCGTCAGCGCCGAAATCTCGAACACCGGCCCCTTCCAGCCGAAGCGCTTGATGAAATCCTTCACCCGCTTCTTGCGCTCGTCTTCCGGTACTACGTCGAGCTTGTTCAGCACCAGCCAGCGCGGCTTGTCGTAGAGGGCCTTGTCGTACTTCTTCAGTTCCGCTGCGATCGCCTTGGCCTGTGCGACCGGGTCGACGGCCTCGTCGAACGGCGCGATGTCCACCACGTGCAGCAGCAGGCGCGTGCGCTGCAGATGGCGCAGGAACTGGTGGCCCAGGCCCGCGCCTTCGGATGCGCCCTCGATCAGGCCCGGCACGTCCGCGATCACGAAGCTCTGCTCCGGGCCCACGCGCACGACGCCCAGGTTCGGGTGCAGCGTGGTGAACGGATAGTCGGCGATCTTCGGGCGGGCGCGGCTGACCGCGGCCAGGAAGGTCGACTTGCCGGCGTTCGGCTGGCCGAGCAGGCCTGCATCGGCGATCAGTTTCAGGCGCAGCCAG
>NZ_DASPLS010000056.1:0-6004 GCF_035627455.1 Noviherbaspirillum sp.
TCACCACCCCAATCCCCCGGCAAAATCCCGCGTTTCACATACCGGTGAAACGACGAGTGCTCCCACTCCGCCACCCGCTGTGCATGCCCGTGCTTCACCGGATTGAAGTGGATGTAATCCACATGCCGCGCATAGTCCGCCTCATCCCGTATCGTGTGTTCCCAGAAGCGCCGTTGCCAGATGCCGCGTTCGCCTTTGCCTGAGCGGCTGGCATTCAGCGTTTCCGCCGGCGGCAGGTTGCGGGAGAAATGGCTTTTGATCAGGCGCCAGCGCGTTGCGTAATCGGCTTCATTTGCCGGCAGCGTCCAGATCGTGTGCAGGTGTTCCGGGAGCACGACGATCGCGTCGATGTCGAACGGATGCCGCTCGCGGGTGTAACGGAACGCGTCGCGTAACAGGTCGATGTGCGTGGTGAGGAGAGCGCCGTTCCGGTTGGCGAGCGTCACGGTGAAGAAGTAGGTGGCGCCGGGGATGACGTTGCGGCGGTAGGAGGGCATGGTTTTTTGGTTGGGGTTCTTTATTGTGACGGCGGGTTTCGCTTCGCTCTACCTCGGCGACCCCACCCACCCTACGGTTCTTTAGGTGCATGGTGGGTTTCGCATTCGCTCTACCCACCCTACAGTCCTTTATTATCACCGTTAGCCTGTAGGGTGGGTGGGGCCGCCGAGGTAGAGCGAATGCGAAACCCACCGGTTTGACTACTTTCGCACATCCTCCCGCACCGCCTTCCTGCACTTCGGACAAGATTCCCCTGGCACATAATACGGCGACGACTGCTCTGCCGCCGTCACCACTGCCCGGCACCCGAAACACTGCGCCGTTGCGGTCGCTTCCAGCTGCGGATTCAGCGCGGTGCGCTGATCGAACACGAAGCACTCGCCGTGGTAGTGCGCGCCGCCGACTTCCTCAAAGTATTTCAATATGCCGCCGTCGAGCTGGTACACGCTGTCGAAGCCGATGTTCTGCATGTGGATCGCTGCCTTTTCGCAGCGGATGCCGCCGGTGCAGAACGTGACCACCGTCTTGCCGGCGAGCGCTTCTCGGTTTCGGGCGACGGCGTCCGGGAATTCGCTGAATTTCGAGATGCGGTAATCGACGGTATGGTCGAAGCTGCCGACGTCGACCTCGAACGCATTGCGCGTGTCCATCATCACCACCGGGCGGCCGTCGTCGTCATGGCCCTGGTCCAGCCAGCGCTTGAGCGTCGCCGGCGCGACCGCCGGCGCGCGGCCTTGCTCGGGGCGGATCAGCGGATGCTTCATCGTGATGATTTCGCGCTTCAGGCGCACCAGCATCCGGTTGAAGGGCTGGCAGTCCGAGCAGCTTTCCTTGACCTCGATGCCGGCGAAGCGCGCATCGGCGCGCAGCCATGCAAGGAAACGGTCGATCGCACCGCGCCGGCCGGAGAGGAACAGGTTGATGCCTTCCGGGCTGAGCAGGATGGTGCCCTTCAGGCCGAGCTCTTCGCACACCGCGCGAAACGCCGCGCGGCGCTCGACCGTGTCGTCCAGCGTGACGAACTTGTAGGCGGCGATGTTGACGTAGGTGTTGTCGGAAGACATTGAGTAAAACTCCGCAGGGCGGCAATTTTGCTTACGAAGCATGTTGACACGAGGCCATGATAGACAGCGCACAGGCTCGCAAATTCCGTCGCGCCACAAGTTACAAAATTGCTTTTCCTCCTTGCCATTCGGAACCCTGCGCCCGCTGTAAAATAGCGCGATGAGCACTCCGCAATTCACCCATCTCCGCCTCCATTCCGAATACTCGATCGTCGACGGCCTTGTGCGCATCGACGATGTCGTCAAGGCAGCCGCCAAGGACGGGCAGGCGGCGATGGCGATCACCGACCTGGCCAACCTGTTTGGCATGGTCAAGTTCTACAAGGCCGCGCGCGGCAAGGGCATCAAGGCGATCGCCGGCTGCGATGTCTGGATCACCAACGACGACGACCGCGACAAGCCGTCGCGCCTGCTGCTTCTTTGCAAGAACCGCAACGGCTACCTGCAGCTGTGCGAACTGCTGACCAAGGCCTGGCTGACCAACGTGCACCGCGGGCGCGCGGAAATCCGCGCCGAGTGGCTGGCCGGCGGGCAGGCGAGCGAACTGATCGCGCTCTCCGGCGCCCACAGCGGCGACGTCGGCATGGCGATCGACAACGGCAACCCGGCGGCGGCGGAACGCTGCGCGGAGCGCTGGGCGGCACTCTTCCCCAACCATTTCTATATCGAGGTGCAGCGCTACGGCCAGCCCAACATGGAAAACCATGTGCGCCAGGCGGTCGCGATCGCGGCCAAGCTGAAGCTGCCGGTGGTGGCGACCCATCCGATCCAGTTCCTGACGCGCGAGGAATTCATCGCGCACGAGGCGCGCACCTGCATCGCCGAGGGCGAGATCCTCGCCAATCCGCGCCGCGTCAAGCGCTTCAATGACAACCAGTGCTTCCGCACCCAGGCCGAGATGGCCGAGGCGTTCGCCGACATGCCGGCGGCGCTGCAGAATTCGGTGGAGATCGCCAAGCGCTGCAACCTGCAGCTCGAACTCGGCAAGCCCAAGCTGCCGCTGTTCCCGACGCCGGACGGCATGTCGCTCGACGACTTCCTGGTGCAGGAGGCGAAGGCCGGCCTGGAAGAGCGCCTGGTGCAGCTTTTCCCCGATCCGGAAAAGCGCGAGAAGCAGCGCGAGCGCTACGAAGCGCGGCTCAAGTTCGAGACCGACACCATCATCAAGATGGGCTTCCCAGGCTACTTCCTGATCGTGGCGGACTTCATCCAGTGGGGCAAGAACAACGGCGTGCCGGTCGGCCCGGGCCGCGGCTCGGGCGCCGGCTCGCTGGTGGCGTATGCGCTGAAGATCACCGACCTCGATCCGCTCGAATACAACCTGCTGTTCGAACGCTTCCTGAACCCGGAACGGGTGTCGATGCCCGACTTCGACATCGACTTTTGCCAGGAAAACCGCGACCGCGTGATCCAGTACGTGAAGGACCGCTACGGCCGCGAGGCGGTGTCGCAGATCGCGACCTTCGGCACGATGGCGGCCAAGGGCGCGGTGCGCGACGTCGGCCGCGTGCTCGACATGAGCTACACCTTCTGCGACGGCATTTCCAAGCTGATTCCGTTCAAGCCGGGCAAGCAGGTGTCGATCGCCGAGGCGATCGAGGAAGAGCCGCTGCTGAAGGAACGCCTCGAGAACGAGGAAGAGGTCAAGCAGCTGCTCGACCTCGCGCAGCAGGTCGAAGGCATCGCGCGCAATATCGGCATGCACGCGGGCGGCGTGCTGATCGCGCCGGGCAAGCTGACCGACTTCTGTCCGCTGTACACGCAGGGCGGCGACGCCGGCGTGGTGTCGCAGTACGACAAGGATGACGTGGAAGCAGTCGGCCTGGTGAAGTTCGACTTCCTGGGCCTGACCACGCTGACCATCCTCGACCGCGCGGTGCGCTACATCAAGATGCTCGATCCGGCGAAGGCTGACTTCGACCTCGCCAAGCTGCCGCTGAACGACCGCGCGTCCTATGAACTGCTGACCAAGGCGAAGACCGTCGCCGTGTTCCAGCTGGAAAGCCGCGGCATGCAGGGCATGCTGAAGGATGCGCGTCCCGACCGCTTCGAGGACATCATCGCACTGGTGGCGCTCTACCGTCCGGGCCCGATGGACCTGATCCCCGACTTCTGCAAGCGCAAGCACGGCGAGAAGTTCGAATACCCGGACCCGCGCACCGAAAGCATCCTGTCCGAAACCTACGGCATCATGGTGTATCAGGAGCAGGTGATGCAGATGGCGCAGGTGATCGGCGGCTACTCGCTCGGCGGCGCGGACTTGCTGCGGCGCGCGATGGGCAAGAAGAAGCCGGAAGAAATGGCGCAGCACCGCCTGATCTTCCGCGAGGGCGCGGCGAAGAACGGCCTGTCGCAGGAAAAGGCGGACGAGATCTTCGACTTGATGGAAAAGTTCGCCGGCTACGGCTTCAACAAGTCGCACGCCGCCGCCTACGCGCTGCTGTCGTACCACACCGCCTACCTGAAGGCGCACCATCCGGCCGCATTCATGGCAGCCAACATGTCGCTGGCGATGGACGACACCGACAAGATCAAGATCCTGGTCGAGGACGCGGTCGATATCTGCAAGCTGCAGATGCTGCCGCCGGACATCAACAAGTCGGACTACCGCTTCATCCCGGTCGGCGAGCCGGGCAAGAAGGCGACCCAGATCCGCTACGGCCTGGGCGCGGTGAAGGGCTCGGGCCAGAACGCGATCGAGGCGATCATCGCCGCGCGCGAGTCGGGCGGACCGTTCAAGGACCTGTTCGATTTCGTCAAGCGCGTCGACAAGAAGCAGATCAATCGCCGCACCATCGAAGCGCTGATCCGTTCCGGCGCGATGGATTGCTTCGGCGTCGACCGCGGCATCATGATCGCGTCGGTCAACTTCGCGATGGAATGCGCGGAGCAGGCGGAAGCGTCGGCCAACCAGGTCAGCCTGTTCGGCGGCGAAGACAGCGACATGGAGCCGCCGCCGGAGTATGTGAAGGTGCCGGCGTGGAGCGAGAAGCAGCGCCTGACCGAGGAAAAGCTCGCGCTCGGCTTCTACCTGTCCGGCCACCTGTTCAGCGCCTATGCGGAAGAAGTGCGCAAGTTCGTCAAGACCAAGCTGGTCAACCTCGAACCGTCGCGCGACGCGCGCCTGCTGGCGGGGATCATCAGCGCGGTGCGGGTGCAGATGACCCAGCGCGGCAAGATGGTGATCGTGACGCTGGACGACGGCACCGCGGTGGTCGACGTGACGATCTACAACGAACTCTACGAGCCGAACCGCCAGCTGTTCAAGGAAGATGAATTCCTCGCGGTGCAGGGCAAGGTGTCGGAAGACCGCTTCTCCGGCGGCCTGCGCATCAGCGCCGAAAAGGTGATGGATATCGCGATGGCGCGGGTGCAGTTCGGGCGGCAGTTCGCGTTCTCGCTCAACACCCGGCTGGACGCGGCGCAGATCAAGACCATCCTGGCGCCGTACAAATCCGAGAACGGCCTGCCGCTGACGATGCGCTACACGCACGACGGCGTGGGCAGCTGCGAGATCCGGCTGGCCGACGAATGGCGGGTGGCGCCGGCCGACGGGCTGAAGCAGTCGCTGTTCGAAAAGCTGGGCGTGAAGGGTGCGACGGTGGAGTATTGAAGCCGCCGGCCAGGCGAAGTGGAGCGGCAGGTAGTCGGAGCGGTGCTCGGCCGTAGCCAGGGTGCACGGTGGGTTTCGCTTCGCTCTACCCACCCTACCGCCGGACGATGCGCGACGGTACGGGGCTGGGCTAGTACCGCTGGGTTCGCTCCTTTCAACCCAACCTGCGCATCTTCCTGCGATTACGCGCACACCTGCATTACCCCATTCTCCCCGTCAGTATGTAGGGTGGGTGGGGCCGCCGAGGTAGAGCGCAGCGAAACCCACCGTGCGCCCCGGCTCCGGTGGTCCCGGGTTCGCCTTTACTCTGCCTCCGCGAGTCCTCGCACCCCACGGAACTTCCCGCAATCACGCATGCGCCCGCGCTGTTCCATCCCTCCTCGCCAGCGCCGTCAACGGCGTGCACTTCCATTCCGGCGCGACCAGCCGCTTCGATACCTTGCGCAGGTAGGCGCCGTCCGCATGCTGGCGCTGGCTGAATCCCATGTCGAGCAGCAGCTTGCGCATCGCTTCGTTCTCTGAGAGCACGTCGCCTTCGATGCGTTCGATGCCGGCCGCGCGCGCGATGCACATCAGCGATTCGATCAGCTTCCTGCCGAGTCCGCCGCGCTGCCAGAAGTCGCTGACGACGACTGCGAAATCGCAGCGTTCCGGATAACGGTCGGCCACATACTGCGCCATCGCGATTGCCCGCTCGCGGCCGTCCTGGCGGATCACCGCCAGCAAGGTCATCGCCTCGGCCGGCGCATTGTGCAGGAAGCGCGCCAGCATGTCCGGCGTCAGTTCATGCAGCGGATAGAAGAAGCGGTGGTAGCGGCTCTGCAGCGAC
>NZ_DASPLS010000057.1:0-35555 GCF_035627455.1 Noviherbaspirillum sp.
CAAGCACGTGGCCGACATCATGAACGAGATTACCGCGGCCAGCCAGGAGCAGAGCTCCGGCATCGAGGAAGTCAACCATGCGATCGCCCAGATGGATGAGATGACGCAGCAGAACGCGGCACTCGTCGAGCAGGCGGCAGCTACCGCGGAAAGCATGCAGCAGCAATCCGCATCGCTTGCGCAGGCAGTCTCGGTGTTCAAGGTCCTGGGCAATGGCGGCACGCAGTTGGCGACTGCTGCGAACCACGCGCCGGTCGCGGCAAAGCCGATGTCCGCACCTGCAACCCGTCGGGTAGCGATGCCGCGTAATGCAATGACGCCGGCCGCGCCGAAAGCGATCGCGCAGCCGAAGCAGACCGCTCCTGCAAACGAGGGCGACTGGGAAGAGTTCTGATCGCCCATGGGCAGGGAATAGGATGCCGGGGTGGTCAGGCAAATCTCATAGAGAGCAAGGAAGGCGTGCCACCGCAGGCGCGCCTTTTTGCATGTAACAGGCGTAGTATTGAATCGTTGTTCCCGCGATTGACGCCGCCGCTCGATCGTCATAATCGACGGGCGCGGTAGTCCGGTTGAGTCGGCCACACGCCGCATGAAGTGGTTGTCGGAAAATAAAGAACGCTACCTAAGAAAGTAATCCGTTGTGGTGACTTCGGTAATACAGAAACAGGAAACAGTTAAAGAATTCGAGTTCACGCCGCGCGATTTCGAGCGCGTGCGTTCTCTGATCTACAAGCGCGCCGGCATTGCGCTTGCGGAAAGCAAACAGGAAATGGTCTACAGTCGCCTGGCCCGCCGCTTGCGCGCTACGGGCATACGCTCGTTCCAGGCTTATCTCGACGATTTGGAAAGCCGCCAGGACAGTGGGGAGTGGGAGGCGTTCACGAATGCCCTGACGACGAACCTGACGTCATTTTTCCGCGAGGCGCATCACTTCCCGATCCTGGCCGACCATGTTAGGAATCCGAAGGAGCCGCTCCTGATCTGGTGTGCGGCGAGTTCCACCGGCGAAGAGCCGTATTCCATCGCCATTACCATATGCGAGGCGCTTGGCACCCTTACGCCGCAAGCACATGTGATCGCAACCGACATTGATACCAACGTGCTGGCGACGGCCGCCAACGGTATCTACCCGATCGAGCGTCTCGACAAGATGCCTCCGGAGCGCGCCAGGCGGTTTTTCCTGAGGGGGAAGGGGGAGCGCGCCGGGCTGGTGCGGGTCCGCCCCGAGCTGCGCCAGATGGTGACATTCAAGCAACTCAATCTGCTTTCCGATGACTGGCCGGTCAACGGGCCCTTCGATGCAATCTTTTGTCGGAACGTCATGATCTATTTCGACAAGCCGACGCAGGGTAAAATCCTTTCACGTTTTGCGCCGCTGATGAAGCCGGATGCATTGCTGTTTGCCGGCCATTCCGAGAATTTTCTGTATGTTTCGGATGCGTTCAAGTTGCGGGGCAAGACGGTCTACGAACTGGACCCGGCGCGCGGTATGGCGCACCGCGCAGCGGCGCGCAGGATTGAGAAATAACGTATGAGCTACGCCCTCGAAGAGCACTTTGCCACCAACGTCTACTACGATCGGACCTTCGACTGCGATGCGGCGAAGATCCTTCCGGGCGAGTACTACTACACCTGCAAGGACATGCTGATCGTGACCGTGCTCGGCTCCTGCGTGTCGGCCTGCATCCGCGACCGCGTGACCGGCATCGGCGGCATGAATCACTTCATGCTCCCCGACGGCGGTAACGACAGCGACAGTCCGGTTTCGGCTTCAATGCGGTACGGCACCTACGCGATGGAAGTGCTGATCAACGATTTGCTCAAGGCGGGCGCGCGAAGGGAAAACCTCGAGGCAAAGGTTTTCGGCGGTGGAAATGTGCTGCGCGGATTCATCGCGATCAATGTCGGCGAGAGGAATGCGCAGTTCGTCCGTGATTACCTGCGCGCCGAGAATATCCGTGTCGTTGCGGAAGACCTGAATGACATCTATCCGCGCAAGGTCTACTTTTTCCCGCGCTCCGGCAAAGTGCTGGTGAAAAAACTCAAGCAGCTGAATAACAACACGCTGGTGAACCGGGAGCAGGATTATGCGAGCAAGCTCCTCACCACGCCGGTGTCGGGTGATGTCGAGCTGTTCGGCTGATGCGCCGGCGTCAAGAGCGAGCGCAGGGCGGGGGTCGAAAGGAATAAGAAAGCAGTGCCTGAAACGGAAAGCAAGCACCATGAAGATTAAAGTATTGATTGTGGATGACTCCGCGCTGATCCGCAGCGTGATGAGCGAAATCATTCGTCAGCAGCCGGACATGGAGGTGGTGGGCGTGGCGCCGGACCCGATCGTCGCGCGCGACCTGATTAAACGGACCAATCCGGACGTGCTGACGCTCGACGTGGAAATGCCGCGCATGGACGGCCTGGACTTCCTCGAGAAGCTGATGCGGCTGCGTCCCATGCCGGTGGTGATGGTGTCTTCATTGACCGAACGCGGTTCGGAAATCACGTTGCGCGCACTCGAACTCGGTGCTGTCGATTTCGTCACCAAGCCGAAACTCTCGATCCAGACCGGGATGCTCGAGTATTCCGAGCTGATTACCGACAAGATCCGCGCCGCCGCCAAGGCCCGTGTCAAACCTCGCACGGTGGCACAGGCGGAGGCAGGCAAGACGTCCGCGGAGGGACTGCCGCTGATCCGTAATCCGCTGACCAGTAGCGAAAAGCTGATCATCATCGGCGCCTCTACCGGCGGTACGGAAGCGATCAAGGATTTCCTGATGCAGATGCCGTCGGACTGTCCCGGCATCCTGATCACCCAGCATATGCCCGAAGGCTTTACGCGTTCCTTTGCCAAGCGGCTCGACAGCCTGTGCAAAATCACGGTGAAGGAGGCGGAGGGAGGGGAGCGTGTGCTGCCCGGCCACGCGTTCATCGCGCCCGGGCATTCGCATCTGCTGCTTGCGCGCAGCGGCGCGAACTACGTGACCCAACTGGACCAGGGGCCGCCGGTCAACAGGCATCGGCCGTCGGTCGACGTCCTGTTCGATTCCGCGGCCCGCTGCGCGGGCAAGAATGCGGTCGGCGTCATCCTTACGGGCATGGGAAAGGACGGTGCCGCCGGCATGCTCGCAATGCGCAATGCAGGGGCTTATAACTTCGCGCAGGACGAGGCCTCATGCGTGGTGTTCGGCATGCCGCGGGAAGCGATCGCGGTGGGCGCGACGCACGAGGTCGGCGCCTTGCACGCGCTGCCGGGAATGGTGCTGGGCTACCTGGCGGCGCACAGCAGCCGCGCGTTGCGGGTCTAAGGGCATTGCAAGAAAGTACACATTCTTTTTGCCTGCTGTCGCTTTTGCTCGGCATGTCTAAAGCAGATCATGCTTTAGGTGCATAATGAAGAGCGGAAGGATTATACTTAGTGCGGCCGTTCGTGCTTGCGGGCGAACGGATAGTCATAACGGTTTGAGAATCAATGGAGTAATTCATGGCTGGTCCAAATACAAAATTTCTGGTGGTCGACGATTTCTCGACGATGCGTCGTATCGTCCGCAATCTGCTGAAAGAATTGGGCTACACAAATGTCGACGAGGCAGAAGACGGTGCCATGGCGCTCTCCAAACTCCGGAGCGAGCAGTTCGATTTCGTAATCTCCGACTGGAACATGCCTGTCATGGATGGACTGACGATGCTGCAGAACATCCGTTCTGATCCGGCTCTGTCAAAATTGCCGGTGTTGATGGTGACGGCCGAGGCGAAGAAGGAAAACATCATCGCTGCGGCCCAGGCAGGCGCCAACGGCTACGTGGTGAAGCCCTTTACTGCGGCCACTCTCGACGAAAAGCTGACCAAGATCTTCGAGAAGCTGGAAAAAGTAGGGGCCTGACGTGAACACGGCGTGGCAGCAGGCGAAGGCCGAGGTCGATAATTTCCCGCAGGAGGAAATGCTGGCGCGTGTCGGCCAGATGACGCGCACCTTACACGACAACCTGCGCGGACTGGGTTTCGACAAGCTGATTGCGAAAGCGGCACACGACATTCCCGATGCGCGGGACCGGCTTGACTACGTCGCAAGGATGACAGAGCAGGCTGCGCAGAGGGTGCTGACGGCAACAGAGCTTGCCAGCCCGATCCAGGACAAGATTGAGGCCGGCGCCGACGACATCGCACAGAGTTGGCAGTCCGCGCTGCAGGCGTCGTTTTCCGAGGCGCAGTACCGGGCGCTGGCAGAACGCACCGTCGCATTCCTGGATGAAGCCCGTGGCGGCGCCATCGTCACCAAGCAGCAGCTGCTGGACATCATGATGGCGCAGGATTTTCAGGACCTCACCGGCCAGGTCATCAAGAAGGTGACTGAGCTTGCGCACAACATCGAGCAGCAGCTCGTTCAGCTGCTGGTCGATTACGCGCCGGCCGAAGTGCGCCGCGAAACGAATTCCGGCCTGCTGAACGGTCCCCAGATCAACCCGACGGCGAGCGCGGATGTCGTTTCCAGCCAGGGGCAGGTGGACGACTTGCTGGAAAGCCTGGGTTTCTAACTGCAACAACGTCGGATCTTTCCCATCCCATCACACACTACATGCAAGAAGAGCACTTTATCATTCGGGAGCCGCTGCTCAACTCTCAGGAACGGGTGCTCGGTTATGAGCTGTATTGGCAGCATGTGGCCAAGACGAGACGTCCGTCGGACTCCGAAATCGTCGCACTGGCGCGCTTTGTCGCCGATCAGCTGAACAGCGTCGAGCCCGGCGCTCCGCTGGGCGATCAGATTCTGTTCATCGAGGCGTCGCCGGCGCTGCTAACGCACGAAGTATTGAATGCATTGCCGCCCAAGGGAGTCGTATTCGCACTGCGCGGCGCCGACCTCACGGCGCCGGAAGCGGTTGCCGCCGTTCAGGCGGCGCGTGCCAAGGGCTACGGCATTTCGGTGCGCGACATTGCCCTTGCAAACCTCGACCGCAGCCTGCTGCCGCAACTGACCTATATCGAAATGCAGGTCGGTACCGCGGACTTCGTCGGCCAGGTGCAGCACTATCGTTCGCTAAACATGCCGTCCTTGCGCATGGTCGCGCGCAATGTCGGCAGCTGGCAGACGTACGATATTTGCGCCCAGCTCGGCATGTACGCATTCGTCGGGCAGCTGCATCTTGCGCCGCGTCCCGGCAACCGTTCCAAGGAGCTGAATCCGGCGCAGGCCATGATCCTGCAACTGATGGACATGGTCCGGCGCAATGCCGACGTCAAGCAGCTGGAAGGTGTGCTCAAGCGTGACGCTGCCTTGTCCTACAAGCTGCTGCGCTACATCAACTCGGCCGGATTCGGTCTGGGATGCGAGATCCAGTCGCTCAAGCATGCGGTCACCATGCTCGGCTATTCCCCGTTGTATCGCTGGCTCGCGCTGCTTCTCGCAACCGCGACCACTACCGGCTACTCACCGGTGCTGATGCAGACCGCCGTCATCCGTGGACGCTTCGCGGAGCTGCTCGGCGGCGGCTTTCTGCCTAAGAACGAAGCCGAGAACCTGTTCGTTGCCGGCATGTTTTCCCTGCTCGACAAACTGCTCGGCGTGCCGATGGAAGACGTTCTCGAGAAGATCCAGCTTTCCGAGTCGGTGACGCAGGCCCTGCTGTCGCGCGAGGGGATCTACGGCCCCTTCCTGGCCCTGGCGGAAGCCTGTGAATTGAATTCCGCGGTTGTGGATTCGATGGCAACCTCCCTTTGCATCAGTGCCAAACAGGTGAACCAGGCACAAATGTCGGCGCTCGCCTGGGCGCAAACGCTCAAGCTCTGATTCCTTTCACTGCCAGCCTCCCGTTTCCTTGCGGCATGGAATAGCGGGGGGTTTTCACACTTATTCCCGGCATGGTCATAGTGCTATTTCGCGAATAATCCTTCCTATTCGTCCCTAGTGCGTCATCCGGAGCGCACTGCGGGCAAAACAGGAGCCGGCGGTGGCCGAAGATAGCGATCTTGAAAGAACAGAACCCGCGTCGCCCAGAAGACTGGAGCAGGCGCGAGAGGAAGGCGACGTTCCCCGTTCGAGGGAGCTGGCCACCTGCACGGTTCTTCTGGGTGCCGGCCTTGGCATCTGGTTCTCCGGCGATCGTCTCGTCCGCAGTCTCAATCACATGCTGACATCCGGCCTGTCGCTGGAGCGCGAACACGCCTTCGACTTCAATCAGCTTCTGATGCATATCGTCCCCGGCCTCACGGAGGTGCTGCTCGGCTTTGCGCCGCTGGCCGGCATCCTGCTGCTCGTCGCCGCCGGGTCGCCGCTGCTGATCGGCGGCTGGTTGTTCACTGCCAAGTCCTTGGAGCCTAATTTTTCGCGGCTCAATCCGATCAAAGGGTTGGGCAACATGTTCTCCACGCGCGCCCTGGTAGAGCTGGTCAAAGCGATCGGAAAGACGGTGCTGATCGGCGGCATCGCATGGATCGTGGTGATGCGGCAGGCTGACACCATGCTTGCCCTCGCGACCGAGCCGCTCGCATCCGGCGGTGCCCACCTTGGAGACCTGCTGCTGACCAGTTTCATCGCCATCGTCTTCGGCCTGGTTGTCATCGCGCTGATCGACGTGCCGTATCAACTCTGGCATTACGCAAACAAGCTGAAGATGACGCGCGAGGAACTGCGCCAGGAATCGAAGGAGTCCGATGGCGATCCGATGGTCAAGGCGCGCATCCGCCAGCTGCAGCGCGAGATGGCAAAGCGCCGGATGATGTCCGAGATCCCGACGGCCGACGTGGTGGTGACCAACCCGACCCACTACGCTGTTGCGTTGAAGTACACCGAAGGCAAGATGCGCGCGCCGGTCGTCGTTGCAAAGGGCGCGGACGAAGTCGCCGCGAAGATCCGGGAGATCGCGGCCGAACACAAGGTCGCGCTGCTGGAAGCGCCGCCGCTTGCGCGTGCGCTTTATCGCCATACCGAACTAGGAGACGAGATCCCCGCCAAGCTGTATACCGCAGTGGCGGAAGTGCTTGCCTATGTATTCCAGCTGCGCGCGTACAGCCAGCACGGCGGCGTGCGTCCGCAGGCGCCCGGAGATCTCGATGTGCCGCCGGAGCTGGATCCGCTGAACAAGGCGCAAACGCCTGACAATGGGTTGATGCAATGAACGGTTTGACGCTGCCCGCATGGCTTTCTGGACAATCGAGCAAGGCGCTTGCCGCGCCTATCCTCATTGTCATGATGCTGGCAATGATGATCTTGCCGCTGCCGGCGTTTGCGCTGGACATCTTTTTCAGCTTCAACATCGCGCTGTCGATCATCGTGCTGCTGACCAGCCTGTACACGGTCAAGCCGCTCGACTTCATGGTGTTCCCGACGGTGCTGCTGGTTTCCACCATGCTGCGCCTGTCGCTCAACGTGGCATCCACCCGGGTCGTGCTGACGGAGGGGCATACCGGGCCCGATGCGGCGGGCAAGGTGATCGAGGCGTTCGGCCACTTCCTGATCGGCGGGAACTATACCGTTGGTATCGTGGTATTCATCATCCTCACCATCATCAACTTTGTGGTGGTGACCAAGGGCGCTGGGCGTATCGCGGAAGTCGGCGCGCGTTTCGCACTGGACGCGATGCCCGGCAAACAGATGGCGATCGACGCCGACCTGAACGCCGGCATGATCGGCGAGCAGGAAGCGCGACGCCGCCGCACCGAGGTCGCGCAGGAGGCCGAATTCTACGGCGCAATGGACGGTGCGAGCAAATACGTGCGCGGCGATGCGGTCGCCGGCATCCTGGTCACGGTCATCAACATTTTCGGCGGCCTCATCGTCGGGATGGTGCAGCACGATCTCGCCTTCGACGCGGCGATCAAGAACTATACGCTGCTGGCCATCGGCGACGGTCTGGTCGCGCAGATCCCGTCGCTGATCATCTCGACCGCGGCCGGCGTGGTAGTGTCGCGTGTGGCCAGCGAGCAGGATATCGGCGGCCAGTTGATCAACCAGCTGTTCGCCAAGCCGGATGTTCTTTATATCACCGGCGCTATTGTCGGCGGCCTGGGCCTCATTCCGGGCATGCCGCATATCGCGTTCATCCTGTTGGGCGGTGCCCTGGCGGGTGGCGCGCACCTGCTGAAGAAGCGCGCGCAGAAAGTGGACGAGGCGCCGGAACCGGTGCCGGAAATCGCGACTGCCGCGCCGGAAGTGGAAGAGGCCACCTGGCAGGATATCGTGCCGGTGGACACGCTCGGCCTGGAAGTCGGATACCGCCTGATTCCGCTGGTGGACAAGGGGCAGAACGGCGAGCTGCTGCGGCGTATCAAAGGCATCCGCAAGAAATTTGCGCAGGAAGTCGGCTTCCTTTCGCCGCCGGTACATATCCGTGACAACCTGGAACTCAAGCCGACCGCATACCGCATCAGCTTGAAGGGCGTCGAGGTCGGCACCGGTGAGGCTTACGTCGGCCAATTCCTGGCGATCAATCCGGGCATGGTCCACGGCACGCTGCCTGGCACGGCGACCACCGATCCCGCGTTCGGCCTGCCCGCAACCTGGATCGACGCCAGCCTGCGCGACCAGGCGCAGGCAATGGGGTATACCGTCGTCGATGCGGGAACCGTCATTGCAACCCACCTGAACCATGTCATTACCACGCACGCGTCCGAGCTGCTCGGCCGCATGGAAGTGCAGCAGTTGCTCGACCATCTCGGCAAGGAGTCGCCGAAGCTGGTCGAGGACCTGGTGCCGAAAGTCATTTCGTTGTCGACACTGCAGAAAGTGCTGCAGAACCTGCTCTCCGAAGGCGTGCATATCCGCGACATGCGCTCGATCATCGAAACCCTTTCGGAGTTTGCGCCGGCGACACAGGATCCGAACGAGCTGACCGCCCAGGTTCGCATCACGCTCGGGCGCGCAATCGTGCAACAGATTTTCCCTTCTGGGAATGAACTCTCGGTCATTACCCTTGACAGCCGACTCGAGCGCATCCTGATGCAGGCGTTGCAGTCCGGCGGCGCGGACGGGGCCGGCATCGAGCCCGGGCTTGCCGATACCATTGCGACGCAAACCGAACGCGCGGCGCGTCAGCAGGAGCAG
Organism: Noviherbaspirillum sp.; assembly: GCF_035627455.1. Classification (GTDB taxonomy): domain Bacteria; phylum Pseudomonadota; class Gammaproteobacteria; order Burkholderiales; family Burkholderiaceae_D; genus Noviherbaspirillum. The sequence continues at coordinate 9,032 of NZ_DASPLS010000057.1, forward strand.
ATGGGCCTGCCGCCGGTGCTGCTCGTGCCCGGTCCGTTGCGTGCCTTGCTGGCGCGCTTCCTGCGCCGTGCGCTGCCGCAGCTCAAGGTGCTGTCGCACTCAGAACTTCCCGATTCCAAGACGATTAGAGTTACCAGCCTTGTTGGAGGCCAAGCATGAACGTAAGAAAATTCTCCGCAAAAACGTCGCGCGACGCATGGCGTCAGGTGCGTGAAGCGCTCGGACCGGACGCGGTGATTCTCTCCAACCGGACTATCAGCGGCATGGTTGAAATCCTTGCGCTGGCACCCGAGGACATGTCTTCACTGGCCGAGCCGGTGATCGAAAAACCGGTCAAGCCGCAGCTGTCCGAATCCACGCTTGCCGTGTTCGGCGCCAAGCGCCTGCCGGAGGCGCAGCCGGCCGCGGCACCTGCTGCCGCTCCCCACGCGTTCGGTGCCGGGCGGGCAATCGACAGCGACCAGGCATCCAACCTTGCCGATGCGCTGGCCGCGAGCCGGGGGCCGGCCATCCTGAATGAGCGCTCCGCAGCGGACATCACCGAAGTCATGTCGGAACTGCGCTCCATGCGCGGCATGCTGGAATCGCAACTGGCGGAAATCGCCTGGAGCAGCCAGCAGAAGCGCGAGCCGGTCAAGGCCAACGTGATGCGCGAAATGCTGTCCGCCGGCTTCAGTGCAAGCCTGTCACGTTACGTCACCCAGAAGCTGCCTTCCGGTGAAAAGCAGGAGAATGGTCTCGCCTGGGTGAAATCGGTCCTGGCCCGCAACCTGAACGTCATCAGCAACGAAAACGAAATCCTGGAAAAGGGCGGCGTGTACGCACTTGTGGGTCCTACCGGCGTCGGCAAGACCACGACCACCGCAAAACTCGCGGCTCGCTGCGTGATGCGTCACGGGGCCGGCAAGCTCGCGCTGATCACGACCGACGGTTATCGTATCGGCGGCTACGAGCAGCTGCGCATTTACGGCAAGATCCTTGGCGTGATGGTGCATTCGGTGAAGGACGAAACCGACCTGCGCATCGCACTCGAAGAGTTGAAGAACAAGCACATGGTGCTGATCGATACTGTCGGCATGGGGCAGCGCGACAAGATGGTGGCCGAGCAGATCGCAATGCTTTCGGGCACCGACTGCAAGGTCAAGCGCCTGCTTTGCATGGCAGCGACCTCAACTGGCGAAACGCTCAACGAAGTGGTGCGTTCGTATCAGGGCGGCGGCCTGGCCGGGTGCATCATTACCAAGCTGGACGAAGCAGCGACCGTGGGCAACGTGCTCGACGTGCTGATCCGCCAGAAGCTCAGTCTGTATTACGTCGCCAACGGGCAGCGGGTGCCGGAAGACTTGCATGTGCCGAACCAGCATTACCTGGTCGACCGCGCATTCAAGCTCAAGCGCGAGACCGCGCCGTTCCAGTATCAAGACGACGAACTGCCGCTGATTATCGGCAGCGCGGCAGCGGCGATGAATGACAAAGGTTTGCGCGAGGTGACCCTTGGCTAGTTTTGATTTTGACCAGGCCGAAGGCCTGCGGCGGATGCTCGCCGGTCCAAAGCCGCGTGTGTTCACGTTCCTGTCCGCGGCCTCGGCCGATGAAAAGGGAGCCATGCTGGTCAACCTTGGCGCATCGCTCGCCCAGGCAGGCCGCGATGTGCTGCTGGTCGACGCCTGCCTCGGTTCCGAGGGCATCTCGAATCGCCTGGATGCAGTGCGCGGCGCGACGCTGACACAGGTAGCCCGGCTTGAACGTTCGCTTGAGGATGTCGTGCAGGCGATGCCGCAGGGCTTCGCTGTGGCTGCGCTCAAGCGCGGCCCGCAGCGTTCCGCGGTGAAGGATGCGCAGCTTGCGCGCATGCTGGACGAGGCGTTCAACGAGCTGGCCACGCGCGCCGACATCGTGGTGGTCGACGCGGAGCTGGATATGGAAGATTCGCTGGCGATCCCGGCGCTCAACGACACGGAAATCGTGGTGCAGGTGGCCAACAGCCCGGAATCGATCAAGAATGCCTATGCGCTGATCAAGCGCCTGAACGGCAAGCTGGGGCGTCGTCCGTTCAGCATTCTGGTCACCGGCGCGACGGAAAAGGAAGCTCAGGTTGTGTTCGAAAACATGGCAAAGGCGGCGAACCGTTATCTGGCTGTCAAGCTGAATTCCATGGGGTCCGTGCCCGCCGACGAGCATCTGAAACGCGCGATGCGGCTTGGCCGCGCAGTGGTCGATGCATTCCCGCTGGCCGGCGCGTCGGTGGCGTTCCGGCGTCTCGCAGGGAGGGTCGTATTGTCGGATGTGGCCGCAGCGGGATAACATGGCGGTTCTGAACATGATGCCAAGCTCGGCATCCATAAATTATGTACACCGTTAGCGGAAAATCCGACAAGAACCAGTTGCTGGAGGAGCACGCTCCCCTGGTCAAGAAACTGGCACACCAGCTCAAGGCCAAGCTGCCGCCCAGCGTCGAGGTGGATGACCTGATCCAGGCCGGCATGATCGGGCTGCTGGATGCGGTCGGCCGCTACGAGGAAAACCACGGCGCGCAGTTCGAAACCTACGCGGTGCAACGCATCCGCGGCGCGATGCTCGATGAACTGCGTAACAGCGACTGGCTGCCGCGCAGCATCCGCCAGAACATGCGCAAGATTGAAGTTGCGATGAACAAGTTGCAACAGAAGCTGGGCCGCGCGCCGATGGAAGCGGAAATCGCCAAGGAGATGAAGCTCTCGCTGGAAGAGTACCAGGAGATGCTCAACGAAGGCAGCGGCCACCAGCTGGTCTACTACGAGGACTTCCACGAAAAGGACGAAAACGAGCATTTCCTCGACCGTTACTGCATCGACGAGCAGGGCGACCCGCTGCAGGCGTTGATGAACACCGGATTCCGCCAGGCGGTGATCCGGGCCATCGAAGCCTTGCCGGAGCGGGAGAAGATCCTGATGGGCCTCTACTATGAACAGGAGATGAACCTGAAGGAAATCGGTGCCGTGATGGGGGTGTCCGAGTCGCGCGTGTGTCAGCTGCACAGCCAGGCGGTTGCCCGGATGCGCGCAAGATTGCGGGAGCAGGCGTGGACTGGGCTAGCCTAGCCGGGCTGCTGCTCGGGCTGGCCGGTATCCTGGCCGGCCAGGCGCTCGAGGGCGGCCATCTCGACTCGCTGTTACAGCCGGCGGCCTTCGTGATCGTCGTAGTGGGCACGCTTGGCTCGGTGCTGCTGCAAAGCGGAATGGCCACCTTCCTGCGCGGCGCGGCCATGTTGCGCTGGGTGTTCGTGCAACCGCCGGACCTTTCGCGCACCCTCACGCATGATATTTCCATCTGGAGCACCACGGCGCGGCGCGAGGGGTTGCTCAGCCTGGAACGGTTTATCGACGGGGTCCAGGACCGTTTCACCGCGAAGGGCCTGCAGCTCGTGGTCGACGGCGTCGATCCCTACAAGATGCGCGAAATTCTGGAGGTCGATATCACTACCTACGAAAGGCGCGAGCGGCAGGCGGCAAAGATCTGGGAAGCGGCAGGGGGGTACGCGCCGACCATCGGCATTCTCGGCGCGGTGCTCGGCCTGATTCATGTGATGGAAAACCTGACCGATCCGAGCAGGCTGGGCGGCGGCATCGCTGTTGCGTTCGTCGCCACCATCTATGGCGTGGGACTGGCCAACCTGGTATTCCTTCCGATCTCGAACAAGCTCAAGACCATCGTGGCGGACGAGGTCCGGCGGCGCGAAATGCTCACCGATGTGTTCTGCAGCCTTGGCAATGGCGACAACCCGCGCGTAATCGAAGAGCGGATCCAGGCGTATCGATAGCCATGGCGCGAAAGAAGTACGACGAAGAGAGCGACAACCATGACCGCTGGCTCGTGTCGTATGCCGATTTCATTACCCTGCTGTTTGCCTTCTTCGTGGTGATGTACGCGCTGTCGTCCGTCAACGAGGGCAAGTACCGCGTTCTGTCGAACTCGCTCAACAATGCCTTCGGTCGCGGGGCAGCCGCTACGCCGCAGGGCGAATCCATGCCATCCGGCCTGCCGCGCGTCGTTCCGCAGCGTCAGCGCAGCAGCGAAGCGCTGCGCCGCGAGAAGGAACAGCTGACCGGCGTCGCGGGCAACATCCAGCAGGTGCTGGCGCCGCTCGTCCAGCAGGGCAAGGTCCGGGTAACCCAGAGCGCGCGCGGGGTGAACGTCGAAATCAATGCGAGCGTCCTGTTCGCACCCGGTGACGCCAAGTTGTCCGAAGAGAGCATCCAGGCACTGCGGGCGGTCGCTGATGTGCTGAAAGACGACGATCATGCGATCCAGGTGGAAGGCCATACGGATAGCGTCCCTATCCGCAATGCGCTGTTTCCGTCAAACTGGGAGTTATCCGCCGTGCGTGCCAGCAGCGTGGTGCGGCTGCTCATAGACAGCGGGATCGCGGACAAGCGGCTGACCGCGGTCGGGCGCGGGCCGACGCAACCGGTGGCGCCGAACGATAGCACGGAAGGGCGCATGCGCAACCGGCGGGTGTCGGTGATGATTTTGTCGAATCTGCCTGAAAATGCGACGGAAGTGCCGGTGCCGCCGGTCTTGCGTTAGCGCGCCGTGGGAAATTGCTTCTGATAGGGAGCGTCGGCCCGGAAGAGGGTGGGCCGGGGAAATGTCAGCCGACGACGAGCTTGCGGCTGCTGGTCTGGTTTGCGGACTGGCCGTTCGGGCCGTACATGTTGCCGCCCTGAGGGGCGCCCTGGAGGATGTTCAGTGCGGCCTGGTTGCGCGCCATGTGCTGACCGATCAGCATGCCGTTCACCCGGTTCAGCTCCTTCGCCTGGCGGGCGAGATCGAGCAGGTCTTTCCAGGACTGGACAGCCGTGGGCTGAGCGCTGCTGGCCCATTGTTCCATGCCGGCGTCACTCGCTTCGAAGCCGGCGCCCGCCAATTCCTGGTAGCGGCGCTGCGCCAACTCGGTCATGCGAACCACGATTTTCGTCTTTTCTTCGGTGAGCTTGCTCAGGGCCTCGACGTCTGCCCCGATCAGGCAGGACTGCTCCTGGCGGAGGAGGTCGACCAGCGATTGCGCTGCGCGGAGTTCTTCGCCGACGCCTTGCGCCAGGCTGCTACCTAGAGACTGCATGTGTTCCTATGCCTTACGGTTACGGATCAAGTCGCTGACTGTGTCGAGCAAGCCGTTGGCGACCTTTTCGGGATCGACCTGGAAGCGGCCTTCTGCGATCGCAGCCTTGATTTCTTCCACTTTCTTCGCGTCGAAAACGGCACTTCCGCCCGCTTGCTGGGAAAGCGATTCCAGTTTCGACGACAGGGTTACGGTATCCGAACCGGCCGGCGTGGTGCTGGCGGCACCGGCCTTTTCGGCGCCTTTGCCGGGGCGGGCTTGCGTGGCGGTGCCCACGCCCAACCCGGCGGCTTTTTTCAGTGAGTCATCGATTTTCACGGCAATTTCCTTGTCTGGTTGGTCTTCTACTGCTTGTCATCATTCTTATCGACGCCATTTGCAGAAACTTTAGCACCTAATTGCGGATTCCGGGAAAAGAGCATGATCAATAGGCGACTTCCACTACGCCCCCGGCCTTCGCCACCCCGCTGACGACCTGTCCGGACGCCGTCCGGGCCTGCGCAACCTGGCCTTCGGCGGCGTTGTTGAGCGCGCGCGCCTCCGCCGATACGCTGAATCCCGGGCCGGCCGACACCACGCGCACCGTCTGTCCTTGCTGGATCGCCGGTTGCGCGCGCAGCGCGTCAGAGCGCAGCGGCGCGCCCGCCGGAAGGGAAATCGCGGCAGTGCGGCCCATCGCCTGTGCCGGATCGGTGATGATGCTCCCCGGCAACGTAGTCAGGTCGCCTTTCATTTTCAACACGTCTCCCTGCGTCACCACTTTGCCTTGGGCGAGCGGGGCTGCCGTGACAACGTATTCCCCGAGGACCTGTACGGTTGCCGACACATAAATCGTCCACGGCGAAGGCGCAGTGCAGCGCACGCCCACCGTCGTTTTGCCCCAGGCCCGGCTGCCGTTGGGCAGGAAGGCTTCCGGCGCGGCGCAAGCGGGCAGGCTGGTGCGTGAATCGATCTGTCCTACCGTTATATTGATCTCGCCCGGAAGTCCCGCTGACTGCACGAGCAGGAATTGTTCAACGGTCTGCCGCAGCGCGCCGGTATCCTGACGCGGCGCCTGCGCGAGCGCGGTGCTGCTCAGTGCGACCAGCAGGGCCGGCAGGACGGATTTTTTGGATGGGCGGTTCATTGCAGGCTACATGCTACTGATGCCGCATTGGAATCAAAAGCTTGAATAGGACATGCTTTCTGAGCCTTATTGCACGATAGGCGTGACTTTCGCGTCCGTATGATCGAGCCTATATCAATCCATCATCGGAACGAGGCGTCCTTTGCCTGGCCGATGTTTTTAGCCGATGTTTGCCGGAGATTGTCATGATCGGGAAGCTTGACGACGCGCTGCATTTTCAACAGACGGTCCTGCGGCTGCGTGCCGAGCGCCAGCAGGTGCTGGCGTCGAATATCGCGAATGCCGATACGCCGAATTACAAGGCGCGGGACGTCGATTTTAGCAGCGCATTGAAACAGGCGCTGGCCGCCGGCGGGGGCGGTGCGCCTTCCGCTTTGACAAAGACGGCGCCGGCCCATCTGGGCGGTACGGCGAATGCCTCGACCGCCAGCGGCGCACCGCTACTGTACCGGAATGCGGCGCAGGGCAGCGTCGACGGCAATACGGTGGATATGGATGTCGAGCGCGCCCAGTTCGCCGATAACGCCTTGCGCTACGAGGCAAGCGTGACTTTCGCGAGCGGCAAGCTCAAGCAGTTGCTCGCCGCTGTTCAAGGACAATAACCATGTCGCTTTTTAACATCTTCAACGTCGCCGGCTCGGCAATGAGCGCCCAGGGTCAGCGCCTCAACACGGTGGCCAGCAACCTTGCCAACGCCGACAGCACGACCAGCGCGACGGGCGAGACCTACCGTGCCAAGCAGGTGGTGTTCCAGGCGGTGCAGACCGGAAACCCGGCTGCCGCCGGTGTGAAAGTGCAGCAGGTGGTGGAAGACCCGTCCCCGCCGAAGATGGTGTACGACCCGAAGCATCCGCAGGCGGATGAGAAGGGGTTTGTCGCCATGCCGAACGTTAACGTGGTGGAGGAAATGGTCAACATGATCTCCGCATCGCGTTCCTACCAAAACAACGTCGAGACCATGAACGCTGCCAAGACCATGCTGCTCAAGACGCTGACGCTGGGACAATAAGCAAGGAGTATTGAATGACGACCGTGCAAACCAACAAGGTGTCGGATGAATTGATGGCGGCGATGAACCCGGCCGCCAAGAAGGAAAAGTCCACTGCCGAGGCGGCGCAGGACCGCTTCATGACGCTGCTGGTGACGCAGATGCGCAACCAGGACCCGCTCAATCCGCTGGATAACGCGCAGGTGACCAGCCAGCTTGCGCAGTTGTCCACGGTGACTGGCATCGACAAGCTGAACACCACGATCGAAGCGCTGATGGGCAGCTACAAGACCAGCCAGTCTATGCAGGCTGCCGACATGATCGGGCACGGCGTGTTCGTGCCGGGCTCGTCGATCGAACTGCAGGACAGTCAGTCCCTGTTCGGCTTCGATCTGGCCGAGGCCGCCGACAATGTGAAGGTGACGATCACCGACAAGACGGGCGCCGTGGTGCGCACCCTCGACCTCGGCGCGCAGAAGGCGGGTGTGCTGCCGCTGGCCTGGGACGGCAAGTCCGACGACGGCAAGGCGGTGCTCCCCGACGGCAAATACAGCTTCAGTGTGAAGGCGGTCACCGCCGGCAAGAAGGTCGAGGCCACCAACTTGTCGTTCGGTACAGTCAGCAGCGTCAGCACCGGCAACCAGGGCGTGAAGCTCAGCGTGCCGGGTGTCGGCGACTTCAATCTGTCCGACGTCCGGCAGATCCTTTGAACCCCATGCAGCCGAATAGCCTGAATCAAGGAGAAGAGAAATGAGCTTTCAACAAGGTCTTAGCGGCCTCAACGGCGCCTCGAAGCAGCTGGAAACGATCGGCAACAACATTGCCAATGCCAATACGGTTGGCTTCAAGTCGGCGGTGACGCAGTTTTCCGATGTGTACGCCAACTCGCTGAGCGGCACCTCCGGTCTCGGGACCGCCGGTATCGGTACGCGCGTGTCGAACATTTCGCAGCAGTTCAGCCAGGGCAATATCACCGCTTCCAACAACTCGCTCGACATGGCGATCAATGGCGGCGGCTTCTTCCGTTTGAACAAGGACGGCGCGGTCAGCTATGCGCGCAACGGCCAGTTCCAGATTGACAAAGGCGGTTACATCGTCAGTACCGACGGCGGCCGCCTGACCGGTTTCGTTGCCAACAACCAGGGCGTGCTGCAGACCGGCAGCCCGACCGACCTGCGCATCAGCACCGCAGACCTGGCGCCGAACGCGACGCGCGATATCAAGGCGGAGCTGAATCTCGATTCCCGTCTGCCTGCGCGCACCGTGGCATTCGACCCCGCTGCACCGGACCCGACGACGATGTACAACAGTTCGACTTCGGTGACCGTCTACGACAGCCTGGGCAACTCCCACGTTCTTCAGCTGTACTTCAGGAAGGAGACTGCGCCGGCGAACACCTGGACGGTCTATGGAACGACAAGCAGCACCGGAGCGAGCGTTGACAATCCCGCCACTCCGGTAGCGACACTTTCCTTCAGTGATGCCGGTGCACTCGTTGGCGGGTCGCCGGGAAGCGTTTCACTCACGTTGACGAACGGCGCGGCCAACCTCACCGGCGTCACGCTGGACTTCGACGATACGACGCAATTCGGCTCCAACTTTGGTGTCAACGCGATGACGCAGGATGGATTTGCCTCTGGCCGCCTGTCCGGCTTCAATGTCGGCAATGATGGCACCATTACCGGGCGCTACACCAACGGCAAGACGTCGACCCTGGGTCAGGTCGTGCTCGCGAACTTCAGCAACCCGAACGGCCTGCAGCCGCTAGGTAACAACCAGTGGGCGGAAACCGCAGGATCCGGCGTCGCGCTGGTCGGTGCACCAAATTCCGGCCGTCTCGGATTGATCCAGTCCTCGGCAACGGAAGATTCGAACGTCGACTTGACCGCCGAGCTGGTGAACATGATCACCGCGCAGCGGGTGTTCCAGGCCAATGCGCAGACCATCAAGACGCAGGACCAGGTGCTGCAGACGCTGGTGAACCTGAGGTAATTCGAAAGCTTGAACTCGCGGGCATGACTGCCCGCTCCGAAGGGGACAAAACATGGATCGGCTGATCTATACCGCGATGACCGGTGCGAAGCACATCCTGGAGCAGCAGGCCAATAACTCGCACAACCTGGCCAACGCCACCACGACAGGTTTCCGCGCGCAGCTGGATTCGTTCCGGGCGGTGCCGGTGATCGGCGCCGCGATGCCAACGCGCGCCTTTGTGGTCGACGCGACCGTGGGCAGCGACTTTACGCCCGGGCCGATCCAGAACACCGGCCGCGACCTGGATGTGGCGGTCCAGGGCAAGGGCTGGATCGCGCTGCAGCTGGAGGATGGTACCGAAGCCTATACCCGCAACGGCAGCCTCAAGATCAGCGAGAACGGCGTTTTGCAGACGCAGAGCGGCATCAATGTCATGGGCGATGGCGGTCCGATCGCGATACCGCCGGACGTAGCGGTCGCCATCGGCAAGGATGGCACGGTGTCGGCCATTTCCACTACCGGAAAGGCGACCGCGACGACGCTGGGACGTATCAAGCTGGTCAATCCGCCGGAGGAAAACATCGTCCGCAGCGATGACGGGTTATTCCGCTTGCGCGACGGCGGCGAGGCAGATGCGGATGCCGCGGTATCGGTCATCGGTGGTTCGCTCGAAGGCAGCAACGTGAACGTGGTCGATGCGATGGTCAACATGATCAGCCTCTCGCGCCAGTTCGAAATGCACATGAACCTGCTCAAGAATGTCGAAAGCAATGAGCAGAAAGCGGGCCAGCTTCTGTCTTTGACGGGCTAGGAATAGGTTGACAATGAAGGATAGCGTGCCGGCATGCCGGCAATGACACGAGGTTATCGGAGAAAAAATGATTCGTTCACTATGGATTTCCAAGACGGGCCTGGACGCGCAGCAGACGCAGATGGACGTGATCTCCCATAACCTTGCCAACGTCAATACGGCGGGCTTCAAGCGTTCTCGCGCGGTGTTCGAGGACCTGCTGTACCAGACCCTTCGCCAGCCCGGGGCACAGTCCTCGCAGCAGACCCAGCTGCCCACCGGTCTGCAGCTCGGCACCGGCGTGCGTCCGGTATCGGCGGAGCGGGTTTTTACGCAGGGTAACCTGCAGCAGACCAACAATGAAAAGGATCTCGCGATCCAGGGCGCGGGCTTCTTCCAGGTGCTGCTGCCTGACGGGACTGCGGCTTATACTCGCGACGGTTCGTTCTCGGTCGACAGCCAGGGCCAGATCGTGACCGCGAGCGGCTATGTGGTCCAACCTGCGATCACGATCCCGGCCAATGCGATCAGCATGAGCATCGGCCGCGACGGCACCGTGTCGGTCACCCAGCCGGGCGTCCCCGCGCCGGTTCAGGTCGGCTCGCTGCAGCTTTCGACCTTCATCAATCCCGCCGGCCTCGAGGCACGCGGCGAGAACCTGTATGTGGAAACCAGCGCATCCGGCAGCCCGAGCACGAATGCGCCGGGCAGCAACGGCGCCGGCACATTGGCGCAGGGTTATGTCGAAACCTCCAATGTGAATGTGGTGGAGGAGCTGGTAAGCATGATCCAGACCCAGCGCGCATATGAAATCAACAGCAAGTCGATCCAGACCTCCGACCAGATGCTGCAGCGCCTGTCGCAGCTCTGATCGGGATGGCGCAAGGAGGCTGACATGAAACGACTCTCTGTCATCGCGTTACAGTGGCTCGCCGTTGCCGGCCTAGTCGGCTGCGCGTCGGTGCCGGAGACGATCATCCAGCATCCGGTGAGCACCCGGCCGCAAGCGCCTCAGCTTGCGCCACCCGCCAATGGGGCGATTTTCCAGGCCGCCGCATACCGCCCGATGTTCGAAGACCGGCGTGCGCGCATGATCGGCGACACGATCACGATCGCGATCAACGAGCGCACCAGCGCCGGCAAGACGGCCGCGAATTCCACTTCCAAGAGCGGCAGCGTCGATTTTGCTGCGCCGACGATCTTCGGCGTGCCGGCGACGACTACCGCTAAGGCGGCGCTCGCGGTGGATTCCGCCAACAGGTTCGAAGACAAGGGCTCGACCAGTTCCAGCAATACCTTCAGCGGCACGATCACGGTTACCGTGGTCGATGTCCTGCCCAACGGCAACCTGATCGTCGCCGGCGAGAAGCAGGTGGCGTTCGACAAGGGCGTGGAATACGTCCGCTTCTCCGGAACCGTGAATCCGGACAACATCACGACCGGTAACGTCGTATCGTCGACGCTGGTCGCGGATGCGCGCGTTGAATACCGCACCAACAGCCGGATCGACAAGGCCGAAGTGATGTCGCAGATGACCCGCTTCTTCCTCAGCCTGATGCCTTTGTAACGGTGGCGGAGAGATAGTCATGACATCGAGCAGCCGCAATTTGCGCACCTTCAGGAAGACCGTCCTGTGCATGCTGGGCGCCGCCTGCCTGTGGACGGCGGGCGTCGCGCATGCGGAGCGTCTCAAGGATATCGCGAGCATCCAGGGGGTGCGGCAGAACCAGCTGATCGGCTATGGCCTCGTTGTCGGCCTGGACGGCAGCGGTGACCAGACGACGCAGACACCGTTTACCGTGCAAAGCGTGGTGAGCATGCTCCAGAACCTGGGTGTGGTCGTTCCTCCCGGAACCAGCCTGCAGCTGAAAAACGTTGCCGCAGTGGTGGTCACCGCGTCGCTGCCGCCGTTCGCGCAGCCGGGCCAGACGCTTGATGTAACCGTATCCTCGATGGGTAATGCGAAAAGCCTGCGTGGCGGTACCTTGCTGATGACGCCGCTCAAGGGCGCGGACGGACAGATTTACGGCATGGCGCAGGGCAATGTGCTGGTGGGCGGCGTTGGCGCCTCCGCCAGCGGCAGCAAGGCGCAGGTGAACCATCTGAGCGTCGGACGCATCTCGGCCGGCGCAACCGTCGAACGCGCGGTGCCGACCGCGCTCGGCCGCGCGGACGCGGTCTTCCTCGAGCTTAACGATACCGATTTTTCCACTGCCAGCCGCGTCGTGGAAGCCGTCAACCGCCGCTTTGGCCCGGACACGGCGGCCGCGCAGGACGGCCGGGTCATCCGCGTGCGTGCGCCCGCCAGCAGCGACGAGCGGGTTGCTTTCCTCGGCATGCTGGAAAGCCTGCATGTGACGCCGGCGCAGATGCCGGCCAAGGTCATCCTGAATGCGCGAACCGGTTCTGTCGTGATGAATCAGGCTGTCACCCTCGACAGCTGCGCGGTATCGCACGGCAACCTGTCTGTCGTGATCAATACCCAGCCGAGTGTGAGCCAGCCGGCGCCCTTGTCCGGCGGCCAGACGGTGGTCACCCAGACGTCGCAGATCGAGATCCAAAAGGATCCGGGCCAGGTCCTGCTGCTCAAGGGCGGCGCCTCGCTGGCGGAAGTGGTCAAGGCGCTGAACGCAATCGGCGCCACGCCGCAAGACCTGCTGGCGATTCTGCAGGCAATGAAGGCGGCAGGCTCCCTGCGTGCCGAACTGGAAATCATCTGAGGCAGCGCCATGGTCAGTCCCGCCAGTCTCAACGGAAAACTTGCGATCGACGTCAAAGACGTCGGCGAGCTGCGCCAGGCCGCGCGCCAGAATTCGCCCGAGGCGCTGAAAGGCGCTGCCAAGCAGTTCGAAGCCTTGTTCATGAACATGATGCTGAAGAGCATGCGCGAGGCGACGCCGCAGGACGGCATGTTCAGCAGTGACCAGACCCGCATGTACACCTCAATGCTCGACCAGCAGCTGAGCCAGACGATGGCCAGCCGCGGCCTCGGATTGGCGGATGCGCTGTTCCGGCAGCTGTCCACCAAGCTGGCCGATACCGCGGTGCCCGGCGAGGACGGCATATCCTCCATCCTGCCGCCGTCGGCGCCTGCGGTGCCCATGTCCATGCCGACGCTGCAGCCCGCCCCGGGGGCGGACAGCATCAAGCCGAACGCCGCGCAACCGGCGCATGTGCGCGGCTTTGTCGAACGCCTCGCGTCACATGCCGAGGAAGCCAGCCGGGCGACCGGCATTCCCGCCAAATTCATGCTCGGCCAGGCGGCATTGGAAAGCGGCTGGGGCAGGCGCGAGATCACCGCCAGGGACGGTACGCCCAGCCATAACCTGTTCGGCATCAAGGCCGGCGCCGGCTGGAAGGGGAAGGTGGTGGAAGCGGTGACCACGGAATACGTCAATGGCCAGCCGCAGACGAAGGTCGAGAAATTCCGCGCCTACGATTCCTATGCGGATGCGTTCAAGGATTACGCCAGGCTGCTGAGCAAGAATCCGCGTTATGAAAATGTCATCGCAAATGCGGCGAGCGCCGAAGGTTTTGCGCAGGGGCTGCAGCGCGCCGGCTACGCAACCGACCCGCACTACGCGGCAAAACTGACCCGGATTATCAAGCAGACAATGTCTGCGTGACGGTATCGGGTTTGCCATCTCCCTTCCTGCCTCAAGTTTTGCGGCCGCCTTGCCGTTGATACAGTTATCGAAAGATCGGTAAAGAAGAAAAGACCATGAGCTCAACTTCCATCCTCGGCATCGGGCAAAGCGCACTGGCTGCGGCGCAGGCGGGTCTGGTAACCACCGGACACAACATTGCGAACGTCAATACGCCAGGCTATACGCGTCAGTCAATCGTGCAGACAGCATCGGCCGGGCAGGATATCGGCACCGGTTTCCTCGGCAAGGGAACCGAAGTGGTCACGGTCAAGCGCTTGTTCAACGAGTTCCTGAACAACCAGGTGCTGACTGCCCAGACCTCGAAGAATTCGCTCGACAGCTATTACGCGCAGATGCGGCAGATCGACAACATGCTGGCCGATCCGGCCGCCGGCGTGGCGTCTGCGCTTCAGGAGTTCTTCTCAGGCGTGCAGCGGGTGGCGTCCAATCCGAATAATTCTCCGGCCCGCGATACCATGCTGTCATCCGCGCAAGCGATGGCGACACGGTTCCGCAATGTCGCTGGACGCCTCGACGAGATGCGGCAGGGGGTGAATGACGAGATTACCGCCGGCATCGGGGTGATCAACAGTTATGCGCAGCAAATTGCAAACCTGAACGATGCGATTGAAAAGGCACAGGGCACCGCCGGCGAAGGCAAGCCTGCGAACGACTTGCTGGACCAGCGCGACCACCTGATATCCGAGCTCAGCAAGGAAACCAAGGTCACCGTCGTCAAGCAGAACAACAGCTATAACGTCTTTATCGGCAACGGCCAGGCTTTGACGGTCGGAACGGAGGTGTTCAAGCTCGTCCCGGTCACTTCGACCTCGGATCCGAGCAAGATCCAGGTCGGCTATATGTCCAACGGCGGAACCACAGTCTTGCCGGATAATGGTCTGCCTGGAGGCAGGCTTGGCGGTCTTCTCGAGTTTCGTGCCAACTCCCTTGAACCGGCGCAGAACGCGGTGGGACGCATGGCGGTCGGCCTTGCCGTGACGTTCAACGCCCAGCACCAGCTTGGCCAGGACCAGACCGGCGCAATGGGCGGCGCATTCTTTTCGATCGGCGCACCCGAGGTGACCGCGATCAGGAAGACTGGCGGCGCAACCATGACCGCCACGATCAGCGACGTCAGCCAGCTCAACCCCAGCGACTATCGCGTGCAGCGGATTGACGGCTTCAGCCCGGGCAACAACTATGTCGTCACACGCATGTCCGACGGCAAGCAGACGGCGTTCGCATCGTTTCCCACCACGGTCGACGGGGTGACCTTCGGTATCGGCAACCCGCCGAGTGCGTTGAGCAACGGTGATGACTATATGATCCGGCCGACGCGCAACATCGCCGACACGTTCAAGGTGGCGATCACCGATACGGCGAAGATTGCCGCCGGGTCTCCGGCGCGTACCGCAGAGGCAACCACCAACACCGGCAGCGGCAAGATCGGACCGGCAACAGTAACGTCCACCGCGTTCATGCCGGCCGGCGTGACGCTGACCTACGACGCCGGCACGGACCGGATCACCGGGATTTCCCCGGCTGCCGGTCCGATCGTCGTCAAGAGCGGCGCGACAACCACGACATACGCGGCCGGCGCCACCAATATCCCGTTTGCGCCTGGCGACAGCGTTACCGTCGGCGGCATTCCGGTCACCTTTCCGACTGCAGGCGCCGCCGTCACTGCGCATGCGCTGAGCGCTCCGACGCCGACCACGCTGACTTACGCCGGCGGCGCCCTGACCGGGTTCCCGGCTTACCAGGATATTGAAATCGTCCACGCGGACGGGACAAAGCAGACCATTCCCGGTGCTTCACCCGCTCCATCTGTTACCTATAAGGACGGCGACACGATCAGTTTCGGGGGCGTGAGCTTCACTGTCTCCGGCGCGCCGGCCAACGGCGACAAATTCACGATTTCGACCAATAGCGGTGGCGTTGGCGACAACCGCAACGCCTTGGCGCTGGCCGCATTGCAGACCAAGAACACGCTTGCCAACGGCACCATGACCTATTCGGCCGCTTACAGCCTGATGGTGACGCAGGTCGGCAACAAGACGCGTGAGCTGGAAATCACCAGCAAGGCCGAAGCCCAGGTGCTGGAACAGGCAGTCCAGGCGCAGCAGTCAGAGTCCGGCGTCAACATCGATGAGGAAGCCGCGAACCTGTTGCGCTACCAGCAGGCCTACCAGGCAGCAGCCAAGGTCATGCAAACCGCCAGCCAACTGTTCGAGCTGCTGCTCAATCTGGGCAACTAGCCCGCCAGGAGTCGACGACCATGTCCATTCGTATCAGCACGAACACGATTTTCGAAAAAGGCGTCGCCCGCATGGGCGAACTGCAAACCAGCCTCGCAAGGACGCAGCAGCAGGTGTCGATGGGGCGGAAAATCCTTTCGCCGTCGGACGATCCCGTGGCCTCTGCCCGGGCGCTCGAGGTGACGAACTCCCAGGAAATCAATGCAAAGTATGCGACCAACCGCCGCACCGCAAAAGATGCACTGGAGGCATCCGAAGGCGCGCTGCAAGGCGTCACCTCCTTGCTGCAGGGCGTGAAGACGCTGATCGTGCAAGCCGGCAGCGGCGTGCTCGATGCCACCCAGCGCAAGTACATCGCAACCGAGCTGAAAGGCCGTTTCGACGAATTGATGGGCCTGGCGAACACGCGCGACGCGCTCGGCGAGTACATTTTTGCCGGTTACCAGACGACCACCATGCCGTTTACGGAAACGCCGACCGGCGCGAGTTACGCTGGCGACCAGGGTGTGCTCCAACTGCAGGTTTTCAGCGCACGCCAAATATCGGTCAGCCAGGATGGCAACAAGGTGTTCGAAAGCATCAAGAGCAACGGGCTGTTTACATCCTCCAGCGTCACCGGCGCGGCAACGATTTCCCGTCCCGTCGTAACGGACGCCACGCTCCTGACCGGCCATACCTACAACGTCGTGTTCGCCAATGGCGGCACCACCTACGATGTCATCGACACGTCGACGTCGCCGGCGACGACCGTGCTGGATGACCAGGCATACAATGCCGCCGGCACTCCAGTCAGTGTGGACGGCATGCAATTCGACCTCAGCGGCGCGGCGAATGACGGCGATACGTTTACGATCCGCCCGAGCGGCAACCAGAGCATCTTCACCACCTTCAAGGACCTGATCGGGGCACTCGAGGCGCCGGCGACGACGGATGTGCAGAAGCGCAACTTTGCGCATGCGCTGCGGACCGCGAACGCCAATGTCGACAGCGCGCTGGATAACGTCCTTACCACACGTGCCAATGTCGGCGCCAGCATGAAGGAAGTCGAGTCGCTCGACAGTCTTGGCGAGGATCTGCATGTCCAGTATGCGACCACCTTGTCCAATTTGCAGGATCTGGATTACGTGCAGGCCATCACCGACCTGACCAAGCAGCAAGTGTCCTTGCAGGCCGCGCAGCAGTCGTTCGTGAAGTTGTCCAACATGTCGCTGTTTAACTTCCTTTCCTGACGCATCAGGGGCAAGCGAACCATCCTTCGGGCCGGTCCGCCATTCCAGGCGGACCGGCCTTTTCTTTTTCTTCTAGCGCTTGAGCATATAGACCGGGTTGGCGACCTGGCCAACGGTATTCAGGCCGAGCTGGAACAGGCGCTCCAGCGGTTGTGCAAGGTAGGGAAGCATCAGCGCGATCACGAGGAATCCGGCTCCAAGGGTGATCGGGAAGCCGATGCCGAACAGGTTCAGTTGCGGCGCCGCGCGTGTCAGCACGCCGAGGGCGATGTTGGTCACCAGCAGCGCTGCAATGATAGGCAATGCAAGTTGTGTCCCCGAGCTGAACACGATGCCGCCGACGCTTGCGATGTGCCGGAATATCGACCCGCCAGGCGGCGTTGCCGAAATCGGCAGGGTGACAAAGCTTTCGGCCAGCGTGGCGAGCATCGAGAGATGGATGTTGAGCGCAAGGAACAGCATCAGCGTCAACAGCGCGAGAAATTGCGCGATCGCCGAACTGCGGGCGCGGGTTTGCGGATCGAAGAAGGTGGCAAAACCGAAGCCCATTGTCAGGCCCGCGATTTCACCCGCCATTTCCACCGCGGCGAATACGAGGCGCATCGCAAAACCCATTGCAAGCCCGATTACCAGCTGCTGTATCAGGATCAGAAGCCCGGCAAGCGACATCGGGTCGGCTCCGGCCGTGGCCGGGATCGTCGGCGCAATCACCAGGGTGAGCATGACGCCGAGGCCGACCTTGACCCGGATGGGAATGCTGAGGTTTCCGAAAAGCGGGGCGGTTGCAATCAGGCCGAGTATGCGGGTCAGCGGCCAGATGAAGGCCGCGATCCAGGTGTTCAGCTCGGCGCTGCTGAGGGTAATCATTCAATCAAGGTGCGACACGCCGGTTCTAGCCGACCATCCCCGGAATGCTCGAGAACATCTGGCGCATGTAGTCCAGCATGATGGTCAGCATCCACGGGCCGGCGATGATCAGGGCGGCAAAGATTCCGACCAGCTTGGGAATGAATGACAGGGTGGTTTCGTTGATCTGCGTGGCCGCCTGGAAGATGCTGACGATCAGGCCGACGACAAGCGCCACCAGCAGCATCGGCGCGGCAACCATCAGGGTGACTTCGATGGCCTGCCGGCCCATGGTCATAACGCTTTCCGGAGTCATGGGGCTTCCTCAGTAAAAACTCTGCGCAAGAGAGCCGATCAAGAGCTGCCACCCGTCGACCAGCACGAACAGCATCAGTTTGAAGGGCAGCGACACGATTGCCGGCGACATCATCATCATACCCATCGACATCAGGATGCTGGCCACCACCATGTCGATGATCAGGAACGGGATGAAGATCGCGAAGCTGATCTGGAATGCCGTCTTCAGTTCGGAGGTGATGAAGGCGGGAATCAGCACGCGCAGCGGCACGTCCTCGGGACCGTTCAGCGCCGGCGAGTTCGACAGTTTCACGTACAGCGCCAGGTCGGCCTGGCGGGTCTGCTTCATCATGAAGGTTTTCAGAGGCGCGGCGCCGCGCTCCATCGCCTGCGTCATCGTGATCTTGTTTTCAGACAGCGGCTGATAGGCGTCGGTATAGATCTTGTCGAATACCGGCCCCATCACGAACAGGGTCAGGAACAGCGCCAGCCCGATCAGAACCTGGTTCGGCGGCGCGGTCTGGGTGCCGAGCGCCTGGCGCAGCAGCGACAGCACGATGATGATGCGGGTAAACGCCGTCATCATCAGCAAGGCCGCCGGCAGAACGGACAGCGCCGTCAGCAGCAGCAGGGTCTGGATGCTGAGCGAGTAGGTCTGGCCGCCGCCCGGACCGGGAGAGCTCGTTACCGCCGGCAGCCCCGCCTGCGCGGACGCCAGCAGGGGCAGGCCGAGCAGGGCAAGCGGAAGCAGGCAGCGGAGGGTTTTGATTGCGGGGTGCGCGAAATTAATTGCCATTGCGCTTTTCGATCGTTTGCTTGAGCCAGGCGGAGAAGTTCTTGCCGCCGGCCGGGATATCCATCGCGGGCACGTTCTCTTGCCGCGGCATGGAAGACAGCGCATTGACGCGGCCGGGCGCGACGCCGACCACGATCCACTGATCGGCGACCTCGACCACAACCACGCGCTCGCGGCTGCCGACGCTGACGCCGCCGACCACCCGGGCCACGTTGTTGACACCGCCGCCGGCCACGCCCATGCGCTTGAGGATCCAGGCTGCGCCCGCCATCAGGCCGAGCACCACGACCAGGCCGAACAAGACCTGCAGCAGGTTGCTGGCGGAAGCGGGCGAGGGCGCGGTCGCAGCCTGTTCGGCTGCCCGCGCCGGCAGGCACAACAGGAGCGTCAGCGCCGGAATGGAAACGTGATGCATCATCGGTTCAGCTTGCGGATGCGCTCGGACGGCGTGATGATGTCCGTGAGGCGGATGCCGAACTTGTCGTTCACCACCACCACTTCGCCTTGCGCAATCAGGCAGCCGTTGACGAGCACATCCATCGGCTCACCGGCCAGGCCGTCGAGTTCCACCACCGAGCCCTGTGCCAGCTGCAGCAGGTTCTTGATCGCGATCTTGGTGCGGCCCAGTTCAACAGTAAGCTGGACCGGAATATCGAGGATGAAGTCGATGTCGTTGTGGGTGCCGGTCTTGATGCCGCCGGCGGCAAAGTCCTGGAACATCGCGGGCGCAGCGTCTGCCTGCTTGGCGGCTGCGGCAGCTTCGGCCTGGCTCTGTTCGGCCAGGGCTGCGCCCCAATCGTCATCCGCTATGCTTTGGCCATCGTTCTCGTCAGCCATGTTCTTCTCCTTGCAAGAAATCGTTATTGCCGTGTGTCAGCAGCTTTTCCACGCGCAGCGCGTACTGGCCGTTGAACTTGCCGTAGCTGCATTCCATCACCGGCACGCCATCAACCTTGGCTTGCACGATCTCCGGAACGGTGAGGGAAATGACATCGCCGGCCTTCATGTTCAGGACTTCGCCCAGCGTCATGCGGGCAGTGCCGAGATCGGCGACCAGTTCCACCTCGGCGGTCTGGATCTGCTGCGTCATCAGCCGTACCCAGCGCTTGTCCATCTCCAGTGTTTCGCCCTGCAGGCTGCTGGTGAGGATGTCGCGGATCGGCTCGATCATCGAATAGGGGGTGCAGAAATGCATTTCTCCGCTCACCGGGCCGAGTTCGACGGTAAACGTGGTCGCCACCACCACTTCGTTCGGCGTGGCGATGTTTGCAAACTGCGTGTTCATTTCCGAGCGCACGTATTCGAATTCCACCGGATACACCGGCTCCCATGACTTCGCATAGGTTTCGAACACGATGCCGAGGATGCGCTGGATGATGCGCTGCTCGGTCTGCGTGAAGTCGCGGCCTTCGACGCGGGTATGGAAGCGTCCATCGCCGCCAAACAGGTTGTCGACCAGCAGGAACACCAGGTTCGGGTCGAACACCATGAGCGCGGTGCCGCGCAGCGGTTTCATGTGGACCAGGTTCAGGTTGGTCGGCACCACCAGGTTGCGGATGAACTCGCTGTACTTGTGCACGCGCACCGGGCCGATCGACACTTCCGCGCTGCGGTGCAGGAAGTTGAACAGGCCGATGCGCAGCAGGCGGGCGAAACGCTCGTTGATGATTTCCAGCGTCGGCATCCGGCCACGGACAATGCGCTCCTGCGTGGCCAGGTTATACGGACGTATCCCCGAGTCGTCTTCCGGCGCGGCACTTTCGTCCTGGTCGCCGGTGACGCCCTTTAGCAGGGCATCGACTTCTTCCTGGGAGAGGAAATTATCAGCCATGGTGTTACTGGATGACGAACGACGTAAAGAACACGCCGTTGACGCTCAGGGCCGGGCTTTGCGGCGTGAACGGCGCCTTGATCGTGGCCAGGATTTCATCCTGCAGCTTCTTCTTGCCTTCAGGCGTAGAAATTTCCGAAGCCTTCTTGCTCGACAGCAGAAGCAGCACGCGGCTTCGCACCAGCGGCATGTACAGCTTGACCTGTTCGACCTGGGTCTGGTCGGCGACCTGCAGCGTAAACTGCACCTGCAGGTACTGGTCGCCGTTTTCCGGCTGCAGGTTGACGGTAAACGGTTCCATGTTCACGAAGACCGGCGGCTTCGGTGCCTCCTGCTTCGCCGGGGCGCCTTCACCGCCCTGGTTACCCATGAAATACCACGCACCGCCGCCACCGGCGGCGAGCAGCAGGGCGCCTGCGATGAGGAAGAGCTTCTTCTTCGACTTCTTGGGCGACGCCGCCCCTTCCATCGCTTCTTCGATGGGGACGACTTTCGGGTTTCCTTTCGGGGCTGTGGCCATCTTTCTTCCTCTGTCCTGCTATCGGCCGCGCCGCACTGGTCATAAGCCGTGGCGCTCGCCGAATCTTTTATTGGTTGTGATTATCAAGTACTTGTAACGGCAGGATGCGTTGAAAAGAGAGGGTAAGTCAATGCAAATTCGGGCTTCCAGCCAGACGTAAGCCGTGCGAAATGCGCCTCAAGCGAAGGTGTCCACCATCCCCAGCCCGGAGGAGGACGGCTGCACGCGCGATGTCCGCACCGCTGGTTCCGGCGTGCCGGCGTCGCGTCCGCCCACGCGGTCATGACCGCGCGCCTGCTGCGTTCCCTGCTGGTCGAAGCCGCCTTGCTGGTTCGGCGTGCCGCTGTTGACGCTCGCCTGGCCAAGCTGAATGCCCGCTTCGCCGAGCATGTCCCGCAGTTTCGGCATGGCCGCTTCGAGCGCCTGCCGGACTTCCGGCTGGGCCGCGATGAAGGTGGCATTTGCCTGCGAGTTCGTCACGTTCAAGACGACCTGCAGCGGGCCGAGATCCGGCGGGTTCAGGGTCAGGGAAGCGGTCTGCTGCTCGCCGGCGACCATCCAGACCACCTTCTGGCCGAGTGCCTGGTCCCACGCCGGCGTGCCGACGCGCGGCGTCAGCTTGTCGGTAGCGACGGCGCCGGTCTGCTGCTGCACCGCATGGACGGCGGCTTGCTGCACCGGCTGCATGCCGGAGGTTGCGGCCGACAGCGTTTCCTTCAGGTCGGCCGCGAAGTCGCGGGCGCCGGCCGGCGCCGCTTGCAGTGTCTGGGCGGCGAGATCTTCGCTCGTCACCGCTGCGGCAGCCTGGATCTGGCCCGCCGGCAGCTCCGGCTTGGCGCTGCCGGTCGCATCCGCCTTGACCGCCAGGTCCGACAGGGCTGCGGCGGACGCGCCGCCGCGGTGGGCCGGTCCCCTCGCAATGACGTCGGTGACGACCGGTTTCACGTCGGCCGGCGTCGCCTGCGCCGATATGGCGGCAGCCTGGGCCGCGAGCGCTGCATCCGGTGCCGCTGCAATCGCGGTCACATCGGCGGCCTTGTCGCCATCCTTGCCATCTGCCTTCAGTTCCGGCTTGTCGGCCGACTTGTCCGCCGGCGTGTTGAGCTGGACGAGATTGGCGACGAATGCCAGCATGTCTTCCGGCAGCGCCGCTGGCGTGTCGGCGGCGTCATCCTTGCTTTCGGTGGCGTCTGCGGCGGTGCTTTCCTTGCCAGATTTGCCTTCCGCCGGCTTGGCGGCAGGCTTCGCGGGTTGTGCCTGGCTGGCGGAGCGCGCGGATTCCTGCCGGCGCGGCGCCTCGTTGGCGGCACTGCGTTCGGACACTTCGCGCGACAGCACCTTGCCGAACGGCTCGGCGGCGGAATCGGCGTCGGACTGCCGGGTGCCGCCAGAGGGCGCGTTCACCGGATTCGCTGCGTTGGTTACCTGAGATGTCTGCATGCTCAATGTCCTAGCGTTTGTAGTTTGCCTGCCGTGTTGCGAATTCGTCCATCAGCTTCTGGTCGCGCTTGTTCGCCTTGCGCTCCTCGACCTTTTGCGCGCGGGTCGCGAGCGTGCCGTAAGACATGCGCTTGCGCTCGCATGCCTGCCACGCGCTGCGCTCGTCGACGATGCGCTGCTTGGCATCCTCGACGATGCGCTGCTGTCCCGCGATTGCCGTATCGAGCTTTTCCATGAAGAGCTGGAAATTGCGATAGCCGGCCATGCTGATGCCGGAGGAGAGGCCGGTGCGGAACCGGGCTTCGTATTCGTCCCGGTACTGCAGCAGCATCGCGAGCTTCTGTTCCGTGTCTTCGCAGGCGCGTATCGCCAGGCCGAGTCGCTTGGCGGCTTCGTCGGTCTGCGTGGTTGCCAGTTCGATAAGTGTCTCAAGCGCGGGATTTATTGCCATGATTCATTATAGATCCCGGTTTTGGCCACCTATCCCCCGAAAAGGGCGGCAAGTTCCCCCAAGCTCTCCGTAATGCCGGATCTTTCGTGGATTCCTTGCTGCAGGAAGGACTCAATCCTCGGATTGAGGGAGATCGCCTCGTCCAGCACCGGATCCGAGCCCGGGCTGTAGGCGCCGACGCTGATCAGGTCGCGGTTGCGCTGGTAGCGGGAATACAGCTGCTTCAGGCGCCTCGAGAGTTTCTGGTGGTCGGGGCTGGTGATGTTGTGCATCGCGCGGCTGATCGACTGTTCGATGTCGATCGCCGGATAATGGCCGGCCTCCGCCAGCGTGCGGTTGAGCACGAAGTGGCCGTCCAGGATCGCGCGCGCGGAGTCGGCGATCGGATCCTGCTGGTCGTCGCCTTCCGTCAGCACGGTGTAGAACGCGGTAATCGAGCCGCCCCCCGGACGGCCGTTGCCGGCGCGCTCCACGAGAGTTGGCAGCTTGGCAAACACCGAGGGCGGATAGCCCTTGGTCGCCGGCGGCTCGCCGATCGCCAGTGCGATCTCGCGCTGCGCCATTGCATAGCGGGTGAGCGAGTCCATGATGAGCAGCACGCTCTTGCCCTGGTCGCGGAAGTACTCGGCAATGGTGTGGGTGTAGGCGGCGCCCTGCAGGCGCATCAGCGGCGGCGTATCGGCCGGAGCGGCGACCACCACCGAACGCGCCAGGCCTTCCGGGCCGAGGATCTGCTCGATGAATTCCTTCACTTCGCGGCCCCGCTCGCCGATCAGGCCGACCACGATCACGTCGGCGGTCGTATAGCGCGCCATCATCCCGAGCAGCACGCTCTTGCCGACGCCGGAGCCGGCGAACAGGCCCAGGCGCTGGCCGCGGCCGACGGTGAGCATGCTGTTGATTGCGCGTACACCTACGTCGAGCACGTCGGTAATCGGCGCGCGCGTGAGCGGATTGGCGGCGCGCACCGAAAGCGGCGCCGAATGCGCGTTCTGCAGCGGACCGAGGCTGTCGAGCGGCCGGCCGGCGCCGTCGAGCACGCGCCCGAGCAGTTCGAAGCCGACCGGTAAATGGCGGCCGCGGTCGCTCGGCCGCCGCCGCGGGTGGGCAACCGTGCCCGGGCGGGGCAGGCTCTGCACAACTTCGACCGGGTACACGCGGGTGCCGGGCACCACGCCTTCGACGTCGCTTTGCGGCATCAGAAACAGCTTTTCATCTTCGAAACCGACGACTTCCGCCTCGATCTTCGCGCCGCTGGGCAGGGGGACGGTGCAGGCACTGCCGACAGCGAGCTTCAGGCCCACCGCTTCCATTACCAGGCCCGCGACGCGCGTAACGCGGCCCGAGACCAGCATCGGTTCGGGAATGGTGGTCAGCGATCCGCAGTCGCGCAGGAAGGCTTGCCAGCGTTCGGTATGCGCGCCGCTCATTCCAGCCAGTCGCTGTGCTTGCCGAGCGCGTCGGTGATGCGCTGCCAGCGGACCGGCATCGTCGCATCGATCTGGTTGCTCGCCGTCTCGATACGGCATCCGCCCTGTTCGACCTGCATGTCTTCGGTGATGCGCCAGCCGGTTTTTTCCAGCTCATCCTTCATGTAACTGCGCACCACCACGGCGTCCTGCGGATGGAGGACGAGCAGCGCCGGTTGCTGCACGGTCGGCAGGTAGCGGATTGCCTCGCTGACGATGGGCAGCACCAGTTCCGGGCGGGCCTTGAGCGCGGTCTTGAGCATGGCCTTGGCCAGGTCGAGCGCGAGTGCAAGCAGGTCGTCGGCCACCGCTTCGTCGGCGCGCGCGACTTCGGCGCTGAAGGTGTCGGCGACGGCGCGCAGGCGCGCCGCTTCCTGCATCGCTTCGGTGCGGCCCACTTCAAGGCCGGCGGCATGCCCCTGGTTGAATCCTTCGGCATAGCCTTGCTGGCGGGCCTCTTCGCGCTGGCGCGCGATCATTTCGGCCGCTGCGCGCGCTGCCGCAGCCGCGTCCTCCTGCGTTTGCTGCGGCTGGAGCGGCTTCCGGTCGTCTCCGAAGGAGGCCATTTCCCATCGCTGGTAGGCCGTCAGCTGCTCTTTCGGAATGACGTTGGAACTCATGTGCTAGGTCCTGGCAGGAGAGGGCAGCGTGCCGCCCCGTCGTTAAATAAACTGGTCGTCGCCCTTGGCGCCCAGGATGATCTGGCCTTCGTCCGCCAGGCGGCGCACGATCTGCAGGATTTCCTTCTGCTGCGCCTCCACCTCGGACAGACGCACCGGCCCCTTCGACTCCAGGTCTTCGCGCATCATTTCCGCCGCGCGCTGCGACATGTTCTTGAAGATCTTCTCGCGCAGGTCCTGGTTGGCGCCCTTGAGCGCGATGATGAGGGACTCCGACTGCACCTCGCGCAGCAATACCTGGATGCCGCGGTCGTCGATGTCGATGATGTTGTCGAACACGAACATCTCGTCCATGATTTTCTGGGCGAGGTCGCCGTCGTAGTTCTTCAGGTTGTCCATCACCGAAGTCTCGGTGTCGCCGCTCATGAAGTTCAGGATTTCCGCTGCGGTGCGCACGCCGCCGATCGGCTTCTTCTTCAGGTTTTCGTTGCCCGTCAGGAGCTTGGTCAGCACTTCGTTGAGCTCGCGCAGCGCGGTCGGCTGCACGCCGTCCAGCGTCGCGATGCGCAGCACCACGTCGTTGCGCAGGCGCTCGGTGAAATAGGTGAGCACTTCGCAGGCGTGATAGCGCTCCAGGTGGACCAGGATGGTCGCGATGATCTGCGGATGCTCGTTGCGGATCAGGTCGGCGACCGATTGCGCGTCCATCCACTTCAGGCTTTCGATGCCGCTGGCGTCGCGCGTGCCGAGTATGCGGGTGAGCAGCGAGGATGCCTTGTCCTCGCCCAGCGCCTTGGTCAGCACCGTGCGGATGTACTCGTCGGAGTCCAGGCCGAAGGACGTGTTCTGCTCGGTCTCGTTGCGGAAGTCGTTGAGCACGGATTCGAGCTGCTCGCTGGCGACCGCCTTCATGGTGGACATCGCCGCGCCGAGCTTTTGCACTTCGCGCGGGCCGAGATATTTCATCACCTCGGCGGCTTCTTCCTCGCCGAGGGCCAGCATCAGGATCGCCCCTTTTGTTACGCCATCCTCATTCATTTGTTCCTACCCATGCCTTGACTACATTTGCAACCATTTTCGGATCGTTCCGGGCCAGCGTCTTGGCGGCTTCGAGGTTGTCCTGATAGCTGCGCGGCTTCTG
>NZ_DASPLS010000058.1:0-4663 GCF_035627455.1 Noviherbaspirillum sp.
CAGTACGACGGCGTGGTCGAACAGCGCCCCGCGCTTGGCAGCGGCCGCGCGGCGAGCGCTGCCGATATCCGGCGCGCGTGGCGCCTCGTCGCGGGGACCTGCGCACTGTGGCTGGCCGTCGTGGCGGCATGCGCATTCATCATTGAAGGGATCATGCATGCTTGAGCACGGCGGCAACCTGCGCGACGCGGCCGCGCGTTTCAACCGGCCGCTCGCGGACTGGCTGGACCTGTCCACCGGCATCAATCCGCAGCCGTATCCGGCGCCGGCGCTGCAGCCGCTGGCATGGCACCGGCTGCCGGAGGCGAATCCGGCGCTTGCCCTTGCGGCGCAGGCTTATTACGGCGCGCCCTGCATGCTGCCGGTGGCCGGCACGCAGGCCGCGATCCAGGCGCTGCCGCGACTGCGCGCGCCTGCCCGGGTGATCGTCTCCGCGCCTTCCTATGCCGAGCATGCGCATTGCTGGCGGCAGGCCGGCCATGCGGTGCGGGAAGTGCCGTATGACCGGCTGGCGCAACATGTCGGCGAAGCCGAGGTCCTTGTCGTCTGCAATCCGAACAATCCCACCGGCGCATGCATTCCGCACGATGTCCTGCTCGCATGGGCCGAGGAACTCGGCGCGCGGGGCGGCTGGCTGGTGGTCGATGAAGCCTTCGGCGATACCGCGCCGGCGGCCAGCATTGCGCAGTTCACCGACAGGCCGGGGCTGGTCGTGTTGCGGTCAGTGGGGAAATTCTTCGGCCTGGCGGGCCTGCGGCTGGGCTTCGTCGCCGCGCAGGCGTCCTTCCTTGCGCGGCTGGCGGACTGGCTCGGACCATGGGCAGTCAGCGGGCCGGCGCAGGATATCGGCATCGCGGCACTGCAGGACCGCGCATGGCAACAGCGGACACGCGAGGCGCTGCAGCAGTCGGGAACCCGGCTGCACCGGATGTTGCGCGAGCATGGGATCGATGCCGCCGGCTGCGCGCTGTTTCAGTGGTGGCCCGAGGCACAGCCGGAGGCATTTCACCTGCACATGGCAGAGCACGGGGTGTGGGTGCGGCTGTTCGCCGACAAGGCAAGAGGCATCCGCCTCGGCCTGCCTCCCGACGAAGCCGGCTGGGAGCGCCTGCGGCACGCGCTGCATGCCTGGAAGGCGCGGCAATGACGCGCTGGCTGATGATCGCCGCCTGCCTGCTCGCTGCGCCCGCGCACGCCGCGATTTCCGTGCTCGACGACGACGGCGCAACCGTGGTGCTGCAGCAGCCGGCGCGCCGCATCGTTTCGCTCGCGCCGCATGTCACCGAACTGCTGTTTGCGGCTGGGGGCGGCGACCGCATCGTCGGCACCGTAAGGTTCAGCGACTATCCGGCGGCGGCGCGCAACATTCCGCGGGTGGGCGACAACCGCATGGTCGACATCGAGCGCCTCGTGGCGCTCAAGCCGGACCTGCTGGTGGTCTGGCGGCACAACGCCTCGGTGCGCCAGATGGACCAGTTGCGCAAGCTCGGCATTCCGCTGTTCTACAGCGAGCCGCGCCGGCTGGAGGATGTGGCGGACGCGATCCTGCGCCTCGGCCGCCTGACCGGCACGATGCCGCAGGCGCAGCAAAGCGCCGCGCAGCTGCGGCAGCAGCTCGACGGCCTGCAGGCGCGCTATCGCCACCGTCCGCTGGTGCGGGTGTTCTACCAGGTGTGGGACAAGCCGCTTTACACACTGAACGACCGGCATATCATCAATGATGCCATCCGTGTCTGCGGCGGCGAGAACGTGTTCGCTTCCTTGCCGCTGGTGGCGCCCAGCCTGAGCCCGGAAGCGGTGCTGCAGGAAAACCCGGAAGCCATCGTCAGCGCCGACCGGCAGGACCAGTCCACGAGCGGCGTGGAGATGTGGAAGCGCTACCCGTCGATGCTCGCGGTTCGCCGAGACAACCTGTTCGCGCTCGACGCCGACCTGTTCAACCGCTCGGGGCCGCGCATCGTCGCCGGCGCCGCGCAATTGTGCGAAAAGCTGGAGCTGGCCAGGAAACGCAGGGGAGAACGCCCATGAGCTATCATCGCATTGTCTGCCTCAGCACCGAGGCGGTGGAAACGCTGTATGCGCTCGGCGCGGAAGCGGCGATCGCCGGCATTTCCGGCTTCACCACCCGTCCGGCGCGTGCCCGCGCGGAAAAGCCCAGGGTCAGCGGCTTTTCGTCGTCGCGCATCGAGCGCATCCTCGCTGTGCGGCCCGACCTGGTGGTCGGGTTTTCCGACATGCAGGCGGATATCTGCCGCGACCTCGCCGCCGCCGGTATCGAAGTGCATCTGTTCAACCAGCGCGATATTGCCGGCATCCTGCGCATGGTGCATGTACTCGCGGCGCTGGTGGACAGGGCGGAGGCCGGACAGCGCCTGGTCGCCGGGCTGCAGGCGCAGGTCGATGCGGTGCGCGAACAGGGCCGGCAGTGGAGCGCGCGCCCGAGGGTTTACTTCGAGGAGTGGAACGACCCGCTGATCAGCGGCATCGGCTGGGTGTCGGAGCTGATCCACATCGCCGGCGGCGATGACGTGTTCTGGGAGCTGGCGGCCTGCGCGAGCGCGAAGGACCGCATCATCGCCGATCCGGCCGAAGTCGTCTGCCGGGCGCCTGATATCATCATCGGCTCCTGGTGCGGTAAGAAATTCCGGCCGGAGAGCGTCTGCAGCCGCCCCGGCTGGGATGCGATCCCGGCGGTACGCAACGGCATGGTGGCCGAGATCAAGTCGGCCGACATACTCTCACCCGGACCGGGCGCGATCACAGAGGGGCTGCCGCAGCTCGCCGCGTTGATCCGCCGCTGGCAGGAACGGCAGGCATGAGATTTCCCTATCCTACCCTGATGGTGCAGGGCACGACGTCGGACGCCGGCAAGAGCACGGTGGTGGCCGCGCTGTGCCGACTGCTGTATCGCGAGGGCGTGCGGGTCGCGCCGTTCAAGCCGCAGAACATGGCCCTCAACAGCGCGGTGACCGCGGACGGCGGCGAAATCGGGCGCGCGCAGGCGCTGCAGGCGGCGGCAGCGGGCGTTGCGCCGCATACCGACATGAACCCGGTGCTGCTCAAGCCCTCCAGCGATACCGGCGCGCAGGTGATCGTGCACGGCACGGTGCGCGCCGACATGAACGCGCGTGACTATCACCAGTACAAGACGGTCGCGATGCAGGCGGTGCTCGAATCCTATCGCCGGCTGTCGGATCGGTACGAGGCGGTGATCGTCGAGGGCGCCGGCAGTCCTGCGGAAATCAACCTGCGCGAGCGCGACATTGCCAACATGGGATTTGCCGAGGCGGTCGATTGCCCGGTCATCCTGGTCGCGGACATCGACCGCGGCGGGGTGTTCGCGCATATCGTCGGCACGCTCGCCTGCCTGTCCGCGAGCGAACGCCGGCGCATCGCCGGCTTCGTGATCAATCGCTTCCGCGGCGACATCGGCCTGCTGCAGCCCGGGCTGGATTGGCTGGAGCGGGAGACCGGCAAGCCGGTGCTGGCGGTGCTGCCCTACCTGCACGGCCTGTTCCTCGATGCGG
Source organism: Noviherbaspirillum sp. (assembly GCF_035627455.1). Classification (GTDB taxonomy): domain Bacteria; phylum Pseudomonadota; class Gammaproteobacteria; order Burkholderiales; family Burkholderiaceae_D; genus Noviherbaspirillum. The sequence continues at coordinate 3,528 of NZ_DASPLS010000058.1, forward strand.
AAGATGCGATCCAGCCCGCGCAGAATGCGAAAGGACCCTTCCGCGTCATCGTGCCGGCGCTGCCGCGCATCAGCAACCATACGGATTTCGATGCGCTGCGCGCGCATCCCGAGGTCGACCTGGAATTCGTCGGGCCGGGGTGCCCGGTGCCGCCGGCCGACCTGGTCGTCCTGCCCGGCAGCAAGAATACCCGCGCCGACCTCGCGTGGCTGCAGGCGCACGGCTGGCCGCAGGCGCTGCAGCGGCACCTGCGCTACGGCGGCAAGGTGATCGGCATTTGCGGCGGCTACCAGATGCTGGGCATGAGCGTCGCGGACCCGCACGGGGTGGAAGGCGCGCCGGGCACGTCGGCGGCGCTCGGCCTGCTCGAGATCGACACCGAGCTGGCGCGCGACAAGCGCCTGGCACAGGTTGAAGGCCGCTGCGCCTTTTCCGAGGACACGCCGGTGGCGGGCTATGAAATCCACATGGGCAGGTCGCAGGGCGCGGCCGCCGCCCGCCCGGCGTTCCTGATCGACGGCCGGCCGGAAGGCGCGCGTTCGGCTGACGACCAGGTGCTCGGCACTTACCTGCACGGCATCTTCGACACGCCGCAGGCATTGTCCGCGCTGCTGCGCTGGGCGGGACTGGAGAAGGAAACCGCGGTCGACCTGCGCGCGTTGCGCGAGCAAAGCATCGACCGCATTGCCGATTCGGCTAGGCCGCTGCTGGATGCGCTGCGGCGCTGCGGAACAGCTGGTTTTTTCTGACGGCATGCTATTCTTTTGCCATCCTGTCGCATTCATTCCGGGAGAGGAACCATGCCAGTCATCGTGATCGCCAATCCCAAGGGCGGGGTCGGCAAGAGCACCGTCGCCACCAACCTCGCGGGCTACTTCGCCAAGCAGGGACACAAGGTCATGCTCGGCGATGCCGACGTACAGCAATCCTCGCGCGCCTGGCTGGCGCTGCGCCCGGGCAGCCTGCCGCCGATTGCCGCCTGGGATATCGACGGACAGGTGGCGAAACCGCCGAAGGGCACCACCCACGTGGTCCTGGATACCCCGGCCGGCCTAGGCGGCGCGCGGCTGGACGAAGTGCTGCGCATTGCCGACAAGGTCGTCGTGCCGCTGCAGCCGTCGATGTTCGATATCCTT
>NZ_DASPLS010000059.1:0-161497 GCF_035627455.1 Noviherbaspirillum sp.
GAAATGAGCGTTCGTGACATCCTGAAAATGGGCGACCCGCGCCTGCTGCGGCAGGCGGAGCCGGTGACGCAGTTCGACACGCCGGGGCTGCATGCGCTGGTCGAGGACATGTTCGACACGATGCGCGCGGCCAACGGCGCCGGCCTGGCCGCGCCGCAAATCGGCGTCAACCTGCAGGTCGTGATCTTCGGCTTCAAGCACAACCCGCGCTATCCGGACGCGGAGCCGGTGCCGGAAACGATCCTGGTCAACCCGATCCTGACGCCGCTGTCCGCGGAAACCGAGGAGGGCTGGGAAGGCTGCCTGTCGGTGCCGGGCATGCGCGGCGTCGTGCCGCGCTGGAGCCGGCTGCGCTACGAGGGGATGGACCAGTACGGCAAGCCCGTGGTGCGCGAGGCCGAAGGTTTCCACGCGCGGGTCGTGCAGCATGAATGCGACCATCTTTCCGGCATTCTCTATCCGATGCGCATCAAGGATTTTTCCCGCTTCGGCTTCGTCGACGTGCTGTTTCCTGGCCTCATCGACAGCGCCGACGACTGAACGCGAAACGGCTGCCGCAGCAGCAGCGGCGGCTTGCTGGTATTGTTGCTGGTAACACCGCCGGAGCGCGGTATCGCTCAGGAATATGCCGCCCATCATGTCTTCGAAGCCACGCATCCTGCTGCTGTACGCGCATCCCGGCCACCGCCATTCGCGCGGCAACCGCCGCCTGCTCGAGGCGGCGCGCGCGGTTGACAATGTGCAGGTGCACGACCTGTATGAAACCTATCCTGATTTCCACATCGATGTGGCGCATGAACAGCGTCTTCTGGAAGAAAGCAGCCTGATCGTCTTCCAGTTCCCGGTGCAGTGGTACAGCATGCCAGCGCTGCTGAAAGAGTGGGTGGACACGGTGCTGGAACACGGCTGGGCATACGGGCGCGGCGGCGATGCGCTGAGGAGCAAGGATTTCTGGCTGGTGGCGACCACCGGCGGCACGCAGTCGTCCTATGCGCCCGACGGGTATCACCACCGGCCTTTTTCCGATTTTCTGCCGCCCATCGAGCAGACCGTCCTGTTCTGCGGCATGCGCTGGCTGCCGCCGCTGATCCTGCATGGCGCGCGGCGCGTGGACGATGACATGCTGGAGCAGCATGCAGCGTCTTACGCGCGCATGCTCGCGTCCTATCCGGGCTGGGCCGAACAGCTTCCCGCCGCCCCGTACCCGCCGGAAGCGGCCGACCGCCAGCATTGCCGGGAGTCGTGATGATGCACGGCATGCTGTTCAATGCGCTGGTCTATCTTGCCGCGGCGGTGATCGCGGTGCCGCTGGCGCGGCGCTTCGGGCTGGGCGCGGTGCTGGGCTACCTGGTGGCGGGTATCGTGATCGGCCCCTGGGGCCTGCGCCTGATCAGCGGTGTCGAGGAAATCCTGCACTTTTCGGAATTCGGCGTGGTGCTGCTGCTGTTCCTGATCGGCCTCGAACTGGATCCGAAAAAGCTGTGGGCGTTGCGCCGCTCGATCTTCGGCTGGGGCAGTGCCCAGGTCGGCGCGACGACCGCCTTGCTGTTTGGCGCCGCGCTGGCATTCGGGGTGGACTGGAAGCCGGCTCTGATCGCTTCGCTCGGGCTGTCGCTTTCCTCCACCGCCATCGCGCTGGCGACGCTCGAGGAACGTCACCTGCTGCCGACCGCCGCCGGCTCCGCCGGGTTTTCCATCCTGCTGTTCCAGGACATCGCCGCCATACCGATGATCGCGATCGTTCCGCTGCTGGGTGGCGCGGGCGGCGGCGGCAACGCCGGCTGGCTTGGCGCGCTGCAGGCCGCCGCGGTCATCATTGCGCTGGTGGTCGTCGGCCGCACCCTGACGCGGCCGATCATGCGGGCAATCGCGAAAACCGGGATCCGGGAAGTGTTCACCGCATTCGCATTGCTGCTGGTGGTGGGCATCGGGCTGCTGATGCAATCGGTCGGCATGTCGATGGCGCTGGGGACCTTCCTGGCCGGGGTGCTGCTTGCGGATTCCGAATACCGGCATGCGCTGGAGACCGACCTGGAGCCGTTCAAGGGCCTGCTGCTCGGGCTCTTCTTCATTGCGATCGGCATGTCGATCGACTTCGGCGTGCTGCTGAAGAATCCGCTGCTGATCGCCGCGCTGCTGTGCACGTTCCTGGTGATCAAGACGGCACTGCTGTTCCTGCTGGCGCGGTATTTCGCCATCCTTCCCGCGCAGCGGCCGCTGTTCGCGGTCCTGCTGTCGCAGGGCGGCGAATTCGGGTTCGTGATTTTCGGCGCGGCGGCCGCCGGCGGCGTGCTGAGCACGGAAATGTCGTCGGTGCTGATGGTGGTGGTGGCGATGTCGATGGTTGCCACGCCCTTGCTCCTCGTGCTGCATGACAAGCTGGTCATGCCCCGTTTCCGCGCTTCCGGGAAGCGTTCCGCCGACGCCATTGACGGCCGGCAGGAACCGGTGATCATCGCCGGCTTCGGCCGCTTCGGCCAGATTGTCGGCCGGTTGCTGCATGCGAACGGCGTCGGCGTGACGGTGCTGGATCACGACCCCGACCAGATCGACCTGCTGCGCAGGTTCGGCTACAAGGTGTATTACGGGGACGCAACCCGCATCGACCTGCTGCGCGCGGCCGGTGCCGGCGAGGCGCGCGCGCTGATCGTCGCGGTGGACGGGATCGAGGAAAGCCTGGCGCTGGTCGATGCGGTGAAGGCGGAATTTCCCGCGCTGCCGGTGCTGGCGCGCGCGCGCAACGTCACGCATTACTACGACCTGATGGATCGCGGCGTGACGGTGATCGAAAGGGAAACCTTCGAAGCGGCGCTGCAGCTGGGGCGGCGCGCGCTGCAGCAGCTCGGCTTCGACGCCTACGAAGCGCGGCAGGCGGCGATGAAATTCCGCGCGCACAACCTGAAGACACTGCATACGGTGTATCCGCACTACAAGGACCAGCAGCAGATGATCTCGATGGCGGCGCAGGCGCGCGAGGAACTGGCGGCGATGTTCGCCAGGGATGCGGAAATCGTCGCCCGCGACCGCGACGGCGACTGGCACCAGTAAAGCCGCTAGAACTTCTCGTCCGGGCGCAGGTAGCGCCACTGCCCGACCGGCAGCTCGCCCAGCTTGACCTGGCCGATGCGCACGCGCTTGAGGCCCAGCACCTTCAGGCCGACCGCCTCGCACATGCGGCGGATCTGGCGCTTCTTGCCCTCGCGCAGGATGAAGTTCAGCTGGTCGTCATTTTGCCAGCGCACCTTTGCCGGCAGCAGCTTCTTGCCGTCGAGCGACAGGCCGTGGTTCAGCAGCTTCAGGTCCGAATCCGGCAGCTTGCCCGGCTTCATGTACTGCACCCGCACCAGGTATTCCTTCTCGATGGAAGTGTCTTCGCCGATCAGCTGCTTGGCGATGCGGCCGTCCTGCGTCAGCACGAGCAGGCCGACCGAGTCGATGTCGAGCCGGCCGGCCGGCACCAGGCTGCGCAGCTGGGCGGGATGGAACTGGGTTGGCGCCTTGTCTTCCTTCCAGCGGCTGGCCGCGCTGACCAGCGTCACCGCCGGCTTGTAACCGTCTTCCGCCTGGCCGCTCACGTAACCCATCGGCTTGTTGATCAGGATGGTGACGCGGCGCGCCTGCTCGGCGCTGGCCTGGCGTTCGATCGTGATGCGCTGGTGCGGCAGCACCTTGCTGCCCAGCTCGGAGACCACCTTGCCGTCCACCCGCACCCAGCCGCGCTCGATCCATTCGTCGGCTTCGCGGCGCGAGCAGAGGCCGAGTTCGGACATGCGTTTGGAAAGGCGGAGAGGTTCGGTCATGGTGTATGCAGGAAAAATCTAGATGCGCAGGGCATCCAGCAGGTCGGTTTCAAACTGGATCTGGCTGCGTGCGTTGCTCAGTACCGGGCCGTCGACCAGGAACACGTCTTCGACGCGCTCGCCGAGCGTCATGATCTTCGCCGTGTGCAGGTTCACCCGGTACTTGGCGAGCACGTTGGCGATGGAGTACAGCAGGCCGTTGCGGTCGTTGGCGGAGACGGAAAGCAGGTAGTACTGCCCGCGTTCGTCGGGCCGCAGGTCGACGGTCGGGGTGATCGGGAAGGTGCGCGACAGGCGCGACAGCCGACCCCTGGTCGGCTGCGGCAGCGGGCCCCGCAACTCCAGCAGCTCGGTGAGCTCGTGTTCGATCAGGCTGATGATGTCGCGGTAGTTGTTCGCGAATGCGGGCTCGGTCACGAGGAAGGTATCGAGCGCATAGCCGTGCCTGGTTGTATGGATCTTCGCATCCAGGATGCTGAAGTTCTTTCTGTCGAAATAGCTGCAGATGCGCGCGAACAGGTCCGGCTGGTCCTTCACGTAGACCGCCACCTGCACGCCTTCCCCGATCGGCGCCAGGCGGCATTTCACCACCGGCTTGTCGCTATCCGTCTTGGTGTACAGCGAGCGCGTCTGCCAGGCGATGTCGGCCGCCTCGTGCCGCAGGAAGTAGGCGACGTCGAGCTGTTGCCAGAGGCGCTCGTGCGCGCCTTCCGGCAGCCCGTACAGGCGCAGCGTCTTGAGCGCCGCCTGCTGGCGGTTCCTGAGCTCGTGCTCGGTGGACGGATCCTCGCCGCCGAGCACGCGCAGGGTCATCCGGTACAGGTCTTCGAGCAGCTTGCCCTTCCACGCGTTCCACACCTTCGGGCTGGTGCCGCGGATATCCGCCACCGTCAACAGGTACAGCGCGGTCAGGTGGCGCTCGTCCTGGACGAGGTTGGCGAAGTTTCGGATCACGTCGGGGTCGGACAGGTCCTGCTTCTGCGCCACCAGCGACATCGACAGGTGATGCTCGACCAGGAACACGATCAGCTCGGTGTCCTCGCGCGACATCCCGTGCTCCTTGCAGAAGCGGCGCGCATCCGCCATGCCCAGCTTCGAATGGTCGCCGCCGCGCCCCTTCGCAATGTCATGGAAGAGGGCGGCGATGTACAGCAGCCAGGGCTGGGCGAAATTGGCCATCAGCTGGCTGCAGAACGGGTATTCATGCGCATGCTCGGTCATCGTGAAGCGGCGCACGTTGCGCACTACCATCAGGATGTGCTGGTCGACCGTGTACACATGGAACAGGTCGTGCTGCATCTGGCCGACGATGCGCCGGAAATTCGGCAGGTAGCGCCCGAGCACGCTCGTCTGGTTCATGCCGCGCAGCGCATGGGTGATGCCTTGCGGCGCCTTGAGGATCTGCAGGAACAGCGCGCGATTGGCGGGATCGGCGCGGAACCTGGCATCGATCTTGAAGCGCGCGTGCCAGAGCGCGCGCAAGGTGCGCGCGGTCATGCCCTTGAGTTCGGAATGCTGCGCGATCAGCAGGAACACCTCGAGCATCGCCGACGGCGTCGCTTGGAAGGTGTCGTCGTGCGCGATATCGATCAGGCCGTTGATTTCGTTGAAGCGCTCGTTGATCGGCTGCGGCGATCCCGGCTGCGGGAACAGCTGGGCTTCGATGTTCTGCAGCAGGATGGTGTTGAGCTGGGTGACCGCTTTTGCCGCCCAGTAATAGCGCTGCATCAGGTATTCGCTGGCGCGGCGCGTCTCGGTGGTCTGGAAGCCGAAGGTTTGCGCGATCGGCGTCTGCACGTCGAAGACCAGCCGGTCTTCGCGCCGCCCGGTATGGATATGCAGGCGGATACGGATATCCTTGAATGCGCGTTCCTTCTGCATGAGCTGGCGCGCTTCGGTGGGCGTGATCAGGCCGCGCTCGGCCAGCTTGCGCCAGGAATCGCCGAGGCCGGCGGCCTTGGCGACCCACAGGATCACCTGCAGGTCGCGTAACCCGCCGGGGCTTTCCTTGCAATTCGGCTCCAGGCTGTACGGCGTGTCCTCGTATTTCACGTGGCGCTGGCGCATTTCCAGCGTCTTGGCCTGGAAGAACGCCTGCGGATTGATCGCGGCGGTGTGGCGCTCGCGCAGGAACTGGTAAAGCTTGCGGTTGCCGGTGACCAGCCGGCTCTCGATCAGGCTGGTCTGCACGGTGATGTCGGCGGCCGACTCGACCAGGCATTCGTCGACGGTGCGGATGCTGTGGCCGATTTCCAGACCGATGTCCCAGAACAGCTGGACCAGTTCCTCGAGCTTGCCCTTGATCGCGTTGTCGGGCGGCGCGTCGAGCAGGATCAGCACGTCGACGTCGGAGTGCGGAAACAGCTCCCCGCGGCCGTAACCGCCGACCGCCACCAGCGCGGCGCTTTGCGGCAGCGCGAAGCTGCCCCATGCCTGCGTGAGCGCGTTATCGACGTTCACCCGCAGGCGCGCCAGCAGTTGTTCCGGTTTGCCGTCTGCCTGGAATGCCGCAATCGCTGCCTGGCGCTCGGTTCTCAGCTGCTCCTTGAGCGTCAATGCAAGGGACGCCATGTCTATGCGGTTGCCGCCTGTGGCGTGCCCGCCTGCTGGATGAAGGCCGGGGGAGGGGGCATGCCGCCGGACACGGTCAGCACTTCGTAACCGGTCTCGGTCACCAGCACCGTGTGTTCCCATTGCGCCGACAGGCTGCGGTCCTTGGTCTTGATGGTCCAGCCGTCGCCCATTTCGCGGATCTCGCGGCGACCGGCATTGATCATCGGCTCGATCGTGAAAATCATACCGGGAAGCAGCTTTTCAAGCGTGCCGGGACGGCCATAGTGCAGGACCTGCGGTTCTTCATGGAACACCTTGCCGATGCCGTGGCCGCAGAATTCCCGGACCACGCTGTAGCCGGCCTTTTCCGCGTGCTGCTGGATCACGTAACCGATATCGCCCAGATGGGCGCCGGGACGGACCTTGGAGATGCCGAGCCACATGCACTCGAAGGTAACTTCCGTTAATCTTTTCGCAAGGATGGACGGCTCGCCGACGTAGTACATGCGGCTGGTATCGCCGTGGTAGCCGTCCTTGATCACCGTGATGTCGATGTTGAGCACATCGCCGTTCTTGAGCACCTTGTCGCCCGGGATGCCGTGGCAGACGACATCGTTGACCGAGGTGCAGATCGCCTTCGGATAGGGGGTGTAACCCGGCGGGCAATAGTTCAGCGGCGCGGGAATGGTGCCCTGTACATTGGTCATGTAGTCATGACAGAGACGGTCCAGCTCCGCGGTGGTGACGCCGGCCTTCACATGCGGCGCAATGAAGTCGAGCACCTCGGCGGCCAGGCGGCCGGCAATGCGCATGCCCTTGATATCGTCTTCTGTCTTGATTGAAATGGAACCCATAGCAGCTCAAACTACGCCCGGAAGCGTGAAAAGTAATCAATTTGCGATTATAGACGAGCCGCTGCCTGTCCGCGCGGACCCAGTCGGTTTTCGTCTTGAATAAATCTCCGGAACTAAGGTAGAATCTCGGGTTAGCTTGAAATGACTTCAAGTGAAACTTCGTTAAAATCGCGAATCCGGTCCCAAAGGGTGCCCAAGGGTTAGACCAAGGGTGACTGATCGGATTCCAGACCCAACCCTGGAGAAATTCAATGTCCGTTACCATGCGCGAAATGCTGGAAGCCGGTGTCCATTTCGGTCACCAGACCCGCTTCTGGAACCCCAAGATGGCCCCGTATATCTTCGGTCATCGCAACAAGATTCACATCGTCAACCTGGAAAAGACCCTGGGCATGTACCAGGAGGCGATGAAGTACATCCGCCAACTCGCCGCCAACCGCGGCACCATCCTGTTCGTCGGCACCAAGCGCCAGGCGCGCGAGATCCTCGCCGCTGAAGCCCAGCGCGCGGGCATGCCGTATGTCGACCAGCGCTGGCTGGGCGGCATGCTGACCAACTTCAAGACCATCAAGACCTCGATCAAGCGCCTGAAGGACATGGAAGCGGCGATCGAAGACGGTTCCGTCGAGAAGCTGAGCAAGAAGGAAGCGCTGATGTTCCAGCGCGAGATGGAAAAGCTGCAGAAGTCCATCGGCGGCATCAAGGACATGGGCGGCATCCCTGACGCAATCTTCGTGATCGACGTCGGCTACCACAAGGGCGCCATCACCGAAGCCAGCAAGCTGGGCATTCCGGTCATCGGCGTGGTCGATACCAACCACTCCCCGGAAGGCGTGACCTACGTCATCCCGGGCAACGACGACTCCTCCAAGGCGATCACCCTGTACGCACGCGGCGTGGCAGACGCGATCCTGGAAGGCCGTGCCAATGCAACCACTGACGTGCTGGAAGCAGTCAAGGGCGGCAGCGACGAATTCGTTGAGGTTGGCGAGCAGGCTTAAAGGCCTGCGCCTGATGTGTCGGGCTTCAAAGAAGGGGCAACAGCTGTTCGCCCCTTTTTTTTAGCCGGCTTGAACGTATTTTGATTGAATGCGTCCGAATGGACGCCCATTGAATTTAGGAGAAACGACATGGCGGCAATTACCGCAGCGATGGTAGGCGAACTGCGCGCGAAGACCGACGCGCCGATGATGGAATGCAAGAAGGCACTGGCCGAAGCCGACGGCGACATGGCACGTGCGGAAGAGATCCTGCGCGTGAAGCTGGGCAGCAAGGCTTCCAAGGCGGCTTCCCGCATCACCGCCGAAGGCGTGGTCGCGACCTTCATCTCCGGCGGCGTCGGCGCCATCATCGAAGTCAACTGCGAAACCGACTTCGTCACCAAGAACGAAGAATTCATCGCGCTGGCCAACACCGCCGCCAGGCTGGTCGCGGAAAAGAACCCGGCCGACGTCGCTGCGCTGTCCGCGCTGCAAGTCGAAGGCAAGACCCTGGATGAAGTGCGCGCCGCGCTGGTCGGCAAGATCGGCGAAAACATGTCCATCCGCCGCTTCAAGCGTTATGAAACCGGCTCCAAGCTGGTGTCCTACCTGCACGGCACCCGCATCGGCGTGCTGGTCGAGTACGACGGCGCCGACGAGCAGGTCGGCAAGGATGTCGCGATGCACGTGGCCGCGATGAAGCCGGTGGCGCTGTCGTCCAATGAAGTGCCGGCGGACCTGATCGAGAAAGAGCGTTCCATCGCTGCGCAGAAGGCTGCCGAATCCGGCAAGCCGGCCGACATCGTCGCCAAGATGGTCGAAGGCTCGATCCAGAAGTACCTGAAGGAAGTCTCGCTGTTCAACCAGCCGTTCGTGAAGAACGACAAGCAGACCGTCGAGCAGATGCTCAAGGCTGCCAACACGACGGTGAAGTCCTTCACGATGTACGTCGTCGGCGAAGGCATCGAGAAGAAGCAGGACGACTTTGCGGCGGAAGTCGCCGCACAGGTCGCCGCCGCCAAGCAGGCGTAAGAAAGAAAAGCGGGCCGTAAGGCCCGTTTTTCTAGGTGAACAGAAATCACCGGCAGCAAGGCATCGCGATATTGATGATTCGTGGTAAGTCATTGCCAGATGACATTTTCTTACGATTCATCAATATCGAAATGCACCGTAAATCCCGGTTTTCATCTAATCTGTAGCCTCACGAGGGCTCAGGTGATGAAGACGGGCGCGAACCAATGACCGACCGAAAATCGGACAATATTTGGAGTTTTTGCCCATGACAAAACCAGCTTACAAGCGCGTCCTCCTCAAACTCTCCGGTGAAGCGCTGATGGGCGACGATGCGTACGGCATCAACCGCGCAACCATCGAGCGTATGGTGGCGGACGTGGCTGAAGTGGCGAGGCTGGGAGTGGAACTGGCAATCGTGATCGGCGGCGGCAACATCTTCCGCGGCGTCGCGCCGGGTGCGCAGGGCATGGACCGCGCAACCGCCGACTACATGGGGATGCTGGCGACGGTGATGAATTCGCTGGCGCTGGCCGATGCCATGCGCCAGGCCGGTATCACCGCCCGCGTGATGTCCGCCATCAGTATCGAGCAGGTTGTCGAGCCGTATGTGCGCCCGAAGGCGCTGCAGTACCTGGAAGAAGGCAAGGTGGTGATCTTTGCCGCGGGTACCGGCAACCCGTTCTTTACGACCGATACCGCCGCCGCGCTGCGCGGCTCGGAGATCGGTGCGGAGATTGTGTTGAAGGCGACGAAAGTCGACGGTGTGTACAGCGCCGATCCGAACAAGGACCGCAATGCCGTTCGCTACGCGACGATCAGTTTCGACGAGGCGATTTCCAAGCATCTGCAGGTCATGGATGCAACCGCGTTCGCGCTGTGCCGGGACCAGAAGCTGCCGATCAAGGTGTTTTCCATCGTCAAGCCGGGCGCATTGAAAAATGTGATCCTGGGCGAGGACGAAGGCACGCTGGTTCATGTATAACTGAGTCGTACTCGTTGCAGAAGAGGAGAGCAGAATGGCAGTCGTTGATGTCAAGAAAACCGCCGAGCAGAAGATGCACAAATCGATCGAGACGCTGAAGGCGGACCTGGCGAAGGTTCGCACCGGGCGCGCGCACGTCGGCATCCTGGACCACGTGCTGGTCGATTATTACGGTACCCCCACCCAGATCAGCCAGGTCGCCAACGTGACCTTGCTGGACGCCCGCACCATCGGCGTGCAGCCCTGGGAAAAGAAGATGGTCAACGTGATCGAGAAAGCGATCCGCGAGTCGGATCTCGGCCTGAATCCGTCGACGCAGGGCGACATGATCCGCGTGCCGACGCCGGCGCTGACCGAGGAGCGCCGCAAGGAAATCGTGAAGATGGTGAAGGGCGAAGGGGAGGACGCGAAGGTTGCGGTGCGCAACATCCGCCGCGACGCCAACGAAGCCCTGAAGAAGCTCCTGAAGGACAAGGCGTGCTCGGAAGACGACGAGCGCCGCGCCCAGGATGACGTGCAAAAGCTGACCGACAAGTTTGTCGCCGAAATCGACAAGCTGATCGCAGAAAAAGAGAAGGAACTGCTGACCGTCTGACCGGTCGGCGGCGCGCTCCCCCGGCGGCGGAGCGCGCAAACCCGCAGTTGCCGCCCGCGCCGCAACGGAGCAGAGTTGACCGCTCCGACAGTCCTGTCCCCGGTGCGTGTTTCGATGAGACGTGCCCGGTCCGCAGCACGACCGGGATCCAGCGACAATCCTTTTTTCGCATCAGGCCTCTCATGACCCATCTCAGTTCAACCAAAGTGGTCCCCGCGGTGTCGGCCGTTCCCCGCCACATTGCCATCATCATGGACGGCAACGGACGCTGGGCGACCAAGCGTTACATGCCACGTGTGGCCGGCCACAAGAAGGGCGTCGAGGCCGTGCGCACGATCGTCGAGGCCTGCGTCGAGCGCGGCGTCGAATACCTGACGCTGTTCGCGTTCAGCTCCGAAAACTGGCGGCGTCCCGCGGACGAGGTATCGCTGCTGATGCGCCTGTTCGTGATCGCGCTCGAGCGCGAAGTCGCGAAGCTGCACATCAACGGCATCCGGCTGAAGGTCGTCGGCGATCTCTCCCGTTTCGATCCGAAACTGCAGGAGCTGATCCAAGCCGCCGAGCGCCGCACCGCCGGCAATACCCGGCTGACACTCACCATTTGCGCCAACTACGGCGGCCGCTGGGACATCATGCAGGCGGTGCGCAAAATGGTCACCGCCAACCCCGGCACCGCGGATTTCTCGGAAGACCAGCTGGCCGCGCACCTGTCGATGGCCTACGCGCCCGAGCCCGACCTGTTCGTCCGCACCGGCGGCGAGGAGCGCGTGTCCAACTTCCTGCTGTGGCAGATGGCGTACACCGAGTTCTATTTCACCGAGACCTATTGGCCGGATTTCGATGGCGCCGAGCTGGATCGCGCGATCGCTTCCTATCAGCATCGCGAACGCCGTTTCGGCCGTACCAGCGAACAGCTGATCGAACAGAAGAAGGCGTCCTGATGCTCAAGACGCGCGTCATCACGGCGTTGGTGTTGCTGGCGATCCTGCTCATAGTCTTATATTCGGAATCCTTTCTCTTCTTTGCCCTGGTGAGCGCGGCGTTCTTCGGCGCCGCCGCCTGGGAATGCTTCCGCTTGTTCAAGAACAGCCAGCCGGTGCTCGGCGCCGTGGTCTGGACCGCGGTATTCGGATTCATTGTCTTCCGCGGCGACCTGTCGGGCGCCACGCTGCTGTTTGCGCTGTGCATGGCGATCTGGGCCGTCCGCCTGACGCCTTCGCTCGCGGTTGGCCTGCCGCCGCTGGATGGTTTCGGCAACCGGCTGCTCAATGGCTTTTACGGCGTCGCCATCCTCGGCTGTTTCGTGGCGATCGTTGCGCTGTTCGGACAATCGCCGCTGTACCTGCTGTCGGTGCTGGCCATCGTCTGGGTTGCCGACATCGGCGCGTATTTTGCCGGCAAGGCATTCGGCCAGCGCAAGCTCGCGCCTTCGATTTCTCCCGGCAAGTCCTGGGAAGGCGCGGTCGGCGGCTGGATCGCGGTGCTGCTGCTAGCGGCCGCCTCGGCGATGCATCCCGCGCTGGCCGACACCTTTGCGCCGCGCGTGCTCGCCGGCTGGGGCTGGGCCGGCTTTGCGCTTGTCATGACGGTGATGGTCGCGGCGAGCATTGTCGGCGACTTGTTCGAATCGCAACTCAAGCGCCGCGCCGGCATGAAGGACAGCAGCAACCTGCTGCCCGGCCACGGAGGCGTCCTGGACCGCATCGATGCGTTGATCCCGACCCTGCCGTTTGCGGTGCTGGTCGGCGCGTGGCTTTGATATTAGGTGTTTGAATGCAGCGTATTACGATTCTCGGCGCCACCGGTTCCATCGGCGTTTCCACGCTCGACGTGGTGGGCCGGCACCCCGACCGGTACCAGGTATATGCACTGACCGCGCACGCCCGCGTCAGGGAACTGGCCGAGCAGTGCGAGCGTTTCCGGCCGGAGGTTGCGGTGGTCGGTTCGGCCGATGCCGCGGCGGCCTTGTCCGCCATGCTGCAGGAAAAAGGCGTCAGCACCGAAGTGGCGTACGGCGAAGAGGCCTTGTGCCGGGTGGCAGGCGCGCCGGCATGCGACACCGTGATGGCCGCCATTGTGGGCGCGGCCGGCCTCGCGCCGACGCTCTCGGCGGCACGCGCCGGCAAGAAGGTGCTGCTGGCGAACAAGGAAGCGCTGGTCATGTCCGGCAACCTGTTCATGGAAGCGGTCCAGGCCAGCGGCGCCACGCTTTTGCCCATCGACAGCGAGCACAATGCCATCTTCCAGTGCATGCCTGCGTCCTACAGCCGCGAGCCCGCCAGGCACGGGATCGCCAAGGTGCTGCTGACCGCATCCGGCGGACCTTTCCTCAAACGCGATGTTGCGACGCTGGAATCGGTTACGCCGGAAGAGGCGGTGGCCCATCCGAACTGGGTGATGGGGCGCAAGATTTCCGTCGATTCGGCGACGATGATGAACAAGGGCCTCGAGGTGATCGAGGCGCACTGGCTGTTCGGCGCCGCCGCCGCGCAGATCGAGGTCGTGATCCATCCGCAGAGCATGATTCATTCGATGGTGTCTTACGTGGACGGGTCGGTGCTGGCGCAGCTCGGCAATCCCGACATGCGCACCCCGATCGCGCATGCGCTGGCCTATCCGGAACGTATCGAATCCGGCGTTGCCGCGGTCGACCTGACGCAGATCGGCCAGCTGACGTTTCACAAGCCGGATTTCCAGCGTTTTCCCTGCCTAAAGCTGGCGTACGATGCGTTGTTGGCGGGCGGTACAGCCCCCGCTATACTGAACGCAGCAAATGAGGTTGCTGTCCAAGCATTCTTGGACAGAAGAATCGGGTTCCGGACGATCGACCGTGTGATCGCCCGCGTCATGGAGGCGCTGCCCCACGGCAATATCACCGATATCGGCGCCCTTCTGGAACAGGACCGTCGCGCCAGGGAGGTCGCGCTGTCCGCCATTTGAAGACAGGTACAACATGACTCTGCTGCATACCGTGGTTGCCTTCCTTGCGGCGCTCGCCGTTCTCGTCGTCGTGCATGAGCTCGGACACTACTGGGTGGCACGCTGGTGCGGGGTCAAGGTCCTGCGCTTTTCCGTCGGCATGGGCAGGATCATCTGGTCGCGGCGCTACGGCCCCGACCAGACCGAGTGGGCATTGTCCATCCTTCCCCTGGGCGGCTATGTCAAGATGCTCGATGCGCGCGAGCAGGACCTGAGCAGCATGCCCGCCTCCGACCTTGCGCGGGAATTCACCCGGCAGCCTGTCTTGAAGCGCATCGCGATCGTCGCGGCAGGCCCGCTGGCCAACTTCCTGCTCGCCATCGCGGTGTTCGCCGGCCTGTACAGCTACGGCATTCCCGAACCCAATACCCGCCTGCGCGCAGTGCCGGAACAGACGGCTGCCCATCAGGCGGGGCTGCGCGGCGGCGAACTCATCACCTCGGTCAACGGCGAGCCGGTGCGCATCTGGTCCGACCTGCGCTGGAAGATGATGCAGCTCGCGGTGGACAAGACTCCGGCGACGCTCGGCATAGAGAATCCGGCCGCGCCGGGACGCGACGACCTCCTCACGGTCCGGCTCGACAGCCTGTCGACCTCCGACCTGGAAGGCGATTTCCTTGCCAAGCTCGGCCTGGACCTGGCCCGTCCCAAGGCTGTCCTCGGAAAGATCGTGCCCGACGGCCCGGCCATGCAGGCCGGCCTGCGGGAAGGCGACGACATCCGCGCAGTCGACGGCCGGCCGCTGGTCGACGGGCTTGCGTTCGTCGAACTGGTCCGCGCTTCGCCCGGCAAGACGCTGCAGGTCTCTGGCGTGCGCGACGGGCAGCCGTTCACCATCAGCGTGACGCCGGAAGCCGTCACGAAAAACGACCAGACCATCGGCCGCATCAAGGCGGAAGTCCCGCTCACGCCGGAAATGATCGTTGCAAGCGAGGCGCCGCTGGCCGCGCTCGGCAAGGCAGTCCGCAAGACCTGGGATACCAGCGTCCTGACACTGAAGATGCTTGGTAGAATGATCGTCGGCGAGCTGTCGTGGAAGAATATCACCGGGCCGATCACCATTGCCGACTACGCCGGGCAGACCGCGCGCATCGGCATGATCAGCTACCTGACGTTCATCGCCTTCATCAGCATCAGCCTGGGCGTCATGAATCTGCTCCCCATACCGGTTTTAGATGGGGGGCTTTTACTGTATTATTCGCTGGAACTTTTGACCGGCCGGGCCATTCCCGAACGGATCGGAGAAATGGCCCAGCGAGCGGGAGTGGGCATCCTGATGACCTTGATGGCGGTTGCCGTCTTCAACGACATCGTACGGCTCATGTCCTGAGTCCTTGCGGCTCTGCCGCTGGCGAACGCAAGGATATTGATAATAAAACAACCGATGAAATTATATTCCGAGCGTTTCCCTCAACCTTTTTTCCCACGTCGTCTTTTCGCAGCTGCCGCATTCGCGTTGTGCACCGGTCATGCGCTGGCGGTCGATCCGTTTGTCGTCAAGGACATCCGGGTAGAGGGAATCCAGCGTACCGAAGCAGGAACGGTATTCAGCTACCTGCCGGTGCGCGTCGGCGAAACCTATACCGATGAAAAGGGCGCGGCTGCCATCAAGGCGCTGTACGCAACCGGCTTC
The DNA here is from genome assembly GCF_035627455.1 of Noviherbaspirillum sp. Lineage (GTDB taxonomy): Bacteria > Pseudomonadota > Gammaproteobacteria > Burkholderiales > Burkholderiaceae_D > Noviherbaspirillum. The sequence goes on from NZ_DASPLS010000059.1 coordinate 15,391, forward strand.
TTCAAGGACGTGCGGATCGAAGTCGAGGGCGAGGTGCTCGTCGTCAGCGTGGAAGAGCGTCCGGCGATCGCCGGGGTCGACTTTTCCGGCACCAAGGAATTCGACAAGGACACGCTGACCAAGGCGCTCAAGGATATCGGCCTGGGCGAGTCCCGCATTTTCGACAAGGCGCTGGTGGACCGCGCCGAGCAGGAACTGAAGCGCCAGTACCTGTCGCGCGGCCTGTACGGCGTGCAGATCACCACGACGGTGACGCCGGTGGAGCGCAACCGCGTCAACATCACCTTCGCCGTCGACGAAGGCGAGGTCGCGCGCATCAAGCAGATCAACTTCGTCGGCAACAAGGCGTTCCCGGACAGCGAACTGCTCAGCCTGCTGAACCTGCGCACGCCCGGCTGGTTCACCTGGTACACCAAGGCCGACCAGTATTCCAAGCAAAAGCTCACCGGCGATATCGAAGCCCTGCGCTCCCATTACCTGAACCGCGGTTACCTCGAGATGCAGGTGGAGTCCACGCAGGTGTCGATCACGCCGGACAAGAAGGACATCTACATCACGATCAACATCAGCGAGGGCGAGAAGTTCACCGTCGGCGACGTCAGGCTGGAAGGCGAGATGCTCGGCCGCGAGGAAGAACTGAAGCAGCTGATCGAACTGAAGAGCGGCGACGTCTACTCCGGCGAAAGGCTGGCTGAGAGCGTGAAAAAGATTTCCGAGCGGCTCGGCAATTTCGGTTACGCGTTCGCGAACGTCAATGCCAACCCGGAGATCAACCGCGAAAAGAAGGAAGTCAGCTTCACCGTGCTGGTCGACCCCGGCAAGCGTGTCTACGTGCGCCGCATCAATATCGCCGGCAACACCAAGACGCGCGACGAAGTGATCCGCCGCGAATTCCGCCAGTTCGAGAATTCCTGGTATGACGGCGAAAGGATTAAGCTGTCGCGCGACCGCGTCGACCGTCTCGGTTACTTCAAGGAAGTCAGCATCGAGACGCCGGAAGTGCCGGGCACCACCGACCAGGTCGACGTGAACATGACCGTCGCCGAAAAGCCGACCGGTAATATCCTGCTCGGCGCCGGCTTTTCGAGCAGCGAGAAAGTCATCCTGACCGGCTCGATCCAGCAGGCCAACGCTTTCGGCAGCGGCAATACGCTTGGTGTCGACGTCAACACCAGCCGCCGCAACAAGACGCTGGCACTGTCGCAGGTCACGCCGTATTTCACCGACGAAGGCATCAGCCGCAGTTACGAACTGTTCCTGCGCACGACCCGTCCGCCGGAAGTCAATACCGGCGATTACCAGGTACGCACCACCGGCGCCAACGTCAAGTTCGGTGTGCCGTTCTCGGAAGTCGATACCGTGTTCTTCGGCATCGGCGTCGAGCGTACGAACGTGCTGACGTATACCGGCGTCCCGGGATTCAACGACAGCCCGGAACTGTACAAACGCTATGTGATCGACTTCGGCAACGGCACGGAAGCCACCACCACCGGCTTCCCGCTCACCGCCGCATGGCAGCGCGACAGCCGCGACAGCGCGCTGGTGCCGACCAACGGCCGCTACCAGCGCGTCAATCTCGAAATCGCGCCGGCCGGAAGCCTGAAGTACTACCGGGCAATGTATCAGCACCAGTGGTTCCGTCCGTTCTTCCGCGCGGTAACTCTCGCGCTGAACGGCGAAATCGATTATGGCGGCGGTCTCGGCGGCAAGCCGTACCCGATCTTCAAGAACTTCTATGCCGGCGGCATCGGCTCGGTACGCGGTTTCGAGGGTTCGTCGCTCGGCCCGCGCGCGCGCAATGGCGACCCGCTGGGCGGCACCTCGCGCATCATCGCCAATGCCGAGCTGCAATTCCCGTTCCCCGGCTCCGGCAACGACCGTACACTGCGCTGGTTCACTTTCCTCGACGCGGGCAACGTGTTCGGCGAAGACCAGAAGCTTAAGGTGTCCGACCTGCGTTATTCCGTCGGCGCCGGCATCAGCTGGGTGTCGCCGATCGGACCGCTGAAGCTGAGCTACGGCGTGCCGCTGAACGCGAAGGAGGGCGATCGCAAGCAGAGCTTCCAGTTCCAGCTCGGTACCGGTTTCTAGAGAGTGTCATGAGCTGGATTGGGGGTCGCGTTCGGTCGGGAAGGGATGCAGTGCGGGGGGCGCGGCGCCCGCGGCGCGCCGTGCAGGCTGGGTGCCTGCGCAAGCGGGCTCGGCGCCCCCTCTTACACCGCAATGCGTCCCTTCTCGACCGAGCCCTCCGGGGAGCCCCGATAACCGGCCGCCTGCGGTGGTGCGGGACTGGCCCGTGGAACCACCACGGGCCAGTCCCGCGCCTGGCATTCGGCCGGTTCTCGGGCTGTGCGACCCCCAATCCAGTTCATGACACTCTCCAAGGGATGGCATAATAGTAATTTGACCTGCGGAGAACGACCTTGAAGTCCTTCATTACAACATCGACGCCGCTCAAGTGCATGACCCTGCTCGCGGCATTATTGCTTCCGCTGGCCGGCGCCCATGCGCAAGAGTCGAAAGTCGGATTCGTCAGCACCGAGAGGATTTTCCGCGAAGCCGCGCCCGCCAAGGCGGCCCAGGCGAAGATAGAACAGGAATTCTCCCGGCGCGAGAAGGAACTGCAGGACATGGCAAGCCGCCTGAAGTCCATGTCCGACAAGCTCGACAAGGATGCGGCGATCCTGTCCGAATCTGACCGCATGAAGCGCCAGCGCGAACTGGCGGACCTGGACAAGGACTTCCAGCGCAAGCAGCGCGAATTCCGCGAAGACCTGAACCAGCGCCGCAATGAAGAACTCGCCGTCGTGCTGGAGCGTACCAACAAGGTGATCAAGCAGATCGCCGAAAGCGAAAAGTACGACATCGTGTTCCAGGAAGCCGTCTACGCCAGCCCGCGAATCGATATCACGGACAAGGTGCTCAAGGCGCTCAACAAGTAAAGATTCAACGTTTCAAAGAGGTCCAGAATGCGCACTCGGCTGGGAAAATTGGTCGAACGCTTGGGGGGCCAGCTGACAGGCGATGCCGAAGCCGAAGTCTCCGGCATCGCACCGCTCGATAGCGCGGACGCATCGCACATCACCTTTCTTTCGAATCCCAAATTCCGGAATCAGGCAGGGCAGACGAAGGCGGCGGCGCTGATCCTGTCACCCGCGGACGATGCGGCGCTGGCCGGCGTGTACGGCGGCTCGCGCATCGTCACCGACAACCCCTATGCTTATTTTGCGCGCGCAGCGCAGTTTTTCGTCGAGCTGTATGCGGAGCCGGTCCGGCCGGGCATCCATCCGGCGGCCGTCGTGCATCCGGAGGCGCGGGTCGACGCGGGCGCGACCATCGGGCCGAACGTCACGGTCGAAGCCGGTGCCGCCATCGCGGCCGGCGCGGTCATCGATGCCGGCTGCTTCATCGGCCGCAATGCGAGGGTCGGGGAGGGCACGCATTTCTTCGCCAACGTCGCCTTTCATGCCGGCTGCGAGATCGGCAAGCGCGGCATCATCCATTCCGGCGCGGTGATCGGCGCCGACGGCTTCGGCTTCGCCCGTGAAAACGGCGTCTACATCAAGATTCCGCAGACCGGCCGCGTGGTGATCGGGGACGACGTCGAAATCGGGGCCAACACCACCGTCGACCGCGGCGCGCTCGCCGATACCATCATCGAGGACGGGGTCAAGCTCGACAACCAGATCCAGATCGGGCACAACTGCCAGATCGGCGCGCACACCGCGATGGCCGGCTGCGTCGGCGTGGCCGGCAGCGCGAAGATCGGCAAGTACTGCACCTTCGGCGGCGCCGCGATGGTGCTCGGCCACCTGACCGTCGTCGACAACGTGCACGTCTCGTCCGGCAGCATGGTGACGCGCTCCATCCTGGAACCCGGCCAGTACACCGGTTTCTATCCTCTGGCAAAGAATGCTGAATGGGAAAAATCTGCAGCCATCGTGCGCAATTTGGGAACGATGCGTGAGAAAATCCGCGAGCTGGAAAAAACTATCAAGTCGCTCACCGAAAAAAAGTAATGAAAACCCTCGATATCAATCAAATCAAAGAATACCTCCCGCATCGTTACCCGCTGCTGCTCGTCGACCGCGTGCTGGAATGGGAATCCGGCAAGACCATTACCGCGATCAAGAACGTGACTGTGAATGAAGAATTCTTCAACGGCCATTTTCCGCACAAGCCGGTGATGCCGGGCGTACTGATGATCGAGGCATTGGCGCAGACCGCCGCTTTGCTGTCCTTCCTCACCATGGGTCAGAAACCGGATCACAACAGCGTGGTCTACTTTGTCGGCATCGACGGCGCGCGCTTCAAGCGTCCGGTGGAGCCGGGCGACCAGCTCAAGATGCAAGTGGAAATCCTGCGCACCGCGCGCGGCATCTGGAAATACAAGGCACAGGCAACCGTCGACGGCCAGGTCGCTGTCGAGGCGGAGCTGATGTGCACCATGCGCAGCGCGGCGGATGCGAGCCAGCCAGCGGGGCAGTAATGACACTCATCCATCCAACCGCGATCATTGAACCGGGCGCGGCGCTCGACGATTCGGTCGAGGTTGGCGCGTATTCGGTGATCGGGCCGAACGTGAAGATCGGCGCCGGCACCAGGATCGGTCCGCACGTGGTCATCGGCGGCCATACCACGATCGGCAGCGACAACCAGATCTTCCAGTTTGCGTCGATCGGCGGACCGCCGCAGGACAAGAAGTACGGCGGCGAACCGACCAGGCTCGAGATCGGCGACCGCAACCTGATCCGTGAATTCTGCACGCTGAACTGCGGAACGGCGCAGGACACGGGCGTGACCCGCATCGGAAGCGACAACTGGCTGCTCGCCTATGTGCACATCGCGCACGACTGCGTGGTCGGGAACAATACGATTTTCTCGAACAACGCCAGCCTTGCCGGCCACGTGCATGTGGGCGACTGGGTGATCATGAGCGGCTTTTCCGCGGTCCACCAGTTCTGCCAGATCGGCGAGCATGCCTTCGTCGGCATGACCACCAGCGTGACGCAGGACGTGCCGCCGTTCGTGCTGGTATCCGGCAATCCGTCCGCGGCGTACGGCATCAATATCGAAGGGCTGAAGCGGCGCGGCTTCACGCGCGAGCAGATCGGCGATCTGCGCAATGCCTACAAGACGCTCTACAAGTCCGGCCTCACGCTGGATGAGGCGAAATCCGCGCTCACCCAGGCGGAGGCGGACGCGCCCGCGTCCGCGCCGCACCTGCGCCGGCTGCGCGAATTCCTCGACGCGTCTACCCGTGGCATCGTCCGCTGAGCTTTCCATCGCGATGGTCGCCGGTGAGAGTTCCGGCGACCTGCTGGCGAGCCGCTTGCTGTCGGGCCTGCGGCCGCAGCTGCCGGACGCGCGCATCCATGGCATCGGCGGCCCGAAAATGGCGGAGTACGGCTTTCACAGCGACTGGCCGATGGAAAAGCTGTCGGTGCGCGGGCTGTTCGAAGTCCTCGCGCACTACCGGGAGATCAAGGGCATCCAGAATGCGTTGTGCGACATGCTGCTGGCGGAAAGGCCGGCGGCATTCATCGGCGTCGACGCGCCCGACTTCAACTTCGGCCTCGAGATCCAGCTCAGGCAGGCCGGCATCCCGACCATGCATTTCATCAGCCCGTCGATCTGGGCGTGGCGCGCCGGACGCATCAAGAAAATCGCGAAAGCGGTGTCGCACATGCTCGTGGTCTTTCCGTTCGAGGAAGAGATCTACCGCAAGGCCGGCATCCCGGCGACCTATGTCGGCTACCCTCTGGCGGAAGTGATTCCGCTCGAACCCGACGTCTCTGCCGCGCGCGCGGCGCTCGGCCTGCCTGCAGCGGCCAAGGTGATCGCGGTCCTGCCCGGCAGCCGCATGTCGGAGCTGAAATACAATAGCGTCGCCTTCATCCAGGGGGCGCAGCGCATCCTGCAGCGCGACCCGTCGGTGCGGGTGGTGGTCCCGATGGCGGGGGAAAAGCAGCGCGCCTATTTTTCCGCACTGCTGGCCCAGGCCGGGCTCGGCGATGTGCCGCTGCAGCTGCTTTCCGGGCAGTCGCACACAGCCATCGCTGCCGCCGACAGCGTGCTGGTCGCGTCGGGCACCGCGACGCTGGAAGTCGCGCTGTTCAAGAAGCCGATGGTAATCGGCTACAGGATGATGCGTGCTTCATGGCAAGTGATGCGGCGCATGGCCTATCAGCCCTGGGTCGGTCTGCCCAATATTCTTGCGCGCGAGTTCCTGGTGCCGGAACTGCTGCAGGACGCGGCCACGCCCGAAGCAATGGCCGATGCGCTGTGGAGCCAGCTGAATGACGACACCCTGCGCCGGCGCCTGCATCAGCGCTTCACCGACATGCACCACAGCCTGCTGCGCGACTCGGCCCGGGAAAGCGCACAGGCGGTATTGCAACTGATCGGCAGGAAGGCGGCCGCATGAACCGGCGCAACGACAGCCTCGCGCTGTTCGCCCACGACGGTGAACTGATCTGCGGCGTCGACGAGGCAGGGCGCGGGCCGCTGGCCGGCGCGGTCTTTGCGGCTGCGGTGATCCTCGACCCGGCGCGCCCGATCGAGGGCTTGCGCGACTCGAAGAAACTGACCGAGGCGCGGCGCAACGAACTCGCGGAACAGATCAAGGCGCGTGCGCTCGCATGGTCGGTCGCGCAGTGTTCCGAACTCGAAATCGATGCGCTTAACATCCTGCAGGCGACCATGCTCGCGATGCGGCGCGCAGTGGAGGGATTGCATCCGGCGCCCACGCTCGCCCTGATCGACGGCAACCGCTGCCCGGTGATGCCGGTCCGCTCCGAGGCGATCGTGAAGGGGGACGATACGGTGCCGGCGATATCGGCCGCGTCGATCCTCGCGAAGACTGCGCGCGATGCGGCGCTGATGCAGTTGCACCAGCAGTATCCGCATTACGCATTCGACCAGCACAAGGGCTACCCGACGGCGCTGCATCTCGAGCGCCTGCGCCTGCACGGCGTATCGCCGGTGCACCGCAAGTCGTACGCGCCGGTGCGGGAATTGCTGGACCTGCCGGCGCCACAGCCGCACACCAAGTAAGGCACCGGGATGAAAACCATCACTTCGCGGGACAATCCGCTGTACAAGGAACTGAAGCAGCTCGCGACGAGTTCCCAGGCGCGCCGCAAGGCAGGGCGCTCGCTGCTGGATGGCGTGCACCTGTGCCAGGCCTATCTCGACCAGGCCGGCATGCCGCCGTTCTGCGTGGCGAGCGAAACCTCAATGGCGCATCCCGAGGTGCAGGCGGTGGTGCAGCGCTGCGAGGCGGCGCGGGTGCAATGCATTGCGCTGCCGGACTCCCTCTACCAGGCGGTGAGCCAGGTGGAAAACGGGATTGGCCTGATGTTCGTCGTGGACACGCCGCAGGTCGCGGTTCCTGCCGCGCTGAAACATGCGGCGGTACTGCTTGACAACCTGCAGGACCCGGGCAACCTCGGCTCCATCCTGCGCAGTGCGGCGGCGGCCGGCATCCGGCATGTTTACTGCAGCAAGGGCACCGCGTTCGCCTGGTCGCCCAAGGTGCTGCGCGCCGGCATGGGCGCGCATTTCGTGCTCGCGATCGCGGAAAATGCGGACCTGGCCGCGGTCGTGCGTTCGGCTCGGGTGCCGGTGCTGGCCACCAGCTCCCATGCGGCGCGGACCGTCTACGAAGCGGACCTCGACCAGCCGGTCGCCTGGCTGTTCGGGCATGAAGGGCAGGGGGTATCGGCGGATCTGCTGGACCTCGCCACGGATACGGTCGCGATTCCGCACCTGGGGCAGATGGAGTCCCTGAACGTGGCTGCCAGCGCCGCCGTATGCCTGTTCGAACAGGTCAGGCAGCGGCGCCGATCCAAGGCTTGATTCACTGCGGCAGCAGTTGCTGCGAGCATTCCTGATACACGATGCCCGGTGCGACGCAGCGTTCATCCGGGTCCAGCTTCATTCCCGATTCCGGCGGACAGATGCGGTCGAACTGGTAGGTCCTGCCGTGGATGACCGCATAGCGATAAATCGATGCATCGCGCCAGGTGCCGATCGGTTCCTCGACGCGTTCCGGCTGGTCGAACCGGAGGCCGCCCTTTTCCGCCATCGCATTCCGGGTATTGGTTACCAGTCCTAGCGACTCGATATCGGATTCCACCTGACTCAAACCTTCTTTCAGCGCCCAGAAGAAAAACAGCAGGCAGGCCCATAAGACGATTTCCAGCAGCACGAGATCCATGGCCATCTCCTCCGATGTCTTTACTCTCTTTATATGCGATCGTGAGGCGGAATGTAAGTTTCGCGTAAGTCCGGAACAATAATTTTTTGCCTGCCGAAAGGACAACAAAAAACGCCGCCGGCACGAGTGCCCGCGGCGTTCAGACTCCGGCTCCGCGCCGGCGGTTCATTCAATATGCCCGTTTGTCGGACTTGATCTCCTGCAGGATCATCGTTGCAATCTCTTCAATGGATTTCGCGGTGGAGGACATCCACCGGATTCCCTCGCGGCGCATCATCTTTTCCGCTTCATTCACTTCATAGCGGCAGTTTTCCAGCGCGGCATATTTGCTCCCCGGCCGGCGCTCGTTGCGCACCTCGGCCAGGCGATCCGGGGCGATCGACAGCCCGAACAGCTTCTTCTTGAACTGCACCAGGCCGCCAGGCAGCTTGCCGCGCTCGAAATCCTCGGGGATCAGCGGATAGTTGGCGGCCTTGATACCGTATTGCATCGCGAGGTAAAGGCTGGTCGGCGTCTTGCCGGAGCGTGACACCCCGACCAGGATGACATCTGCCGCGGCGAGGTTCTGGTCCGACTGGCCGTCGTCATGGGCGAGCGAAAAGTTGATTGCCTCGATGCGGTTCTTGTAGTCCTCCGAATCCGCGATGTTGTGGCTGCGGCCGACGGTATGCGTCGATTTCACCCCGAGTTCCTGCTCCAGCGGTTCGACGAAGGTCTGGATCAGGTCCATGTGCATGCCGGTGGACTGGCGCACCACCGAAGACAGGTCGGACTTCACCAGCGTCGAAAACACGATCGGCCGCTTGCCGTCGCGCGCGCAGGCGGCGTTGATTTCCCGTACTGCTTCGTACGCCTTGTCCAGCGTGTCGATGAAGGGCAGGCGGACTTGCTTGAAACGCAATTCAAATTGCGTCAGGACCGAGTGCCCGAAGGTTTCCGCGGTAATGCCTGTGCCGTCGGAAACGAAAAACACGGTGCGGTCGGCGGGCGGCAGGAGGTGGGCGGGCGAGTCTGGCATAATGTTGTTCAAATAGAAAGCATGAAAAGTTCTAAATTGTGTCCGGCAAGCTGCGGTTGCAGACTGTAAAATGACGTTCAATTATTGGCAGCACGCAGCGTTCACGAAGAATAACAAAAAGAGCGCCAGGGCGAAGGCACATATGCAGATTTCCCATCATCAAAATAGAGGTAGTCATGTCCAACGCAGTCACAACCGGGGCGACCCAGGGGGCTACTTACGTAGCTTCATTTGAAAACCTGAGAATGACGGACGTCGAGTCCGTCGGCGGCAAGAACGCGTCACTCGGCGAAATGATCAGCCAGCTGGCCGGCGCCGGCGTGCGCGTGCCCGGCGGTTTCGCGACCACCGCGCAGGCTTTCCGCGATTTCCTGTCGCATGCGCAAGACGGCGGCGCGTCGCTGGCGCAGCGCATCGCCGATCGCCTGGCCTCGCTCAACGTCGACGACGTGCGCGCGCTCGCGTCGACCGGCGCGGAAATCCGCCAGTGGATCATCGACACGCCGTTCCAGCCGCGCCTGGAACAGGAGATCCGCGAGTTCTACCAGCGGCTCGTCGCCGATTCCGCGGCCGAGGTGTCGTTCGCGGTACGCTCTTCGGCGACCGCCGAAGACCTGCCGGATGCTTCCTTCGCTGGCCAGCAGGAAACTTTCCTGAACGTGGTCGGCATCGACAACGTGCTGGAAGCGATCAAGCATGTGTTCGCCTCCCTCTACAACGACCGCGCGATTTCCTATCGCGTGCACAAGGGCTTCACCCACGCGGAAGTGGCCTTGTCGGCGGGGGTGCAGCGCATGGTCCGCTCCGACGTCGGCGCCGCCGGCGTGATGTTTACCCTCGATACCGAATCCGGCTTCAAGGACGTCGTGTTCATCACGTCCAGCTACGGCCTGGGCGAAACCGTGGTGCAGGGCGCGGTCAATCCCGACGAGTTCTATGTGCACAAGCCGATGCTGGAACAGGGCAAGATGCCGATCATCCGCCGCAACATCGGTTCCAAGCTGATCAAGATGGAGTTCACCGGCGAGGCCAAGGCCGGGCGCTCGGTGAAGACGGTCGACGTGCCGATCGAACTGCGCAACCGCTATTCCCTGAACGACCAGGAAATCGTCGAACTGGCGAAGTACGCGGTGATCATCGAGAAGCACTACGGTCGGCCGATGGACATCGAGTGGGGCAAGGACGGCCGCGACGGCAAGCTCTACATCCTGCAGGCGCGGCCGGAAACGGTGAAGTCGCAGCAGAAGGCGAACGAGGCGCAGCAGCGCTTCAAGCTCAAGGGCAGCGGCACGGTGCTCGCCGCCGGCCGCGCGATCGGTCAGAAGATCGGCGCCGGCCCGGTGCGCGTGATCCGCGATCCGTCTGAAATGGAACGGGTGCAGCCGGGCGACGTGCTGGTGGCCGACATGACCGATCCGAACTGGGAGCCGGTGATGAAGCGCGCGTCGGCGATCGTCACCAACCGCGGCGGCCGGACTTGCCATGCGGCGATCATCGCGCGGGAGCTCGGCGTGCCGGCGGTGGTCGGCTGCGGCAATGCGACCGACGTGCTGAAGGACGGCACGCTGGTGACCGTGTCCTGCGCGGAAGGCGACGAAGGCAAGATTTACGACGGGCTGCTGGAAACCGAAGTGACCGAAGTGTCGCGCGGCGAACTGCCGTCGCTGCCGCTGAAGATCATGATGAACGTGGGTAATCCGCAGCTCGCCTTCGACTTCCAGTCGATCCCGAACGGCGGCGTCGGCCTGGCCCGCCTCGAGTTCATCATCAACAACAACATCGGCGTGCATCCGAAGGCGATCCTTGAGTATCCCGGCGTCGATCCCGACCTGAAGAAGGCGGTGGAGTCGGTCGCGCGCGGTCATGCGTCGCCGAAGGCGTTTTATGTGGACAAGCTGGCCGAAGGGGTGGCGACGATTGCCGCGGCGTTCTGGCCCAAGCCGGTGATCGTGCGCCTGTCGGACTTCAAGTCCAACGAGTACAAGAAGCTGATCGGCGGCTCGCGCTACGAGCCGGACGAGGAAAACCCGATGCTCGGCTTCCGCGGCGCGGCACGTTACCTTGCGGCGGATTTCGCCGAAGCGTTCGAGATGGAATGCCAGGCGATGAAGCGGGTGCGCAACGACATGGGCCTGACCAACGTCGAGATCATGGTGCCCTTCGTGCGCACGCTTGGCCAGGCGGAGAAAGTGGTCAACCTGCTGGCGCGCAACGGCTTGAAGCGGGGTGAGAACGGCTTGCGCCTGATCATGATGTGCGAAGTGCCGTCCAATGCGATCCTCGCGGAACGCTTCCTCGAGTATTTCGACGGTTTCTCGATCGGCTCCAACGACCTGACCCAGCTTACGCTCGGTCTCGACCGCGACTCCGGGATGGAACTGCTGGCAGCGGATTTCGACGAGCGCGATGACGCGGTGCGGGCGCTGTTGTCGAAGGCGATCGCGGCTTGCCGCGAGCAGGGCAAGTACATCGGCATCTGCGGCCAGGGTCCTTCGGACCACCCGGATTTCGCGGAGTGGCTGATGAAGGAGGGGATCGCGTCGATTTCGCTCAACCCCGATACCGTGATCGACACCTGGCAGAAACTGGCATCGGCGGGTTGACCGGTACTTGTGCGTACCGCAGCGGGAAAACGCGGGCCCCGCGCCCGCGTTTTTTATTTGCTGCGAACTGTTGTAAGGTGGCAAAAACCTGAGCTAAAACATTTTGTGCAGTAGGGTTTTCGATTAGACTTGAGCCAGTTTGTGACCGGACAACAACTAACAAAAACAGCAGTACCTCTGTATTGCGCCCCCGCATGCCTTCGGCTGCGGGGGCTTTTTGTTTTTATAATGCCTTGTCGACAAGGAGGGTGGGGATGACAGACTGGATCGCGTGGTTCGTGCTGGCGGGAGCGCTGGTCGCGGTGGAAATGTTCACGGGAACGTTCTACCTGCTGATGATCGCGATCGGATTTGCCGCTGGCGGCGCAGCCGCGCTGGCCGGCGGCGCAATGCCGCTGCAATTCGTGGCGGCCGCGACGATCGGCGTGCTCGCGACCTTCGGCTTGCGCCGCAGCCGCTGGGGAAGGATTGTGCGCAGCGATGCGCGGCGCGACCCCAATGTGAACCTCGACATCGGGCAGACCCTGGTGGTCGACGCCTGGAGCGGCGGCGAAGGGGGCGTGCGCACCGCCCGCGTGATGTACCGCGGCGCATTGTGGGATGTGGAACTGGAGCAGGGCGCGCCGGCAGTGCCCGGCGCCCATGTAATCCGGGAAGTGCGAGGCAACCGCCTCATCGTCGCGAACAGCGGATCGAAACACCGATAAGGAGGCGCAATGGATATCACGTTCGGCAATGTCAGCCTGGTTCTCTTCATCGTCGCGGTGGTGTTTGTCATCAAGACCATCAATGTCGTGCCGCAGCAGCATGCATGGGTGGTGGAACGGCTCGGCAAGTATCACGCGACGCTTGGTCCGGGACTCAACATCGTGCTGCCTTTCGTCGACCGCATCGCGTACAAGCATTCGCTGAAGGAGATTCCGCTCGACGTGCCCAGCCAGGTCTGCATCACCAAGGACAACACCCAGCTGCAGGTCGACGGCATCCTGTATTTCCAGGTGACCGATGCGATGCGCGCCTCCTACGGCTCGTCCAATTACATTGCCGCCATCACGCAGCTGGCGCAGACCACGCTGCGTTCGGTGATCGGCCGCATGGAGCTGGACAAGACCTTCGAGGAGCGCGAGCACATCAACCGCGCGATCGTCAATGCGATCGACGAATCCGCGGCCAATTGGGGCGTGAAGGTGCTGCGCTACGAAATCAAGGACCTGACGCCGCCCAATGAGATCCTGCATGCGATGCAGCAGCAGATCACCGCGGAGCGCGAAAAGCGCGCGCTGATCGCGGCTTCCGAAGGGCGCAAGCAGGAGCAGATCAACATTGCCAACGGCGAACGGGAAGCATCGATTGCCCGGTCGGAAGGCGAAAAGCAGGCGGCGATCAACCGTGCGCAAGGGCAGGCGGCATCGATCCTGGCGATTGCCGAAGCAACCGCCGAGGCGCTGCGCAAGACGGCCGCGGCGATTCGCGAACCGGGCGGCGCGGATGCGGTCAACCTGAAGGTGGCGGAGCAATACGTGAATGCGTTCTCCCAGCTCGCAAAGACCAACAACTCGCTGATCATCCCGGCCGACATGAGCGATATCGGAGGCCTGATCGCGGGGGCGATGCAGGTGGTGAAGTCGCAGAAGGGGAACTGAGCCCCGGCTGGCGCGGCATCAGCAGTCCGCGGCGCCCTCGGGGCACCGCGCCCCGCGTCGCGAGCGTGGCCGCTCGCCGGCGCGTTGCGCGCCGGGCGCGTAGCCGGGCGCCTAGCGCCGGTGCTGCTTCATGATCGACTGCTGTTCGCGCTGCCAGTCGCGCTGCTTTTCGCTCTCGCGCTTGTCGTGCTGCTTCTTGCCCTTGGCCAGGCCGACCTCGCACTTGATGCGGCCCTTGGTGTAGTGCAGGTTCAGCGGCACCAGCGTGTAGCCGGAGCGTTCGACCTTGCCGATCAGCTTCTTGATCTCCTCGCCGTTGAGCAGCAGCTTGCGGGTGCGTACCGGGTCGGGGTTGACATGGGTCGATGCGGTGGGCAGCGGGCTGATATGGGCGCCGAACAGGAAGACTTCCCCCTGGCGCACGATCACGTAGGCTTCCTTCAGCTGCACGCGACCGGCGCGAATCGCCTTGACTTCCCACCCGTGTAGCACCATGCCGGCTTCGTAACGCTCCTCGATGAAGTAGTCGTGGAAGGCTTTTTTATTATCAACAATCGTCATGAATGTGGGAAACAGAGCGGCTCAGTTAAAATTCAATCTCGTATTCTAACAAACGGTGTATTTCCAATGGCTGTGGTTCACAAGTCGGTATTGCTGGGGTACAGCGCCGAGCAGATGTATGCGCTGGTCGACGGCATCGAGGACTATCCCAAATTCCTGCCGTGGTGCGGCGGAACCGAGGTGCGCCAGCGCGAAGGCGAAAAGGTGGTTGCCACACTGCAGATCAACTACCACGGCGTCAAGCAGACCTTCTCGACCGAAAATGTCCACATTGCGCCGGCCTCGATCACGATGAACCTGCTGGAAGGGCCGTTCAAGCATCTGCACGGCACCTGGACCTTCAAGCCGCTGCGCGCGGACGCCTGCAAGATCGAGTTCGACCTGCACTATGAATTTTCCAGCAGGGTGCTGGAACAGGTGATCGGGCCGGTATTCAACATGATCGCCAACAGTTTCGTCGATTCCTTCTGCAAGCGCGCGGAGACGGTGTATGGCTGAGATCCGGGTTCAGGTCTGTTATGCGCGGCCGGACAGGCAGGTGCTGCGGGAACTAACGGTGGCCGAGGGCGCCACCGTGGAAGCCGCGATCCGCGCCAGCGGCCTGTTGCAGGAAGCGCCGGAAATCGACCTTGCGCGCAACCGCGTCGGGATATACGGCAAGCTCAAGGCGCTGGACACGGTGCTGCGCGCGCACGACCGGGTGGAGATTTATCGGCCGCTAGTGGCCGACCCGAAGGAATCGCGTCGCGCGCGGGCAGCGAAAAAGGAAGAGCAGAAGGCGCAGTGACGGCGGGCCGCCCGCCTACTTGCAGCCTTCCAGCACGCGCCGGGCGTCCCGGCTTTCCTGTGCGCGTTGCTCGTCTGTCAAGAAAGCGCGCTCGCCATTCTTGTCGATCCGGGCCACGCGCTCGCCGGCATCCAGCACCCGCTGGTAATCCCGCGCGCGTTCGCAATTCTTGGCCTTTTCCGCGGCAAGTCTTGCCTCTTCGGCAGCCTTCTTTTCCTTCTCCGCCTGTTCCATGCGCCGCTTCTTGAATTCCGCGTTCTTCTCGGCGATGCTCATTTCACCGGCCGGGGCGGGCGCGGAGGCCGGCTTCCCGTCCGAGGACCCGGCTGCGGGACCGGATGCCGGGGCGACTGCTTTCCCGGGCTGCTTCAGGATGCGGCTGGCCGGCACCGACGGCGGCGGCGGCATGTCGGAGTATTGTCTTGTCCCTTTTTCATCGAGCCAGACATATTGCGCCGCGGCCGGCAGGTGGCTGCCGGCGATGGCAAGCATGACGGCCGCCGCCGCCAGGAGCCTGAGAGGAGGCTGCTTCATGGGTTTCCTTGAATCCGGGACATGGAAGGATTTCGCCATGCTTTGCCGTCGCTGTCAATGAAGCGCGCGGGCAGGCGCGGCGCGGCTTGCGCGGGAGGGACTTGCCGGGAGGATTACTGTATAATCCGCTTTTGCGCCTATAGGAATCACTATGCGTCTACTCCAGAAAGCACTCACGTTCGATGACGTGCTGCTCGTCCCGGCACATTCGGACATCCTCCCCAAAGACACCTCCCTCAAAACGCGCCTGACGCGCAACATCACGCTGAACATTCCGCTGCTGTCGGCGGCGATGGACACCGTCACCGAGGCGAGGCTGGCGATCGCGATGGCGCAGGAGGGAGGCATCGGCATCGTCCACAAGAACCTCAAGCCGAAGGACCAGGCGCGCGAAGTGGCGAAGGTCAAGCGCTTCGAGTCCGGCGTGGTGCGCGATCCGATCACGATTCCGCCGACGATGCGCATCCGCGACGTGATCGCGCTGTCGGAGCAGCATGGCATCAGCGGCTTCCCGGTGGTGGAAGGCAAGACGGTGGTCGGCATCATCACCAACCGCGACCTGCGTTTCGAGGAAGAGCTGGATGCCGAAGTGCGCGCCAAGATGACGCCGCGCGAGAAGCTGGTGGTCGTGAAGGAGGGCGCGGACCTGTCGGAAGCCAAGCGCCTGATGAACAAGCACCGCCTGGAACGCGTGATCGTGGTGAACGACGCCTTCGAGCTGCGCGGCCTGATCACGGTGAAGGATATCCAGAAGGCGACCGAACACCCGAACGCCTGCAAGGACGAGCACGGCAAGCTGCGCGTGGGCGCCGCCGTCGGCGTCGGTCCCGACAATGACGAACGCATCGACCTGCTGGTGAAGGCCGGCGTCGACGTGATCGTCGTCGACACCGCGCACGGCCATTCCAAGGGCGTGCTGGACCGCGTGAAGTGGGTCAAGTCGAACTACCCGCAGGTGGACGTCATCGGCGGCAACATCGCCACCGCGGCCGCTGCGAGGGCATTGATGGAACATGGCGCCGACGGCGTCAAGGTCGGCATCGGGCCGGGCTCCATCTGCACGACCCGTATCGTGGCCGGCGTCGGCGTGCCGCAGATCACCGCGATTTCGAACGTGTCGGCCGCGCTCGAGGGCACCGGCATTCCCTGCATCGCCGACGGCGGCATCCGCTTCTCGGGCGACGTGGCAAAGGCGCTGGCCGCCGGCGCGTCGAGCGTGATGATGGGCAGCATGTTCGCCGGCACCGAAGAGGCGCCGGGCGAGGTGATTCTGTACCAGGGCCGCAGCTACAAGTCCTACCGGGGCATGGGCAGCCTGGGCGCGATGTCGGAAGGGTCCGCCGACCGCTACTTCCAGGATTCGGCGAACAATGCGGACAAACTGGTTCCCGAAGGTATCGAAGGCCGCGTGCCGTACAAAGGCAGCGTGCTGGCGATCATTTACCAGCTGGTCGGCGGCGTGCGCTCCTCGATGGGTTACTGCGGCTGCGCGACCATCGACGAACTGCGCGAGAAGGCTGAATTCGTGGAAATCACTTCGGCGGGCATGCGCGAATCGCATGTGCACGACGTGCAGATCACGAAGGAAGCGCCGAACTACCGTGCGGACTGAGCGCGGCGACCGCATGAACCAGGTGGCGCATCCATGAACGCGGGCAGCGCGGTGCGGGCGGGCAGCCAGGCGATTGCCTTGCAGCCTGAAGCGGACGCGCAGCAGGCCGACCAGCCGATGCTGCGCATTCGCCGCATCGGCAAGACGCTGTTCGATGTCGCCAACTGCGTGATCGTGCTCGGGAATGCACCGGCGCCAGCGGCGGAAGGCGACGGTTCGATGGAGGCGATCGAGACCGCGTTCTGCCACGAGGTGCAAGTGCCGAACGAGGCGTTCGCGGTCACCGACACCAGCCGCTACAAACCGTTCGCGGCGCACCGCCGCGTCGCCGGCAGCCCGTATATCCGCTTCTTCGCGTCGCACCCGGTCTGCAACATGGACAAGTCGGTCGCCGGCCGCATCTGCCTGCTTGACTATGCGCCGCGAGCCGCATTCCGCGAAGGCGAGAAGCAGCTGCTGGCCGACCTCGCCGCGCTGGTCGAGCGCGAGCTCGAACTGCGTTCGCTGTCCGCCTCGCAGCTCGACCTCGAGAAGAAGAACAAGAACCTGCGCCGCAAGTCGCTGATCGATCCGCTGATCGGTACCTGGAACCGGGGTGCGATCATGCGCATCCTGACGATCGAAGCGATCCGTTGCGACAAGGCGGGCGTGCCGCTGTCGCTGATTGTCGCCGACCTGGATTACTTCAAGAAGATCAACGACACCTACGGCCATCCGGCGGGTGACGCGGTGCTGGTGAAAGTCGCCAGCCGGCTGCGCTCCTGCATCCGGCCGCAGGAAGCGCTGGGACGGTACGGCGGCGAGGAATTCCTGATCGTGCTGCCCGGTTCATCGCACAAGACGGCGATGACGGTGGCCGAGCGCATGCGCGCAGCGGTGGCGTCGCAGCCGGAAGTGATCGGCGGCGCGACGCTGCATCTGACGCTCAGCGCCGGCGTCGCGTCGACCGACGTGTTCCCGACCGCGACCACCGAAGAACTGATCAGCCGCGCCGACATGGCGCTTTACGCGGCCAAGGACGCCGGGCGCAACCGCGTCGTCAACGCGACTCCCGATTTATCCTGAAATTTGAAGCACATCCCATGCACTCTAAAATCCTCATTCTCGATTTCGGTTCCCAGGTCACCCAGCTGATCGCCCGCCGCGTGCGCGAGGCAGGCGTCTTCTCCGAGGTCTATCCCTACGATGTCAGCGACGACTTCGTGCGCAATTACGGCGCCGCCGGCATCATTCTGTCGGGCGGGCCGAACTCGGTCACCGAAGGCGACACGCCGCGTGCGCCGAAAGCGGTGTTCGAGGCCGGCGTGCCGGTGCTCGGTATCTGCTACGGCATGCAGACGATGGCCGAGCAGCTCGGCGGCAAGGTCGAGATGGGCAAGGTGCGCGAGTTCGGCTATGCGGAAGTGCGCGCCCGCGGCCATACCGCGCTGCTGAACGGCATTGCAGATTTCGTCACCGCGGAAGGCCACGGCATGCTGAAGGTATGGATGAGCCATGGCGACAAGATCATCGAGATGCCGCCCGGCTTCAAGCTGATGGCATCGACCGACAACTGCCCCATCGCGGCGATGGCCGACGAGGAGCGCAAGCTGTATGCGGTGCAGTTCCACCCGGAAGTCACCCATACCGTGCAGGGCAAGGCTATCCTCGGCCGTTTCGTGCACGAGATCTGCGGCTGCAAGTCGGACTGGAACATGCCCGACTACATCTCCGAAGCGGTCGAGGCGATCCGCAAGCAGGTCGGCAACGAGGAAGTGATCCTCGGCCTGTCGGGCGGCGTCGACAGCAGTGTGGCGGCGGCGCTGATCCACCGCGCGATCGGCGACCAGCTCACCTGCGTGTTCGTCGACCACGGCCTGTTGCGCCTGAACGAAGGCGAGATGGTGATGAACATGTTCGGCAAGAACCTCGGCGTGAAGGTGATCCGCGTGGACGCGACCGAACAGTTCATGGGCAAGCTGGCCGGCGTCACCGACCCGGAGGCAAAGCGCAAGATCATCGGCCGCGAGTTCGTCGAAGTGTTCCAGGCCGAGGCCGGCAAGCTGAAGAATGCGAAGTGGCTGGCGCAGGGCACGATCTACCCGGACGTGATCGAAAGCGCCGGCAAGGGCAAGAAGACCGCGCATACCATCAAGAGCCACCACAACGTCGGCGGCCTGCCGGAGACGCTCAACCTGAAGCTGCTCGAACCGCTGCGCGAACTGTTCAAGGACGAGGTGCGCGAACTTGGCGTGGCGCTCGGCCTGCCGCACGACATGGTGTACCGCCACCCGTTCCCGGGGCCGGGCCTCGGTGTGCGCATTCTGGGCGAAGTGAAGAAGGAATACGCCGACCTGCTGCGCCGCGCGGATGCGATCTTCATCGAGGAATTGCGCGCCGCGACCGACGCCGAAGGCCGTTCCTGGTACGACAAGACCAGCCAGGCGTTCGCGGTCTTCCTGCCGGTCAAGTCGGTGGGCGTGATGGGCGACGGCCGCACCTACGACTATGTGGTGGCGCTGCGCGCGGTGCAGACCCAGGACTTCATGACGGCGCACTGGGCGCACCTGCCGCACGACTTGCTGGGCAAGGTGTCCAACCGCATCATCAACGAAGTGCGCGGGCTGAACCGCGTGGTGTACGACATCTCCGGCAAGCCGCCGGCAACGATCGAGTGGGAATAAGCCCCACCCGACAACGTCTTAACCGCAGTCAGGCAGCCGCATGCCGCAGGCATCGCGGCGTTCCGCCGCGCCTGCGATCCGGAAGCGTAAAGTGACTTACAGCGTCAAAGAGATTTTCTATACCTTGCAGGGCGAGGGCACCCATGCCGGGCGGCCGGCGGTGTTTTGCCGCTTTTCCGGCTGCAACCTCTGGAGCGGGCGCGAAAGCGACCGGGCCGGTGCGGTGTGCCGGTTCTGCGATACCGATTTCGTCGGCACCGACGGCGAACGCGGCGGCAAGTATGCCGGCAGCGACAACCTGGCGGCGGCGATCGACGCCCTGTGGCCGGCCTCTTATGCCGCCAGCAAGTTCGTCGTGTTTACCGGCGGCGAGCCGTTGCTGCAGCTCGACGCGGCGCTGATCGCCGCGATGCATGCGCGCGGCTTCGAGATCGCGATCGAAACCAACGGCACCCTCCCGGTGCCGCAGGGCGTGGACTGGGTGTGCGTCAGCCCGAAAGCCGGCGCGGAGCTGGTTGTCAGGAAGGGCAGCGAGCTGAAGGTCGTGGTCCCGCAGGACAACCAGCGCCTCGAGGAGTACGAGTCGCTGGCGTTCGCGCATTTCTACCTGCAGCCGATGGACGGCCCGGACGCGGCGCGCAACACGCGGCTGGCGATCGACCTGTGCAAGAACAACCCGAAGTGGAAACTGAGCGTGCAGACCCACAAGCTGCTGAACATACCTTAAACACCATGCTGACTATCACCCGCAAGCTTGAATTCGACGCCGGCCATCGCATTCCCGACCACAAGAGCCAGTGCCGCAACCTGCACGGTCATCGCTACACCCTTGAAATCACGCTGGTAGGCGAAGTGATCCGCGAAGAAGGCAGTTCCGACAACGGCATGATCATGGACTTTTCCGATGTCAAGGCGCTGGCGAAGCAGCACCTGGTCGACGTCTGGGACCATGCCTTCATCGCCTATGCGAAAGACACCGTCGTGCGCGAATTCCTCGAGAGCATCCCCGGCCACAAGACGGTGATCATCGACTGCATCCCGACCGTGGAGAATCTCGCGCGCACCGCCTTCGGCATCCTGAAGGCAGCATACCTGGACCGCTACGGCACCGGACTGCGCCTGCACAAGCTGGTGCTGCATGAAACGCCGAACTGCTGGGCCGAGATTACCGATGACTGAGACGCGCGACGCCATCTTCATGCAGCAGGCGCTGTCGCAGGCGCATAACGCGTGGGCGCTGGGCGAGGTGCCGGTCGGCGCCGTCGTGGTGAAGGATGGCGAAGTGGTTGCCACCGGCTTCAACCAGCCGATCGGCACCCACGATCCGACGGCCCATGCGGAAATCATGGCGCTGCGCGCCGCGGCGAACATCCTCGGCAACTACCGGCTGCCCGGTTGCGAGCTGTTCGTCACGCTCGAGCCTTGCGCAATGTGCTCCGGCGCAATGATGCACGCGAGACTGGCGCGTGTGGTCTATGGCGCGCCCGACCCCAAGACCGGCGCCTGCGGTTCGGTCGTCAATCTTTTCGAGCAGGAAAAGCTCAACCACCATACCGAAGTGCTGGGCGGCGTGCTGGCCGACGAATGCTCCACCTTGCTCAAGCGCTTTTTCGCGGAACGCCGGCGCGCCGCGCAAAAGCTGATCGATCAGGCCACCGGCACCACGCGTGACTGAAGACCGCTTAGAGGAAAATTTTCCACCCCAACGTGCGGAAATTACATCCGCGTTGTTTTCCTTGCAGTGAAATCCGGTATCAATCGAAGAAATACTATGGGCGGCCAGGCAGGCACGCCGATTGCTGCAGTGCGATAGCCGCGCCGCAGGAATGCAGCTGCAATGCAATGTTGAAAGGGAATAAATTGCCTACCATCGAGGCCAACGGCATCAAGCTGGCATACGACGTACAGGGTGATCCGCAGGGTGAGGCCGTGCTGCTGATCGCGGGACTCGGACTGCAGCTGATTTCCTGGCCGGATGCGTTCTGCAAGGGGCTGGTCGACCAGGGGTTCCGGGTGGTCCGTTTCGACAACCGCGACAGCGGGCTGTCGACGAAGATGGATCAGTTCGGCAAGCCGAACCTGCAGATGGCGTTCTTCAAGTCGCTGTTCCACATGCCGCTGTTTTCCGGCTACACGCTGTACGACATGGCCAGGGACGGCGTCTGCCTGCTCGACGCACTGGGCATCGACAGGGCGCATGTCGTCGGCGCATCCATGGGCGGCATGATCGGCCAGATCATGGCGGGACGCTATCCGGAACGCGTGCTGACGCTGACCTCGATCATGACGACCAGCGGCCGGCCGGGACTGCCGGGTCCGACGATGGCGGCCAGCCAGGCATTGTTTTCGCAGCCGGCGAACCCGCGCGACATCAACAGCGTGATCGATCATTTCGTCCGCCTGTTCAGGGTGATCGGCAGCCCGGGCTATCCGACGCCCGAGGCCGAACTGCGCCGGCGCGTCGCGCAAAGCGTGAGGCGCAACGTATGCCCGCGCGGGACCGCGCGCCAGATCGTCGCGGTGGCATCGTCCGGCGACCAGGGGGCGCTGCTGCGCACGATCAAGGTGCCGACGCTGGTCATCCACGGCACCGATGATCCGCTGGTGCCGGTGGTATGCGGCCGCGACATCGCGCGCCTCGTGAGCGGCGCGGTCCTGCACGAGGTTCCCGGC
This sequence comes from Noviherbaspirillum sp., assembly GCF_035627455.1. GTDB lineage: Bacteria > Pseudomonadota > Gammaproteobacteria > Burkholderiales > Burkholderiaceae_D > Noviherbaspirillum. The sequence goes on from NZ_DASPLS010000059.1 coordinate 37,706, forward strand.
ATGGGTCATGACTTCCCGCCCGCGCTCGACGGGGAACTGTCCGGCCTGATCGCCGCTCACTGCAAGGGCATGCAGGCGCAGCAGGCGCGGCGGGCATCGGCCGGGTAACTCCGCTGCCTCGGCGCGGAACGGAGGACGCAGCCCGTGCGCCACGCTTGATCAACCACTGTCGGGAGAAGAACGTGATTGCACAATTGCTGAATTTCAGGAGAACCGCGGCTGACCTGAAGTCCGTGGAGAATGCAATGCAGGGCGAGGAAGAGCCCCGGGCGCCGGGCTGGTTCCTGCTCGCGCTCGAGGGCCGCGCACCGTGGGAGCTGTGGGCCTCGCTGCTCACCCTGCCGGTGCTGAAGCGCGCGCCGGTGGGCGACGGCCATCCGGTGGTGGTGTTCCCGGGCCTGGCCACGGGCGACATGACCACCCTGGTGCTGCGTAATTTTCTGAAGGATCGCGGCTACGCGACCTTTGCATGGGAGCAGGGCCTGAACCGCGGTCCGCGGCCCGGCGTGATCGAAGCCTGCATGCAGCGCGTGCGGCAGCTGCATCGCGAGCACGGACGCAAGGTGAGCCTGGTCGGATGGAGCCTGGGCGGCATCTATGCGCGCGAAATCGCGAAGGAACTGCCGGATCACGTGCGCACCGTGATCACGCTCGGTACGCCGTTCAGCGGCCATCCTAAGGCGACCAATGCATGGCGCCTGTACGAATTCGCCAGCGGCCAGCGCGTCGAGGACGACCCGCGCCTGACGACGCTGAAGCGCACGCCGCCGGTGCCCACCACCTCGATCCTCAGCCGCACCGACGGCGTGGTCGCCTGGAAGTGCTGCATCGAGCGGGAAACCGAGCGGTCGGAGAATATCGAAGTGCACGCCAGCCATCTCGGCATGGGCATGAATCCGACCGCGCTGTACGCAGTGGCGGACCGGCTTGCCCAGCCCGAGGGGCAGTGGCAGCGCTTCGACCGCAACGGCATCAAGGGCCTGAAGCGGCTGTTGTATCTCGATCCGCATCGCCGGGGCCGTTTCGACGGCTTCTGAGCACCCCGCCCCCATATGCGCCGCCGTCCGCAATTCCCGCGGACGGCGGCTTCGTTTTGACTACAATAGACGTTTCCCGAGCACCGGAAGACCATTGAATGGAAAACAACGTCCAGACCTGCGTGGCGATCGTTGCGCCGAGCGGTTATGCGCCGGACGAAGCCGCCTACGGCCGCGGCCTCGATCGCCTGCGCGCGGCCGGATGCGACATCCGCGAGTACTATGTGCCGTCGCTGAAGCACCAGCGCTTCGGCGGTTGTGACGAGGAACGCGTGAAGCAGCTGCATGCGGCGGCGCGCGATCCGGACGCGCAGATGGTGATGGCGGTGCGCGGCGGATACGGCCTGTCGCGCATCCTGCCGGCGCTGGATCTCGACCTGCTGGCGGCTTGCGGCAAGCTGTTCGTCGGGCACAGCGATTTCACCGCGCTGCACATGGCGCTGCTGGCGCGCGGCGCGGCCAGCTTTGCCGGGCCCATGGTGTGCATCGACTATTCGCGCGACGACCCGAGCGACTTCACGCTGGACCACTTCTGGAGCTGCCTGAAGGGGCCGTCGCATGTGATCGCCTTCGAGACGCCGGGCGGCTGCGCGCTGGAAGCCGAGGGCGTGCTGTGGGGCGGCAACCTGACCATGCTCACCCACCTGATCGGCACGCCATGGATGCCGCGCGTGGACGGCGGCATCCTGTTCCTCGAAGACGTCAACGAGCACCCGTACCGCATCGAACGGATGCTGTTGCAGATGCTGTACGCGGGGCTGCTCGACCAGAAGGCGATCGTGCTCGGCGATTTTTCCGGCGGCCCGCTCACGTCCTACGATAACGGCTACGGCATCGACGCGATGCTGACGTACCTGCGCGAGCGCATCGGCGTGCCGATCCTGGCCGGGCTGCCTTTCGGGCACATCCGCGACAAGGCGACGCTGGCCGTGGGGAGCCGCGCGCGGCTGGTGTGCGACGGCCGGGCGGCGACGCTCGAGATGCGCGGCTATAAGTCGCTAGCGACTTGCTGACGGACCAACCAGGAATTTCGCGCGCAGCGCAAAGCTGTCGCCGTGCGTGAGATAGGCGAGACCGGGCTGGTCCGGCATGTGGAAGGCGTCGATCGGATGCGTGATCGGTTCGATGCAGAAAAAATCGAGATCGGGCGGCCGGTAGAACAGCGTATAGCCGTTACAATCGGGCATCACCATCGTCACCGAAAAGCCGCGGTCCGGATAGTCGACGACCGATTTCCCGTTCCAGCCGGTATAGCAGGCATCGATCATCGGCCCTTCCAGCGGCGCGAAGTTGTTGTAGTCCCAGGTCGGCGGGAAAGCCGTCGCATGCTGCACCGGGATCGGGTCATCGCCCGGCAGCCAGACGCCGGAGGCCTTGAACATCAGCCGCGTGTCGCTGTTGCGCACGAAGTAGGGATGCAATCCCAGTCCGAACGGCAGCGTTTCCGTGCCGAGGTTGGTCACCGTGAGGTCGATCTGCAGGCCGTCCGGCAGCAGCAGAAAGGTTTCCGTGCTGCGATAGTGGTAAGGCGTGGCATCGAAGCCGCGCGACTCCAGCGCCAGCTTGATCCGGTTATCCTCCCGTTCCGCCACGTTCCACATCTGCAGCCAGCCGTTGCCATGGATCGGATAATGCTCTTCCGTGCGGTTGGCGCGGATCTGGTAAAACTTGCCGCCGAATTCGAACCCGCCGCCGGTGATGCGGTTCGACCACGGGACCAGCGGGAAACAAGCCAGCGTATAGCGGTCGCCGCAGACGCCATCCCAGGGGCGGAATACCGGCCCGGGCTTGCCGTCGATCTTCCAGTCCCAGGCGGTGACGCTGCCGCCCATCGTGGGCGCCAGCTGCAACCTCTGCTGGTCGTTTTCCAGGGTAAGGATTTCGGAAGTCATGTGAACGCTCATCCACGGAACAGGTTGGCGGGCAAACCGGCAATGTCGGTTTCCAGCGCAAATAGACCGCCGGCGAGCGGCTCGCGTTCCAATTGCTGCGGCGACAGGCCGTCGGCCGCCGTCGTGATGTAGAGCGTTCTCAGGTCCGGGCCGCCGAAGGCGCAGCTGGTCACCTGGCTGCAAGGCAGCTCGATGGTTTGCAGTATCTTTCCTTGCGGATCGTGCCGCGTGACCATGCTCGCCCCCCAGTGCGCAATCCAGAGGCCGCCGTCGGCATCGGTAGTCATGCCGTCCGGCGAGCCGTCCTCCGGGCTGAACTGCAGGAACAGCCTCTTGTTCGACAGCTCGCCCGACTCCAGGTCGAAGTCGAATGCATACACCCGGCCGTTGACGCTGTCGTTGTGGTACATCGTGCGCCAGTCCGCTGACCAGGCGGGACCATTGGTGACGACGTAGCCGCTGTCCATCTGGCGGCACTGGAGATCCGGGGTCAGCCGGTAGAGCGATCCGCTGGCTTCCTTGCAGGCGAAATCCATGGTGCCGGCCCAGAACCGCCCCTGCCGGTCGCATTTGCCGTCGTTGAAGCGGTTGGAGGGAATGTCCGCCTCGATCCGGGCCAGCTGCGCGATTTCTTCCGTGGCCGGATTGAATCCGGCGAAGCCGTGGCGCCGCGTCATGATCAGGCCGTCGACCGCGGCGCGTTCCGCCACCGCGGACACTTCCTCGTCGAACTGCCAGGTGCGCCGCCCCTGGGCCGGCGAATAACGGTGCAGCCTGTGGCCGAGGATATCGACCCAGTACAGCGCCTGTTCCCGGGCCGACCACAGCGCGCCTTCCCCGAGTCGGGCGCGCGCATCCCATACGCATTCTGGCGCTCTCATGTCTGCCTCCATGTTCAATGCGACTCGCGCGGAACCGGGGCGCCGCTCTTGCCGACCAGGAAATCGAGATCGGCGCCGAGGTGTGCCTGCTGCACGTGGTCGACATACAGCTTCGCATAGCCGCGCGCCGGCATCTCGGGCGGCACCCATTCGGCCCTGCGGCGCGCCAGTTCCTCGTCGCTGACTTCGAGGTGCAGGCTGCGCTCGCCGACGTCGAGCTGGATCATGTCGCCGCTGCGAACCAGCGCCAGCGGTCCGCCGGCCGCCGCCTCGGGAGACGTATGCAGCACCACGGTGCCGTAAGCGGTGCCGCTCATGCGCGCATCCGAGATGCGTACCATGTCGGTGATGCCCTTGCGCAGCACCTTGCTTGGCAAGGGCATGTTGCCGACCTCGGCCATGCCGGGATAGCCGCGCGGCCCGCAATTCTTGAGCACCATCACGCAGTTTTCGTCGATGTCCAGTGCCGGGTCGTCGATGCGTTCGCGGAAATCCTCGATCGATTCGAATACCACGGCGCGGCCGCGATGCTTGAGCAGGTGCGGCGATGCCGCCGAGGGCTTGATCACCGCGCCGTTCGGCGCCAGGTTCCCCTTGAGCACCGCGATGCCCGCCTTCTCCTTGAACGGCTCGTCGATCGTCTTGATCACGTCGCGGTTGTAGCAGGGCGCATCCTCGATGTTCTGGCCAAGGGGCCGGCCGTTGACGGTGAGCGCATTCAGATGCAGATGGTCGCGGATCTCGCGCATGACGGCCGGCACGCCGCCGGCGTAGTAGAAATCTTCCATCAGGTAATGCCCCGACGGCTGCAGGTTGACCAGGCAGGGCATCTGGCTGCCGATGCGGTCCCAGTCCTCTAGCGTCAGCTCGATGCCCATGCGGCCGGCGATCGCCAGCAGGTGGACCACCGCGTTGGTCGAACCGCCGATCGCGGCGTTCACCCGGATTGCGTTCTCGAAAGCTTCACGGGTCAGGATCTTTTCCATTCCGAGGTCTTCCTCGACCATCTGCACGATGCGCCGCCCGCTCATCTGCGCCAGGCGGTTGCGGCGGGTATCGGGGGCCGGGATCGCGGCATTGCCGGGCAGGGACATTCCGAGCGCTTCGACCATGCTGGCCATCGTCGATGCGGTGCCCATCGTCATGCAATGGCCGGAAGAGCGGTTCATGCAGGCTTCCGCGTCGGTGAATTCCTGCTGCGTCATCAGGCCGCCGCGCACCATTTCCGACATCATCCAGACGCCGGTGCCGGAGCCGATGTCCTTGCCGCGGAACTTGCCGTTCAGCATGGCGCCGCCGGAAACGCCGATGGTCGGCAGGCCGCAGCTTGCCGCACCCATCATCAGCGCCGGCGTGGTCTTGTCGCAGCCCATCAGCAGCACGACGCCATCGATCGGATTGCCGCGGATCGACTCTTCCACGTCCATGCTGGCAAGGTTGCGAAACAGCATCGCGGTCGGGCGCAGCTGTGTTTCCCCGAGCGACATTACCGGGAACTCCAGCGGGAATCCTCCTGCCTCAAGTACACCACGTTTGACGAATTCGGCCAGCTCTCGGAAGTGGCTGTTGCAAGGCGTTAATTCGGACCAGGTATTGCAGATGCCGATGACCGGGCGTCCGTCGAAGGCGTCCGGAAGGTAGCCGGGTTTCTGCGTCCAGCTTCGATGCACGAAGCCGTCGCGATCCTGCTTTTCGAACCATGCCTGGCTGCGACGTTTCTTGGGGATGGACATAAGGATTCTCGTGGAAAGTATGTGAACGGCGGGTTGAACCGCGGGCGGGAAGGTTTCGACTCAGCATCAATATTGATTGGTCGTCGATTCGAAAGTTCAGGAGAAAAATCATGTCGGAACAGGGCGGCAACAGCGGGCCAGGACGTTACCCCAGCCTGCAGGGAAAACGCGTATTCGTGACCGGCGGCGGGTCGGGCATCGGCGAGGCGATCGTCGCCGGATTCGCGGAGCAGGGGGCGAAGGTGGCGTTCATCGACATCGCGGTCGATCCCAGCCTCGCGCTATGCGAGAGGCTCGCGCAGCAGGGCCTGGACAAGCCGGTGTTCCGCCGCTGCGACATCCGTGACATTCCGTCCCTGCAAGACACGATCCGCACCCTCGCTGCCAGCGTCGGCGACTTCGACGTCCTGGTCAACAATGCCGGCAATGACCAGCGGCACAAGCCGGAAGAGGTGACGGTCGATTTCTGGAACAACTGCATCGCGATCAACCAGAGGCCGATGTTTTTCGCCGCGCAAGCGGTGATCGACGGCATGAAGCGGCGCGGCGGCGGCGCCATCATCAACCTCGGCTCGATCAGCTGGCATATCGCCAACGGCGGCTATCCCGTCTACACCACGACCAAGTCCGCCGTCAGCGGCCTGACGCGGGGCCTCGCACGCGATCTCGGGCAGTTCAACATCCGCGTCAATACCGTCACGCCCGGCTGGGTGATGACCGAGAAGCAGGTCGCGATGTGGCTCGACGAGGAGGGCGAAAAGCTGATCGACCGCAGCCAGTGCCTGAAAGGCCGCCTGATGCCGGACGATATCGCGCGCATGGTGCTGTTCCTCGCTTCCGACGACGCGAAGATGTGCAGCGCGCAGGAATTCATCGTCGACGGCGGCTGGGCCTGATTTTCTTAGCGACAGGGCGCAACATGACGCAACAAGCCACAACTCTGATGGGCATCGACTGGGGGACCAGCAATCGGCGCGCCTACCTGCTCGACGAACAGGGCGGACTGGTGCGGCAGCATGACGACCATGAAGGCATCCTGCATGTCGCCGGCGACTTCGAAGGCTCGCTGAAGAACCTGCTCGACGCGCTCGAGATCGAGCGCGCGGACATCGTGATGTCGGGCATGGTGGGCAGCCGCAACGGCTGGCGCGAAGCGCCTTACCTGTCCACCGACCGGCCGGTCGCGCAACTGGCGCAGGCGATGACGGAAATCGGGACCTCGATTCCCGGCGTGCGTGTGCGCGTGGTGCCGGGATACCGGTATGTCGACCCGCACGGCCTGCCGGACGTCATGCGCGGCGAGGAAACCCAGGTGTTCGGCGCGCTGGCGCTGGGCGCGCCGGACGGCTGGTTCCTGCTGCCCGGCACGCACAGCAAATGGGTGCGCGTGGAAGCGGGCAGGATCGCCGAGTTCAGCACCTTCATGACGGGCGAGCTGTATGCGCTGATGTCCGAGCACGGCACGCTGTCCAAGGTGATGGGCGCCAGGGAGTCGGTGCCCGAGGCCTTCGCCGCCGGACTGGAAGCGGCGCGCCACGGCGGCTTCACGCATACCGCGTTCTGCTGCCGGGCGCTGGTCGTGGCCGACATGATGCCTGCGGCGCACACCGCATCCTACCTGTCCGGCCTGCTGATCGGCACCGAAATGCACGAGGTCCTGCGCCGCGGCGCCGGTGCCATGACTTCGCCGGTGCAGGTGGTCGGCAGCGCCGCGTTGTCCTCGCGTTACCTGAGCGCGCTCGAGCTGCTCGGCATCCCCGCGCGCGCCTGGCAGCCGGACGGCGTGTATGTCGCCGCGCTGCGCGCGCTGTTCAACCTCCCTGGCTAGAGGCATATCATGGACCTGTTCAAACCTTCCCCTTGCCCATTGGTGGCGATCCTGCGCGGGCTCACGCCATCCGAGGCGCCGGCGGTGGGGCGCATCCTGTTCGATGCCGGCTTTCGCATGCTGGAAGTGCCGCTGAACCGCCCGGGGGCGATCGACGCGATGCATGCCTTGCTGCGCATCGCGCCGGACGACGCACTGGTCGGCGCCGGCACGGTACTCTCGGTGCAGGACGTGGAGACGGTGAAGGACGCCGGCGGCCGTCTCATCGTGTCGCCGCACTACGCGCCGGACGTGATCAGCCACGCGGCGTCGCATGGCATGATCGCGCTGCCGGGCGTGGCGACGCCGACCGAGGCCTTCGGCGCACTCGCCGCCGGGGCGCACGGCCTGAAGCTGTTCCCGGCGGAGATGATCAGCCCGGCCGCGGTGAAGGCGCTGCGGTCGGTGCTGCCGGTCGACACGCCGCTGTTCCCGGTGGGCGGGATCCAGCCGCATAACATGGCCACCTATGTGGCAGCCGGCGCCACCGGCTTCGGCATCGGCGGCGCGCTGTACTTCCCGCGCATCGACGAGGCAGCGCTGAAGCGGGCGGCCGACGCCTTCATGGCCGCGCGGCGCAACCTCTTGCACGAACGATAACTGAGGCCGAATATCGCCGCCATCTGCGTTGGCGGTGCTGCGGACTGGTAAAATAACGGGTTATCCTGAATTTTCCGCAAAAAGGTTTTACCCGTGCTTTCCACCGCAAACATCACGATGCAGTTCGGCCCGAAGCCGCTGTTCGAAAACATCTCCGTCAAATTCGGCGATGGCAACCGCTACGGCCTGATCGGCGCCAACGGCTGCGGCAAGTCCACCTTCATGAAGATCCTCGGCGGCGATCTGGAGCCGAGCTCCGGCACCGTCATGCTCGATCCCAACGAGCGCCTCGGCAAGCTGCGCCAGGACCAGTTCGCGTATGAAGAGATGCGCGTGCTCGACGTGGTCATGATGGGGCACACCGAAATGTGGGCGGCGATGGCGGAACGCGACGCGATCTACGCCAATCCGGACGCGACCGACGAGGACTACATGCGCGCGGCCGACCTGGAAGCGAAGTTCGCCGAATACGACGGCTACACCGCCGAGGCTCGCGCCGGCGAACTGCTGCTGGGCGTGGGCATTCCGCTGGAGCAGCACCAGGGGCCGATGAGCAATATCGCACCCGGCTGGAAGCTGCGCGTGCTGCTGGCGCAGGCGCTGTTCTCCAATCCCGACATCCTGCTGCTGGACGAGCCGACCAACAACCTCGACATCAATACCATCCGCTGGCTGGAGGACGTGCTCAACGAGCGCAACTCCACGATGATCATCATTTCGCACGACCGCCACTTCCTGAACCAGGTCTGCACGCACATGGCCGACATGGATTACGGCACGCTGAAGATCTACCCCGGCAACTACGACGACTACATGCTGGCGTCTTCGCAGGCGCGCGCCCAGGTCCTCGCCGCGAATGCCAAGGCCAAGGAGCGGGTGGCGGAACTGCAGGAATTCGTGCGCCGCTTCTCGGCCAACAAGTCCAAGGCCCGCCAGGCAACCTCGCGCGCGAAGCAGATCGAGAAGATCAAGGTGGAGGACGTCAAGCCGTCCTCCCGGCAGGAACCCTACATCCGCTTCGAAGGCGAGAAGAAGCTGCACCGCCAGGCAGTCGAAGTGGAAGGCCTGTCGAAATCCTACGACCGCACGATCTTCAAGAACTTCAGCATCCTGGTGGAAGCCGGCGAAAAGATCGCGATCATCGGCGCCAACGGCGCGGGCAAGACCACGCTGCTGCGCAGTATCGGCGGCGACTTCTGCAGCATGAAGCCGGACGCGGGCATGTCGAAGTGGGCGGAAAACGCCAGCGTCGGTTACATGCCGCAGGATCCGACCGAGGAATTCGCCATCGACAAGAACCTGACCGACTGGATGGGGCAATGGACGAAGGAGGGCGACGACGACCAGGCGGTGCGCTCCATCCTCGGCCGGCTGCTGTTTTCCGGCGACGACGTGAGGAAATCGGTGAAGGTGCTGTCGGGCGGCGAGAAGGGCCGGATGATGTACGGCAAGCTGATGCTCGGCCGGCACAATGTCCTGCTGATGGACGAGCCGACCAACCACATGGACATGGAGTCGATCGAGTCGCTCAACATCGCGCTCGACAAGTATGCCGGCACGCTGATCTTCGTGTCGCATGACCGCGAGTTCGTGTCGTCGCTGGCCACGCGCATCCTCGAAATCCGGGATGGCGAAATCATCGATTTCCACGGCGGCTACGAGGAATACCTGACCAGCCAGGGCATCGAGTAGCAATGAAAAACGCAGCAGGGCGGACGCTGCTGCGTTGTTCGTTTCGGCGCGGGACTTACCGGGATACCGTTGCGCCTGCCGCCGTGGAATCCGGCGCCGTGCCCGCCTGTTGCAGCAGCTGGTCGAGGCGGCTGCGCAGGCTGCGTGCCACTTCGTTGCCCTTGGCCTTGAGCACCGCTTCGAGGTAGGGGGCGCGCAGTTCGCGCAGGTCGTCGACCGAGGCGGCTTTTTCCACCTTGAGCTGCAACGCATAGCCGCGCAGGCCGATGGTGGTCTTGATCGTTTCGGTGTAGAACTGGTAGATCGCCTGGTACGATGATTGGCCGCTTACCGGCGCAGCTGCCGCGGTGTCGTCCGGCACCGGCGCGGCCGGCTCCGGAAGCGCGACTTCCTGGATGAAGCCGCCGGCCGACAGTTCCGCGAGGTTATCGGCAGTCAGGCCGAGTCCGGACACTTTCTTCAGCAGCTCGTCGGCGCTCTGCTTGCCGTCGATCATGACGAGGAGGCTTCGCAGCCGCGGGCTGACCTTGTACTTGCGCGTGGCGATTTCCTCCCGCCCCTTGTCGGTCTTGTCGAAAATGCGATGCGTCATAGGCGTTGCTTCCCATTCGAAAACGCGCTGCTTACATTTTCCTGCCCTGAGCCGATGTGGTGTTCTCTGGTATCTGTCTCGAGGAGCCCTGCCGGCAGTTTTTGCTTTTATGGCAATACCTGCGATCGCTGTTACGCCGGCTTTTTTGGATTTTCCGTAAGGCAGTATGCTATCGAATTTTCAGAACGTAAATACAAAATCGCTATTAGCAAATGAGAAAAGCGGATAATAGGGCCGGGCCGCGGGTAGGGAAACCGGCGCCATTGTCCCTCCGCGTCGCTTGAAAATTGTCGCCAAACCCCCAGTTCTGCAATATCGGGCATACTCCACTTTTTGCGCTCCGGGCGCCGCGTTTCCGCCAGATTGGCGTTTTTACTACCATGCAGATCCAACCCATCAAGACCGTCGAATTCGAACGCCCGCAAATGGACGCGGGCACCAGCTGCGTTGCGAATGCCTGGGCACGGGTGCCCCTGGCGCCCACCCCCGAGGAAAAACTGGCGCTCAAGGAGCGCATCAAGCGCCTGCTGAAGGAAAAGCAGGCGGTGCTGGTGGCGCACTACTACGTCGACGCCGATCTGCAGGACCTGGCGGAGGAAACCGGCGGCTGCGTTTCCGATTCCCTGGAGATGGCGCGCTTCGGGCGCGATCACCCGGCCAAGACCCTGGTCGTCGCCGGCGTGAAATTCATGGGCGAGACTGCCAAGATCCTCAGCCCGGAAAAAACCATCCTGATGCCCGACCTCGATGCGACCTGCTCGCTCGACCTAGGCTGCCCGGCCGATGAATTCGCGGCATTCTGCGACGCGCATCCGGACCGTACCGTCGTGGTGTACGCCAATACCAGCGCGGCGGTGAAGGCGCGCGCCGACTGGATGGTGACCTCGTCGATCGGGCTGGAGATCGTCGAGCACCTGCATGCGCAGGGCAAGAAGATCCTGTGGGCCCCGGACAAGCACCTCGGCGGCTACATCCAGAAGAAGACCGGGGCCGACATGCTGCTGTGGCAGGGGTCCTGCCTGGTGCACGACGAATTCAAGGGCATCGAGCTGGAACTGCTGCGCCGCGACCATCCCAAGGCCAAGGTGCTGGTGCATCCGGAATCGCCGGAAGCAGTCGTGGCGCAGGCCGACGTGGTCGGCTCCACCTCGCAGCTGATCGCCGCCGCGCGGACGCTCGACGCAGACGAGTTCATCGTCGCCACCGACAACGGCATCCTGCACAAGATGCGCATGGCCGCGCCGGGCAAGCGCTTCATCGACGCGCCGACCGCCGGCAACAGCGCCACCTGCAAGAGCTGCGCGCATTGCCCGTGGATGGCGATGAACGGCCTGCAGAACCTGGCCGAGGTGCTGGAAACCGGCGCCAACGAGATCCATGTCGATCCGGAAGTCGGGCGCAAGGCCTGGGTCTGCATCGACCGCATGCTGGCGTTCGCCGCCGCGCGCAAGGCAAATGTGCGGCCGGGGGGCGACCTGGCCAAAGAACAAAAACTGTTTGCAGGAATCGGACCCGCATGAGCACCTTACAGAACCCGTTTGCCCCCTTCGACCCGGCGCTGGCCGCCGCCTTCGAGGAAAACATCCGCGCCGCGCTGGCCGAAGACGTCGGCAGCGGCGATCTCACCGGTCTGCTGGTGCCGGAAAACGATTGGGTCAAGGCGCGGGTGATCGTGCGCGAGGCGGCGGTACTGTGCGGCGCGCCGTGGTTCGAAGGCGTGATGAAGCAGCTCGATCCGCGCATCCGCATCGAGTGGCGCTTCGCGGAAGGCGCGTCGATGAGCGCCGACAGCGAAGTCTGCGGAATCGAGGCGCCGGCGCGCGCGCTGCTTACGGCGGAACGCACCGCGCTCAATTTCCTGCAACTGCTGTCCGGTGTGGCGACAGTGACCCGTCAGTATGCGGACGTGGTGCGCGGCACCCGCGCGTCGGTGCTCGATACCCGCAAGACGCTGCCCGGCCTGCGCCTGGCCCAGAAATACGCGGTACGCGTGGGCGGCGGCAAGAACCAGCGGCTGGCGCTGTACGACGGCATCCTGATCAAGGAAAACCACATTGCCGCGGCCGGCGGCATCACCGCCGCGCTGCGCACCGCGCAGGCGCTCAAGGCCGGCGTATCGATCCAGGTCGAAGTGGAAAGCATCGCGGAGCTGGTGGAGGCGCTGGCGGCGGACGCGAAGTCCATCCTGCTCGACAATTTCACGCCCGAGATGATGCGCGAAGCGGTGACCATCAACGACGGCCGCGCGCTGCTCGAGGCTTCCGGCGGCGTGAACATGACGACGGTGCGCGCGATCGCGGAAACCGGCGTCGACCGCATTTCGATCGGCAGCCTGACCAAGGACGTGCGGGCGACCGACTATTCGCTGCGCATCGTCGGCTGAATACCGCGTTTCGCGGCGGCAGGCGCCGCCGGGGGCGTAGTAGGGTGGGGGGCGCCGAGGTAGAGTGCAGCGAAACCGGCCATCCCCGTGTCTCGAGCACTCGGTGGATTTCGCTTCGCTCTACCTCGGCGACCCCACCCACCCTACAAATTCGGGGCGGAGCAGACCGTCCAGACAAATGTAAAGGACCGTAGGGCGGGTTGAGCGCCAGCGAAACCCGCCACGCGCTCTGCGGACGGTTGCCGGCGGGTCTCGCCACGATTTGCCCACCCTGCGTTATTTTGCAGGCACGCGGGCGCCTTAGCGCTGCGGCGGCGACAATACCGTCGGCAGCGCCTTGGGCAGGGTTTCAGGGAAATCCTGGCTGAAGTGCAGCCCGCGGCTTTCGCGGCGCGACAGCGCGCTTTCCACGATCATCGACGCGACGTCGACCAGGTTGCGCAGTTCCAGCAAGTCGCGCGTGATGCGGAAATGCGAATAGTATTCGTAAATCTCCTCGCGCAGCAGGCCGATCCGGTGCTGCGCCCGCTCCAGGCGCTTGGTGGTGCGCACGATGCCCACGTAATTCCACATGAAGCGCCGCAGCTCGTCCCAGTTGTGCGCGATCACCACTTCCTCGTCGGCATCCGTGACGCGGCTTTCATCCCAGGCGGGCAGGGGGATAGGCTGCGGCTTCGGCTGCAGTTCGATGTGTTTCGCCGCGGCGCGGCCGAGCACCAGGCATTCGAGCAGCGAGTTGCTGGCCAGGCGATTGGCGCCGTGCAGGCCGGTATAGGCGGTTTCCCCGACCGCGTACAAGCCCGGCAGGTCGGTGCGTCCCGCCATGTCGGTAACCACGCCGCCGCAGGTGTAATGCGCGGCCGGCACCACCGGGATCGGCTGGCGCGTGATGTCGATGCCGAGCTCCAGGCAGCGCGAATAGATGGTCGGGAAGTGCTCCTTCAGGAATTCCGGCGGCTGGTGGCTGATGTCCAGGTCCACATAATCCAGGCCGCGCTTCTTCATTTCGAAGTCGATCGCCCGCGCGACCACGTCGCGCGGCGCCAGTTCGGCGCGCTCGTCGTGCGCCGGCATGAAGCGCTTGCCGGCGGCCGCGCCGGCTTCCGCCGGCAGCTTGAGCACGCCGCCTTCGCCGCGCACCGCTTCGCTGATCAGGAAGGATTTCGCGTACGGATGGTACAGGCAGGTCGGATGGAACTGGACGAATTCCATGTTGGCCACGCGGCATCCGGCGCGCCATGCCATGGCGATGCCGTCGCCGGTCGCGGTGTCCGGGTTCGTCGTGTACAGGTAGACCTTGCCGGCGCCGCCGGTGGCCAGCACCGTGTGATCGGCCGCCAGCGTCATCACCTCGCCGCTGTGGACGTCCTGTACGTAAAGTCCCGCGCAGTAAGGCGAGCCGGCGTGCGGATCGACCTTGTCGGAGCGGATCACGTCGATCGCGAAGTGATGCTCCAGCACCGTGATGTTCGGATGGGCGCGCGCCTTCTGCTCCAGCGTGACCTGCACCGCGTGGCCGGTGGCGTCGGCGGCGTGGATGATGCGGCGCTGGCTGTGGCCGCCTTCCCGCGTCAGGTGGTAGCCGAGTTCGGCAGCCGGATCGCGGGTGAAGGGCACGCCTTGCTCGATCAGCCACTCGATCGCCGCGCGGCTGTTTTCGACGATCGTGCGGGTGGCGCCTTCGTCGCACAGGCCGGCGCCGGCGACCAGCGTGTCGGCAATGTGCTGCTCATGGCTGTCGTTGGAATCCAGCACGGCGGCAATGCCGCCTTGCGCCCAGTTGCTTGCGCCGTCGAGCAGGCTGCGCTTGGAAACCACGACGACTTTGCGCGTCTGCGCGAGGTGCAGGGCGACCGACAGACCGGCCAGGCCGCTGCCGACGATGGCGACATCAAATTTCATAAGATAGGAATTCGACTGCGTTGTCATTACACGAAGCGACATCTTATCACCTGGCAATCCTGTCCAATGGTTGTTTGGCGGGCAGCGACGGGAAATCCCTGCTGGCGTCCCGGAAAGCGTTCGCCGCCGCTGTGGTAACCTCAACAAGTTTTCGCCTCCGGACTTCTTCACCGTATGACTGGGATATTGAAAAAAGTTGCCCTGCTTGTTGCCGTTCTGGTGCTGGCAGCGATCGCGGCGGCGCTCTGGTACCGCGCTGCAAGCCAGCCGCAGATTGACGGAAAGATCACCCTGAAGGGGCTTGGCGGCCCGGTCGACATCGTGCGCGACGCCGAGGGCATCCCGCATATTTATGCCAGGTCCACCGACGACGCCTATTTCGCGCTCGGCTTCGTGCACGCGCAGGACCGCCTGTGGCAGCTCGAGCTGAACCGGCGCATCCCGGCCGGCCGGATGGCGGAAATCCTCGGCCCGAATGCGCTCGATGCCGACCGTTTCCTGCGCACCCTCGGCGTGCGGCGCAATGCAGAACGCATCCTCGCCGCGCTCGCTCCGGAAACCCGTGCCGCCCTCGATGCCTATGCGCGCGGCGTGAATGCCTGGCTCGACAATCGCAGCGGGCCGCTGCCGCCGGAATTCCTGCTGACCGGCGCACCGGCGCCTGCGCCCTGGCAACCGGTCGATTCGATCGGCTGGCAAACCATAATGGCCTGGGACCTCGGCGCGAACTGGACACAGGAAATGCTGCGCATGCGGCTGGCGCAGCGCCTGTCGCTGGCGCAGATCGGCGAGTTCCTCGCGCCATATCCCGGCGAGCAGGCGCTGCCGACGCAGGACTTTACGACGCTGTACCGGGAACTCTCGGGCACCGCCCGGCAGCTGGGCAGGGTGGCGGCGATTGCGCCGCCTTCGTATGTGGATGGCATGGGATCGAACAACTGGGTGGTGTCGGGCGCGCTGTCGGAGACCGGCAAGCCGCTGCTGGCCAACGATCCGCATCTCGGCCTGGCGGCGCCTGCACTGTGGTACTTCGCGCACCTGTCGGCGCCCGGCCTGAACGTGATCGGCGCGACGCTGCCCGGCCTTCCGTCGGTTGTGCTCGGCCGCAACGACCGCATCGCCTGGGGTTTCACCAATACCGCGCCGGACGTGCAGGACCTGTACATCGAGCGCCTTCACCCGGAAGACAAGCGGCGCTACCAGACGCCGGACGGCTGGGCGGAATTCACGGTGCGCAACGAAACCATCAAGGTCAAGGGGCAGCCCGACGTCACCATCGAAGTGCGCGAGACGCGGCACGGGCCGGTGATCACCGGGGCGCTGCCGATCGTGGAAAAGGCGGCGCTGGACGCAAACCGATATGTGGTGGCCTTCGCCTGGACCGCACTGCGGCCGGACGACCTGACGCTGCAGGCCGGCATGCGGTTCAACGGCGCGCAGAACTGGCAGCAGTTTCTCGACGCCGCGCGGGACTTCGGCTCGCCGCAGCAGAGCATCGTGTATGCGGATGTCGACGGCAACATCGGGTTTGTCGCACCGGGCCGCGTCCCGGTGCGCAAGCCGGAAAACGACCTGAAGGGACTGGCGCCGGCGCCGGGCTGGGATGCGCGCTACGACTGGGCCGGCTTCATCCCGTTCGAGCAGCTGCCGCAGAAGTACAATCCGGCATCGCAGCGGATCATGACGGCGAACCACAAGATCGTCGAGGCGGATTATCCGCATTTCCTTACCAGCGAGTGGACCCTGCCGTACCGCGCGCGGCGCATCGATGCGTTGCTGGATGCGAAGCCGAAGCACGACCTCGCCAGCTTCGCGGCGATCCAGAAAGACCATGTGTCGCTTGCCGCGCAGGAAATCCTGCCGGTGCTGCGCAAGGCTGTGCCGCGCTCGGAGCGGGCGAAGGCGGCGCTGGCGATGCTCGCCGGCTGGAACGGCGAGATGGAGATGCAGCGCGCGGAGCCGCTGATCTACAACGCCTGGATGCGTATGGCCGCGCGCCAGATCTTCACCGATGAGCTCGGCGAGGCGCTGATGAAGGATTACTGGGAACAGCGCAATACCCACCTGTCCACCGTCAACGTACTGATGAACCGGGACGGGCAGGGCAGGTGGTGCGCCGACGCGACTGTGCAGGTCAAGGGCAGGAAGCAGACCTGCGAAGAGGTGCTGTCGGCGTCGCTCGAGGCGGCGCTGGCCGATCTCGAGCAGCGCTACGGCGCCGACATGTCGGCCTGGCGCTGGGGCGAGGCGCACTTCGCGCGCTCGGAGCACCGGCCGTTCGCGAAGGTGGATGCGCTGGCCAGAGTGTTCGATATCCGCGTGCCGTCGCCCGGCGACACCTTCACCGTCAACGTCGGCCGCCATAACCTGCGCGACGAGGCGATGCCGTTCGCGAACCGGCATGCGGCCAGCCTGCGCGCGCTGTACGACCTGGCCAACCTGGAGAATTCGCGCTTCATCCATTCGACCGGACAGTCCGGCAACGTGCTGTCGCCGCTGTACCGCAGTTTCAGCCGGCGCTGGGCGGAGGTCGACTACGTGCCGATGAAGACCAGGCGCGAGGACGTGGAACAAGGCCGGCTCGGCATGCTGACGCTGGCGCCTTGACGGCAGGGATACGAATGATGATGGAAGCCGCAACCTTTCCCGCGCAGGCCCCGGCCGCGGCCGGCCGCATTCCCGGGAACAAGGGGATCTGGGTGGGCATCACCTGCGAATTCGTCGAGTTCGCGCTGATGTTCGTCGTGTACTTCGTCGCCCGCTACAACTATCCCGATGCCTTCCGCAGCGGCCCGGAACAGATCTGGACCACCGGCGGCGCGATCAACACCGTGCTGATGGTGACCAGCAGTTTTTTCATCGCCTGCGCGGTGGCGTCGATGAAGCAGGGGAATCCGCAACGGTCGCGCTTATGGATGGTGGCGGCGATCGTCACCGCGCTCGGCTACCCGGTGGTCAAGCTGCTGGAGATCGACTGGAACCTGGCGCACGGCATCGACGGCCGCGCGGGCATCTTCTACACCGTCTACTATTACCTGACCTTCAACCACATGGTCCATGCCTGCTGGGGCATCCTCGGCATGGGCTGGGTGCTGGCGCGCATGTCGATGAACGCCTATACGCCGGAGCAGCATGACGGCCTCGAGGCGATGGCCAGCTACTGGCATGCGACCGACATCATCTGGCTCGCGATTTTTCCGCTTTTTTATGTCCTGGCCTGAATCATGAAGACCGCCGCCGAAAAAAAACCGCTGCACCTGCAGGCCTGGGCGGTGCTGCTGGCGCTCACCGGCATCAGCCTGCTGCTTGGTGCGTCCTTTGGCCACGCGCGCTGGATGCCGCTGCTGGTCGCGGCGCTCATCTGGGTGAAAGGGATGGTGGTGGCGCGCGTGTTTCTCGAGTCGCGCGACATCCATCCCTTCATCGGCTGGCTGCTGCGGATTTTCATCGCCTTCGCGCCGCTGGCGCTGCTGCTGAGCGCGGCCCTGGACCGGTGACGCCGGTCGCCGGGCGCGCGGCTCAGCTGACCGGCGGGGGACCGCGGCGCGCCTGGTTGTCCTGGCCCGCGGCGGAGGGCACGATATCCGGATCGAGGCCGACGACCGCCAGTGCCGTGGCGGCCGGTCCGTGCAGCACCTCGCCCTCGGTATCGAAGCGGGAGCCATGGCAGGGGCAATCCCAGGATCGTTCCGCGGAATTCCAGTGGACCACGCATCCGAGATGGGTGCATTTCGCCGAGACCGCGTGCAATCCGCCCTGTTCATCCCGGTACACCGCCAGCTTGCGGGTGCCGTCGCGCAGGATCGCGCCTTCGCCGGCCGCGATCTCCTGCACCGAATCGACTTCACCGCCGGTCACCCATTCGCCGTAGCGCGATAGCGTGTCGGCCTGTTCGACGACGAAGTCGGAAATGCCGTGTTTCACCTTGCGCGACGGGTCGTACACTGATTGCCAGGGATTGGCGCGTCCCATGATCTGGTCGGTCACGATGATCGCGCCGATCGTGGTATGGGTCATGCCGTTGCCGGAGTCGCCGGTGATGATGTAGACATTCTTGTTGTCCATCGGATTGCGCCCGAGGTAGGCCGGACCGTCGGACGGCTCCATGATCTCGCCCGACCAGCGGTATTCCACCGCCTGCGCCATCGGGAAGCGCTCGCGCACCCACTGTTCGATTTCATCGTAGCGATGCTGCGGATGGGTGTCCTCGCCGACCTTGTGGTCGGCGCCGCCGACGACGAGGATCTCGTGGTCCGCCGCGGGATCGGGCGTTTCAAGCCGGATGTAATAGTACGGATCGCCGGTGTCCCACAGCAGGATGCGCGGCACCGAGCCTTTCGGCACGCGCACCCCGATCACATAGGAACGGTAACCGGCCTGCTTGGTATGCATCACGACGCGGTCGTTGAACGGCGTGTTGGTGGCGACCACGACCGCGTTCGCCGCTATACTGCCGTTCAGCGTGGCGACGACCTGCCGGCTGTCGTCGCCGTCGACGGATATTGCCCGCGTGCGGCCGTAGATCCTGCCGCCGCGCGCGACGAAGGCCTGTGCAAGCCCGGCCAGGTACTTCAGCGGATGGAACTGCGCCTGCCGGGCATAACGGATGCACGGGCCGGTATCGAAGCTCAGGCCGGGGACGCGGTCGAGCGGTTGCACGTCGACGCCGGCGCGGCCGGCCGCCGCGAGTTCCTTGTCGAGCTCCTTGAAGCCGTTGCCCGGCAGCGCGTACAGGTAGCCGTCCAGGCGCTCGAATTCGCAATCGATGCGCTCGTCGCGCACGATGGACTCCACCAGGTTCGTGGCCGCGGCAAAGCTTTCTGCGACCAGCCGGGCCTTGTCCGCGCCGAATCCCTTCTCGACGTCAACATACCACTCGTCCGGCGGGAAGAAATGCGCGGTCGTACGTCCGGTTTCGCCGGCGCCGATGCCGAGCGCATCGATCAGCACCACTTCCCGGCCTTCCCTGGCCAGCAGGTAGGCGGTGCTCAGGCCGGCGATACCGGCGCCGACCACGCACACATCCGTCACCAGGTCGCCCGCCAGTGGCGGAAACTCGGGTACGGTCGCCGTCGCCATCCAGACCGAGGTCGACGCGCCGTTGGTGGCCGCGTGTGTCGTACCGGTTACTGCTGTCGCATGTGTTGCATCCGTCGCCTCAGACATGGCTCACCCTTTCGAATTGGCAATTCACGCGCACATCGGACCGGCCCGCCCGGCGATGTGCATAAGTTCGGGACGCCGCATCCCGGGCGCGGTTCCCGCCCGCCCGGGGCCGCATGCGGCCGCTCAGTGCTTGAGCTTGTAGCTCTTGACTTGTTCGAGCAGCTGGTCGGGGCCGAACTGGGTGTAGTCCTTGTTGATTTCCAGGCTCACGACCGACTCCAGCCGCGGGTCCAGCAGCTTTCTGAGCAGGCCGAGGAATTGCGGCGACACCACCAGCGAGAGTTGCTGGAAGCGGCCCTCCTGGTATGCCTGCAGCAGGAAGGCGGCGATGTCGCGCGCAAACAGTTCCGCCTGGTGCGCGTCGGGCGTCTGCGGCGGCTCGTAGAGCTTGTTCGGCGTCGCGCCGCCGGTGTTATGGATGCTCTTGGTGCCCGATGTCGGGCCGATCTTGTCGGTCTCGCCGGCGTCGAGCCGGCGCATGCGCGCCGATTCGTTCACCATGTCGTTGACTTCCTCGAGGGAGTCGGACGACTGGTCTTGCGCAAAGAATCTTGCGCGGCTGGCATTTGCTGAAAGAATCCACGTTGCTTGCATGTTCATCCCCGTAAAACCTTGGCAAAAAGCTTCGATGTGCAAACGGCGGGAAACGTTCCGCAGGCGCCGGGGCAGGGATGCGGGATGTGTTATTTCTCAAATGCATAAAAAAAGCCGCCAGGGTTGCTGGCGGCTTCAAAACCAGGATTACCGGAAGGTAGGCCTGGGACGATTAGACGGTTAGTCGTTCGCGTAGATGTCGCGATCCTTGGTTTCCTTCACGAACAGCAGGCCGATCACGAAGGTGATCATCGCGATGATGATCGGGTACCAGAGGCCGTAGTAGATGTCGCCCTTGTAAGCAACGAGTGCGAACGAGGTCGTCGGCAGCAGGCCGCCGAACCAGCCGTTACCGATGTGGTAGGGCAGGGACATCGAGGTGTAGCGGATGCGGGTCGGGAACAGCTCCACCAGCATCGCGGCGATCGGGCCGTAGACCATGGTCACGTAGAGCACCAGGATGACCAGCAGCAGCAGGACCATGCCCTTGTTCATCTGGGCCGGATCAGCCTTGGTCGGATAGCCTGCAGCCTTGATCGCGTCAGCCAGTTCCTTGGAGAAAGCCTTGTCCTTCGCAGCAGCCTCGTCCTTCGGCAGCGCGGCCGCGTTATAGGACGCGATCACCTTGTCGCCGACCTTGACGACAGCCGGGGTGCCGGGCGGGGCGGGTTCATTGGTGTAGTTCACCGATGCGGCAGCCAGCTTTGCCTTCACGATATCGCAGGAAGAGGTGAACTTCTTGGTGCCGGTCGGGTTGAACTGGAATTGGCAGTCATCCGGATCTGCAGTAACCACCACCGGTGCGGTCTTGATCGCCTGTTCCAGCTGCGGATTGGCGTAGTGGGTCAGCGCGTTGAAGATCGGGAAGTAGGTCGCTGCTGCGATCAGGCAGCCGCCGAGGATGATCGGCTTGCGGCCGATCTTGTCGGACAGGGAACCGAACACGATGAAGAACGGGGTACCGATCACCAGCGATGCCGCGATCAGCAGGTTGGCCGTTGCGCCGTCGACCTTCAGCGTCTGCGTCAGGAAGAACAGGGCATAGAACTGACCCGTGTACCAGACCACTGCCTGGCCGGCGGTCAAGCCGACGAGCGCCAGGATAACGATCTTCAGGTTGTTCCACTTGCCGAAGGACTCGGTCAGCGGTGCCTTGGAGGTCTTGCCTTCAGCCTTCATCTTCGCGAAAGCCGGGGATTCGTTCATGGACAAGCGGATCCACACCGAGATTGCCAGCAGGAACACGGAGACCAGGAACGGGATGCGCCAGCCCCAGTCGGCGAACGCGGCTTCGCCGATGGCGGTACGGGTGCCCAGAATCACCATCAGGGACAGGAACAGGCCGAGGGTAGCGGTGGTCTGGATCCATGCGGTGTAGGCGCCGCGCTTGCCGTGCGGAGCGTGTTCGGCAACGTAGGTCGCCGCGCCGCCGTATTCGCCGCCGAGCGCGAGGCCCTGGAGAATACGAAGGCAGATCAGGATGATCGGAGCCGCAATGCCGATCGACGCATAGTTGGGCAGCAGGCCCACGATGAACGTGGAGATACCCATGATCAGGATGGTCACCAGGAAGGTGTACTTGCGACCGATCATGTCGCCGAGGCGGCCGAACACGATGGCGCCGAACGGACGGACGATGAAGCCCGCCGCGAAAGCCAGCAGCGCGAAAATGAACGCGGTGTTCGGGTCGGTGCCCGCGAAGAACTGCTTCGCGATAATTGCTGCGAGCGAGCCGTATAGGTAAAAGTCATACCATTCGAACACGGTACCCAGGGAAGACGCGAAAATGACTTTCCGCTCTTCCGCCGTCATACCGCGAGCAGCCGTCGTCTGTACTGTCGCCATGTGGATCTCCTCAAACTCTTAATTAATATGAATGTGCAAAGACATTTTGCCCATTGATTGCACGCTTGGAGTGTGCGACGCGAACCTTACGGCACGCTTGCTCGAAACTTACAAAACCTTACAACCATGACAATGGCTTTTATGCAATTTCTCCTATGAAAAGGAAGGGACGGCAGCCGCAAAAAGATGGTCATAACAATTACGAACGATCGTGCTAAAAATGTGATATTCTCGAATTTCGTTGCAATTCCCGACCCGTAAGAAGCCATAACGAATCGTCCTCGCACCGCCCGGGACGTCGACCAATTCATACAAGGAGCCTCAAATGACTGACGCCGTCATCGTTTCCACCGCCCGCACCGGCCTCGCCAAGTCCTGGAAGGGAGCATTCAACATGACCCACGGTGCGACCATGGGCGGCCATGTGCTGAAAGCCGCAATCGAGCGCGCGAAGATCGATGCGGCCGAAGTGGAAGACGTGATCATCGGCTGCGCCACCCCCGAGGGTGCGACCGGCAGCAACATCGCGCGCCAGATCGCGATCCGCGCCGGCTGCCCGGTGACCACCGCCGGCATGACGATCAACCGTTTCTGTTCGTCCGGCCTGCAGACGATCGCAACCGCGGCGCAGCGCGTCATCGCCGGCGAAGGCGACATCTATGCCGCCGGCGGCGTCGAGTCGATTTCCTGCGTGCAGAATGAAGCGAACCGTCACATGATCGCCGAGACCTGGCTGACCCAGAACAAGCCGGAAATCTACTGGCCGATGCTGCAGACCGCGGAAACCGTCGCCAAGCGTTACAGCATTCCGAAGGAGCGCCAGGACGAGTACGGCGTGCAGAGCCAGCAGCGCGCCGCCGCCGCGCTGGCCGCCGGCAAGTTCAATGACGAGATCGTGCCGATGACGACCATCATGGGCGTGGCCGACAAGGAAAGCGGCATGCTGATGACGAAGGAAGTCACGATTGCCGCCGATGAAGGCATCCGCGCCGACACCACGCTGGAAGCCGTGTCCAAGATCCGTACCGCGATTCCGGGCGGCGTGATCTCCGCCGGCAATGCCAGCCAGTTCTCCGACGGCGCCTCGGTGGCGATCGTCATGAACAGCAAGGTCGCCGAGCAGAAGGGGCTGCAGCCGCTGGGCATCTTCCGCGGCTTTGCGATCGCCGGCTGCGAGCCGGATGAAATGGGCATCGGTCCGGTGTTCGCGATTCCGAAGCTGCTGAAGAAGACCGGCCTGAAGGTGGAAGACATCGGCCTGTGGGAGCTGAACGAGGCGTTCGCGGTCCAGGTGCTGTACTGCGCCGACAAGCTGGGCATCCCGATGGACCGCCTGAACGTGAACGGCGGCGCGATCGCGGTCGGCCATCCCTACGGCGTTTCCGGTGCCCGCCTGACCGGGCACGCGCTGATCGAAGGCAAGCGCCGCGGCGCCAGGTATGTCGTCGTGACGATGTGCATCGGCGGCGGCCAGGGCGCGGCCGGCCTGTTCGAAGTCGTGTAAGGTGATCGCGGGCGCGGCATGCGCCCGCGTTCGTTCCCGGGCGCCGCCGGGCGTCCTGACATCGCTCACAGCTGCGTGCGGCGACGGACCCGCACGCAAGGAGAAACAGCATGCAATCCAAGATCGTCTCCCGCCGCGACCTCGACTTCATCCTGTATGAATGGCTGAAGGCCGAGGAGCTGACCAGGCGCGCGCGCTACGCCGACCACTCGCGCGAAACCTTCAACGCCGCGATGGATACCTGCGAGCAGATCGCCTCCGACCTGTTCGCGCCGCACAACAAGAAGAACGACCAGGAAGAGCCGCATTTCGACGGCGAGACGGTGCATATCATCCCGGAAGTGAAGGCCGCATTGAAGGCCTTCTGCGACGCCGGCCTGATGGCGGCCGGCCAGGACTACGATTTCGGCGGCATGCAGCTGCCCTGCGTGATCGAAAAAGCCGGATTCGCCTACTTCAAGGGCGCCAATGTCGGCACCTCTTCCTATCCCTTCCTGACCATCGGCAATGCGAACACCCTGCTCAAGTGCGGCACGCCGGAGCAGATCGATACCTTCGTCAAGCCGATGATGGAAGGCCGCTTCTTCGGCACCATGTGCCTGTCCGAGCCGCAGGCCGGTTCCTCGCTGTCGGACATCGTCACCCGCGCCGAGCCGCAGGAAGATGGCAGCTACCGGCTCAAGGGCAACAAGATGTGGATTTCCGCCGGCGAACACGAGCTGTCGGAAAACATCGTGCACCTGGTGCTGGCCAAGATTCCCGATGAGAACGGCAAGCTGATCCCGGGCGTGAAGGGCATCTCGCTGTTCATCGTGCCGAAGAAACTGGTCAACCCGGACGGCTCGCTCGGCGAGCGCAACGACGTGGTGCTGGCCGGCCTGAACCACAAGATGGGCTACCGCGGCACGACCAACTGCCTGCTCAACTTCGGCGAGGGCAAGTACAAGCCGGGCGGCAAGGCAGGCGCGGTCGGCTACCTGGTCGGCGAGAAGCACAAAGGCCTGGCCAATATGTTCCACATGATGAACGAGGCGCGCATCGGCGTCGGCCTCGGCGCGGTGATGCTCGGCTACACCGGCTACCTGCACGCGCTGGACTATGCGCGCGAACGGCCGCAGGGGCGGCATCCGATGAACAAGGATGCGGCGCAGCCGCAGATCCCGATCATCGGACACACCGACGTCAAGCGCATGCTGCTGGCGCAGAAGGCGTATGTCGAGGGCGGCCTGGCGCTGAACCTGTACTGCGCGCGACTGGTCGACGAGGAGCGCACCGCCGAGACGGAAGAGGCGCGCCGCAACGCGACGCTCCTGCTCGACATCCTGACGCCCATCGCCAAGTCCTGGCCGTCGCAATGGTGCCTGGAAGCCAACAATCTGGCGATCCAGGTGCATGGCGGCTACGGCTATACGCGGGAATACAATGTCGAGCAGTTCTACCGCGACAACCGGCTCAATCCCATCCATGAAGGCACGCACGGCATCCAGGGCCTGGACCTGCTCGGCCGCAAGGTGACGATGCAGGGCGGCGCCGCGTTCAAGCTGCTCGGCGCGGAAGTGCAGAAGACCATCGCCAGGGCGATGGAGGTGCCCCAGCTGGCCGGATACGCAAAGGCGCTCGGCTTCGTGCTGCAGCGCATTGCGACGGTGACGCAGGCGCTGTACGCGGCGGGCGACCTGAACAAGACGCTGGCCAATGCGTCGGTGTACCTGGAGGCGTTTGGCCACGCGGTGGTGGCCTGGGTCTGGCTGGAGCAGGCGCTGGTGGCGACCGGCAAGGACGGCCACGACGCCGACTTCTACCGCGGCAAGCTGCAGGCCTGCGCGTACTTCTTCAACTGGGAGCTGCCGAAGGTGCAGCCCCAGCTCGACCTGCTGGAGAGCATCGACACCACGACGCTGGACATGCAGGACGCCTGGTTCTGAATAAGCACATACAAGGAGACGATATGCGTACCATCAAGGAATTGTTCGACCTCAGCGGCAAGACCGCCCTGGTGACCGGCGGCTCGCGCGGCCTCGGCCTGCAGATCGCCGAGGCGCTGGGCGAGCAGGGCGCGAAGCTGGTGCTGTCCTCGCGCAAGCAGGCCGACCTCGACGAGGCGGTGGCGCACCTGAAATCGCGCGGCATCGAGGCGAGCGCGATCGCCGCCGACCTGTCGAAGGAAGCCGCGGTGGAGCCGCTGGTGACGGAGGCAATGCAGCGCCTCGGCCGGATCGACATCCTGGTCAACAATGCCGGCGCCACCTGGGGCGCCCCGGCGGAGGACTATCCGCTGGAAGCCTGGGACAAGGTGATGAACCTGAACATCCGCAGCATCTTCCTGCTGTCGCAGGCAGTGGGCAAGGCGTCGATGATTCCGAACAAGTACGGCCGCATCATCAATGTCGCGTCGATTGCCGGCCTGTCGGGCAACGGCCCGGAAGGCATGCAAACCGTTGCCTACAACACGTCCAAGGGCGCGGTGGTGAATTTCACCCGCACGCTGGCCGGCGAATGGGGCAGGTACGGCATCACCGTCAACGCGCTCGCGCCCGGCTTCTTCCCGTCGAAGATGACCAAGGGCGTGCTGGAAAACTTCGGCGCCGACAACCTGGCGCGGCGCGCGCCGCTGCAGCGCATCGGCGACGACGAGGACCTGAAGGGCGCGGCGCTGCTGTTCGCGTCCGACGCCGCCAAGCACATCACCGGCCAGATCCTCGCAGTGGACGGCGGCGTGTCGGCCGTTCATTGATGGACACCGGCAAGCCGCAGCCCTTCCCGGCGGAGATTCCGTTCCTGCACGACCTCGGCGTCGAATTCCTCAGCATGGGGAACGGCGAGGCGCAGGTCGCGCTGAACCTGGAGCACCGTCACATGAACAGCTGGATGGTCACGCACGGCGGCATCACGATGACCCTGCTGGACGTCGCGATGTCGATGGCCGGGCGCTCGCTCGACCCCGATGCCCGCGGCGGCGTGACGGTCGAGATGAAGACCAGCTTCCTGCAGCCCGGCGGCCATGCCGGCGGGCGCATCATCGCCAAGGGCAAGGCGTTCCACCGTTCGAAGACGATGTGCTTCTGCGAGGGCGAAGTCTGGAACGGCGACAAGCTGGTGGCCAAGGCAATGGGCACCTTCAAGTACCTGAAGCGGCTGGATGTCGCGAAGAAGCTGGAACACGAATAAACCGATCAAGAGAATAGCGAGGAAACGATGGCAACGTACAAACGGGTAGTGCTGGCGTCCCGTCCGCAGGGGCATGTGGTTCCGCAAAACTTCCGGCTGGAGGAAGTGCCGGTGCCGGCGCTGAAGGAGGGCGAACTGCTGGTGCGCAACCATTACCTGTCGCTCGACCCCTACATGCGCATGCGCATGGAGGACGTGAAGAGTTACGCGGCGCCCCAGGCGATCGGCGACACCATGGTCGGCGGCACGGTGGGCGAAGTGGTGGAATCGAAGAATCCGAAGTTCGCGGCGGGCGACAAGGTGCGCGGCATGTTCGGCTGGTCGGAGATGGGCGTGTCCCAGGGCGGCGGCCTGGTCCGGCTCGATACCACCGATGTCCCGCTGTCCGCCTACCTCGGCGCTGTCGGCATGCCGGGCATGACGGCATGGTACGGGCTGACCCAGATCAACCAGCCGAAGGAAGGCGAAACGGTGGTGGTATCGGCTGCCAGCGGCGCGGTCGGCAGCGTGGTCGGCCAGCTGGCGAAGCTGCGCGGCTGCCGCGCGGTCGGGATTGCCGGCGGCAAGGAGAAGTGCGACTACGTGGTCAACGAGCTCGGCTTCGACGCCTGCGTCGACTACAAGGCCGGCAACCTGAAGGAGAACCTGGCGCAGGCGACGCCGGACGGCATCGACGGCCTGTTCGAGAACGTCGGCGGCGAGATCTTCGACGCCTGCCTGGCGCGCATGAACCCGTTCGGCCGCGTTGCATTGTGCGGCATGATCGCCGGCTACGACGGCGATCCGATGCCGGTCTACAACATGCGCTACCTGCTGACGATGCGCCTGACGCTGCGCGGCTTCATCGTGTCCGAGCACATGGATCTGTGGCCGCAGGGCCTGAAGGAGCTCCGCGAGCTGGTCGCGGGCGGCAAGCTGAAGTTCCGCGAGTCGGTCGCGCAGGGACTGGAAGCGGCGCCGGAAGCCTTCATCGGCATGCTGAAGGGGAAAAACTTCGGCAAGCAGCTGGTCAAGCTGATCTGATCGGCGCGGTCATAAAGGACCGTAGGGTGGGTGGGGCCGCCGAGGTGGAGTGCAGCGAAACTCACCGTCAAACGTAGCAGAAGCACCCGGTGGGTTTCGCTGCGCTCAACCCACCCTACGATCCACAACTTATTTCAGCGGAGTCCCCGTTGGCAGACCTGATCTTCCATCACTACCAGAATTCCCCGTTTTCCGAAAAGATCCGGCTGGTCTTCGGCTACAAGCGACTGGCGTGGAAATCGGTATTCATCCCGCCGGTGATGCCCAAGCCGAACCTGACGGCGCTGACCGGCGGCTACCGGCGCACCCCGGTGCTGCAGATCGGCGCCGATATTTACTGCGACACCGCGCTGATCGCCGACGTGCTGGAGCGCATTGTGCCGGAACCGGCCCTGTATCCGGCCGAGGTGGAAGGCCAGGCGCGCATCCTCGCGCAATGGGCGGACGACACGCTGTTCTGGACGGTGATCGGCTATGTGTTCCAGCCGGTGGCGATTCCCTGCCTGCTCGGACCGCTGACGCCGGAACAGATGCAGGCCTTCGGCGCCGACCGCGCCGCCATGCGCAAGGCGCCGCGCATGACAGTGGCCGAGGCGACCGGGAACCTGAAGGCCTATCTGCACCGGCTGGAAAACATGCTGACAGGAGGCAAGCCTTTCCTGCTCGGCGCGCAAGCGTCGATCGCCGATTTTTCGGTGTATCACTGCCTGTGGTTCGTGCAGCTGGCGCAGCCGCTGGCCGGCATTCTTGACGACGCGCCGCGGCTCAAGGAATGGAGCGCGCGCATGGCCGCGTTCGGGCACGGCCAGCCGGAAAAGCTGCGTGACAGCGACGCGCTCGACATTGCCCGCAATGCCGAACCGGCTTCGGCCGATGCGCCGGTCGTCGATACCCATGGCATCGCGATCGGCGAACAGGTGTCGATCATGCCGACCGATTACGCACTCGATCCGGTGCAAGGCGAGCTGGTGCTGTCCACCGCCACAGAATGGGCGGTGCGCCGCAGCGACCCGCAGGCAGGCACGGTGGTCGTGCATTTCCCGCGCGTCGGATTCCAGATGAAAAAATCCTGATCCAATCAACGAGGAGCAAGAGACATGAAAAACTTCAAGGACAAGGTCGCGGTGATCACCGGCGGCGCCAGCGGCTTCGGCCGGGAGTTCGCCAGCATCGGCGCCGGCCTCGGCATGAAGCTGGTGCTGGCCGACGTGCAGCAGGAAGCGCTCGACAAGGCGCAGTCGGAACTGGAGGCGCAGGGTGCGCAGGTGCTGGCGATGCGCTGCGACGTGCGCAAGGCGGAGCAGGTGAAGGCGCTCGCCGACGCGACGATGGACAGATTCGGGGCGGTGCACCTGGTGTTCAACAATGCCGGCGTCGGCTCCGGCGGGCTGGTCTGGGAAAACTCGATCGCCGACTGGGAATGGGTGCTCGGCGTGAACCTGTGGGGCGTGATCCACGGCGTGCGCACCTTCACGCCGCTGATGCTGGAATGCGCGAAGAAGGAGCCCGGCTACGAGGGCCACATCGTCAATACCGCTTCCATGGCCGGCCTGCTGAACGCACCCAACATGGGCATCTACAACGTGTCCAAGCATGCGGTGGTGTCGCTGTCGGAGACGCTGTACCACGACCTGCAGCTGGTCAATGCGCCGGTGGGCGCATCGGTGCTGTGCCCGTATTTCGTGCCGACCGGGATCAGCCAGTCGCACCGCAACCGGCCGGACGACGTCAAGGACGACAGCGCGCCGACTCCCAGCCAGGTCGCGGCGCAGGCGGTATCGGAGAAGGCGGTGTCGTCGGGCAAGGTGACGGCCGCGCAGGTCGCGCAGCGCACCTTCGATGCGATCAGGGAGGGCAGGTTCTACATCTATTCGCACCCGCATGCGCTGGGCAATGTGCAGACGCGCATGGAAGACATCCTGCAGCAGCGCAACCCGACCGACCCGTTTGCGGCCGCGCCCCAGGTGCGCGAGATGCTGCAGGCGAAGATGAACGTCAAATAGGCGGCGCTACCATGACGGCGGAAATCCAGGAAAACCAGTTCGCGGAACTGTCCAACGGCATGCGGCTGCACTACGCCAGCGCCGGCCGGCGCGGCAAGCCACTGATCCTGTTCGTGCACGGCTTTCCCGAGTTCTGGTACGAGTGGGAGGCGCAGCTGAAGGAGTTCGGCAACGACTATTTCGCGGTCGCGCCAGACCTGCGCGGCTTCAACCTGTCGGACATGCCGCTCGAGCTCGGCGCGTACAAGGCAAAGCACATCGTCGACGACCTGCGCCTCCTGGCGGCACAGCTCGGCTACGAGAAGTTCGTGATGGTCGCGCACGACTGGGGCGGTGCGATTGCCTGGAATTTCGCGATCGCGCTGCCGCAGCTGCTGCACAAGCTCATCATCGTCAACTCGCCGCACCCGTATCTGTTCGCGCGCGCGCTGACCGAGGATGCGGAACAGCAGGCGGCCAGCCAGTACATGAACTGGCTGCGCGCGGACGGATCGGAAAGCGCGCTGGCGAAGGACGATTTCGCGTTGCTGGAAGGTTTGCTGAACGGGATGGGCAAGTCGCCCACTCCCTGGTTCACCGGGCCGGTCCGGGCACGCTATCACGCCTGCTGGGCGCGCGGCCTGAGCGGCGGCGTGAACTATTACCGCGCGTCACCGCTGCATCCTCCGACCGAAGCCAATCCCGGGCCGCGCAAGCTGCAGCTGCAGCCGGCGGACTTCCGCGTGACCGTGCCGACGCGCGTGATCTGGGGCGAGCAGGACCTGGCGCTGCCGAAGAGCCTGCTCGACGGCCTGGACGACGTGGTGGACGACCTGAAGGTCGCGCGCATCCCGGAAGGCAGCCACTGGGTGATCCATGAGCAGCCGCAGCGGGTGAACGGGCTGATCCGCGGATTTCTTGCGGAATAGCGGCATAATGGCACAAGCTGCACGACTGTCAATTCACTGATTTCATATGGCACGCGAAGACTTTTCCTTTTTCCATTCCCTCAGGGTGCGCTGGGCGGAAGTCGACATGCAGGGCATCGTGTTCAACGGGCATTACCTGACCTATTTCGACGTCGCCTTCACCGAATACTGGCGCGCGACCGGGCTGCCGGGCGTGATCCAGCAGGCGCAGGACGGGCGCGAGATGTTCGCGCGCAAGGCAAGCATCGAATACCTCGCGCCGGCGCGCTTCGACGATGTGCTCGACATCGGCGTGCGCTGCGCCGGATTCGGCCGGACCTCGGTGCGTTTCGTGCCGGAGATCTATCGCGGCGACGAGCATCTGATTTCGGGCGAGCTGGTGTATGTGTATGCGGACACCAGCGTGCGCAAGGGCGTGCCCTGGCCGGACGACTGGCGCGAGGCGATCACCCGCCTCGAGAAGCTGAAGCCGGTGGCGCTGTGAACGCGCGCATCACGCTGGGCGACTGGAACGGCCAGTCCGCGCATGCGAAGCCGGTGCGCTACGAGGTGTTCGTGCTGGAGCAGAAGGTTCCGCTCGACATGGAGTGGGACGAGATGGATGCGGTATGCGTGCATGCGGTGGCCTGGGATGAGACAGGCCGCGCGATCGGCACCGGGCGCCTGCTGCCCGACGGCCACATAGGCCGCATGGCGGTGCTGCCCGCCGCGCGCGGCAGCGGCATCGGCGCCGCGCTGCTCGACGCCCTGGTCGGAGCGGCCGCCAGGCGCGGCGACCGCGCGGTGATGCTCAATGCGCAGACGCAGGCCGAGGCGTTCTACCGGCGCTACGGTTTCGAGCGGGATGGCGAGGTCTTCATGGAAGCCGGCATCCCGCACATCCACATGCGGCGCGTCCTTACCTGAGCACCCGTTCCCGCAGCACCGGCGGGTTGCTGTCGCACAGGCGCACGAAGGTGGAGGAGCGGGTGCCGTATTCCGGCGATTCGATGCAGACCGCCGACAGCACGCGTTCCCATTCCAGGTTGACGCCGGTGCGCGGCAGGCGGCAATCCGGCGCCCGCGCGGTATCGGTGAGCATTTCGAAATAGGCGTCTTCCGGCGCGCCCTGGCACAGCAGGCTGGCGAACTGCGCCTTGGTCTTCACCACTTTGGGCCACGGGTTGTCGAGCGAACCGTTCGACAGGCCGTAGACGCCGGGGGCAAGCGGCTTGCCGTTGCGTTCGTCATCCGGCGCGCCATTCGAATACCAGACCAGCTGTTCCCGGTTGCCGACGAGCAGGTTGAAGCCGTTGTACTGTCCGGCGCGCGGCGCCAGATCCTCGACGTATTGCAGCGGCGACGCGATGCCGGAGAGGTAATCCGCGACCAGCGCGCCGCGCGACGGCGCGTCGCTGCGTTTCTCGGAGGGCGCGCGGATGTTGGTCACCGCGGCGAAACGGCCTTCCCGGGTGACGCCCATCCAGCTGCCGCCGCTCCTCAGGTCACGTCCGGCAAAGACGTGCGGATGGTCGCTCCACCAGGCGGCGGGGGCGGTGGGGCGCTCGTAGAATTCGTCGCGGTTGCCCGCGGCGAGCAGCGGTATACCCGGTACCACCTGCCACGCGAATACGATCAGGCACATGAAGAGACATCCACAAAGTGTTCGGTGTTGCGCCGGCCGTCGATCAGCGGCTGCAGGCCTTCCCGCGCGAGCGCCTGTTCCAGCGCGGCGTCGAAGCCGTCGGGGACCGCCTGGTAGATCTCCATCCAGGTCTGCCGCCCGTCCTTTTCCTCCGGCCTGCGCTTGAGTCCGGTGACGATACCATATTCCTCGCCGAGGCGTCGCTGCAGCGCCAGGACGCGCGGGACCAGGCCCGCGGCGTGTTCGCGCCGCACCTTGTAGTAGATGTACAAGTCCATCGTGGTCAGGCCGGCAGCGCGTAGGGAAGGGTGAGGAAGGAGAGCGCCGGGCCGCTCGCGGAGCCGAGATGGATCGTGCCTTCTTCGGTCGCTGCGAGTTTCAACTCGGCAAGGATGTCGCTGCCGCTGCCGAAATTGCGCTCGGCATTGACCACCATGCCGTATGGCTGGTCCGGGTCGCCGCTCCAGAACAGTTCGGTGCCGGGTTTGACCTCGAGCGCATCGACCGACGCCAGCAGCATCCGGCGCTTGAGCTTGCCGAGGTACTGGCTGCGCGCGACCACTTCCTGGCCCGGATAGCAGCCTTTCTTGAAATTGACGCCGCCGATCAGCTCGAAATTGATCATCTGCGGCACGAACTGCTCCTGCGTCGCCTGCGTGACCAGCGGTACGCCCGCATGGATGTCGGTCAGTCGCCAGAGCGGCGTGCCGACCGGCGTGAGCGTCTTCACCAGTTCCGTCCAGCACGCAGCGGCGGCAGCGGCCGGGACCGCCCACTGGTAGCGCGGCTGGCCGAACGCGTCGGACAGGCGGATCAGCGTGCCGTGTTCGCTGTCGGTCTTGGCCAGCGGCGCCGCCGGCAGCTGCGGGAACCAGGTTTTCAGCAGTCCCGCCGCCGGCTCGCCGCCGGCCCCGAGCAGCACCACCGCGTCGCTCGCGTCGGCCAGCTTGACCTTCGCGCGCAGCACATACATTTGCAGGCGCTTCTGCACCGCCGGCTGGATCTGGCGCGGCAGCTGCAGGTGGATCCCGGCCGCGGTCTTCCACATCAGCAGGGTCGCAAGCAGCCGCCCCTTGGGCGAGCAGTAGCCGGCCAGCCGGGCTTCCTCCGGCCCGAGGCGCTCGACATCGTTGGTCAGCTGATTGTGCAGGAAGGCCGGCGCGTCGTCTCCGGTGGCGACGACCAGCCCGGCGTCGGTGAGCGGCGCCACGAAACCGCGCGGCAGTTCGCCGGGGCGGCTGCCTTCAAAGCCGCTCACCACGCCGTTATCGTCGATCTGCGCATTGTGCTGGCGCAGCGTTTGCAACCATGTGTTCATAGCTTCAGTCATATCTCGTGGGATGCTTTCAAAATGCCATTGTCGTGATGGCTCGATTATAGTGACGTCTGCAAATTGGCGTGCGAAGCAGGTTTGCTGCGCCGCCGAACGTTTCAAAGGGTCTGGTCTTGATTAAAAAATTACTTGCAGCAATCATCATTTTCGCGATCGCGGGCACGGCGGTGTTCGCCTTCTGGTCCTACGATCCGATCACGCCGCAGGGCACGCCGCCCATTCCGTTCGAAGTCAAACCCGGCAGCAGCGTCAAGAGCAGCGCCGAGCAGATCGCCGCCGCCGGCGTTCCGCTCAACCCGACGCTGTTCCACGTGCTGGCGCGCCTGACCGGCAAGGCGACGCGGCTGAAAGCCGGCAATTATGAACTCAAGCCGGGCACTTCGCCGCTGGCGCTGATGGACCAGCTGGTGCGCGGCGAATTCGCGCAGGAAGCGCTGGCGGTGATCGAAGGCTGGACCTTCCGCCAGATGCGCGACGCGATCGACAAGCATCCGGCGCTCAAGCACGATACCGCCGGCTTGTCCGACCAGGAACTGCTGGCCAGGATCACCACGCAGTACAAGCATCCGGAAGGGCTGTTCTTCCCCGACACCTACCTGTTCGCCAAGGGCGCGAGCGACCTGCAGATCTACCGGCAGGCGCATGCGCTGCTGCAGAAGCGGCTGAACGAGGCCTGGGCCCGGCGCGCCGCCGGCATGCCGTACAAGTCGGCTTACGAGGCGCTGATCATGGCCTCGATCATCGAAAAGGAAACCGGGCAGAAGTCGGAGCGCAACTTGATCGCCGCCGTCTTCGTCAACCGGCTCAGGCGCGGCATGCTGCTGCAGACCGATCCGACCGTCATCTACGGCATGGGCGACAAGTTCCAGGGCAACATCCGCAAGAAAGACCTGGAGACCGATACCCCGTACAACACCTATACCCGCGCCGGCCTGCCGCCGACCCCGATCGCGCTGCCGGGCGCGGAGTCGCTGGCCGCGGCGCTCAATCCGGCGAATGCCGACGTGCTGTACTTCGTCTCGCGCGGCAACGGCACCAGCGAATTTTCCAACAACCTGGACGACCACAACCGCGCGGTGAACAAATACCAGCGATAATGCCGTCTGGTCACACGCAGAAAAAGAACATGACGGTTGGTAAATTCATCACATTCGAGGGCATCGACGGCGCCGGCAAGTCGACCCACCTCGCCTTTGCCGCGGACTTCCTGCGCGCGCGCGGGCGGCAGGTGGTGGTCACCCGGGAGCCGGGCGGCACGCCGCTCGGGGAAAAGCTGCGCGAGCTGCTGCTGCAGGAAAAAATGCACCTTGAAACCGAAGCGCTGCTGATGTTCGCGGCACGCCGCGAACACCTCGCACTGCTGATCGAGCCGGCGCTGGCGCGCGGCGACTGGGTGATTTCCGACCGCTTCACCGATGCCAGCTTCGCCTACCAGGGCGGCGGCAGGAACCTGGCGCTCGACAAGCTGGAGGTGCTGGAGCGCTGGGTGCATCCGCGCCTGCAGCCGGACCTGACGCTGCTGTTCGACGTGCCGCTGGAAGTCGCGCGGCAGCGCCTCGACGCGACCCGCGAACTCGACAAGTTCGAGCAGGAAAAGGCCGATTTCTTCGCCGCGACGCGCCGGGAGTACCTGCGCCGCGCAGCGGCTTTTCCGCAGCGCTTCCGCGTGATCGATTCCACCCGGCCGATCCCGGAAATTCATGCAGAACTTGAGAATATTCTCTCAGGTATTTGATTCTTAAAAGAAACAGGATGTCAGCATCACTCTATCCTTGGCAATACGGCGCATGGCAGCAGCTGCAGCAGCTGCGCGGGCGGATGCCGCACGCGATCCTGTTCCACGGGCCGCAAGGCACCGGCAAGAGCGCCTTCGCCGAGCACCTCGCACAGTCGGTGCTGTGCCAGTCGCCCGCCGCCGACGGCCACGCCTGCGGTCAGTGCGAGGCTTGCGGCTGGTTCATGCAGTACAGCCATCCGGATTACCGCCGGGTGCGGCCGGAGGTGCTGGAAGAGGACGGCGCGGCCGAGGGCGAGGATGCCGATGCCGGCGAGAAGAAAGCCGGCAAGGCATCCAAGACGCCGTCCAAGGAAATCAAGATCGACCAGATCCGGGCGCTCGCCGATTTCATGAACGTGTCCACCCACCGGCAGGGCATGCGGGTGGTGCTCCTGTACCCGGCCGAGACGCTCAACACCGCCGCCGCCAACGCGCTGCTGAAAACGCTCGAGGAGCCGCCGCCGGCGACGCTGTTCCTGCTGGTGTCGAACAACCTCGACCGCCTGTTGCCGACCATCCTGTCGCGCTGCCGCAAGTTTGCGCTGGCGATGCCGTTACAGGAAGAGGCGCTGGCCTGGCTCAAGGCGCAGGGCGTCGACGATGCCGATGCCTGGCTGGCGGAGCAGGGCGGCGCGCCGCTGGCGGCGCTGCACTCGGCGCAGGGCGACGGCCGGGAAGCGCTGGATGAATTGCTGCGCGTGCTGGCGCGCCCCGGGGTGGAAGCGGCGCTGAAGGCGGCCGACAAGCTGCAGAAGGCGCCGGTCGCCGACCTCGTGGCGTGGCTGCAGCGCTGGCTGTACGACGTGTTTTCGCTCAAACTTTCCGGCAGAATCCGGTATTATCCGCGGTACCGGAAAGAGCTGGCGGCGCTGGCGCAGGCGGCCGAGATTCCCGGCCTGCTGCAGGCGCTGAAGGCCGTCAAGGACCGCCGCGCGGTGGCCGAGCACCCGCTCGCCGCCAAGCTCTTCATCGAAGACATGCTGCTCGAATATGCATCGCTTTTTCCGCGATAGGTAAGGAAAGACATGGCCGACAACCCCGTCACCACGACTTCACCGGGCGCCGGTGGCGCTGCCGTCGCGCGGCCGTCGGTGCTGTCGCTGCCGATCAAGGAGAAGGCGGCGCTGTATGCCGCCTACATGCCGTTCCTGAAGAACGGCGGCATCTTTGTCCCGACCAACAAACCCTACAAGGTGGGCGACGAGATCTACCTGATCCTGACGCTGATGGACGACCCGACCAAGTACCCGATCGCCGGCAAGATCGCGTGGATCACGCCGGCCGGCGCCAACAACAACAAGGCGCAGGGGATCGGCGTGCATTTTTCGCCGGACGAGAGCGGCCAGCGCGTCAAGCACCGCATCGAGGAACTGCTGGGCGCGGCATTGCGCTCGTCGCGCGCGACGCACACCTTATAAGAACAAACCCGATTTTTTCATGCCGTATTCCTATCGCCTTGCCCGTTTCGAGGACCTGCCCGCCATTGTTTCCATCTATAACAGCACGGTGCCGTCGCGGCAGGTGACAGCCGATACCGAACCGGTGTCGGTGGAGTCGCGCCACGCGTGGTTCGCGGAGCACACGCCGCAAAAGCGGCCGCTGTGGGTCGCCGAGCAGGACGGGGAAGTGATCGGCTGGCTGTCCTATTCGAATTTCTACGGCCGGCCGGCGTATTCCGGCACGGCGGAACTGTCGATCTACCTGCGCGAAGACGCCCGCGGAAAAGGGCTGGGACGCTTTTTCCTGAAGGAAGCGATCGCCTTCGCACCCGAGATCAAGGTGCATACCTTGCTCGGTTTCATCTTCGGCCATAATACCCCGAGCCTGAAACTGTTCGAGGCCTTCGGTTTCGAACGCTGGGCGGACATGCCGCGCGTGGCCACGCTCGATGGCGTCGAGCGCGACCTGGTCATCCTCGGCAAGCGCGTCGCCTGATCCACCGCGAGAGAGGATGCGCCCGCAGGCGTAAAATACCGGCCATGTACGTCGATTCCCACTGCCATATCAATTTCCCCGAGTTATCGGCCCGCCTGCCCGAAATCTTCCGCAGGATGGACGAGAACCGCGTCACGCACGCACTCTGCGTATCGGTCGACATGCCCGACTTCCCGCAGGTGCTGGAACTGGCCGAGAAATACCCGAATCTGTACGCCTCGGTCGGCGTGCATCCGGATTACGAGGAAACGCCGGAAGTCGGCGTGGACGACCTGGTGCGCCTGGCCGACCATCCCAGGATCGTCGCCATCGGCGAGACCGGCCTCGACTACTACCGCCTTGAAGGCGACCTGGAATGGCAGCGCGAGCGCTTCCGCACGCATATCCGCGCCGCCCGCGCGACCGGCAAGCCGCTGATCATCCATACCCGGGCCGCCGCCGAAGACACGATCCGCATCATGCGCGAAGAGGGTGCCGGCACCGTCGCCGGCGGCCCCGGCGGGGTGATGCACTGCTTCACCGAATCGCTGCAGGTGGCGCAGGCGGCGATGGAGATGGGTTTTTATATTTCGTTTTCCGGCATCGTGACCTTCAAGAATGCGAAGGAGCTGCAAGCCGTGGCGCGCGCGGTGCCGCTCGAACGCATGCTGATCGAGACCGACGCGCCCTATCTCGCCCCGGTGCCGCACCGCGGCAAGATGAACGAGCCGGGTTTCGTCAGCCATGTGGCCGAATTCCTGGCGACGCTGAAGGAAGTGCCGCTGGAGGACGTCGCGCGCTGCACCACGGATAATTTCTTCAACCTGTTCCACAGCGCGAGGCGCGCATGAAGCGGCACGGCGCCTGGTTTTCTTCCGCCCGCCGCCGCCTGCTGCGCGCGCTGCCCCTTGCCGCCGCGCTGCCGCTCGCATCGGCACTGGCCGTCGCCGGCGCCTACGACGACTACTTCAAGGCGGTCAAGATCGACGACCCGGACACCGTGAAGAACCTGCTGGCGCGCGGATTCGATCCGAACACGATCGAGGCGGCGCGCGGCGATACCGGCCTGATCCTGGCGCTGCGGGAAAACTCCATGGGCGTGTTCGAGGTGCTGTTGAATGCGCAGGATGTCGACCTGGAAGCAAAGGCATACAACGGCGACAATGCGCTGATGATCGCCTGCTTCATGGGCAACCGGCCGGCGGTGGAGGCGCTGCTGGCGAAGGGGGTGGAGGTCAACCGGCCGGACTGGACGCCGCTGCACTATGCGGCCGCAAGCGGCCATAACGACATCGTGCAGCTGTTGCTCGAAAAGTCGGCCTACATCGATGCCGAATCGCCCAACCGCACCACGCCGATCATGATGGCCGCGCGCGGCGGACATATCCTGACCGTCAAGCTGCTACTCGATGAAGGCGCGGACGCGACGCTGAAGAACGACCTCGGCATGACCGCGATCGACTTCGCGCGGAAGTTCGAACATGAGGATATCGCCGAGGGCTTGACCCAGCGCCTGAAAAAAGCCGGCAAGCTCTAGGCTGTATTTGACAAGCCACTGCTCGAACCGGATTGATGCCTGCGTTGCTCTGCGTACCTCGCGTACGCGTGCGCTGCTCGACGCCAATCCGGCCCGTCGCTACCCTTGTCAAACACAGCCTAGGGCCGGCGAGGCTCAATCGACGCCGATGCGATTGCCCCAGACGCCGTAGTGCGCGACATTTGCGGTGCGCAGGAAATAAACCTTCAATGCCGCGATTTCCGTCGCAACCAGGCGCGGGAAGCCCCGGCGGTCGCCGCGCAGGTCCATCACCAGGTCGTCCAGGTAACGCTCGCAGTAGAGCGGGCGCTTCCACAGTTGCGCGATCCGGTTGGCGATGCGCGGATACTGCGCCGCCAGGTTGTCCGGACGGACATCGGCGGGCAGCGTTGCCAGCCATTTGAAGGTTTCGCCACCCAGTTCTTCCCGCCTGTGCCCGAAGTCCGCGCGCTCCTTCAGCCAGTTCTTCCGTTGCGCGGGCGGCTGCCCGTTCTTGATGATGTCGGCCTGAAGCGACTTGCTCGCTTCTTCCACAGAGACTCTCACGAAAGGAATCGCATCCATCCTGCCTCCCCAGGTCTGCGGCCCGTCGTGCGACGGGCGATTCTCCTGCTGCCTGATAATGTCCTTTTTGCAAGTTGGCAAAGTAACAGTAAATTACATTTTGTGCAACTATTAGGCGATTGTTAATTTCAATCGTTTCTTTCCACTGCATTGCGCGAATAAGCCCACGTCAGGCCGATGCGCAGGGCAGGGCCAGCGTCACTTCGAGCCCGCCGGCGGGAAGGTTGCGCAGGGAAATCGAACCGCCATGCTGCTCGACGATATTGCGGGCGATGGTCAGCCCCAGGCCGGTGCCGCCGGTATCACGGGAGCGTGAGCCTTCGAGCCGGAAGAAGGGCTCGAACACGTTCTTCATCTCGCTCTCCGGGATACCGGGGCCGCCGTCCCGCACATGGATCATCGCCTGTGCGCCTTCGCGGCCGACACTGATCCTTGCATAGCTGCCGTACTTGCAGGCATTGTCGATCAGGTTGGTCAGGCAGCGCCGCAGCGCCGTCGGATGCGCCATCAGCGCCGCATGCGTGCGGCCTTCCGACATCACTTCCTGGCCGGCGTCAGCCGCATCCGCGCAGACGCTGTCGACCAGGGAGTCGAGGTCGAGCCGCTGCTTTGGTCCGGCCGCGTCCATGCTGCGCGCCAGGTCCAGGCCTTCCCTGACCATGCCCTGCATCGCCGACAGGTCGCCGATCAGCTTGTCCCGCAATTCCGCATCCTCCACCTTTTCCAGCCGCAGGCGCAGGCGGGTCAGCGGCGTCTGCAGATCGTGCGTGATGGCGGCGAGGATGTGCGAGCGCTGGCGGATATGGTTACGGATGCGCGCCTGCATCGCATTGAAGGCGGCGGCGGCCTGGCGCAGTTCGGTCGCGCCGCGTTCGGGCAGCGGCGGCCGTTCGATATCGTTGCCGAGCTCGGTGGCGGCCTTCGCCAGTTCCTTGAGCGGTCGCATCGTCATGCGCGCGACGGCCGCCGCCAGGATGCCGATGCTGGCGAGGAACAACAGTGCATAGGCGACAAAATCGGTGCGCGGCGCGAACTCGGCGCGCGGTCCGAACGGACGCGGCGGCTGCACGTCGACGCGCAGCCGCGCGCCGTCCCGCAGCGTCACCAGCAGCACCTCGCAACGCTGGCGCGCCTCGGCGTGGGGCCGGCGCCGCTGCATGTGGCCAAACTCGCAGTCGCCGGGCCGAGGAGCCGCCGAAGCGACCCGGTAGCCGTCCGGCAGGCGCTGCTCCAGCCGTTCGGCCAGAGTTGAGCGCGGCAGTGCAGGGAGGTCGTCCGCGCCGGCGGTCTGCGCGCGCATGCCGGCGCGGCCCGCGGACACCAAGGGTTCGCTCAGCGAGGGCACGGCATTTTCCAGCGACAGCACGAACTGCTCCAGCCGCTCCACCGCATGGAACTCGCGGAACTGCATGATCATCCGCTGCCGTTCCTGGGACGCGAGGTAGAGCGCGAGCGCCGCGCTGGCGACAACGCCGGCCACGATCAGCAGGATCACGCGGCCGGTCATGGACTGGAACACGGCCCTCATTCGCGCGTCACCGCCGTGGCCAGCACATAGCCCTCGTTGCGCACGGTCTTGATGATCTGCGGCGAGCGCGCGTCTTCGTTGAGCTTCTGGCGCAGGCGGCTGATCTGCAGGTCGATCGAGCGGTCGAAGGGATCGGCATCGCGGCCCTGCGTCATGTTGAGCAGCTGGTCGCGGCTGAGCACGCGGTTGGCATGGTCGAGGAAGATTTTCAGCAGGCGGAATTCCGCGCCGGACAGCGCGACCACCACGCCTTGCGGATTGACCAGATGGCGGGCGGTGACATCCATGGTCCAGCCGGCAAAGCGCACCTGCTGCGGCTCGTTGGCGCGCGCGGCCGGCTGCGCAGACTGGGTGCGGCGCAGCACGCTGCGGATGCGCGCATAGAGTTCGCGCGGCTCGAAGGGCTTGGGCAGGTAGTCGTCCGCGCCCATTTCCAGCCCGAGGATGCGGTCCACCGGGTCGCCGCGGGCGGTGAGCATGACGACCGGGATGCTGGAGCGTGCGCGCAGGTTGCGGCACAGCGTCAGGCCGTCGTCGCCGGGCAGGTTCAGGTCGAGCACGATCAGGTCGACGCGGGATTCGTCGAGCGCCTTCCACATCGCCTTGCCGTCGCCGGCGGTGGATGTCTTGTAGCCGTTCTTTTCCAGGTACTCGGCCAGCAGCGTGCGGATGTCGAGGTCGTCGTCGACGATCAGGATATGGGCGGGATGTTCCATGCACGCATTATGGCAAGTTCGCGGGCGCGAAAGTTAGCGAATTGTATCGGGCTGTGTCGGCGGCTCCGGATGATACAGCCCGTTACAGGCACCGCGGCCGGCGTTACTTTTCGCTACAACAATGCGATCGCCTGACAACGGCGGGACACATTGCAACCCGATGATGCGAAGCGTAGCAACCTGTTCAACCTGTGCAAGGAAAGAAAAGATGAAGACACTACGCAAACGCTTTCTGGCTGGTCTGATCGCAGCCGGCATCGGTGCCGCGTCGTTCGGCGCGCTGGCCGCCGATTGCGGGCCGATGGGAGCCGGGCCGGCCGGCTTCGGCGG
Source organism: Noviherbaspirillum sp. (assembly GCF_035627455.1). Classification (GTDB taxonomy): domain Bacteria; phylum Pseudomonadota; class Gammaproteobacteria; order Burkholderiales; family Burkholderiaceae_D; genus Noviherbaspirillum. The sequence goes on from NZ_DASPLS010000059.1 coordinate 79,819, forward strand.
CGGCGCGCCGGAGCGGATGAAAGCCCGCATCGAGAAGCGCCAGACCGAGCTGCACGGCAAGCTCAAGCTCAACGCGAACCAGGAAGCCGCCTGGAAGGCTTTTACCGCGAAGATGGCGCCGCCGGCGTCGATCCCGCGCCCGGACCGTGCCGAGATCGAGAAGCTGCCGGCGCCGGAGCGCATGGAGAGGATGCTCGGCTTCATGCAGCAGGGCGAGAAACACCTGGCCGACCGGATCGCGGCGACGAAAGAGTTTTACGCGGTGCTCACGCCCGAGCAGCAGAAGATCTTCGATGAGGAATTCCGCTTCGGCCGCGGCGGCATGCATCACGGCCGCCGGCACTGACGGATTCAAGGGTTGGCGCGGGGACGGCGTCCCCCGCCTTTTTTGCCGTATCAGTGCAGCTTGATTCGCGGATTGCGTGCCCAGTCGATGGTCTCGGCCCAGGTGGTGAGCCAGGTCTGGAACCAGCCGATCACCGTGACCTGGTGATTCTTGTGCAGCCACCAGTACATCCACTTCGCGATGTGGCCTTCGATGAATACCGAGCCGCGCGCGACCGCGCCCATCAGGCTGCCGACCGTGCTGTAGTTGCCGAGCGATACCAGCGAGCCGCGGTCGCGGTAGGTGTATTCCAGCAAGGGCTTGCCGGCGAGCATGCGCGGCAGGGATTTGGCGAGCAGCGCTGCCTGCTGGTGCGCCGCCTGCGCGCGCGGCGGCACCGGCGGCTTGCCTTCCCCCTGCGGGCAGGCGGCGCAATCGCCCATGGCGAAGACGGACGGATCGCGCGTGGTCTGCAGCGTACGGTGCACCACCAGCTGGTTGATGCGGTTCGACTCGAGGCCGTCGATCTCCTTCAGGAAGTCCGGCACCTTGATGCCGGCGCACCAGACCACGATCCCGCTCGGGATGAACTTCCCGCTGCCCATGCGCACGCCATCCTTCGTCACTTCGACCACCTTTTCATTGGTGTGGATCTCGATGTCGAGCGCGCGCAGCTCGTGCGTCACCGCCGTCGACAGCCTTTCCGGCAGCGCGCTGAGCACGCGCGGCGCGGCGTCGATGATCACGATCTTCACATCCTTTTCCGGATCGAAGTTGGCCAGGCCGTAGCTCGACAGGGCTTTCGCCGTCTGGTGCAGCTCGGCCGACAGTTCGACCCCGGTGGCGCCGCCGCCGATGATGGTGACGGTGAAGCGGCCTTCACCGGGTGCCTTGGATTTCGCCTGCGCGCGCAGGCAGGAGTTGATCAGCCGCTCATGGAAGCGCGCTGCCGCGCCGGGCGAATCGAGCATGATCGTGTGCTCGTGCACGCCGGGTGTGCCGAAATCATTGGTCTGGCTGCCGATGGCGAGCACCAGGGTATCGTATTGCACCGTGCGCCGCGGCAGCACTTCCACGCCGTCTTCGTCGTAGGTCGGCGCCAGGTAGATTTCCTTCGCGGCACGGTTCAGCCCATCCATGCGCCCGAGCCGGAAGGCGAAATGGTTGTCGCGCGCCAGCGCGAGGTACTCGAGTTCGTCGGCATGGCTGTCCAGGGTGCCGGCCGCCACCTGGTGCAGCAGCGGCTTCCACACATGGGTGCGGGCCGCGTCGACCAGGGTGAGCTGCGCCTTGCTCCGTTTCCCGAGTTTCCTGCCGAGCTGCACCGCGAGTTCGAGGCCGCCGGCGCCGCCGCCGACGATCACGAAGCGGTGGGTGTCACCTGCTGTCTGCTGGTTCAAGCCTGCCTCCGTTGCTGCCGGGGATGCCGAGTATTGCAGCCATGCCCCAAAAGTTAAAAGAATGATATCGAGCGCGTTTCCCTTCTTGTATGACCGCGTTGTGCGCCGTCATCCATCCGGTGCTGCTTGATTCAGATCAAACATCCGGCCATACTCGTTTGCTACATTCGAGCGCGATTCGAGGGCGAAGGAAAGCAATGAAGAAAAGGATAGCGGTGGCCGTTTCCGCAAACAGTAACGCGGCGGCGAACCGCGCGGCCCGGCCTCAGGTGAACGGCGGCAGCGGCGGCGCACTGCCGCTTCCGGCCGTGCATTGAAGGAGGCCTGCATCGATGGCTCACCCGAAGATCTCGGTCAAGGAATTCCTGAACAAGCTGCCGCTATTCAACGAACTCGCCCCGGACGAACTGGAAAAGATCGCCAGCGCCGTGATAGAGACCCATGTGGCGCGCGGCGAGATCATTTTCCGGCGCGGCGATCCCTGCGCAGGCTTTCATATCGTGATCTACGGCCAGGTGAAACTGGCTTTCACTTCACCCGACGGCAACGAAAAGGTGGTGGAAATCATCGGTCCCGGCCACAGCTTCGGCGAGGCGCTGATGTTCATGGAAAAGCCGTATATCGTGGGCGCGCAGGCGCTCGCCGATTCGCTGCTGCTGCATGTACCGAAGCAGGCGGTGTTCGATGAACTGGAGCAGGACCCGCGCTTCGCGCGGAAGATGCTGGCCGGCCTGAGCCGTCGCCTGCACGGCCTGATCTGCGACGTCGAGGCGTATTCCCTCAGTTCCGGCACGCAACGGGTGATCGGCTACCTGCTGAAGTCCGAAGACCAGCCGGCCGACGGCGACAAGATCACGCTGGAGGTATCGAAGAACGTGCTGGCGTCGCGCCTGAACCTTACACCGGAGCATTTTTCGCGCATCCTGCACGACCTCGCCGGCAAGCAGATGATCAGTATCGAGGGGCGCAGCATCACCATCCTCGACATCGAAAAGCTCAGGTCTTACGAGGGGCGGTAGCCGCGGCAGCCGCGCCGGCGGCCGATTTTTCACGGAACACGCGCGCCGCCTTCAACAGGTTGTGCCACAGCATCGCAGCGGACAGCATATAGGCGACGGCGGCGATGCGCGCCAGCCATTGTGGAAGCATCGTGGCGGCCAGCAGCAGCAGCAACGCGGCCAGGTGCAGCCAGAACTGCCTCTGCGCATCGGTGTCGCGCAGGATCTGTTTCACATTCGGCGCCTTCGCGCATCCCAGTTCCGCATTGTGCTGCAGGTGGTACCAGACCAGGAACGGAACGATCTTGTACAGCATGCCGTTGACCACCGATCCGCCGAAGCCGGCGATGACCAGCACGCCCAGCGCGAGCGGGTAGGCCGGCGCTTCGGCAAGCCCGGGCAGCACCGCGCCCGCAGTCCACAGCAGCGCAGCGGCCAGCAGGCTGCCGAGCGCGCTGCGCCAGAACATCGTGGTCGGATCCGGCTTGGGCCGCTTGCGCTTCCACAGCAGGTAGAAGGTCGACAGGCTGAGTGCGGCGCAGGCGCCGGCCAGTCCGGCGGACAGCAGCAGGAACCACCATGAGCCGGCCGCCGTGGCCGCCGCGGCGGACCAGGCGGCGAGCAGGGCGAAGACCGACCATGCGTAGTAGCGCGTCATCCATTGCGGATAGACCGGCGTGACCTGGAACATCGGCACGACCTGGTAGGCGACCCCCGCGACGAGCAACGCGAGCCAGCCGAGCAGGCCCCAGGATGCATGGATGTCGGTCAGGACGGCCAGCGGCAGCGACAGCGACCAGGCAAAGGCGCTGACCAGAATGGCGCCGAGCACCGCGGTGACGCCGAGCGCCGCCAGTGCCAGGCGGATTGCTGCCAGCATCGGGTTGGCGTTGGCCCGCCAGACGCGGCCGGTGAGCGCCGTCAGCAGCCAGCCGAACGCGCCCAGCAGCAAGGGCAGGGCAAGCTTGAACAACAGGGGGCTTGCGGTCAGGAAGGCGACGACCAGCGTGATCGTGCCGGCCGCGAGCAGGGTGTGCACGCCGCTCGCGGTCACGCTGCCGCCCGGGACTTCGATGCCGGCGACCACCGGCAGGATCTGCAGCAGGGCGCCCAGCATGCACATCGTCAGGAAGCCGAGGGTGAGCAGATGGGTGAGCGCGAGCGTTGCCGGCGACCAGCGCGACTGGAGCGCTTCCGGGCCGAACCACAGCAGCAGCGCGCCGGCGAGCGCCGCGAACACCGGCGCGGTGAGGAAGAAGCGCAACGGCACCGACAGCGGCGGCGTCTGTTCGAAGGAAAGAAGCCGTTGCATTGCTATTTTTGCCAGATCAGCACTTCGTAAAGATAGTCCTGGCGGCTGGTGGTCTCGTGCAGGTAGCCGTTATTGTCGAGAATCCGGTACAGCGGGAAGGGTTCGCGCGGAATCAGCACGCGCAGACGCTGGCCGGGTTGCAGTGTTGACAACGCGTCGAGCACGCGTTCCATCGGTTCGGGCGGCTCGAGGCCGCACACGTCGATGTCGACGATATCGGCGGGATCGCTCATGCGGAAGCGCCAACCTCGCGCATTGCGCCGATGACTTCGTCCCGCCTGCCGGCCAGAACGTTGTCAGTCATGACATAAAGAATGCTTTCTTCCTTCATGTTGTGCTGCTGGATCATGGTATTGAATGTTTCAGCATAGCCGAAGAAGCCGTCGGCATCGCGCTTGGCAAGCGTGTCCTTCAACACTTCCAGTATAGACCGCAACTGCTGGTGTTCCATGCGCATTACCCGGGTCGGGCCGTCGACCATGCCGGTTGCACTTTCGAACTCCGGGAACAGCACTTGTTCCTCCATCGACAGATGGTGTTCCAGGGCCTCGGCAAAAGCGGCAAGCTGCTTTGCAGCATCGTCCCAGTCGTTGCTGCTGACGCTGGTTTCCGCCGCGGCGAAGATATCGTCGCAGCGCTTGTGGTCGCTACCGAGGTAGCCGGCGATCGTTTGCATCAGGGTCCTTTTCAGCAATTCAATTGTGAGCGGGATTCTCACATCCGCTACATCCCGTGATCCTTGATTCAAGTTAAGGATTTTTGGGCTCGCGGTGGATTAAAGTGGCCGGAATTGCCACGGATCTGGCGAAGGGCGGTCTATTTGTGTCAAGTCCGGATTACTTGACTGAGATCAAACAAATCAAGTATCGCATTTGCTACATTCGCTTGTTGCTTACTGGAAAATCGGAAGGACCTCTGTGCTTAAGACTGCTTTTGAAACATTTAACGTCAGGGGCCGTTCCCTGCTTCCGATTGTCCAGGGAGGAATGGGGGTAGGAATTTCCGCGCACCGGCTCGCCGGCAACGTCGCCCGGCTGGGCGGCATCGGCACCATTTCCAGCGTCGACCTGCGCCGCCACCATCCGGACCTGATGGCGCAAACCGGCAAGTCGCGCAACAAGGCGCTGATCGACCGCGTCAACCTGATCGCGCTCGACCGCGAAATCAAGGCGGCGAAGGTGATCGCCGACGGCAACGGCCTGGTCGCGGTCAACATCATGCGCGCCGTCGAGCAATACGCCTCCTACGTCAGGCAGGCCTGCGAGAGCGGCATCGACGCGGTCGTCGTCGGCGCCGGCCTGCCGCTCGACCTGCCCGAGCTGACCGTGAATTACCCGGACGTCGCGCTGGTCCCGATCCTGTCGGACGTGCGCGGCATTGCGCTGATCATGAAAAAATGGATGCGCAAGAACCGCCTGCCGGATGCGATCGTCATCGAAAACCCGAAGTATGCGGCCGGCCACCTCGGCGCGGCCAAGCCGGAAGATGTGGACGCGCCGCATTTCGCCTTCCCGGCCGTGCTTGAAGGCACGCTCGAACTGTTCAAGGAACTCGGTATCGAGCGCGAGCGCATTCCGCTGATCGCCGCTGGCGGCGTGCATACGCACGAGCAGGTGCGCGAACTGTTCGCGATGGGTGCCTCCGCCGTCCAGCTCGGCACCGCGTTCGCAGTGACCGAAGAGGGCGACGCGCACATCAATTTCAAGAAGGTGCTGGTCGAAGCCAAGCCGGAAGACATCGTCACCTTCATGAGCGTCGCAGGCCTGCCCGCGCGTGGCGTGCGCACCCCGTGGCTGGTGAACTACCTCGACAAGGAAGCCAAGCTGCAGAGCAAGGCCGGTCCCAAGCAGTGCACCGTCGGCTTCGACTGCCTGCAGCAATGCGGCCTGCGCGACGGCATCGCCAAGGCGGGCCAGTTCTGCATTGATACCCAGCTTGCGTTCGCGCTGGCTGGCGACGTCAAGCGCGGGCTGTTCTTCCGCGGTTCGGAAAAGCTGCCGTTCGGCAGCGAAATCCGCTCGGTGCGCGAGCTGGTCGAGTTCCTGCTGACCGGAAAGCGTCCCGCCAAGGCGGGCGAAACCTCCGCGCTGCCGGCCGCTGCCTGTGCGGTGACGCCGGCCTGACGCAACAACAACCACTGATCTGTTTCCAGAGAACGAACAAGTGCAGCAAACCACACCCAAGATGGAACTGGTCTGCCCGGCGGGCAGCCTGCCCGCATTGAAGCAGGCCGTCGACAACGGCGCCGACTGCGTGTACCTCGGCTTCCGCGACGCCACGAACGCGCGCAATTTCGCCGGGCTGAACTTCGACGACAATGCGATCGCGGAAGGCATCCGCTACGCGCACGGCAAGGGCCGCAAGGTGCTGCTGGCCCTCAATACCTATCCGCAGGCGGAAAACTGGGCGCCGTGGCGCACCGCGGTCGACCGCGCGGCACAGGCCGGCATCGACGCCATCATCCTGGCCGACCCGGCGCTGATGCAATATGCGGCGAACAAGTATCCCGACCTGCGGCTGCATCTGTCGGTGCAGGGTTCGGCGACCAATTTCGAGGCGATCAACTTCTACCACAAGCGCTTCAATATCCAGCGCGCGGTGCTGCCGCGCGTGCTGTCGCTGGAGCAGGTGGAATACGTGACGAAGAACACCCCGGTGGAGATCGAGGTGTTCGGCTTCGGCAGCCTGTGCGTGATGGTCGAAGGGCGCTGCGCGCTGTCGTCCTACGTGACCGGCGAGGCGCCGAATACCCATGGCGTGTGTTCCCCGGCCAAGGCGGTGCGCTGGCAGCAGACGCCGAAGGGGCTGGAGTCGCGCCTGAACGGCGTGCTGATCGACCGCTACGGCGAGGGCGAGAACGCCGGCTATCCGACGCTGTGCAAGGGACGCTTCGACGTCAACGGCGAAGACTATTACGCAATCGAGGAGCCGACCAGCCTGAACACGCTCGAGCTGCTGCCGCAGCTGCTGGCGATGGGAGTGCGCGCGATCAAGATCGAAGGCCGCCAGCGCAGCCCGGCCTACGTCGCGCAGGTCACCAAGGTCTGGCGCGATGCGATCGACAACTGCCTCGACAGTTCGCAGCGCTATTCCGTCAAGCCGCTCTGGATGTCGGAACTGAACAAGGTGGCGGAAGGCCAGCAGCACACGCTCGGCGCCTATCACCGCCCCTGGAAATAAACTGCGGGAGAATGCATTTTGAAGCTGTCCCTGGGCCCCGTCCTCTATTTCTGGCCGCGTGACACGGTCTTTGAGTTTTACCAGACCATCGCCAATGCGCCGGTCGACATCGTCTATCTCGGCGAGGCCGTCTGTTCACGCCGGCGCGAACTGCGCCTGCAGGACTGGATCGACATCGCCGACATGCTCGCCGAGGCCGGCAAGGAAGTCGTGCTGTCGACGCAGGCGCTGCTGGAATCGAAGACCGACATCGGCACGCTGCACCGGATCACCGACAACGGCCGCTACACGGTCGAAGCGAACGACATGGGCGCGGTGAATTGCATCGCCGGCAAGGCGCCGTTCGTCGCCGGCCCGCACCTGAACATTTTCAACGCGCCGACGCTGCAGTTCATGGCCGAAACCGGCGCCAAGCGCTGGGTGCTGCCGCTGGAAATGAGCCGCGCGGCGCTGGCGCATGTGCAGAAGGAAAAACCGGCCGGCATCGAGACCGAGGTGTTCGCCTACGGCCGCATGCCGCTCGCGTTTTCCGCGCGCTGCTTCACCGCCCGCCATCACAACCTGCCGAAGGACGACTGCCAGTTCCGCTGCATGGAATATCCGGACGGCCTGTCGCTCAAGACCCGCGAGAGCCAGCATTTCCTGACGCTCAACGGCATCCAGACGCAATCGGCGCTGGTGTACAACCTGGTGGGCGAGCTGGCCGGGATGCGGGAAGTCGGCGTGGATGTGGTGCGCATCAGCCCGCAGGCGCAGCACACCGGGCGTATCGCCGCGCTGTTCCGCGACGTGATCGATAACAAGCTGTCTGGCGCGGACGCGCTGCGGCAGATGGAAGCGCTGATGCCGGACCAGCCGTGCAATGGCTACTGGCACGGCAAGCCGGGGCTGGACCGGATGGTGGCCTGAAGGCCGTGCGTAGAGAACGGTAATAAAGAGCGGTAGGGCCGAGTTCTTCGCGCCGGCCCCTCGAAATTGACTAAAAGGGTTTATCACATGGTTCCGAATCGTTTCGTCCTGCCCGAACCCGTCGGCAAACTGCTGTCGCTGCTGCCGGTCTATCCGGGGTCGCTGCTGTTTGCGACCGGCCTGAACCTGGTCTTGAAGAGCAACCTGCCGGAGGATGTGCAGCAGGCGCTGTCCGGCAAGAAGCTGCGCATCAAGGTGACCGACGCGCGCCTGTCGTTCGACTTCCTGTGGAGTAACGGCCGCTTTGCTGCAGGCAGCAACCAGGGCGAGCCCGACCTGACGATCAGCGCCAGCGCGCACGATTTCCTGCTGCTCGCGCGGCGCGAAGAAGATCCGGACACGCTGTTTTTCAGCCGCCGCCTCTCCATGGAAGGCGATACCGAACTCGGCCTGCTGGTGAAGAATACCCTCGACGCGATCGAGCTGCCGGTATTCGAACTCGGCAAGCTCGCGCCGGCGCGCGTATTCGGCCGCATCAAGCCGGGCGCGGGCGGCGGCCAGTCCTGACCGGAGGCGCCATGCCCTCCAGGGATCCCGCCTTTCCGCTGGTCTATTCCTGTTCCGGCTGCTCCAGCGCCGCGCAGACCGCCAACCAGGTCGCGCTGCAGCTGGACCGGCGCGGGGTGGCCGAGATGTCCTGCATCGCAGGCGTCGGCGGCGACGTGCCGCACCTGCTCAAGATCGCAAAATCCGGCCGGCCGATCGTCGGCATCGACGGCTGCATCCTTGCGTGCGTGAAGAGTTCGCTCGCGCGTCATGGCATCGCGCCCACCTGGTACATGCAGCTGCAGGAATACGGCGTGAAGAAGAAGTACCACACCGACTATGACCCGGAACAGGTGGAAGCGGTGATCGCCGAAGTGACGGCGGTGGTGAAGGCCGCGCCGGCGGAAGAGGCGCCCGGCGGGGCGAACGGATAAGCAGAACGGCCACCGTGACGGCGGCCCTGTTTAACGCCGGCCCGGAAGAGCGTCCGCATCAATGAAAAGGATTGCAGGGCGGGTGGGGCCGCCGAGGTAGAGCGCAGCGGAACCTGCCATGCGCTCCAGATGCTGGAATGGTGGGTTTCGCTGCGCTCTACCCACCCCGCGAGGCTACGCCGGCCGGTAGCTGAAGCGCTCGAACATCGCCGACACCTGCTGCAGCAGTCCCTCGCCCGGATAGCCGGCCAGCGCGGTCGCCTTCAGATCCTTGGTCTTGCAACCCTGCGCACGGAACGCCTGCAGCGCATAGTTCTTCACGCCCATGTCCGCCAGGCCGCGCGCCATCTCCAGGATCTCATCCTCGTTCAGCAGCAGGGGATGGACGGTGGTGCGGAATTCGTAGCCGACGCCGGCGGCAAGGATTGCTTCGACGCAGGCGCGCGCCTGCAGTCCGCTGTCGGCCACGGAGGTGACCTTTTCGTACTGGTCGAACGGCGCCTTGATGTCCAGCGCAACCCAGTCGACCTGCGGCAGCAGTTCCGCCAGGCGCTGCGGATAGGAACCGCTGGTGTGCAGGCCGATCTGGAAGCCGAGCTTGCGCACGTCGCGCATCGCGCTGCCCAGCGCGGGGTCGAGCGTCGGCTCGCCGCCGGAAAACACCACGGCATCGATCAGACCGACGCGCTTTTCCAGCAGGGACACCACCTTCGACCATTGCAACGGGCTCTTGTGCAGGCGCATCTGCAGGTGGGGATTGTGGCAGTAGCCGCATTGCCAGGGGCAGCCCTGCACGAAAACAACGGCAGCCAGCTTGCCCGGATAATCGGTTGCGGTGAACGGCGTGATGCCGCCCACCTTCAGCGTGCGCTGCGCGCCTTCAGCCGTCGAGCTGCGCGCATTGCTCGCTAAAGTACTTACGCTCATGGAATTCTCCCTTTTTTCCAATATTAAACGAGGACAGCGGCCGGTGATAGCCCATTACGCGCGTCCAGATCTCGCAGCGCTGGCGTTCGGCGTCGTCGAGGACGATCTGCTTGCTGTCGGCTGGCTTGCGGTGGCAGAGGTCGGTCATGTTTTTCTCCTATTTATGAAATGAGTTCTAATGAGTTTTGGCTTCGCGCATCTTGCGCGCGAGGAGTTCTTCGTCGCACTTGGGGCAGAATTCGTGGCTGCCCGCGAGGTAGCCGTGCTTCGGGCAGATCGAGAAGGTCGGCGTCACCGTGACGTAGGGCAGGCGAAAGCGTGACAGCGCGCGCTGCACCAGCGCGCGGCAGGCGCTTGCGCTGGAGACCGTCTCCGTCATGTACAGGTGCAGCACTGTGCCGCCGGTGTATTTGCGCTGCAGCGCTTCCTGGCGCTCCAGCGCCTCGAAGGGATCGTCGGTGAAGCCGACCGGCAGCTGCGAGGAGTTCGTGTAGTACGGCATGTCCGGCGTGCCGGCCTGGAGGATGCCCGGGTAGCGCTTGCGGTCTTCCTTTGCGAAGCGGTAGGTGGTGCCTTCGGCCGGCGTCGCTTCCAGGTTGTACATGTTGCCGGTCTGTTCCTGGAACTCCAGCATGCGCGCCCGCACATGGTCGAGCAGGCGCAGCGCGAACGCGTTGCCCCATTCGCTGGTGATGTCGTGCAGGCCGCCGGTGAAGTTGCGGATCATCTCATTGATGCCGTTCACCCCGAGCGTGGAGAAATGGTTGCGCAGCGTGCCGAGATAGCGCTTCGTGTACGGGAACAGGCCGTTGTCCATGTGGCGCTGGATCACCTTGCGCTTGATCTCGAGGCTGGTCTTGCCAAGCTCCAGCAGCCGGTCGACGCGCGCGAACAGTGCCTGCTCGTCGCCGCGGTACAGGTGGCCGAGGCGAGCGCAGTTGATCGTGACCACCCCGAGCGACCCGGTCTGTTCGGCCGAGCCGAACAAGCCGTTGCCGCGCTTGAGCAGTTCGCGCAGGTCGAGCTGCAGGCGGCAGCACATGGAGCGGATCATGTTCGGCTTGAGTTCCGAATTCACGAAATTCTGGAAGTAGGGCAGGCCGTAGCGCGCCGTCATCTCGAACAGCAGGTCGGCGTTCGGGCAGGTCCAGTCGAAGTCCTCGGTGATGTTGTAGGTCGGGATCGGGAAGGTGAACACCCGGCCCCTGGCGTCGCCTTCCATCATCACTTCGATGTAGGCGCGGTTGATCATGTCCATCTCGGCCTGCAGCTCGCCGTAGGTGAACGTCATCTCCTGCCCGCCGATGACCGGCACCTGCTCGCGCAGGTCTTCCGGGCAGACCCAGTCGAAGGTGAGGTTGGTAAACGGCGTCTGGGTGCCCCAGCGGGACGGCACGTTCAGGTTGTAGATCAGTTCCTGCATGCACTGGCGCACTTCCGGATAGGACAGCCGGTCCTTGCGCACGAAGGCCGCCATGTAGGTATCGAAGGAGCTGAACGCCTGCGCGCCGGCCCACTCGTTCTGCAGCGTGCCGAGGAAGTTCACGATTTGCCCGATCGCGCTCGACATATGCTTGGGCGGGCCGGATTCGACCTTGCCGGGCACGCCGTTCAAGCCTTCGTTCAACAGCGTGCGCAGCGACCAGCCGGCGCAGTAGCCGGCCAGCATGTCGAGATCGTGGATGTGGATGTCGGCCTCGCGGTGCGCCTCGCCGACTTCCGGTGGATACACATGGTTCAGCCAGTAGTTGGCGATGACCTTGCCGGAAACGTTCAGGATCAGGCCGCCGAGCGAATAGCCCTGGTTCGCGTTGGCGTTGACGCGCCAGTCGAGCTGCTCGAGATATTCATTGATCGAGGATTCGACATCCACCAGGGTCTTGCGGTCGCCGCGCAGCTTCTTGTGCTGCTCCCGGTAGACCACGTAGGCGCGCAGGGTCTTGCGGTAGCCGGCGTCGAACAGCACTGTTTCGACCACATCCTGGATCTGTTCGATATGCGGCGCGGTGCCGCCCTGGAGCTGGATGCGCTTCATCACCGCCTGCAGCGTCAGCGCCTCCGCCTCTTCCTGTCCGTATTCGCCGGTGGCCTGGCCGGCGCGCAGCAGCGCCGACAGGATCTTGTTCGGGTCGAAAGGCTCTACCGCGCCGTCGCGTTTGACGACGTGGGTAAGGAAGGTGATCGCGCGAGGTGTCATTCGGTCTCCTGGTTGCACAATATGTTGTGGTCATGGAGATGTTATGCACTATTACTAGTGGTCACAATCCCGGTGCCGGAATTTTTGCAATTGCTTGATCCGGGATAATTCGCGCGCGGAGAAAGGAGGGCGGGGAAGCGCCGGCTGGAATGCCGGATGTCGTTGGGGCGCGCCTGCGCGCACCGATCGGGGGAAACTGTCCTGGCGTTGGCGTGTGGCTGCACTGCGAGTTCACCATGGACTCCCGCCTGCGCGGGAGCGACGGGGGAGGGCGGCGATTGGAAGGCGCCGCCCGCCTGCGGCCGGGGAAGGCGCGCGTGCGACCGCGGAGGCCGCCGCGCCTGCGGCTTAACGCAGCACCAGCACCGGGATCGTGGAGTGACTCAGCACTTTCTGGGTCTCGCTGCCGACGAACAGGGCCGACAGGCCCTTGCGGCCGTGCGATGCCATGAAGATCGCGTCGCAGCCGTATTCCTTCGCCGCAGCGATGATTTCCTCGTACGGATTGAAGGACTGCGCGACCAGGGTCTCGCATTCGACATTTGCCGCGCGCGCGGCGCGCTCCAGCTTGTCGACGTGGTTTTGCGCGGCGCCCAGCATCTGGCGCGCGTAGTCGTCGGCGTCGATCACGCTCGAGCCTTCCGACATGTTGAGGGCGTGGCGCGGCTCGGCGACGGAAACGCCGTAGACTTTGGCACCCGCGCCCTGCGCGAACTTGAGGGCGGCTTCGATCGCCTTGTCGGACAGCGGGGAGCCGTCGGTCGGAACCAGGATCTTCTTGAACATCGTTTTCTCTCTTGCTAATGATTGGAATCGCATGTGCGGGAAACGCGTTTACGGGGTTTTCCGCCAGTGCCACGCGCATCCTAAGTGCCGCATCCGTCGGAAACCTTGATCACAGTCAAAATCTCCGGTAAGCATCAAACTAGTCCTTTAGAACTAGACAAGTTCAACGCGGTTTAGCCCCTCCGGCGTAAGGGACTACCCCTATTGCTTTCGCAAGATACCCCTACGACCAATAGTCCATTGGACAGCCCGGACGTAACCTTCTGACATCGCGTCAAACGTCTAGGGAGGTGTGTCGTGGCCGAAAATGGAAATACAAGAGGCAAGCAGATTTCAGTCCTCGCCAGCAGTACTTTTGCGTTCACCATCTGTTTTGCCGTCTGGATGATGTTCGCCGTGCTCGGGATCCCGATCAAGGCAAAGCTCGGGCTCAATGAAACCCAGTTCGGTCTGCTTGCGGCGACCCCGGTGCTCACCGGCTCGCTGGTGCGCGTGCCGCTCGGGATCTGGACCGACAAGTTCGGCGGCCGCATCGTGCTGTTCGTGCTGATGCTGTCGACCGTGATTCCGATCTGGTTCATCAGTGAAGCCACCCAGTACTGGCACTTCCTGGTGCTCGGCCTGTTCGTCGGCCTCGCCGGCGGATCCTTCTCGGTCGGCACGCCGTACGTCGCGCGCTGGTTCCAGCCGGAACGCCGCGGTCTGGCGATGGGCATCTTCGGCGCCGGCAACTCCGGCTCCGCGCTGACCAAGTTCGTCGCGCCGGCCATCATCGCCGCCTTCGGCTGGGAGATGCTGCCCAAGGTGTACGCGATCGCGATGGCCATCACCTGCGCGATCTTCTGGCTGTTCAGCTTCAGCGACAAGTCGCACGTGGTGCCGTCCAACGTGACCTTCGTGGACCAGCTGAAGATGCTCAAGGACCCGCGCGTCTGGCGCTACTGCCAGTACTACTCGGTGGTGTTCGGCGGCTATGTCGCGCTGGCGCTGTGGATGACCAAATACTACGTGTCCGAGTACGGCTTCGACATGAAGCTGGCCGCGCTGCTGGCTGCCTGCTTCTCGCTGCCGGGCGGCGTGCTGCGCGCGCTTGGCGGCTGGATCTCGGACAAGTACGGCGCCTACAAGGTGACCTGGTGGGTGATGTGGGCATGCTGGGTCAGCTTCTTCCTGCTGTCCTATCCGCAGACCTCGATGGTGATCAAGACCGTCAACGGCGACATGACGATGAACATCGGCATCAACGCCTGGATGTTCACCGTGCTGCTGTTCGTGGTCGGCGTCGCCACCGCGATCGGCAAGGCCTCGGTGTTCAAGTTCATTTCCGACGACTTCAGCCACAACATCGGCGCCGTGTCCGGCGTGGTCGGCCTGGCCGGCGGCCTCGGCGGCTTCATCCTGCCGATCATGTTCGGCGCGCTGGTCGACCTGACCGGCATCCGTTCCAGCGCGTTCATGCTGCTCTACGGCACGGTCTGCGTGTCGCTGGTGTGGATGCACTTCTCGTTCAAGCCGGAGCGGGACACTCCGGAAAAATCCATGCCGTTGGCCAAGGCGGCATGACGGTCGCATTCGATAAAAGGAGAATAATGTGAGTAAATATCTGATCAGTCACTGGGAGCCGGAGTCGCCTTCGTTCTGGCTGAGCAAGGGGAAGGCGACCGCCAACCGCAACCTGTGGATCTCGATCCCGGCGCTGCTTCTGGCGTTCGCGGTGTGGATGGTGTGGAGCGTGGTGGTGGTGAACCTGCCCAACATCGGCTTCCAGTACAGCACCAACCAGCTGTTCTGGCTGGCCTCGCTGCCGGGCCTGTCCGGCGCCACGCTGCGCATCTTCTATTCCTTCATGGTGCCGATCTTCGGCGGCCGCAAGTGGACCACGATTTCCACCGCGTCGCTGATGATCCCGGCGATCGGCATCGGCTACGCGGTGCAGGATCCGAACACCAGCTACCCGACCATGCTGATCCTGGCGCTGCTGTGCGGTTTCGGCGGCGGCAACTTCGCCTCGTCGATGGCCAACATCAGCTTCTTCTTCCCGAAGGCGCAGAAGGGCTATGCGCTCGGCATGAACGCCGGCCTGGGCAACCTCGGCGTGTCGGTGGTGCAGTTCGTGGTGCCGCTGGTGATCACCGCCGGCATCTTCGGCGCTCTCGGCGGCGACGCGCAGGTCTGGACCAAGGGCGCGGAAACCAAGCAGATGTGGCTGCAGAACGCCGGCTTCATCTGGGTGCCGTTCATTGCGATGACAACGATCGCCGCCTGGTTCGGCATGAATGACCTGGCTTCCGCCTCGGCGTCGTTCTCTGAGCAGGCCGTGATCTTCAAGCGCAAGCACAACTGGCTGATGTGCTGGCTCTACATCGGCACCTTCGGTTCCTTCATCGGCTACTCGGCCGGCTTCCCGATGCTGATCAAGTCGCAGTTCCCGAACGTCAATCCGCTCCAGTACGCCTACCTCGGCCCGCTGGTCGGCGCGCTCGCCCGCGTGGCAGGCGGCTGGATCTCCGACAAGCTGGGTGGCGCGGTCGTGACCTTCTGGACCTTCATCGTGATGATCCTGGCGGTGGTCGGCGTGATCCAGTTCCTGCCCGAAGGCGGTTCGGCAGGCAACTTCACCGGCTTCTTCTGGATGTTCATGCTGCTGTTCGCCGGCACCGGCGTCGGCAATGCGTCCACCTTCCGCATGATCCCGGTGATCTTCATGACCGAGCGCCAGCGCGCCGCGGCCGGCAAGGGTCAGAAGGCAGAAGCACAGGCCATCGTCGACGCCAACAAGGAAGCCGCCGCGGTGCTCGGCTTCTCCTCCGCCGTCGGCGCCTACGGCGCGTTCTTCATCCCGAAGAGCTACGGCACGTCGATCGCGATGACCGGCGGCCCGATCGCCGCGCTGTGGTGCTTCATCGGCTTCTACGTGACCTGCATCGCCATCACCTGGTGGTGCTATTCGCGCAAGAACGCTTCGATGCCGTGCTGAAGCGGATCACATAGTTCAAAAGGACTAGTCGGGTTAGTACCAACGCAGGGTCTGGCCCGACTTCTTGCGAATATCAAGCTCGAGCCGCGCTCCTTAAACTTGTTAATGAGCAAAACCTCGATGCAGTTACAACAAGGCGCCCGCTAAAGGGCGCGAGTATGGAGAAACCATGAGTCACTTTCTGGACCGCCTGAAGTTTTTCAGCAAGGCCAAGGAAACCTTTTCCAACGGTCACGGCGCGGTAGTGCAAGAAGACCGCACCTGGGAAAACGCCTACCGCCAGCGCTGGCAGCACGACAAGATCGTGCGTTCCACGCACGGCGCCAACTGCACCGGTTCGTGCAGCTGGAAGGTGTATGTGAAGAACGGCCTGATCACCTGGGAAACCCAGCAGACCGACTATCCGCGCACGCGCCCGGACCTGCCCAACCACGAGCCGCGCGGCTGCCCCCGCGGCGCTTCCTATTCCTGGTACGTGTACTCCGCGCAGCGCGTGAAGTACCCGATGGTGCGCGGCCGCCTGATGCAGATGTGGCGCGAAGCACGCAAATCCATGGGGCCGATCCAGGCCTGGGAACACATCAGCCAGAATCCGGAGCGCGCGGCGAAGTACAAGAAGGTGCGCGGGCAGGGCGGTTTCGTCCGTGCAGAATGGGATGAGGTCAACGAGATCATCGCCGCGGCCAACGCCTTCACGGTCAAGAAATATGGCCCGGACCGCATCATCGGCTTTTCGCCGATTCCCGCGATGTCGATGGTCAGCTATGCCGCCGGCACCCGCTACCTGTCGCTGATCGGCGGCGTGGCGATGAGTTTCTACGACTGGTACTGCGACCTGCCGCCGTCCTCGCCGCAGATCTGGGGCGAACAGACTGACGTGCCGGAATCGGCCGACTGGTACAACTCCACCTACCTGATGGTGTGGGGCTCCAACATTCCGATGACCCGTACCCCTGATGCGCATTTCTACACCGAAGTGCGCTACAAGGGTACCAAGACCGTCGCCGTGTCCTCCGACTTCGGCGAAATGGCCAAGTTCGGCGACATCTGGCTCGCGCCCAAGCAGGGCACCGATGCCGCGCTGGCGATGGCGATGGGTCACGTGATCCTCAAGGAATACCACGCGACCGGCAAGTCGGCCTACTTCCGCGACTATGCGAAGCAGTACACCGACTTCCCGATGCTGGTGCTGCTTAAGGAAAAGAACGGCTACCTGGTGCCGGACTACTTCCTGCGCGCCTCCCACCTGGCCAACAACCTGGACGAAACCAACAACCCGGAATGGAAGACCCTGGTCATCGACGAGAAGACCGGCGACATCGTCGCGCCGTCCGGCTCGATCGGCTTCCGCTGGGGCGAATCCGGCAAGTGGAACCTGGAGCAGAAGGAAGGCAAGAGCGGCCGTGAAATCGATCCGAAGCTGTCGCTGATCGACAGCGGCGACGAAGTGGCCGGCGTCGGCTTCGCCTACTTCGGCGGCCGCGATGCCAACGACATGCTGGTGCGTAACGTGCCGGTGAAGAAGGTGCAGCTGGCCGACGGCACGACCGCGCTGGTCGCCACCGTGTACGACCTGTCGATGGCCAACTACGGCGTCGACCGCGGCCTGGGCGGCGGCAATGTCGCCACCAGCTACGACGACGACGTTCCCTACACCCCGGCCTGGCAGGAGAAGCATACCGGCGTCAAGCGCGCCGACGTGATCACCGTCGCCCGCGAGTTCGCTGAGAACGCCGACAAGACCCGCGGCAAGAGCATGGTCATCGTCGGCGCCGCGCTGAACCACTGGTACCACATGGACATGACTTACCGCGGCATCATCAACATGCTGATGATGTGCGGCTGCGTCGGCCAGTCCGGCGGCGGCTGGGCGCACTACGTGGGCCAGGAAAAGCTGCGTCCGCAGACCGGCTGGACCCCGCTGGCGTTCGCGCTCGACTGGAACCGTCCGGCACGCCAGATGAACTCCACCTCGTTCTTCTACGCGCACACCAGCCAGTGGCGCCATGAAAAGCTGGGCACCAACGAGATCCTGACCCCGACCGCGGACGGCGAGTTCTCGAACATGGCGCTGATCGACTTCAATGCCAAGTCCGAGCGCCTCGGCTGGCTGCCGTCCGCGCCGCAGCTCGAAACCAACCCGCTGGAAGTCACCCGCGCCGCGGAAGCGGCCGGCAAGGACCCGGTGAAGTATGCGGTCGAGCAGATGAAGAGCGGCAACCTCAACTTCTCCTGCGACGACCCGGACAATCCTGCGAACTTCCCGCGCAACATGTTCGTGTGGCGTTCCAACATCCTCGGCAGCTCGGGCAAGGGCCATGAGTACTTCCTGAAGTACCTGCTCGGCACCCAGAATGCGGTGATGAACAGCGAAGACGGCTGCATCAAGCCGAAGTACGTGAAGGTGCGCCCGGCGGCCGAAGGCAAGCTCGACCTGCTGGTGGTGCTCGATTTCCGCATGTCGACCACTGCGCTGTACGGCGACATCGTGCTGCCGACCGCGACCTGGTACGAAAAGGACGACCTGAACACGTCCGACATGCATCCGTTCATCCACCCGCTGTCGGAAGCCGTGCAGCCGCTGTGGAAGGCGAAGTCCGACTGGGAAATCTACAAGGGCATCGCGAAGAAGTTCACGGAAGTCGCCGGCGACTACCTCGGCACCCAGAAGGACCTGGTGCTGACGCCGCTGATGCACGACACCCCCGGCGAACTTGGCCAGCCGTTTGATCCGAAGGACTGGCGCGCCGGCGAATGCGAACCGATCCCGGGCAAGACCATGCCGGCGATGACGGTGGTCGAGCGCAACTACAAGGATGTGTACAAGAAGTTCACCTCGATCGGCCCGTTGCTGGAGAAGGTAGGCAACGGCGGCAAGGGCATCAGCTGGAAGACCGAGCATGAGGTTGATGTATTGCGCGGCCTGAACCGCGTGGTGACGGAAGAGGGCGTGTCGAAGGGCCAGCCGCGCCTCGAAACGGCGATTGACGCGGCGGAAATGATCCTGTCGCTGGCGCCGGAAACCAACGGCCACGTCGCCGTCAAGGCCTGGGATGCGCTGTCCAAGATCACCGGCCGCGACCACACGCACCTGGCGATTCCGCGCGAGCACGACAGCATCCGCTTCCGCGACGTGCAGGCGCAGCCGCGCAAGATCATCTCCTCGCCGACCTGGTCCGGCCTGGAAAGCGAAGAGGTGAGCTACAACGCCGGCTATACCAACGTGCATGAACTGATCCCATGGCGCACCCTGACTGGCCGCCAGCAGTTCTACCAGGATCACCTGTGGATGCGAGAATTCGGCGAAGGCCTGTGCGTGTACCGCCCGGCGATCAACACCAAGACCACCGCCGGCATCCTTGGCAAGCGCCCGAACGGCAACAAGGAAATCGCGCTGAACTGGATCACGCCGCACCAGAAGTGGGGCATCCACTCGACCTACTCGGACAACCTGCGCATGCTCACGCTGTCGCGCGGCGGCCCGCACGTGTGGCTGTCGGAAATCGACGCCAAGGAAGCGGGCATCGAGGACAACGACTGGATCGAAGTGTTCAACGTCAACGGCACGCTGGTCGCCCGCGCCGTGGTCAGCCAGCGGGTGCCGGTCGGCATGACGCTGATGTACCACGCCCAGGAGAAGATCGTGAACATGCCGGGTGCGGAGACCTCGGGCATGCGCGGCGGCATCCACAACTCGGTGACCCGCGCCGTGACCAAGCCGACGCACATGATCGGCGGCTACGCCCAGCTGTCGTACGGCTTCAACTACTACGGCACCGTCGGTTCGAACCGCGATGAGTTCGTGCTCATCCGCAAGGTGAAGAACGTCGACTGGCTGGAAGGTCCGTTGAAGGAAAAGGCGTAATCACACAGTCACCATTCTGGAGCAAACATGAAAATCAGAGCACAAATTGGCATGGTGCTGAACCTGGACAAGTGTATCGGTTGCCATACCTGTTCAGTCACCTGCAAGAACGTCTGGACCAGCCGTGACGGTGTGGAATACGCGTGGTTCAACAACGTGGAATCCAAGCCCGGCGTCGGTTACCCGAAGGAGTGGGAGAACCAGGACAAGTGGAACGGCGGATGGAAGCGCAACCCGGACGGCAAGATCGAGCCGCGCCAGGGCAGCCGCCTGAAGATCCTGGCCAACATCTTCGCCAACCCGAACCTGCCCGCGATCGACGACTACTACGAGCCGTTCACCTACGACTACGAGCGCCTGCAGAACGCGCCACTGTCGGAGACCCCGCCGACCGCGCGTCCGGTCTCGGTGATCACCGGCCAGAAGATGGACAAGATCGAATGGGGCCCGAACTGGGAAGACGACCTCGGCGGCGAGTTCGCCAAGCGCAGCAAGGACAAGCTGTTCGACGGCGTGCAGAAGGAAATCTACGGCACGTTCGAGAACACCTTCCTGATGTACCTGCCGCGCCTGTGCGAGCACTGCCTGAACCCGGCCTGCGTCGCGTCCTGCCCGTCCGGCTCGGTGTACAAGCGTGAAGACGACGGCATCGTGCTGGTCGACCAGGACAAGTGCCGCGGCTGGCGCATGTGCATCTCCGGCTGCCCGTACAAGAAGATCTATTACAACTGGTCTTCCGGCAAGGCGGAGAAGTGCACGTTCTGCTTCCCGCGCATCGAAGCGGGCCAGCCGACCGTGTGCTCGGAAACCTGCGTGGGCCGCATCCGCTATCTCGGCGTGATGCTGTACGACGCCGACCAGATCGAAGCGGCGGCATCGGTCGCCGACGAGCAGGATCTGTACGAAGCGCAGCTCAAGCTGTTCCTCGACCCGAACGATCCGAAGGTGATCGAGGAAGCACGCAAGCAGGGCATCCCGGAATCCTGGCTGGAATCGGCGAAGAAGTCGCCGGTGTACAAGATGGCGATGGAATGGAAGGTCGCGTTCCCGCTGCATCCGGAATACCGCACGCTGCCGATGGTCTGGTACATCCCGCCGCTGTCGCCGATCCAGGCCGCCGCGGAGTCCGGCAAGATGGGCATGAACGGCATCATCCCGGACACCAAGAGCCTGCGCATTCCGGTCAAGTATCTGGCCAACCTGCTCACCGCAGGCAAGGAAGCGCCGGTGGTGCATGCGCTCGACCGCATGCTCGCGATGCGCGCCTACATGCGCGGCAAGGAAGTCGACCGTGTCGAGAACCTCGACGTGCTCAAGCAGGTCGGCCTGTCGCAGGCGGAAGTGGAAGACATGTACCACATCATGGCGATCGCCAACTATGAAGACCGCTTCGTGATCCCGTCCAGCCACAAGGAAATGGTGGAAGACAGCTTCAACGAAAAGGGCTCCTGCGGCTTCAGCTTCGGCAACGGCTGCTCGGACGGTGTGAGCGACGCTTCGCTGTTCGGCAAGAAGAAGCAGGGTTCGGTGATCTTCGTCGACATGCCGAAGTCGAGGAAGAAGAAAGAGACGGAAGGCGCGTAAGCGTCCATGGCGGGGTGGGGCTTACCCCAATCGGTCCCATCCCGTCTTTCCGTCGCGGCCCGGTGCCTTCGTGCACGCGTTGAATAAGGAAATGCCATGCAACACTTTCAAGTCCTGTCCATATTGCTAAGCTACCCGACACCCGAGCTGAAAGCCGGCCTGGGCGAGCTGGAGTCGGCGTTGGACAACCAGCCGCAGGTCAAGGCGACGCTGCGGCCGCTGTTCGACTACCTCGCGAGCGAGGATCAGTTCGCGATCGAGGAGAAGTATGTGGCGACCTTCGACCGCAATCCCTCCCATTCGCTGCATCTGTTCGAGCATATCCATGGCGAGTCGCGCGACCGCGGCCAGGCGATGGTCGACCTGATGGAGGAATACAAGCGTCACGGCCTGGAGATGCAATCCGACGAACTGCCGGACTACGTTCCGCTGTTCCTCGAATTCCTGTCCCAGCTCGACGAGGCGGAAGCCGGCCGGCTGCTGTCGGACGCGGTGCACGTGCTGGCGCATGTGGGCCGCAAGCTCAAGGCCAACGACAGCCCGTACGCGGTCGTCTTCGACGTGATCGAAGCGCTCTCGCCGGTTGCCGCCGAGGAGCTGACCGAGCCGCCGATCCGCGACATGGATGAACTGCTTGAAACCTACGGTCCCGGCGCCGACGGCGTCGAACCGCTGCTCAACAAGGGGCTGTCTTGCGGCTCGAACGGCGTGCAGCCGGTCAATTTCGTTCCGAGGAAGCGCGCGGCAGCGGCAGCCGCGGGCTGACCAACGGCTGAGTAATGCGACGGCAAGCGAACAACAAGGAGATAAACACATGAACTACCTGCATCAATTCGTTTTCGGGATCTTCCCGTACATCGCCCTGGCGATCTTTCTGCTCGGAAGCCTGATCCGCTTCGACCGCGAGCAGTACACCTGGAAGTCGGAGTCCAGCCAGATGCTGCACCGCGGTGCGCTGCGCTTCGGCAACATCCTGTTCCACATCGGCATCATCGGCCTGTTCTTCGGCCATGCGGTCGGCTTGCTCACCCCGGTCTGGGTGTGGGATACGCTGGGCGTGTCGCATGGCGCCAAGCAGATCTTCGCGATGGCCGCCGGCGGCGTGATGGGTTCGCTGTGCCTGATCGGCCTGCTGACCCTGCTGGTGCGTCGTTTCTCGAACGACCGCCTGCGCGCCGTCACCACCTTCAAGGACAAGATCGTGATCCTGTGGATCCTGGTCACGCTGCTGCTCGGCCTGTCGACCATCTTCCTGTCCGCCTCGCACACCGACGGCCACATGATGACGCTGTTCATGTCCTGGGCGCAGCACATCGTCACCTTCCGCGGCGATGCGGCGCAGTTCCTGGCCGAGGTGCCGCCGCTGTTCAAGCTGCACCTGTTCATGGGCATGTCGCTGTTCGTGATCTTCCCGTTCACCCGCCTGGTGCACGTGTGGAGCGGCTTCGCGTCGGTAGGCTACCTGGGCCGCGCCTACCAGCTGGTGCGTCCGCGTTAATTCCTACAGGAGAACTGTCATGGGTATTTCCGTCAACGGGTTCGAGATCGACGACGCCGCGATCGAGCAGGAGATCGTGCATCACCAGAAGGCGGGAAACCCCCTGAAGGAAACGGTGCACGAGCTGGTGCTGCGCACGGTGCTGCTGCAGGAGGCGGATCGCCTGGGCATCACCGGCCAGGACGACGACGAGCGCATCGAAGCGCTGTTCGCGCAGGAAGTGAAGGTGCCGCAAGCCGACGAGGCTGCCTGCGAAACCTATTACCGGAACCACCCGGAGCAGTTTACGCACGGCGAAATGGTGGAGGCGCGGCACATCCTGTTCCAGGTCACGCCCACGGTGTCGCTGGATTTCCTGCGCACCACCGCGGAATCGATCCTGGAGACGCTGAAGATCCACCCGGAGCG
Source organism: Noviherbaspirillum sp. (assembly GCF_035627455.1). Taxonomy (GTDB): domain Bacteria; phylum Pseudomonadota; class Gammaproteobacteria; order Burkholderiales; family Burkholderiaceae_D; genus Noviherbaspirillum. The sequence continues at coordinate 103,165 of NZ_DASPLS010000059.1, forward strand.
CTTCGCGGAACTGGCGAAAACCTACTCCAACTGCCCGTCGGGCGCCGTCGGCGGCAGCCTCGGCCAGCTGATGCGCGGCCAGACGGTGCCGGAGTTCGAGCGGGTGCTGTTCCGCCTTGGCGAAGGCGAACTGGCCGGCCGGCTGCTGGAGACGCGCTTCGGCCTGCACATCGTGCAGGTGATGAAGCGCATCGACGGCCGGCTGCTGCCGTTCGACGCGGTCAAGGCGCAGATCGGCGAAACCCTGACGCGCCAGACCTGGCACCGCGCCTTGCACCAGTACCTGCAGATCCTGGTCGGCCGGGCTGACATCCAGGGCGTCACGCTGGAAGGCGCGCAGACTCCGCTGGTGCAGTAATTCACTTGCAGCGAGGAGACACGCACGGCGGGTGGCCCACGAGGGCACCCGCCGTGTGCCTTTCCGGGCCTGCCGGCGGGCACGGCAACAAGATGCGGCGCTGGCCGGGCCGCCCTGGTTTCCCTGTTGGCGGACGGGTCATTAGTTCTAAAGAACTATGCCCGTTAGCTCCTCATGCCAACTGCCAAGCGCCATCCCCCCCGATACAATGAAATCATCAAAAATCCATCGGGAGTGATGATGTTAAGCGACCGCTTTGGCCGATCCATCGATTATCTGCGCTTGTCGGTGACCGACCGTTGCGATCTCCGTTGCACCTACTGCATCCCGAAAGGCTTCAAGGGGTTCGAGGAGCCGAAGCACTGGCTGACCTTTGACGAGATCGAGCGGCTGCTGTCGGTGTTTGCCCGCCTGGGCACCTCGCGCGTGCGCATGACCGGCGGCGAGCCGCTGCTGCGCCGCAACCTGCCGGAGCTGGCGGGACGGATCGCGCGGCTGCCCGGCATCCGCGACCTGTCGCTGTCCACCAATGCCACCCGGCTGGACCGCCATGCCGATGCGCTGAAAGCCGCCGGCGTGTCGCGCATCAACGTCAGTCTCGATTCGCTTGACCGCGGATGCATGGAAAAGATCACCGGCCGCGACAGCCTCGACAAGATCCTCGACGGCATCATGGCCGGCAAGGCCGCGGGCTTCGATCCGATCAAGATCAACATGGTCGCGATGCGCGGCATCAACGACGGCGAAATCGACGCGATGGTGGAGTTCTGCATCGAGCATGGCTTCATCCTGCGCCTGATCGAGGCGATGCCGATGGGCGCCACCGGGCGCGACGCCGCTTTCCTCGAACTCGGGCCGATCCAGGCCCGCCTGGCGCGCAAATATGGCTTGCAGCCGCAGGCGGCCGAACTCGGCGGCGGCCCGGCGCGCTATCTGGCGACGGCCGACGGCAAGGCCAGCGTCGGTTTCATCACGCCGATGTCGCAGCATTTCTGCGCGACCTGCAACCGCGTGCGCCTCGCGGTGGACGGCACGCTTTATCTCTGCCTCGGGCAGGAAGAAAAGTTCGAATTCCGGCCGCTGCTGCGTGACGGCGCCAGCGATGCCGAACTGGAAGCGGCGATTCGCCAGGCGATCGAACTCAAGCCGCAGAAGCACGAGTTCCGCGAGCAGCCGGCAAAAATTGTCCGGTTCATGGCGCAGACCGGAGGGTGAGGTGCAAGCTATGCAAGATATCGAAAAATTCATCCGGGGGTTCAGCCGCTTCCAGCAGCAGTACCTGGCAGAGCCGTCCCGTTTCGAAAGCCTGCGCGAGGGGCAGCATCCGGGCACGCTGGTGATCGGTTGCTGCGATTCGCGGGTCGACCCGGCGCTCCTGACCGGCAGCGACCCGGGGGAACTCTTCGTGGTGCGGAATATCGCCAACCTGGTGCCGCCATGCACGCCCGACGCGCCGCCCGGCGTCACCTCGGCCATCGAATTCGCGGTATGCGGACTGGAAGTGGCGCGCATCATCGTGCTCGGGCATGCGCGCTGCGGCGGCATTCGGGCGCTGATGTCCCCGCGCCGGATCGCCGCCGAAACCAATTTCGTCGAACGCTGGATGCGCATTGCCGAGCCGGTGCGCGAACGGGTGCTGCGCGAACTGCCGCACAAGGACGATCCCAAGCAGCACAAGGCGTGCGAACTGGGCAGCATCCTGCATTCGCTGGACAACCTGATGACCTATCCATGGATCAAGCAGCGGGTCGAAGAGGGCAGGCTGATCCTGCATGGCTGGTATTTCGACATCACGACCGGCGCACTGCTCGCGTATTCGCCGCGCAAGCAGGAATTCCTGCCGCTGGTGAGCTCGCTGCAGGAGGGGCAGCCGGCGGCCGCCTGAATGCGCGCGCCGTCCATTCCGTTTGATCTGGTATATGGCATTCCCGCACGGGCCGCTATACTCTTGACATTGTGCAATCCTGCCGCGCGCGTGCGCACGCCCGACCATGTCCCTTGAAACCCTGCTGCCCACCTGGCAACGCCTGTCGACGAAAATCGTCGGCGTGCTGCTGGGTTTCCTCTGCCTCGCGCTGCTGGCGATCGGTACGACGCTGATGCTTTCCTGGCAACTTGAGGGCAGCTCGGCGGCGATCAATGAAACCGGCAGCCTTCGCATGCGCAATTACCGGTTGACGGTGCTGCTCGGCCGCGCCATGGCCGAACCGGTGCCGCACGCCGCACGGGTGGCGGTGCTGGAGGAACTGAAAACCATCAACGACACCTTCCTGAGCCTGCAGCGCGGCGACCCGCAGCGGCCGCTGGCGCTGCCGCCGACCTCGCGCATCCAGGAGCGGTTCCGCAGCGTGAACGGACGCTGGAACAGGTCGATTCAGTCGCTGGCCAACGACGTGCTCAACGGCAGCGGGCCGAAGAAAGAGGCGGCATGGAAAAGCTTCCAGTCGGAAGTCGAGAGCTTCGTGCATGAGGTCGATGCGCTGGTGAAGGCGATCGAGCGGGACAGCGAGATGCGCACTTTCTGGCTGCGCGCGTCGCAGATGGCGCTGGTCGCGCTGGCGCTCTCCGGCACGGTCGCGATCATCTACCTGATGTTCCTGCTGATCGTGGAACCGGTCGAGCGGCTGCGGGTGGGCATGCAGCGCATGACGGAAAAGGATTTCGGCGCCCGCCTGCCGGTCGAGAGCAACGACGAGTTCGGGCAGCTCACGCGCGGCTTCAACCGCATGGCCGACCGGCTGGAGGAACTGTACAACAGCCTCGAGGAAAGGGTGAAGGCGAAGACCGCGGCGCTGGAAGACCAGAACCGCGAACTGGCGCTGCTCTACGACAGCGCCGAGTTCCTGCAGAGGCAGCAGACGGTCGAGGCGATGTGCGGAGGCTTCCTGCAGCGCATCCGGCTGTACTTCGGCGCCGACGGCGGTTCGGTGCGGGTGGTCGACGACCGCAACGGCAACATGCACATGGTCGTGCACAACGGGATTTCCGCCGAGCTGGTGAAGGCGGAGCAATGCATGAAGGTCGGCCAGTGCCTGTGCGGCGAAGCGGTCGAGAAGCGCGTGGCCATCGTGCATGACCTGCGCCTGCCGCATTCCGGCCAGGAACTGCAATGCCGGCGCGAGGGCTTTGCCACGGTGTCGGTGTTCCAGATCTTCGCGTACGAGGAGCAGATCGGCTTCATCAACCTGCACTTCCGCCAGGCGAGGTCGTTCAGCGAGCGCGAGCAGGCCTTGCTGGAGACGCTCGGCCAGATGCTCGGCACCGCCATCGAGAACGTGCGCCTGGCCAGCCGCGAGCGCGAGATGGCGATTTCCGAAGAGCGCAACCTGGTGGCGCAAGGGCTGCACGACAGTATCGCGCAGGGACTGACCTTCATGAACATCCAGCTGCAGATGCTCGACGAGTCGCTGCGCGGCGGCCGCCTGGATGAGGTCGCGGAAATCGTGCCGGCGCTGCGTTCCGGGGTGCAGGAGAGCTACGAGGACGTGCGCGAGCTGCTGCTGAATTTCCGCAGCCGGCTGGCGGAGGACGACCTGGTCGGCTCGCTCTCCGCGGCGGTCGAAAAGTTCCGCCGCCAGACGGGGCTCGCGGTAGAATTCGTTGCCGAAGGCAGCGGGCCGCCGTTCTCGCGCGAGCAGCAGCTGCAGGTACTGTTCATCGTGCAGGAAGCGATGTCCAACATCCGCAAGCATGCGATGGCCGGCCACGTCGAGATCCGCCTGCACGACAGCGCGGATTTCCTGCTCACGATATGCGACGACGGCGTCGGCTTCGAAGCGGAAACGCTGCTGAAGAAGGGGGATGGCCACGTCGGCATCAACATCATGCGCGAGCGCGCACAGCGCATCCAGGCCTCGCTCGATGTGGTGTCCGCGGCCGGCAGGGGGACGACCGTGTCCTTGCATCTGCCGCAGGAACAGCGGCGCGCCGCCTGAGCAAACATGAACCGGGAACCAAGAACATGAACGCACCCGCCAAGCCGATCAGCGTGCTGCTGGTCGATGACCATACGCTGTTCCGCAGCGGCATCCGCTCACTGCTGCAGCGCAATTCCGATTTCGTGGTGGTCGGCGAGGCTGCCGACGGCATCGATGGCATCAAGCGCGCCAAGCAGCTGCGCCCCGATGTGGTGCTGCTGGACCTGAACATGCCCGGCATGTCCGGCCTGGAGACCTTGCAGCTGCTGCTGCAGGATTGCCCCGACACCGCGGTGATCCTGCTGACGGTATCGGAAGAGGCGGATGACCTGACCGCGGCGCTGCAGGCCGGCGCGCGCGGCTACCTGATCAAGAACATCGATGCCGACTATCTGGTGCGGGCGATCCGCCGCGCCGCCGCCGGCGAGCCGGTGCTGGCCGAAGCGATGACCACCAAGCTGGTGGCCCACCTGCAGGGCGGCACGCCGAAGCCGGAGCCGCAGTCGGATCTCGACAAGCTGACGCCGCGCGAGCGGGAAATCCTTGCCTGCCTGGCGCGCGGCGAAAGCAACAAGCATATCGCGCGCACCCTGGACGTGGCCGAGAGCACGGTGAAGATCCACGTGCAGAACATCCTCAAGAAGCTCAACCTGTCCAGCCGCGTGCAGGCGGCGGTGTTCGCGGTCGGGCACGGGATGGCGGCGGGGGAGAAGCGGGGGTAGGGGCGATCCTGCACTAAGGCTCACCGTAAGAATGAAAAGGGCCGGAATCCCGGCCCTTTCATTTCATCCCGACTGAACACAATAAACGTTCAGTCGCAACAGGACATCACCCGCCGCACTTGCCGCAGCAGCCGCCGCAGGACTGCGGCTCGTCGAAGCTGACCTTCTTCACGCCGAATCCCGCCTTGGCCAGCGCGGCCGCCATTTCCTGGGGAGCGGTCTGGTCTTCATCGAACTGAACGATGGCCCGGTTCTGCGGGAAGGAGACGCTGACGTTGGTGACGCCGTCGATCGCCTTGATCGTGCGCATCACTGTTTCGGAGCAGTCTTCCGTGGTCATCCCGGTAACGTTCAGGACTTCGGTTTGCATGGTCTTTCCTTTGCTTGACGATTTGATAATACGAGGCTGAGTTGCGGCTTCCCGCGGCCGTGGCGGGTTGCGATGCTGGGGTGATCCTAATGGAAGCCGGCGCGCCGAATAAATGATCGAGATCAAATTTTCCGGATTCAGCGGCCCGGTTTTGCGGGAGGTGTTGCGCGGACCATACGGCCCGCGCGTCAAGCGATATCAGTGCGACATCAGGATGGGGACGGTCATCGACTGCAGTACGGTGCGGGTCACGCCGCCGAGCAGGATCTCGCGGAAGCGGGAGTGGCCATAGCCGCCCATGACGAGCATGTCCGAGCCGAGGTCGGTCGCGATCGACAGCAGCGCGTTGCCGACGTCGATGTCGGTCCGCTGGCGCACCACGTTGACCTTCACGCCGTGGCGGGCCAGGTAGAGGCCGATGTCGGCGCCCGGCTGCTCGCCGTGCGCGTCGCCGCGGTCATCGGCGTTGAACACCACGACGTCGACGTTGTCGGCGCGCTTGAGGATCGGGATCGCGGACGTCACCGCGCGCGTGGCGCTGGTGCTCGCATCCCAGGCGATCAGCACGCGCCTGGCGTTGGCGTTGTAGTTGCCGACATAGGGAACGATCAGCACCGGGCGGCCGGAGTTCATCACCACGAATTCCGGGAAGTCGGGCAAGGTGGTGCTGGAAGGCTCGTCCGGATCGGTCTGGCCGATCACCACCAGGTCGCTGTAGCGTGCCTGCAGGCTGATGCCGCCGCCGGCTTCGTCGTCAAGCTGGCGCGCTTCGAAGGAGCTCACGCCAAGCCTTTGAACCGTGTTTTCGAAACCGGCGAGCGCATCCTTGGCCTGCTTGCGCAGTTCCTCGAGATGGCTGTCGAGGTGGGTCGCCATGCCGCCGCCTTCATAGATGAAGCGAGACTGGTAAATGAAGCGCGATACGCCGGAGGGAGCGGCGCCGATCAGGTGAGCGTCTTCGTTGATGGCGATCTGTGCCGCGAGCTTGATGCGTTCTCCTGCATGCTTGTCTTTGTCCACATGGACGAGTACGGTTTTGTACGACATGTAATCCTTCCTCTTTTTTTTGATTGACTACGTTCCCACCGCCGCGCACTCCTGCGGCAACCGGCGGCGACGCTCTCATTCAACAATGCCGTATTAGCGTAGGGCCTGGCTGCAATGCAGTCCAGAAAAATGCGAACGCCTCAAACAATAGTTCGGCGCTTTTTGACTCAGATCAAAAATTTCCCGGACGCTCGTTCGTAACATCGCCGGATACATGAAAATGTGGTTTTTGTCGCCGCGTCTCACCCGGCAGCCGGCGTCCGGCGCGCCGCCGTACACCCCGCACTGTCTCTCCCGATCCATGCCGATTCACGCATGCGCCGCCGCGCCGCGCCGCCCGCGCGAGGAAAAAGGCCCTTCCAGGAAGCGACCATGACCGTCAGGAACCTCAAGCATCTCTTCGAGCCCCAGTCCATTGCCGTCGTCGGCGCGTCGGGCAAGCCGAACAGCATCGGCGCAACCGTGCTGCGCAACCTGCTCGAGGGCGGCTTCGCCGGCGGCATCCTGCCGGTCAATCCGAAGTACGGCACGCTGTCGGACCTGAAGGTCTATGCAAGCGTGGCAGCGCTGCCCGAGGCGCCCGATCTGGCGATCGTCTGCACCCCGGCGGAAACGGTGCCGGGGATCATCGCCGACCTCGGCAAGCGCGGCACCAGGGCGGCGATCGTGCTCAGCGCCGGGCTGAACGTGGTGCGCGACCTGCGCGGTCGCAGCATGAAGGACCTGATGCTCAAGGCCGCCCGGCCGCACCTGCTGCGCATCCTCGGCCCGAACTGCGTGGGCATGCTGGTGCCGTCGCTCGGACTGAACGCGAGCTACGCGCACACCGGCGCCTTGCCCGGCAGGATCGCCTTCGTGTCGCAGTCGGGCGCGATGATGGCCGGGGTGCTCGACTGGGCGAAGGCGCGCGGCATCGGCTTCTCCAAGTTCGTGTCGCTCGGCGACGGCGCTGACGTCGATTTCGGCGACATGCTCGATTACCTCGCCACCGACGCCGACACCCACGCGATCCTGCTCTATGTGGAAACGATCAGGGATGCGCGCAAGTTCATGTCGGCCGCGCGCTCGGCGTCGCGCAGCAAGCCGACCCTCGTGATCAAGGCGGGGCGGGCTCCGGAAGGGGCGACGGCGGCGGCGTCGCATACCGGCGCGCTGGCCGGTTCCGACGACGTCTACGACGCCGCCATCCGACGCGCCGGCATGCTGCGGGTCTACACCACGCTCGACCTGTTTGACGCGGTGGAAACGCTGGCGCGCGCACGTCCGCTGCGCGGCGACCGCCTGGCGATCGTGACCAACGGCGGCGGTCCGGGCGTGCTGGCGACTGACCACCTGATCGGCAAGCAGGGCCGGCTGGCCAGCCTGTCGCCGGAAGCGATGGAGCGGCTCAACCGGGTGCTGCCGCCAACCTGGTCGCGCGGCAATCCGGTCGACATCCTCGGCGACGCGCCGATCGAGCGCTATCTTGCCGCGATGGACGTGCTGATGCAGGAAAAGGAGGTCGACGCGACGCTCCTGATTCATGCGCCGACAGCGATGGTCGACAGCGCCGACATCGCGGCGGCGCTCGCGCCCGTGGTGCGGCAATCCTCGCGCAACGTCCTGGCCTGCTGGCTCGGGGGCGAAGCGGCCGCGCGCGCGCGCGCCGTCTCGGCGCAGGCCGGCATACCGACCTATGACACGCCCGAGGAAGCGGTGCGCGGCTTCATGCAGATCGTGCAGTACAACCGCAACCAGCAATTGCTGATGGAAGTCCCGGCAGCGTCATCGCATGACGTGCAGGAGGACAGGGCAGGGGCGCGCCGGCTGGTGCAGGAAGCGCTCGCGCAGGGGCGCGACGCGCTGTCCGAGCCGGAGGCGAAACAGGTGCTGGCCGCCTATGGCGTGCCGGTGGTGCGCACCCGGTCCGCGGCGACGGTGGATGAGGCGGTTGCGCTCGCGGCCGACATCGGCTTCCCGGTCGCGCTCAAGATCCTGTCGCCCGACATCACGCACAAGTCGGATGTCGGCGGGGTGGTGCTCGACCTGGAAGACGCCGATTCGCTGCGCGCGGCGGCCAATGCGATGGGCAAGCGCCTGGCGGAGATGCGTCCGGGGGCGCGGCTGGAGGGCTTCTCGGTGCAGAGCATGGTGCGGCGGCCGGAGGCGCGGGAACTGATCGTCGGCGTCGCCACCGACCCGGTGTTCGGCCCGGTGATCCTGTTCGGCCAGGGCGGCATCGCGGTCGAGGTCACGGCGGACCATGCGATCGGCCTGCCGCCGCTGAACATGGTGCTGGCGAAAGACATGATCTCGCGCACCCGGGTGGCGAAACTGCTGGCTGCCTACCGCCACTGCGACGCGGCCGACATCGATGCGATCTGCCATGTCCTGATCCAGATCTCGCACCTGGTGATCGACATTCCCGAGATCGTCGAACTCGACATCAATCCGCTGCTGGCCGATGCCGGCGGCGTCATCGCGCTCGATGCGCGCATGCGCGTGGTCGCGACCAGGCAGGCGGGCGTGGACAGGCTGGCAATCCATCCGTATCCGGAAGAGCTGGAAGAGTGGGTGGACTGGAAGGAGGGGCGCATCCAGCTGCGGCCGATCAAACCGGAGGACGCGCCGCAGCATGTCGAATTCTTCAGCGCGCTCACGCCGGAAGACGTGCGCCTGCGCATGTTCGTGCACATGCGCGCGCTGTCGCCGGCCCAGCTGGCGCGCATGACGCAGATCGACTACAACCGGGAAATGGCGTTCATCGCGACGCGCCGGCTCGGCGACCGCCGACCGGAAACGCTGGCAGTGGCGCGCGTGATTTTCGATCCCGACAACACGCAGGCCGAATTCGCGATCAGCGTGCGTTCCGACCTGAAGGGCAAGGGGCTGGGCCGCCTGCTGATGGAAAAGCTGATCCGCTACTGCCGCGCGCGCGGCACGCAGGAAATCGTCGGCGAAACCCTGAGCTACAACCAGGGGCTGCTCGGCCTGGTGCGGCCGCTCGGTTTCTCGACGCATCGGTCGCTGCAGAACGACACGGTGTTGCTGAAGTTGCCATTGCAGGACAGGTAAGGCCGGGAAAAAGCCGGCTCGGGACCGGCTTTCGGTTGCTTTTCGAGGGGCGGCAATATAAGATTCTTTTTAAATGAATCTTTAGGAGCCGCCATGACCCTGCTCAGGATCGACGAGCCGCAGCAAGCCGCCGACAACAACACTTCGTTCAGCCATCATCCGCTGTTCCGGCTCGGGTTCCGGCCGTTCTACCTGCTTGCCGCCGCTTTCGCCGCGGTCAGCGTGCCGGTATGGGTTGCGCGCTACTACGGCATGGCTTCCTTCCTCACGCATGTCGATTTGAACTGGCACATGCACGAGATGACCTTCGGATTCGCGCTGGCGGTGATCATCGGTTTCCTGTTTACCGCCGGGCGCAACTGGACCGGCCTGTGGACGCCGCGCCGCGGCCATCTCGCGGCGCTGGCCGGACTCTGGCTTGCGGGCCGCATCGCGATGCTGGCAGCGCCCGCGTGGCTGGCCGCGATCGTCGACCTGCTGTTCCTGCCGCTGGCGGCCTGGCCGATCTATCGCGTGCTGCAACGCACCGGCAACAAGCGCAACATGTTCCTGGTCGGCCTGCTCGGCCTGCTGACCCTGGTCAACGCATGCTTCCATGCGGCGGTGCTCGGCCTGATCTCCGCCTCGTCGGTCACGCCCATCCATGCGGCGGTGCTGATCATCGTGATGATCGAATCCGTGATCGGCGGCCGCGTGATTCCCGGCTTTACCGCGAATGCGGTGCCGGGCGTGAAACCGGTCACCGACGCGCGCCAGGACAAGATCAGCCTGACCCTCACCGCGCTGGCGGCGCTGGCGTGGCTGGCGCAGCTGCCGGCGCCCTTCGTCGCGTCGCTCGCGATTGCCGCGGCATGCGCACAGACAATGCGGCTGGCAGGATGGAAATCCCATGTCACCGTGCGCAATCCCATGCTGTGGATCCTGCATCTTTCCTACGCGTGGATCCCGGTCGGGTTCTTCCTGCTGGGCCTGGCCGCGATCGACGTCGTGGCGGCGACGTCCGCCTTCCATGCGCTGGCGATCGGCTCGATGGCGGGACTGATCATCGGGATGATCACGCGCACCGCATTGGGGCATACCGGCCGCCAGCTGAAGGCGGGGCGCAGCGAATTCGCGATGTATCTGCTGGTGCAGTGCGGCGTGCTGGCGCGCCTGCTTGCCGCCGCCGGCGTGATGCGCACGCCGATGCTGCTTGCCGCCGCCGCCTGCTGGAGCGCCGCATTCCTGCTGTACGTTGCTGTTTATGCGCCTTACCTGATGGCGCCCCGCGTCGATGGCCGCGAAGGTTGATTGCAACGTAACACTTGACATTTTTTCGCAGGGTAACGCAATTCCGGGCTATTTGACTTAGATCAAGGCTGCGCTTTCGTCCGGAAACGTACACTGCAAGCCAGTCTGATAGCGCGCCATTCCTGGCGCGCGCGACAGCAGGAGCTTATTAATATGGCAGTCCCCGCCAACGCAGTACCCGTCATCTCCAACGTCCAGTTCGATGCGCCGCTCATCCGCAAGATGAGCCAGCAGGGACCGCGTTACACGTCGTATCCGACGGCCGACAGGTTCACCGACCAGTTCGGAATGGGGGATTACCTGCAAGCAGTCAACAGCGTGCGCGCGATGGGCGCGCGCAATCCCTTGTCGCTCTATGTGCACATCCCGTTCTGCGACAAGCTCTGCTACTACTGCGCCTGCAACAAGATCATCACCAAGAACCGCAGCAAGGCCGAGGAATACCTGACCTACCTGAAGCGCGAGATCGAGATCCAGGGCAAGCTGTTTGCCGACATGAACACGGTCGAGCAGCTGCACTTCGGCGGCGGCACCCCGACCTACCTGTCGGATGCGCAGATGGGCGAGCTGATGGCGTTCCTGCGCAAGTGGTTCCGTTTTGCTACGGACGAAGCCGGCGAGTACTCGATCGAGATCGATCCGCGCACGGTGTCGCCGGAGCGCGTGCATTCGCTGCGCGCGCAGGGCTTCAACCGCATCAGCTTCGGCGTGCAGGACTTCGATCCGGACGTGCAGAAGGCGGTCAACCGCATCCAGCCGGAAGAATGCACGCTCGGCGTGATGCAGGCCGCGCGCGACGCCGGTTTCCGCTCGATCAGCATCGACCTGATCTACGGCCTGCCGAAGCAGACCATCATCACGATGGGCCAGACCCTGACCAAGGTGATCGCGGCCAACCCGGACCGTATCTCGATTTACAACTATGCGCACATGCCGGCCTTGTTCAAGCCGCAACGCCGCATCAACGAAGATGAACTGCCGAGCGGCGAAACCAAGCTCGACATGCTGTCGCTGTGCATCAAGCGCCTGACCGACGCCGGCTATGTCTACATCGGCATGGACCACTTCGCCAAGCCGACCGACGATCTCGCCGTCGCGCAGCGCCAGGGCCGCCTTCATCGCAACTTCCAGGGCTATTCGACCCATGCGGAAGCGGAGATGGTGTCGGTGGGCGTGTCGGCGATCAGCTCGGTGGGCTCCACCTACAGCCAGAACGAAAAGACGCTGGAAGCGTACTACGAGCGCATCGAGCAGGGCGAACTGCCGATCTGCCGCGGCATCAAGCTCAACGTCGACGATCTCCTGCGCCGCATCATCATCCAGATGCTGATGTGTAATTTCGAACTGTCCATCAAGTCGCTGGAGCTGGCCTACCCGATCACCTTCGCCAACTACTTCGCCGCGGAACTCGACAAGCTGCGCACGCTCGAAGCCGACGGCCTGCTGACCATCGATTCCGAATGGATCACGGTGACGCCGAAGGGCCGCCTTCTGATCCGTAACATCTGCATGGTGTTCGACCGTTACCTGAACACCAAGCAGGAAGTCAAACTGGAACGCCTGCGTTACTCGAAGACGATCTGACGCAGCACGGCCCGTCTTTCCGGCCAGGACGAGGCTGTCCAAAGCGGCAACATGACAGTGCCTGCGGGTTGGTGCCGGATGTGATGAACACGGGGTTGGCGCGTTTGTGCTATCTTTCGCGGTCTTTCAAACGCGCCGCCCCCATCCCGGCCTTCCTCCTTGAACAGGGAAGGGGGCGCGCGGCGACTGCGAATTGATCGAGTGACCGACTTACACCTTCTTTCTGTTTTCATGATCGGCCTGCTGGGCGGCGTGCACTGCGTCGGCATGTGCGGCGGCATCGTCAGCGCCTTTTCCGTCGCGTCCGCGCGGCGTCCCTTCCCGGTGCGTGTCACCACCTCGGGCGCGCTCGCTTCCGGTGCCGCGCTCGACGACGCGCTGCGCGTGGTCGCCTACAACGCCGGCCGTCTTTCCAGTTATGCCATTGCCGGCGCGATCGCCGGCGGCGTCGCGCAGGGCGTGCGCACGCTGTCCTTCATGTCCTCGCTGCAGATCGGCGCTTATGTGCTTGCCAACCTGATGCTGGTGGCGCTCGGGCTCTTCCTGATGGATGCCTGGCGCGGCCTGGCGCGGCTGGAAGCGGCCGGCCAGCTTGTCTGGCGCCGGGTGCAGCCGCTGGTCAGGCATCTGCTTCCGGTCGACAGCGCCGGCAAGGCGTTTGCGCTCGGCGGGCTGTGGGGCTGGGTGCCCTGCGGCATGGTGTACAGCGTGCTGCTGACCGCGATGCTGAGCGGATCGGCAACTTCCGGCGCCGCCGTCATGCTGGCCTTCGGCGCCGGCACGCTGCCGGTGCTGCTGACCATGGGCATGCTCGGCACGAAGCTGCAGGCGTGGACCCGCCGGCGCGGCGTGCGCATTGCGTGCGGCGCGGTCGTGCTCGCGTTCGGCCTGCTTGGACTGGCGCGCGCCGGCAGCGGCCTGTCGCTCGGCTGGCTCGATGCGGTCTGCATCACTCCCGCCGCCTCCACCGGAGGACACTGATGGCCGGCTTGTCCTGTTTTCACTGCGGCCTGCCGGTTCCGGCGGATTCCTCCTGGTCGGTCGAAATCGCCGGCGAGGCGCAGCAGATGTGCTGCCCCGGCTGCGAAGCGGTGGCGCGCACCATCGTGGAAAACGGCTTGTCGGATTACTACCAGACGCGCGACGGCTATTCCCCCACCGCCGACCAGGAAGCGCTGGTCCCGGCCGAACTGCGCCTGTATGACGCGCCCGAGGTGCTCGGCCAGTTCGCGGAGCAGGCGGAAGGCCAGGACAGCCGGTGCGAGGCAGTGTTCTCGGTCGACGGCATCCGCTGCGCCGCCTGCGTCTGGCTGATCGAGCGCCGGCTGGCGCGCGTGCCCGGCATCGAGGCAATGAACCTGAACGTGGCGACCGAGCGCCTGCATGTGCGCTGGCAGAAGGACGCCTGCAAGCCGAGCGATATCCTGAAAGCGGTGCGCGAAGTCGGCTATACCGCTTATCCGTTCGATGCGGTGCGCCATGACGAGCAGCTGCAGCGTGCGGCCAAGAAACTGTTCCGGCAGGTGTTCATCGCCGGCCTGTCGATGATGCAGGTCATGATGTATGCGGTGCCGGTCTATATGGCGACCGACGGCACGATGGATGCCGACATGGAAGCGATGATGCGCTGGGCCAGCCTGCTGCTGACGCTGCCGGCGGTCTGCTATTCGGCGCTGCCGTTCTTCCAGGGCGCCTGGGCGAACCTGAAGGCGCGCGCGCTCGGCATGGATGTGCCGGTGGCGCTGGGGATCGGCGCGGCCTTCATCGGCAGCACGGTGGCCACCATCAGCGGCAAGGGCGACGTCTATTTCGATTCGGTCACGATGTTCATCTTCCTGCTGCTGTGCAGCCGCTACCTGGAACTGGTGGCGCGGCGCAAGGCGGCGTCGGCGCTCGAGCGGATGCAGCATGGCCTGCCGGCGGCGGCCGCGCGCATGCCGGGATTCCCCGCCGACCGGACCACCGAGACGGTGCCGGCGGCGCAACTGCAGGCCGGCGACATGTTGCTGGTCAAGCCGGGCGAGGCGATCGCGGCCGACTGCGTGATCGTGGAAGGCAGCACCGCGATCGACCTGTCGCTGCTGACCGGCGAAAGCAAGCCGCAGCGCAAGCAGCCAGGCGATATGCTGCCCGGCGGCGCGGTGAACGCGTCGCAGGCGATCGTTGTCAGGGTGACCAAACTGGCGCGCGACAGCACGCTGTCGACGCTGGTCAAGCTGATCGAGCGCGCGGGGCAGGCCAAGCCCCAGCTCGCGCTGTGGGCGGACAAGGTTGCCGCCTGGTTCGTGGCGGCGCTGCTGCTGTTCGCGGTCGTGATTTTCGGCGTGTGGCAGTGGGTCGACCCGTCGCGCGCCTGGCCGATCGCGATCGCGGTGCTGGTGGTGTCCTGCCCGTGCGCGCTGTCGCTGGCGACACCGAGCGCGCTGGCGGCGGCAACCGACCGGCTGGTGCGGCAAGGCGTGCTGGCGGTGCAGCCGCATGTGCTGGAGACCTTGCACCGTACCACGCATGTCATTTTCGACAAGACCGGCACGCTCACCCTCGGCCGGCCGGCGCTGCGGCAGATCGCCGCACTGGCGCGCCAGGACGAGCTGCAGTGCGTGCGCATCGCCGCGGCGCTGGAGGCATCCAGCGCGCATCCGCTGGCGCAGGCGATCGTGGAAGGCGCAAGCTCGCGCGCCGCGGCGCCACTGCCGGAGGCGGGCGATGTGGTGAATCATGCCGGGCAGGGCGTGGAAGGCATCGTGGACGGGCGGCGCTACCGCCTCGGTTCCGCCGCCTTCGTGGCCGGCATCACCGGCTGTCCGGCGCCGGACGCCGCCGTGCCCACGCTGACGCCGGTCTACCTCGGCGCCGAGGACGGCTGGCTGTCCCGTTTCGATCTCGCCGACGAGCCGCGCCCGGACGCGGCGGCGGTGGTCGAGTACTTCCGCGCGCACGGCAAGACGGTGATCCTGCTCAGTGGCGACGAGGAGGGGGTGGCGCAGCGCGTCGGCCGCGAACTCGGCATCGACGCCGCGCACGGCGGCCGCCTGCCCGAGCAGAAGCTGGAATTCGTGCAGCGCCTGCAGCAGGGCGGGGCGGTGGTGGCGATGGTGGGCGACGGCATCAATGACGCCGCGGTGCTGCGCGCCGCCGATGTTTCCTTCGCAATGGGCGGCGGCGCCGCGCTCGCGCAGACCCATGCCGATACGGTGCTGCTGTCCGGCCGCCTGTCATCGGTCGCCGAAGCGCACCAGGCGGCGAAACAGACCATGGCGGTGGTGCGCCAGAACCTGGCCTGGGCGACTCTCTACAACGTGATTGCGATTCCGGCCGCGGCGCTCGGATTGCTCAATCCCTGGCTGTCCGGCATCGGCATGTCGGCCAGCTCGGCCATCGTGGTGATCAACGCGCTGCGGCTGCGCCGCGTACCGCAGTCGCGCCCCGCAGCACAACCGCAGCCGGCTCTCGAAGGCCGGCCGGTATAAAGAAAAGAACAGCATGGAAGCACTCTATCTCCTCATCCCGCTCAGCATCGTGATCGTGTTCATCGCGATCTGGGTGTTCTTCCGCGCCTCCGACAACGGCCAGTTCGATGACCTGGTTGGACCGGCGATGCGCATCCTGCAGGACGACGACCGTCCGCGCACCGAGACTCCTTCCGACAAGGACGCTTCCGACAAGGCAGGGAAGCCCTGATTTCCCCCGCATTTTTTTTGCCCGAATGCCCCTTTTTGCAGAAGGGTTGCCTTGATTCGGATCAATTTGATTCAAGTCAAAGTTTTTCGGGGGGCGAACTCGTAACCTGCCCCCCATCGTGTTTCTAACCCTGGGAGAATGTACGTGGATACATCACTGAACTACAACTACAAGGTCGTGAAGCAATTCGCGGTCGCTACTGTAGTGTGGGGCGTGGTGGGCATGCTGGTCGGCGTTTTCATCGCCGCGCAGCTGGCCTGGCCCGCTCTCAACTTCGACATCGCCTGGTTGAGCTACGGCCGCTTGCGTCCGTTGCACACCAACGCTGTCATTTTCGCATTCGGCGGTTGCGCGCTGTTTGCGACGTCGTACTACGTCGTCCAGCGTACCTGCCAGGTACGGCTGTTCTCCGACGGTCTGGCCGCCTTCACCTTCTGGGGCTGGCAGCTGATCATCGTCGCCGCCGCCGTCACCCTGCCGCTCGGTTATACCTCCGGCAAGGAATACGCGGAACTGGAATGGCCGATCGACATCCTGATCACGCTGGTCTGGGTTTCGTACGCGCTGGTCTTCTTCGGCACCCTGGTCAAGCGCAAGGTGCCGCACATCTACGTGGCGAACTGGTTCTTCGGCGGCTTCATCCTCGCCGTCGCGCTGCTCCACGTGGTCAACAGCGTCGAGATTCCGGTCACCCTGACCAAGTCCTATTCCGCCTATGCCGGCGTGCAGGACGCGATGATCCAGTGGTGGTACGGCCATAACGCGGTGGGCTTCTTCCTGACCGCGGGCTTCCTCGGCATGATGTACTACTTCATCCCGAAGCAGGCCGAAAAGCCGGTTTACTCCTACCGCCTGTCGATCGTGCACTTCTGGGCGCTGATCTTCACCTACATGTGGGCGGGTCCGCACCACCTGCACTACACCGCGCTGCCTGACTGGACCCAGTCGCTCGGCATGGTGTTCTCGCTGATCCTGCTGGCACCGTCCTGGGGCGGCATGATCAACGGCATCATGACCCTGTCCGGCGCATGGAACAAGCTGCGCAACGACCCGATCCTGAAGTTCCTGATCGTGTCGCTGTCCTTCTACGGCATGTCCACCTTCGAAGGCCCGATGATGTCGATCAAGACCGTCAACGCGCTGTCGCACTACACCGACTGGACCGTCGGCCACGTGCACGCCGGTGCGCTCGGCTGGGTGGGCTTCATCTCGATGGGCTCGATCTACTACCTGCTGCCGCGCCTGTTCGGCAAGCAGCAGATGCACAGCACCCGCCTGATCGAAGTCCACTTCTGGGTGGCGACCATCGGCATCGTGCTGTACATCGCCGCAATGTGGATCGCCGGCGTGATGCAGGGCCTGATGTGGCGCGCGGTCAACGCTGACGGCACCCTGACCTACACCTTCGTGGAATCCGTCAAGGCGACCTATCCGTACTACGTGATCCGCTTCGCGGGCGGCCTGCTGTACCTGACCGGCATGGTCCTGATGGCCTACAACACGTTGATGACCGTGCGCGGCGCCAAGCCGGCTGATGCACGCATCCCGGCGCTCGCGTCGACCCACGCCTGAATCAAGGAGCAAACATGAAGAAATTTTCACATGAACTGATCGAGAAGAACCCCTGGCTGCTGATCGCGCTGGTTCTTCTGGTGGTCAGCGTCGGCGGCCTGGTCGAAATCGTTCCGCTGTTCTTCCAGAAGTCGACCACGGAACCGGTCGCCGGCCTGAAGCCGTACTCGGCGCTGCGCCTGACCGGCCGCGACGTCTACATCCGCGAAGGCTGCTACAACTGCCACTCGCAGATGATCCGTCCGTTCCGCGCCGAAACCGAGCGCTACGGCCACTACTCGGTGGCGAGCGAGTTCGTCTACGACCGCCCGTTCCAGTGGGGCTCCAAGCGTACCGGTCCGGACCTGGCGCGCGTCGGCGGCCGCTACAGCGACGAGTGGCACCGTACCCACCTCGACAATCCGCGCAGCGTGGTGCCGGAGTCGAACATGCCGGGTTATCCGTGGCTGGCGACGACCAAGGTCGATCCGCAGTCGGCGGCGCCGAAGATGATTGCCCTGCGCAAGCTGGGCCATCCGTACACGGATGAGGAAATCGCCAACGCAGCCAAGGAGCTCGAAGGCAAGACCGAGCAGGACGCGCTGGTCGCCTACCTGCAAGGCCTGGGCATCCAGATCAAGACGAAGAGGTAATCATGGCCTTCGAATCCCTGATCACCGATGCGCGCAATTTGGTGACCGTACTGAGCTTTCTGACCTTCATCGGCATCTGCTGGTGGGCATACAGTGCGCGTCGCAGCGCAGACTTCGAGGCGGCAGCGAACCTGCCGTTCGCTGACGAAATGGATACGCAAGCTGCGGAGAAACAACATGGCTGACTTTACAAGTGATTTCTGGAGTATTTACATTGCGCTGCTGACGATCCTCGGCATCGTTGGCTGCACCATCCTGCTGTGGGTGCAGTCCAAGGCCAAGATCGTCCTGAATGATGGCGAGGAGGCGAAAACCACCGGCCATACCTGGGACGAAGACCTGAGCGAGCTGAACAACCCGATGCCGCGCTGGTGGATGTGGATGTTCGTCATCACCATCGTGTTCGGCGTGGTCTACCTGGTGCTGTATCCCGGCCTGGGCGCGTTCAAGGGCCAGTTGGGCTGGGCATCGACCGGTGCGTATGAAGCCGAGCTGAAGAAGGCAGATGCCGACTTCGGTCCGATCTTCGCGAAGTACCAGCAGCAGGATCTGAAGGCGGTCGCGGCCGACCCGCAGGCCCATGCGATCGGCGAGCGCCTGTTCCTGACCTACTGCGCGCAGTGCCACGGTTCCGATGCCCGCGGCAACAAGGGCTTCCCGAACCTGACCGACAAGGACTGGCTGTACGGCGGCGAGCCGGACGTGATCAAGGCCACGATCATGAACGGCCGCGCCGGCAACATGCCTCCGATGGCAGCGGCAGTCGGCGGCGACAAGGACGTGGAAGCGGTGGCGCACTATGTGCTCTCGCTGTCCGGTTCCACCGCCGACCCGATCAAGGCATCGTTCGGTAAGGAGAAGTTCGCAGCCTGCGCAGCCTGCCACGGTCCGGAAGGCAAGGGCAACCCGGCGATGGGCGCGCCCAACCTGACCGACAAGACCTGGCTGTACGGCGGCAGCGCGGAGACCATCATGGAAACCATCCGCAAGGGCCGCACCAACACCATGCCGGCGTTTAACGACTTCCTCGGCGAAGGCAAGGTGCACCTGCTGGCGGCGTATGTCTGGAGCCTGTCCAACACGACCTCTGACCAGAAGTAATTCTAGCGCGAGGCTATAATGCATGGCGGCCGCTGCGCCGCCATGCTTATTTCAAGAGGGGAAAAGGGTTTCTCCTCCTGAAATAAATATACCGAGCGAGTCATCCAATGAGCGAACCTGCAGCCAAGGTTTCCGTAATCAAGATGTACCAGGCGCGGGAAGAAATCTACCCGCGCGAAATCCAGGGGCGCTATACCACCTGGCGCTGGATCTTCGTCTGGCTCACCCAGATCGTTTTCTACGGCCTGCCCTGGTTGTCCTGGAACGATCGCCAGGCGGTGCTGTTCGACCTCACCGCCCGCAAGTTCTACCTCTTCGGCCTCGTGCTGTGGCCGCAGGATTTCATCTACCTGGCGCTGCTGCTGATCGTCTGCGCGTTCGCGCTGTTCCTGTTCACCGCCGTCGCAGGGCGGGTATGGTGCGGCTATTCCTGTCCGCAGACCGTCTACACCGAGATCTTCATGTGGATAGAGCGGAAGATCGAAGGCACGCGCAGCGCCCGCATGCGGCTGGACAAGCAGCCGATGTCGGTCGAGAAGTTCACCAGGAAGTCGGCCAAGCATCTGGCCTGGGGACTGGTGGCGCTGTGGACCGGCTTCACCTTCGTCGGCTATTTCACGCCGGTCCACGAGCTGCTCGCCGAGGCGGCGACCCTCAGCTTCGGCCCTTGGGAATGGTTCTGGGTGCTGTTCTACGGCTTTGCCACCTACGGCAATGCCGGCTGGCTGCGCGAGCAGGTCTGCACCTACATGTGCCCGTATGCGCGCTTCCAGAGCTCGATGTTCGACAGCGACACGCTGGTCATCACCTATGACCGCGAGCGCGGCGAGCCGCGCGGCGGCCGCAGCAAGTCGGCCAAGTCTTCGTCGCTGGGCGACTGCATCGACTGCTCGATGTGCGTGCAGGTATGCCCGACCGGCATCGACATCCGCAACGGCCTGCAGTACGAGTGCATCGGCTGCGCCGCCTGCGTCGATGCCTGCAACAGCGTGATGGACAAGATCGGCGCGCCGCGCGGCCTGGTGCGCTACGCGACCGACAACGCGATGAAGGACAAGCTGACCCCGCAGCAGATCCGCCGCCGCGCGCTGCGTCCGCGCGTGTTGATCTACTCGGCGATCATGCTGGTCATCATCACCGCCTCGGTCGTGTCGCTGATGATGCGCACGCCGGTGAAGATGGACGTGATCCGTGACCGCGGCTCGATGGGGCGCGAGGTCGAGGACGGCATGATCGAGAACGTCTACCGCCTGCAGATCATGAATACCGACGAACGTCCGCACAAGTACAAGATCAGCGTGTCGGGCATCGATTCGATCGCACTTGCGTCGCCGGATGAGGTCGAACTGAAGGGCACCGAAGCGCGCGCGGTCCCGGTGCGGGTGCGAGTCGGCCCGGGCAAGGGCGAGAAGGGCTCCAACAAGATCGCATTTGAATTGCAGGCGCTCGACGAAGAGCGGCTGCACGTGAAGGAAAAAGCGGTATTCATCGTGCCGCGTTGACGCGTTACTCAGGAGATGGTGATGATGGCAGCAACTGTTCCCAACAAGTCGGCCGACGTGAAGCCGTGGTACAAGCACCGCTGGCCCTGGCTGCTGATGCTCGGTCCGGCAGTCGTCGTGGTCGCGGGCTTCATCACGATCTACATCGCGGTCACCCAGCAGGATGCGCTGGTGGTCGACGACTATTACAAGGAAGGCAAGGCGATCAACCAGGACCTGCGGCGCGACCAGGTCGCCGCCGCCATGCAGCTGGGGGCGGCGCTGCGCTATGACGCGGCCAACGGCCGGCTGCTGGGCACCATCGAAAGCCAGAAGAAGCCGTACGCCGGCAAGGTCTTCGTCAGCCTGGTGCACTCGACCCAGCCGGGCAAGGACATGAAGATGCAGGCGCAGACCGACCAGCAGGGCACGTTCTCGGTGGCGCTGCCGATGCTCGACATCGCGCGCTGGCAGGTCGTGATCGAAGGCGAACAGCGCGACTGGCGCCTGGGCGGGGAATGGATGTGGCCGCAACAGCAGCAGGTGGTGCTGCAGCCCGCTGCCGCCGACGGGCAATGAAATCGGAAACCGGTATTTTTGTCTCAGGGCACGAAGTCAGAGACTCCGGCATAATTCAAATCACCTGATCTTTCTCATTCTCGTGAATCGTTTCCCGGAATCGGGAATCCGTTTCCGGGAAAATGAAAGAAAATTAACAGGCGCAGAACCGGGGAATGCCGATTTTCGGGTTGAAAGGAGGGTAGGTTGATGGCGCGGCTGATGATGGTCGTTTTGTGGCCGTCTTTTCTGGTGGCGATCGTCGCGGAAGGGTTCTTTTTTTCGTTGTTCGACCCGAACGACCTGTCGCTGTTCGGCGGGACTTATCCGGATGTCCAGCCGCTGGCGGTGTATACCCTCGGTTTCTTCTGCTTCTGGGCATTCTGCTCGCTGGCCAGCATGCTGACCTGCTACCTGATGGGCTCGCCGGGTGACAAGCGCCAGCCGTTCTGACCGGATCGCGCACGCACGCGAACGGCAGGGCGCATCATGCACCCTGCCGCCTGATTTTCAGCTAAGTTATTGATTCTTCAAGGGGCGCTCCGGCCGGTGCCGGCCGGCGCTCAGGCGCAAGTCTGGGTCCCGGCCGCCACCGCCTTCAGCGTGGTCGGATCCAGCAGTTCCAGTTCCCGGTTGTTCACCTTGATCCAGCCCTGTTTCTTGAACTTCGAGAGCAGGCGGCTGATGCTTTCGATCGTCAGCCCGAGATAGTTGCCGATTTCCTCGCGCGTCATGCGCAGCTGGAAACTGGTCGACGAATAGCCGCGCACCGAGTAGCGCGCCGACAGGTTGGTCAGGAAGGCGGCGAAGCGCTGTTCCGCGCGCATGTTCCCCAGCAGCAGCATGACACTTTGCTCACGCGTGATTTCCTGGCTCATCATCCGGTGGAAGTGGTGCAGCAGCGTCGGGATCTCGGCGAACAGCGCCTCCAGGCGGGCGAACGGGATTTCGCAGACTTCGCTGTCTTCCAGCGCGATCGCGTTGCAGTGGTGGCGCTCGGTGCTGATCGCGTCCAGGCCGAGCAGCTCGCCCGCCATCTGGAAACCGGTGATCTGCTGGTCGCCGCTCGGATTGATCTGGTGGGTCTTGAAATGGCCCAGGCGGATCGCATACAGGTTCGTAAACGGGTCACCGACGCGGTACAGGTGCGCATCGCGCGGCACCTTGCGGCGGCGTCCGATGATCTGGTCCAGCTTGGCCATATCCAAATCATTCAACCCCATCGGCAGGCAGAGCTGGTGCATGCTGCAGGCGGAGCAGCGCGCGCGCAGGTCATGAACGGTGGCGGTGGACTGAGGGGCAGGGAAAGGGATAGGTTGAGTCATTTCAGCTGGATTGAGTCGATGCAGATTCATTTTACGAGCCCGTTTCCGAGATTATAGAAAATTGCCGTTGTTGCTTCTATTTGAGCTGGGTCAAGAATAGGGATGCAAAAGCCGTACCACATGTGAACCTGTGAACAGGCTGGCAATCCGGGCGCATATCGCCGCTTCGTTTTTCAGGCCCCCGACGATAATTGCTTTCACCCGACGGAAACGCACGCCTCTTTCTAGCAGGTTTCGTGCGCAGTCCGGGACGGAGCCAATTTCGAACGACAGGGACGACATGCTGACTGAACGGGAAATCGAGAGCTGCTATCTCGGCCAATTCATTCCTCTGCACTACCACCATAACATGCTGATGGACAGCCGCCGCATGGAGGGTTTCAAGGCGGCCATCGAGCGCACCGTGTTCGCCGGCGCGCGGGTGCTGGAACTCGGCGGCGGCACCGGCGTGCTGTCCTGGTTTGCCGCGCAAAAAGCGGAAAAGGTCTGGTGCGTCGAATTCAACCCCGAGCTGGTGGCCGAATCGCGCCGCCTGCTGGCCCGCAACCGCAACGGGCACAAGGTGGAAGTGGTGCATGCGGACGCATTTGAATACCTGCCGCCGGAACCGGTCGATGTCGTGATCTGCGAAATGATCCACGTCGGCATGCTGCGCGAGAAGCAGGTCCAGGTGATCGAGGCCTTCAAGCGCCGCTACCGCGAGCGTTTCGGGCCGAAACTGCCGGTGTTCGTGCCGGAGGCGGTCATCATGGCGGTCCAGCCGCTGCAGCAGGAATATGATTTCGCCGGCTTCCAGGCGCCGATTGTGCAGTTCCAGGAGCCCTCGGCGATCCAGGCGGGAAGCAGCGAGCTGTCGCCGCCGGCGGTCTACAGCATCCTCGATTTCACCACCCCGGTCGCCGAGGCCATCCAGTGGGAAGGAAGCTTCCCGGTGATGCAGGACGGCTGCGTCAACGCGCTGCGTTTCATCACCAAGAACATCCTCGCGGTGGTGATGGAGCAGGGCGAGACGATCGACTGGCTGAACCATTACATGGTGCTGCCGCTCGAGGAGCCGGTGCAGGTGGAGGCCGGCGACACGCTGCGGGTAAGCTTCCAGTACCGCGCCGGAGGATCGATCCCGTCGCTGCAGAATGCGCTGCGCGCGGTGCGCGTCACGCACGACGCCGCACGCCTGGTCGAGGAGCGGATCGCGGCCTGAACGGACAATGGGAGAGGGCGCGCACCGCGCGCGCTTTCCCTATTGTTGCTGACACCCGTTTCGTGTCAGGATATCCGCGCGCTTTTCTGTCGTTTTTCTGTCGCTTGGCCGAGCCTTTCGCGCCATGGACTTCGTCATCCGCCCGGAACACGGCTGCGATGCAAGCGCCATCGACGATCTTACCCGCCAGGCGTTTGCGTCTCATCCCCATAGCAGGCATACCGAACATTGCATCGTTCGCGCACTGCGCGCGTCCGGCGCCCTTGCGATTTCACTCGTGGCCGAGCGGTCGTCCCGGGTTGTCGGGCACATCGCCTTTTCACCGGTGGCCGTTTCCGACGGCTCGCACGGATGGTAAGGGCTGGGGCCGGTTTCGGTACTTCCGCCGCTCCAGAAACAAGGCATCGGGCGGGGCCTGATCGAGCATGGCCTGGCGCTGTTGCGCGGACGCGGCGCCGCCGGCTGCGTACTGCTCGGCGAGCCGTCGTACTATGGCCGCTTCGGTTTCGCCAACCATCCCGGGCTTGTTCTGCCCGGGGTGCCGCAGGCGTTTTTCCTGGCGCTTCCGCTCCAGTCCCTTGTCCCGCAAGGCGAGGTTTTCTATCACGCGGCCTTCGGCGCCGCAGATTGATGTCTGGTGGACGGCCCGCGCCGGCGTGCCTCCCCCCGGCACGGCCGGCTCTCTCCGCGTGAGGAAGGCTTACTTGCGCAGATTGAGGAAGATGTTCGCGGCAAACACCAGGATGCCGGCGGCGGCGAGGATTTCGGATGCGGCCAGCACCGGGACCACCTGGCGCGCGCCGGACAGCACAAGGGCGAGCGCGATCGCCATCACCGGCAGCGAGATGTTGTTGAGCCAGAAGTGGATCTTCGCCAGACGGCTGGCGCCGGCTTCCGGGAAGACGCTGTAGACCAGGCCGGCCAGCGCCATCGTGGTCCAGCCGAGCAGGTTGATGTGCGCGTGCACCGGGCGCATCGTGAAGTTCTCGCTGGCGCCCATTGCGATGCCCAGCCCGACGCCGACGATCAGGTAAAGCACCGCCAGCTTGAGCCAGACGATACCGACAGGCGAGATGAGGGTGCGCGGGGAAGCGTGCATGATGATTCTCTCTTTCTTGAATGGGTGGATCAGGCGGGTTGTTCTTCGGCGGCGACGACATGCAGCACATCCCTGCCGGTCAGGCGCGAGGCGGCGGCAACGATCGCGTCGGCCTGCGGCAGGAAGGCCTGCTCCAGCAGGTAGCTGGACGGCGCCGGCGCGTCCGGACCGGTCAGGCGCATCACCGGCGCGCGCAGCGCGTCGAACGCGTGCTCGGCGACGATGGCGCTGATCTCGGCGCCGACGCCGCACATGCGGCTGGCTTCATGCACCACCAGTACGCGCCCGGTCTTGCGCGCCGAACGCAGGATCGCTTCCTCGTCGAGCGGCTTCAAGGTGCGCAAGTCGATCACCTCGGCGTCGATGCCGTTTTCCGCCAGCCGGCCGGCCGCCTGCAGGCAGGTGTCGACCATCTTGGCATAGGAAATGATGGTGACATCGGCGCCTTCGCGGCGCACCGCCGCCTTGCCGAGCGGGATCACGACTTCGCCCTCCGGCACCTCGCCCGGCACGTAGCCAAGTGCGAGGTCGGTGAAGAACAGCACGGGATTGTCGTCGCGGATGGCGGCCTTCAGCAGGCCCTTGAAGTCGGCGGCATTGGACGGCATGACCACCTTGAGTCCGGGGCTGTGCACAAACCAGGCTTCGAGGTTGTGGTTGTGCTGCGCGCCGACCGTCCAGCCGGCGCCGGTCATCGCCATCACGACCATCGGGAATTCGAACTGGCCGCCGGAAATGTAGCGCAGCTTGCCGGCGCTGTTGACGATCTCGTCCATCGCAAAGCACAGGAAGGGCGCGAACAGCAGGTCGACCACCGGGCGCAGGCCGGTCGCCGCCGCGCCGGCCGCGGTGCCGGCGATGATGCCCTCGGCCAGCGGCGTATTGCGCACGCGCAGCTTGCCGAATTCATCGACGAGTTCGCGGCGCTTGGTGGCGACGCCTTCGCCGAACATCAGCACCCGCGCGTCGCGGCGCATCTCTTCGGCGAGCGCCTCGCCGATGGCTTCATTGACGGTCATTTGCGGCATGGCAGTGCTCCTTATGCGTAGACATCGGTAGTGAGTTCGGCGGGCGCCGGGAAGGGCGACGCCGCCGCGAACGCGCCGGCGCGCTCGATCTGTTCATTGACGCGGCGCTGCATGTCGGCCAGATCCGCTTCGCCAAGCACGCCGCGCGCGAGCAGCCGCTGCTGCAGCGTGGCGATCGGATCGCGGGCGCGCCATGCCGCCAGTTCCTGCGGATCGACATACGCCTGGTCGTCCGGCTCGAAATGGCCGCGCAGCCGATAGGTGTAGGTCTCCAGCAGATAAGGCTTGCCGGTGGCGCGGATCGTGGCGACCGCTTCGACCGCGGCCGCATGCACCGCCTCGGCGTCGTTGCCGTCGACCGTGCGCGAGGGCATGCCGTAGCGCTCCGCCCATGCGCTCACATGGTCGCCGCGCATGGTTTCGTTGCGGTGGACGAATGCCTGCCACTGGTTGTTTTCGCAGACATAGAGAATCGGCAGCTCCCACACCGCGGCGAGGTTCAGCGATTCATGGAAGATGCCTTCGCAGGCCGCGCCGTCGCCGAAGAAGCAGGCGGCGATGCCGTCCTGCGCCAGCATTTTCAGCGACAGCGCGACGCCGGTCGCCAGCGACAGTTCGCCGCCGACGATGGTCGAGGTGAGGACCACGCCCAGCTCCTTCGCGGAGATATGCAGGGAGCCGCTCTTGCCCTTGCAGTAGCCGGTGCTGCGGCCCATCACCTCGGCCAGCATGCGGCCCGGTTCCGCGCCGCGCGCGAGCAGGTGGCCGGCGCTGCGGTGGTTGGTGAGGATGCGGTCGGACTCGCGCAGCGCGCGCACCACGCCCACCGCCGATGCCTCCTGGCCCACCGAGGTGCAGGTGCCGGCGGCCTGTCCGGCGGCATGCATCGCGGCGAGTCTTTCCTCGTAGGCCCGGATCAGCATCATGCATTCCAGCATGGCAGCGGGCGAATTTCCTGTCGTGCGTTGATTCATGTTCGTCCTTTCGAATCGCGCGAAATGCGCTGACGGACGAAGTCTAATGCGGCGCCGGGCGGAAAAGACGGGGCGAAAAAAGGCTTAAGATTTTTTTAAGGATTATTGAATGAAGTTTTAAGAAAGCGGGGAGCGGAAGTTTCCGACGGGTTCGGAAACAGGGGGCGAGGGGCTTGCTGAGTGGATTTGGAGGGAGCGGCATCCCGGCGCGCACCGGGATGCCGAAAAGAGCCTGTTCGCGACAGGTATGCGGCTCAGCCGTCGGCGTTGATCTTCGCGATCAGTTCCTGCAGCACCTGTTCCGCCTTGTCGTTGTCGACCTGGCAGGTGCCGGCGTTCTCGTGGCCGCCGCCGCCGTACTTCAGCATCAGCTCGCCGATGTTGGTGTTGGACGTGCGGTTGAGGATGGACTTGCCGGTGGCGAACACGGTGTTCTGGTTCTTCAGTCCCCACAGCACGTGGATGGAGATGTTGGTCTCGGGGAACAGCGCGTAGATCATGAAGCGGTTGCCGGCAAAGATCGTCTCCTCGTTGCGCAAGTCGAGCACCGCGAGGTTCTTGTGCACCACCGTGCAGCGCTTCAACTGCTCCTTGAATTTCTGCTCGTGCTCGAAATACAGGTCGACGCGCTCCCGCACGTCAGGCAGTTCCATGATCTGGTCGATCGTGTGGTTACGGCAGTAGTCGATCAGGTCCATCATCAGGTTGTAGTTGGAGATCCGGAACTCGCGGAAGCGGCCCAGGCCGGTGCGCGCATCCATCAGGAAATTGAGCAGGTCCCATTTTCGCGGGTGCAGGATTTCGTCCCGGTTGAACTGCGCGGCGTCGCCCTTGTCGACCGCGTCCATCATTTCGTTCCACGCGGCCGGGAAGGCGGCCGAGCCGCCGTAGTAGTCGTACACCACGCGCGCGGCCGACGGCGCATGCGGATTGATCACATGGTTGCCGCGGTCGCCGGTATTGCGCAGCGTCTCCGAGTAGTGGTGGTCGAACGCGATATGCGCGCCGGGGACGTAGGGCAGGTTGGTGGTGATGTCGCGGCCGGTGATCTCGATTTTCCCGTCCTGCATGTCCTTCGGGTGGACGAATTTGATGTCGTCGATCAGGTCCAGGTGCTTGAGCAGAACCGCGCACACCAGGCCGTCGAAGTCGCTGCGGGTGACGAGACGATATTTTTGCTGTGTTGCAGACATGAAGGCTCCTTGAACGGATAACGGGCTTGGGCGGAATGCCGGGCGCGCCTCAATGCACCGCCCGGTTGAATTGCCAAAAAGAAAGATCTTACGCCCGGGCGCCGCTGTTTTTCAAGCCGCCGGATCAAGGAGTCCGCGAGAAGCCTATTCGTCCAGCAGCCGGATCGGCCGCTCCACGCACAGCCGGAAGCGGCCGCGGCCGGTTTTCTCGATGTGCACCGGCGCCTTGCGGTCGGCCAGGCGCTTGCTGAGCAGGATCAGGCGCGCTTCGAGATTGTCGCTCACGTCGGGCAGGCGGATGCGGGCGTCCAGCCGCAGCTCGCGGTTGGTGAATTCGGTGCGTTCTTTTTCAAGGAAGTCGCGCAACAGCGTCCAGAAGATCGAGCCGGCCACGCCCTTGATCAGGTAGTCGTCGTCCAGGAAGATGCTGTCGTTCTCGCGGTAATGGCGGATCGCCAGCGGCGTGCCATCCTGCTGCAGCGGCGGTTCGCAGCCGTCCTGCGATTCGTCGGGCGCGTCCGCCGGCGCGTTCTGCAGCAGATGCATCGCCATGCCGAGCTGGCCGGCGAGCGCGACCAGCGCGTCTTCGTCATCGTAGGTGAAGCGCAGGTCCAGCGGGCTTTCGACATACAGCACGCCGAGCAGGCGCTGGCCGGCGCTGATCGGCACCGCGAGCTGGCTGCGCGGCGCCGCCAGCCCGGGCAGCGGGATTTCGGTCTCCAGCGCGCTGGCCCAGTCGCTGTCCTGCGCGCTTTCGCGCACCGCGCGGCTGTACGCGTATTCGGAAGTCATGTGGCCGATGCGGATCGGGGTCCTTTCCCGCGCCGCTACGCCGATCACGCCCTGGCCGAGCGGAATCTCGGAGCCGGCGCCGGACGCTTCGTAGCCGTGGCTGGCCACCGTGTACAGGCGCCCGCCCGGCTGGTCCAGCATCAGCACCATCGCATGCCGGATGCCGAAGTGGCGTTCCAGGCAGGACAGGGTTTCCGCCAGCAGGCGGTCGAGGTCGCCGCACGCGGCCAGGCGCTCCGTCGTCGTGCGCAAGCCGGCCAGCAGGTTGCGCTGCGGCGGTTGCGCCGGCAGCGATTCGCCGGGGATCTTCTGGATATCGAGCACGCGGTACACATCCGAGCCGAGCAGGCGGAACACACCGCCCATGCCGGTGTGCGACGCGATGCCCGCCAGTTTCGCCTTCATCGCCTCGAACAGCGGGCCCGCCGTTTCGGTGCGCAGGTATTCGAGCGCGAGGCGGTACTGGGTGACCGTCACCGGATGCACCAGCACCAGCGCCACGCGCGGGTTGACCATCACGTTCTGGCGCGTCTTGTTGAAGAACTGGTAAGAAAGGGCGACATGTTCGCTGTCGACGAACTGCACCTGGGACAGCAGCGCGATATTGGGCATGCCGTCCGGCGAGGCGGTGGCAATGGTCGCCGGGATCACGCCCTCGAAGCATTCGCGGATGGCGTCGAGCTTGATCGTCATGGGTTTTTCCGCAGGGGTTCGCCGGCGCGCGGGCCGGGTGTCTGGGAATAGGCTTCGCCAGGCGCAAAGCTGATACTGACGATGTCGGCCGGCGGAAAGGAGAGCAGGGTGCGGATCAGCACTTCCGGGTAGCCGAGCGGCTCCAGTTCGCGCGCGAACGCCGTCCGGTACGCGGCAACCGTCTGCAGATCGCCTTCGGTCAGCGCGCCGACTTCCGCATGGCTGCCCTTGACCTGCACCGTGCGGTGGGTGGACGGCTCGCTGAAGACCACGGCAATCGAGCCGTTGTCGCGCAGGCATTTCAGCAGCGGCGCACCCTGGGTGGCCGATATGAACACCGTGACCCGGCGCCGGT
Source organism: Noviherbaspirillum sp. (assembly GCF_035627455.1). Lineage (GTDB taxonomy): Bacteria > Pseudomonadota > Gammaproteobacteria > Burkholderiales > Burkholderiaceae_D > Noviherbaspirillum. Next base: position 133,192 of record NZ_DASPLS010000059.1, read on the forward strand.
CCGGCGAGACCCGGCAGCCGGTGGCGCGCACCAGCGTCGGCAGCGCATCGGCGCCGCAGGTTGCCACGTTGATGGAAACGCCGCGCTGCATGAAGGCGGCGTGGGTCGCGTCAATCGGGGGTTCTGGCTGGGCTGTCATCGAGGCCGGCGAGCGGGAAAATACGGATTCCTGGTGTCGTTATCTGTCCGACAAATCATACCCGCGAAATCCGCGCGCGTCATGCGCGTCGCGGCGATTCCCGCCGGGCCTGCGCTTCTGGTAGAGTCCCGGAATGGCTAAGACGACATGGGACCGGATACTGCAATCGCAAGGATTTGGCAGCCGGAAATGGTGCCGCGAACTGATCGCGGATGGCGAAGTGAGCAGCAATGGCGAGCCGGTGCGCGATTACCGCGCCGGCGCCGACACCGACGGGCTGGAGTTCACGGTGTTCGGCGAGACCTGGCGCTACCGCGAGCATGTCTACCTTGCGCTCAACAAGCCGCCCGGCTTCGAGTGCTCGCGCAAGCCGAGCCACCATCCCGGCGTGCTGACGCTGCTGCCCGAGCAGTTCGGCTGGCGCGACGTGCAGCCGGTCGGGCGCCTGGACCACGACACCACCGGCCTGCTGTTGCTGTCCGACGACGGCGCCTTCATCCATGCGCAGTCCTCGCCGCGCAGGCACGTGCCCAAGCTGTATCTGGCGACCACCCACGCGCCGGCCGACGACGCACTGGTCGCGCGCCTGCTGGAGGGCGTGCAGCTGCACGACGAGCCGGCGCCGCTGGCGGCGACGCACTGCCGCGCGGTGGAAAGCCACCGCATTGAAATCGTGCTGGAACAGGGCAAGTACCATCAGGTCAAGCGCATGCTTGCCGCCGCCGGCAACCACTGTGTTGCGTTGCAGCGCACCGCGATCGGCGCCCTGCGCCTCGATGCGCTTGGCCTGGAAGAGGGCGAGTGGCGCTACCTCGAGCAGGACGACCTGGCGCTGCTGGCGCGGGAAACCGCCGAGGCGCCGCCCGGATCTTTTTCAGCGACTGCTGACGTCAGTCAATGAATTGCGATTGTTTCCCGGCGGACTGGAAAACAACTTCCGGTTTTCCTAATAATATATAGCCCCATCTTCATTACGCACCTTGACGCATGGCTGACACTGAGTACAAGCGCTTGATTCAGGCGGCGAAAGGCCGCGCTCTGTTCGGTTATCTTGCTGTTGTACAACGCGCAATGCAGGATGCGGACAAGAGCATCGTCGATCTGCTGTCGGAAGCAAAATCGGCGATCGACCGCTCGACGCTGACCGCGGTGCGCCATTTCCTGCGCCAGGACGGCAACGTGTTCCTGCGCCGCGTCGACATGCTGTTCCGTGCCGGGCTGGAGCGGGCGATGCAAACCATGTACGTCGACCTGCGCCCGGGGATGCGCCAGGTGTCCGCGGACGAGCTGTCGCTGATCGACGACGAGGTGGTGACCCACCAGATCGAGGTCGGCAGGCTGGCGCAGCGCATGCGCGATGCGAACGAGGAAAGCATCGGCCGCCTGAACGTGATCATCGCCAGGCTGCACGGACAGCATGAGGCGAAGGAGCGGGAAAACCCGTTCCGGCCCTACCTGCTGGCGCGCACGCTGTACGACGCGATCAAGGAAACGGTCGACGACGAGGCCAAGGCGAAGGTATTGTTCGAACACCTGTCGACCACGCTCGCGCACCATCTGCCCGGGTATTACAACGCGATCCGGGAGGTATTCGAATCTTCCGGCGTGGTCGGCAAGTTCCAGGCGCAGCGTTCCCGAGCGGCGCACAACCAGCGCTATTTCGGCGCCCCCGTATCGGACCCGGCGATGTCGGCGCAGCTGTCGGCACGGGTGATGCCGGGGCTGCAGCGCGTGCTCGAGACCCTGCAGTCCAGCCAGGGAGGGGCAGCTGCCGGCGCGGCGTCTTTCGGCGCAGGCGGCCAGGCGGAAGCGCCGGGCGCCGCCGCGCCGGGCGCCGCCGCGCCGCCGTCGGTGCAGGAATTCATCCGCACCATGTTCAGCCCGGCGCGCTCGCCGGGCGCGCGCAGCGACGAGGAGCGGCGCGCGGCCGCGCATGCCAATCCGCTGGTCGCCCAGCTCGACGCATTCCAGAAAAAGGCCGTGGCGGGAGGCGGCGCCGATGCCGGCACCGCGCTGCGCGACCGGATGGACCTGTCCAAGGCATCGACGATGGACCGCATGACGGTCGACGTCGTGTCCATGCTGTTCGAATTCATCCTCGAGGACGACCACGTGCCGGCGGCGCTGCGCGCGCAGATCGCCCGCCTGCAGATCCCGATGCTCAAGGCGGCGGTGATGGAGCCGGCGCTGATGCATGACGAGGAGCATCCGGCGCGCCGGCTGCTGAACCGGATGAGCACCGCGGCGGTGGCCGCCGATCCGGCTTCCGCCGCCGGCAAGAAGCTCGCCGCCGAGATCGAGCGCGTCGTCAACAAGGTGCTGGCTGATTTCGACACCGACAGCGCGGTGTTCGAGGACAGCGTGCGCGAATTCGACCAGTTCATGTCGGACTTCCTGCGCCAGGACGATGCGAAGGTGTCGCGCGGCATCGAAGCGGTGGAAGACGCCGAACGCTTCAGTGTGCTGCTCGGCAACGCGGCCAGGGACCTGATGGATGTCTTGCTGCCGCTGAATGCCGACAAGCGTATCTCCGACTTCCTGATCATGCTGTGGCCGCATGTGCTGGTGCGCGCCGCCTGGCTGGACCAGCAGGCGGGGCTGGGGCCGGACCATGCGCAAAGCCTGTACCGGCAGTTCCATGCGGCGCTGCCCGAGCTGCTGTGGAGCGTGCAGGACAAGACGGCGCAGGACCGCGGCGCGCTGATGCGGCTTTTGCCCGACCTCGTGCGCCGCATCCGGAAGGCGCTGGAAATCATCCAGTTGCCGGAAGAGGAGGCCAAGGGCATCCTCGACCTGCTGATGGAAATGCACACCCAGGTGCTGCGCGGCGCACCGAAGGCGGGAGCGCCGGCGCCGGCGGCGCTGGACGATCTGCGGCAGCAGTTCGCGCGGCTGGTGGTCCACTGGGAGCGCGCGTCATGGAACCAGGCCGAGCCGCCGCCGCCGCGCGAAGACCTGATCGAGGAAATCCTCGGGGGCAAGGCAGTCGGCGCCGAACTTCACTTCGGACTCAATATGCCGGCCGCGAGCGCCGCGGACCGCGAATTCCTCGCGCAGACCTATCTGCTCGGCACCCGCGTCGCATTCCGCGCCGCCGACGGCAGCAACCGCGCCGGACAACTGGTGTGGATCAGCACCCACCGCTCGCTGTACCTGTTCCGGCAGGAGCGCGGCGCGGCGCTTGCGATCTATACGCCGGCGTCGCTGCTTGCCGCGCTGCAGGCGGAAGAAATCGTACCGGTCGAATATGCGCCGGTATTCGAGCGCGCGGTCGAGTCCCTGCTCTTTGGCGCGGGCAGCCTCCAATAGAACAAGCATGTCCCGGCAGCGCCGGGACATCGGTTACTTGATGATGCGATAGCAGGGGTTGTATTTCTTGCCCGGCAGCTTCATCCGGTGCTGCGCGACGAATGACGACAGAAGCGCGTCGAGGTGTTCCATCAGGTCGGCGTCGCCGCGGATTTCGAAGCGCCCGTGCTGTTCGATCGCGCGGATGCCCTGGTCCTTCACATTTCCCGCCACCACGCCGGAGAACGCGCGCCGCAGGTTCGCCGCCAGCAGGTGCCGCTCCTGGTTCTTGTGCAGGTGCAGGTTGCGCATGTTTTCATGCGTCGGCTGGAAGGGCATCTGGAATTCGTGGTCGATTTTCAGTGACCAGTTGTAGTAATAGGCATCGCTGCGCTCCTTGCGGTATTCGCGCACCAGCTTGATGCCCGCCAGCATTTCGCGTGCGACCTCTTCCGGGTCGTTGACGATGATCTTGTAGCGCTTCTGTGCCGCCGGCCCGAGCGTTTCACCGATGAAGCGGTCGATCTGGGTGAAATACTCCTTCGCCGCTTCCGGTCCGGTAAAGATCAGGGGGAAGGGCTGGGTTGCATTGTCGGGATGCAGCAGGATGCCGAGCACGTAGAGAATTTCCTCCGCAGTGCCCGCGCCGCCGGGAAACACCACGATGCCGTGCCCCACGCGCACGAAGGCTTCGAGGCGCTTTTCGATGTCCGGCATGATGACCAGGTCATTGACGATCGGGTTCGGCGACTCGGCGGCGATGATGCCCGGTTCGGTCAGGCCGAGGTAGCGGCCGTTGCCGATGCGCTGCTTCGAGTGCGCGATCGCCGCGCCTTTCATCGGTCCCTTCATCGCGCCCGGCCCGCAGCCGGTGCAGATGTCCAGCCCGCGCAGGCCGAGTTCATAGCCGACCTTCTTCGAATAATCGTATTCCTCGCGCGAAATCGAATGCCCGCCCCAGCACACCACCAGGTTCGGGTTGGTGGTCGGCCGCAGCACGGCGGCGTTGCGCAGGATGTGGAATACCGAGTCGGTGACGCCCTCCGAGGTCGACAGGTCGAATTTCGGATTGTCCTTGATCTCGTCGTTGACGTAGATCACGTCGCGCAGCACCGCGAACAGGTGTTCGTGGATGCCCTTGATCATTTTGCCGTCGACGAAGGCATTCGCCGGCGCGCCCTTGATATCGAGCTTGATGCCGCGCTCGCGCTGGATGATCGAGATGTCGAAGGATTTGTAGCGTTCCAGCAGTTCCTTGCCGTCGTCGAGCGCGTTTCCGCAGTTCAGGACGGCCAGCGAGCAATTGCGGAAGATGTTGTAGAGGCCGCCCTGGCTGGTATCGAGCAGCTTCGCGACCTCCGCCTTGGACAGGATGTCGAGGCGGCCTTCAGGGGAAATCTGGATATCGACGACGTCGTGTTTCATAGTGATATAGAACGCTTCATCAAAGAAAAGTGGAACATGCCTGCGTAGTTTCTTTTCATCCAGCTTACACGGATAACGGCGAGTTGCGTAGTCCGGCGTCAATAACCGTTTGCTTTGTGGAAGGCCGGGAAGGCCGGCGAACGTTCGACAAGCGCCTGCGTCGAATGACTTGCGTGCGATTTATTAAACGGATGACAGCTAAATGATGGATACGATGGTCACGCCGGACGAAGTGACGCGACTGGAGACCCTGGGGCGGTACCGGATCATGGATACCGCCGCCGAGCCCGCATTCGACGACATCGTGGCCCTTGCCGCCGGCATCTGCGGCACGCCAATGGCAGTCGTTTCGCTGCTCGATGATAAACGGCAATGGTTCAAGTCCAGGATAGGGCTGGCGGTGCAGGAGACCGCGCGCGACATCGCGTTCTGCCACCATACGATCCGCCAGGATGCGCTCTTCATCGTCCACAATGCGTCCGCCGATCCGCGCTTTGCGCACAATCCCCTGGTGACCGGCCCGCCTTTCATCAACTTCTACGCCGGCGCGCCGCTGCTTACCCGGGACGGCCACGCGCTGGGCAGCCTCGCAGTTCTCGACCACGTGCCGCGCGAGCTGAGCGAGTTCCAGCAGGCGGCACTGCGCACCCTCGGCCGCGAAGTGGTGGCGCAGATTGAATTGCGCAAGAACCTGGATGATTTGAAGCAAGCGGTTTCTGCACGGGATCAAGCCGCGAACCTGCTGAAGGCGTCCTACCGCCATCTCGAGCAGCGCGTCGCCGAGCGCACCGCCGAGCTGCAGGTCGCCCACGCGACGCTGCAGGCAGAGTTCGAACGGCGAACCCGGGAAGCGAGCCTGTCGCAGAACATCATCGACAGCCTGCCGGGCATCGTCTACGTATTCGACCAGGGCGGGCGGTTCCTGCGCTGGAACCGGAATTTCGAGATCGTCACCGGGTACAGCCATGAAGAGATGGCGCGCTCGCATCCGCTGGATTTCTTCGGCACCGAGGAGGAAAAGGAGCTGGTCGCCGACCGGATCGCCGAGGTGCTGGGGCGCGGCAGCGCGGCCGTCGAAGCCGCGCTGAGAACGGCGGACGGGCGCCGCATCCCGTATTACTTCAATGGCGTGCGCATCGAGCTGGACGGGCGCTCCTGCATCGCCGGCATGGGCGTGGACATCACCGAGCGGCGCCGCGCAGAGGAAACGCTGCGGCTACGCAACCGGGCGATCCAGGCGAGTGTGAACGCGATCATCATCACCGACCTTGACGGCAACATCGAATACGCGAACCCGGCTTTCGAGCGGATCACCGGCTATTCGCCCGCGGAAACGCTGGGACGCAACTGCCGCTTCCTGCAGGGAGACGATAGCGAGCAGCCCGGGGTCGACGCGATCCGGGCGGCGATCCGCCGCCGCGACGAAGCATCGGTGCTGCTGCGCAATTACCGCAAGGACGGCAGCCTGTTCTGGAACGATGTGCACATCGCGCCGGTACGCGGGCCCGATGGGGTCGTATCGCACTTTGTCGGCGTGCTCAACGACATCACCGAGGTCAAGCATTACGAGAAGGAACTGGAACGACAGACCAATTTCGATGCGCTGACCGCGCTGGCCAACCGCAAGGTGCTCAAGGAGCGCATCCGGGATGCGATCGCCACGACGCAGCATTTCGGCGGCTCGGTGGCGGTCGGTTTCATGGACCTCGACAACTTCAAGTTCATCAATGACAGCCTCGGGCACAACGTCGGCGATGAATTGCTCAAGCAGGTGGCCGAGCGCCTGGTGTCCTGCCTGCGCGGCCAGGACACGGTCGCACGCTACGGCGGCGACGAATTCGCGTTCGTGCTGGCGGAGCAGAAGGATGAAAAGGCGGTGGGCGCGCTGATGGAACGGATCCTGAAGACCATCGACCGGCCGTTCCGGGTCGGCAGCCACAAGTTTTTCGTCAGCTGCAGCATCGGCCTGAGCTTCTATCCGCGCGACGGCGCGGACGCCGACACGCTGCTCAAGAATGCCGACGCGGCGATGTACCGGGCCAAGGACAGGGGAAGGAACAACTTCCAGTTCTACGCGCCGTCAATGAACCGGTACGCCACCGAAAGGCTGTCGCTCGAATCACAGCTGCGCCAGGCGCTGGCGGCCGACGAATTCGCGCTGCACTATCAGCCGAAGGTGGATCTGCGTACCGGCGAGATGGTCGGCGCCGAGGCGCTGCTGCGCTGGTATCCCGGCAAAGGCAAGGCGGCGGTGCCGCCATCGGCATTCATCCCGCTGGCGGAAGAGACCGGCCTGATCGTCCCGATCGGCGAGTGGGTGCTGCAAACCGCCTGCGCGCAGATCCGGGCGCTGCAGGACGCCGGCCTGCCGCCGCTGCGTGTGGCGGTCAACCTGTCGGCACGCCAGTTCAAGCCGGCAACGATCACCACCGTGGTGGGCGATGCGCTCGCCGCTTCCGGCCTCGACCCCGGCATGCTGGAACTGGAGCTGACCGAAAGCGTGGTGATGCAGGACCCGGAGGAAGCGGCGGGCGTGCTGCGCGACCTGAAGGACATGGGGCTGCACCTGTCGATCGACGACTTCGGCACCGGCTATTCCAGCCTGTCCTACCTGCAGCGCTTTCCGGTCGATCATCTGAAGATCGACCAGTCCTTCGTGCGCGACATCGGCGCCGACCCGAACGACGCCATTATCGCGCGCGCCGTCATCTCGCTCGGCCACAGCCTCGGCATGAAAGTCATCGCCGAGGGCGTTTCCAGCCGGGAGCAGCTCGACTTCCTGCGTCAAAACGGCTGCGACGAACTGCAGGGCTTCCTGTTCAGTTGCCCGGTACCCGTTGAAGACCTGAGGCGGATGCTGCAGAACCGGCAGACGCTGTCGTTGCATTAGCGGCCTTGCTGCCCGCCTTGGCGATTGCCTTCTTGTGCGCGGATGTGATGGTCCAGTAGTAGATCGTCTTGTGTCCGACGCGCTCCGTCTTTTCCGGCGGCCATTCCGGGCCCATGTCAAAGTCATGCGAGACCACCCGCGTGCCGACCTTGAGCTGCTTCCATAATTGCGGGCGCAGCGCACGGTTGACATCCGGCAGCAGGTACAGCGTTACCACGCTTGCCTCGGAAAAGTTCGCGGTAAACAAGTCGCCGACCATGAACTTGACCTTGCCGTCTACTCCCGCGCTTTCTGCGTTGGCCTTCGCCTCGGCAATGCGCTGCGGGTTGATGTCGATGCCGACGCCGCGCGCGCCGCGCTCCTTGGCGGCGGTGATCACGATGCGGCCGTCGCCGCAGCCGAGGTCATAGAGCACGTCGTCCTTGCCGACCTTGGCCATGTCGAGCATCTTCTCCACGATCGGTTCCGGCGTCGGCACATAGGGCACGTCGGGCTTGCGCGCCGGTTCCTGCTGCGCGAACGCGGGCAGGCCGGACAGCGCCAGCAGGGCGGCGACCAGGAACATCGCGAGCACCGGACTGAAGAGCAGGGTGAAGGGATCTGGGTGGTGGCTAGGTTTCATTTACGTCTCCTTTGGAAAGGTGCTCGGTTTGCATGGCGCCGATGCGCGCCGAGCGCATACGCATCAGCCACAACAGCACGCAACCGGCGGCCAGCACCGCCACGCCCATCCAGGCCGCGTTTATCCCGCCCAGGGACTGGCTGGAAACGTACGAAAGGCTGGACCACAGCATGTAGGCGCAGGTCGCGCAGAAAATCGCCGGCAGCAGCGGGTACAACGGCACCCTGAACGGACGGACGGCAGCCGGCTCGCGCAGGCGCAGCAGGAACAGCGATATGCCGGAAAGCAGGAAGAACAGCCAGAATACCGGTGCGGTGAACTCGACCATCGCATTGAAGCCGCTGCCGGTCATGCTGCCGGCGGCGACCAGCAGCAGCGCTGCGATGCCCTGCACGCGCAGCGCATTGACCGGCGCGCCGCGGCGGCTGTCCCACAGGCCGAGAGACGCCAGCGCCGGCCAGTCGCGCCCCATCGCGTAGCTGGTGCGGGCGCCGACGATCATGGTGGCATTGAGCGAGGTCAGCGCGGCAACCGCGACGATCGCGGAAATCACTTTTTCCCCGGCCGGGCCGAATGCGACGCGCAGCAGGTCGGCCGCCGGCGCCTCGGTCCGCGCGAGGGCGGTGACGCCGAGGCCGTGCCAGTAGGCCCAGTTGACCAGCAGATACAGCGCCGTAATGATGAGGATGGACCAGACCAGCGACCTGACCATGCCGCGCCGCACGTCCTTCAGTTCGGCGCTGATGTAGGCGGCTTCGTTCCAGCCGCCATAGGTCAGCAGCACGAACACCATCGCCAGGCCGAGCGCCTGCGGCCCCGGCGAGGGCACGGCTGCGGCGGCCGCGGTTCCCGCGCCGGCTTCCGGCGCCAGCAGGCCGGCGGCAGCGACCAGCAGCAGGCCGCCGGCTTCGATTGCGGTCAGCCAGGCTTGGGCGGCGATGCCGGTACGGGTGCCGCGCAGGTTGATCCAGGAAATCCCGGCCACCGCGAGCGCCGCATACCATGCTGAACCGCCGAACGGCAGCGGCAGCAGGCGGTTCATGTAGTCGCCGAACACGAATGCAAGCAGCGCGATGGAACCGGTTGTCACCACGGAAAAACGTGCCCACCAGAACAGGAAGGATACCGAAGGCCCGTACGCGCGCTGCAGGAAATGGTAATCCCCGCCGGCGTGCGCGAAGGCGGTCGCGAGTTCCGCATAGCACAATGCGCCGACCAGCGAAATCACGCCGCCGAGCAGCCAGAGAGCGAATATCCAGGTGGGGTCGCCTGCCAGCCCGGCAACCGTTGCCGGCGCCTTGAAGATGCCGGCGCCGACCACGATGCCTACGATCACCGCGGTCGCATCCCGGACGCGCAGCACCTGCTGCGGCGAACCGGGTAACGGCGCCGCGTTGTCATGAGGCTTTGTATGCATGGACATCCTTTAGGTGGACCGAAGGTGCGAAAGCGGCGCGATGAAAAAGTTTCGGCAGGGTGTCGCAAGGTTCGCGCTTGCTCAATAGTCGCAGAGCTTTCGCTCCCGGTAGTCACCGGTGGGCGAACGGAAACATCGAACCGGGAGGATGCCTGCAGTCTAACTACTTGCCTTCTGCATTATTGCCTGGGAAATCCAACCATCGACCAACATAGGAGGAAGTATGAAGAAGCTACCATTGGCGGTATTCATTTCTTTGCTTGGAGCAAGTGCGGCAACATTTGCGCAAGGCAGCAGCTCCTCGTCTTCTGCCACGCCGGACCGGGGGACGACAGGCTCGATGAGCTCCGACAGCCCGGCGGCTGCCGGTTCATCGGCCGGCTCCGGCATGTCGCCGGGCGCCGGCAGCACCGGCGGCGGAAGCGGCATGCCGGGCGGCGCGTCATCCACCGGTAGCGCGGCCGGCAGCAGTGGCGCTTCCGGCACGACCGGAACCGGTGCCAGCGGAACAGGGGCCAGCGGAACAGGGGCGACCGGTGGTGCGGATGCATCCGGTTCGAGCGCCGCCAATCCCGCGTCGGGCGGCGCGTCATCCGCGGGTAGCGCTACGGGCGGCAGCGGCGCCTCCGGCACGACCGGAACCGGCGCTGGCGGCGGCGCGGCGGGCAGCGCCTCGGCGAGCGGCGGGATGAGCAGCGGTTCGGGCTCCGGCGCGGGGAGCAGTGGCGCGGGCAACGCCAGCGGCATGGGCGCGGCGACGACCACCGGGCCGGGTGGTACGCCGAGCAACATCAGTACGGAGGAGGAAAGGCGGCGCCAGATGAACTCGATCGGCGGCGCGACGGGCGGAGGCTCGGGCGGCGCCGGTTCGTCGGGCAGCGGTGCCACGGGCGGCACCGCCGGCAGCTCGAGCCTGCCGGGACCGACCGGCACCAGCAGCGATACCGGCATGGGCAGCAGCGGCGCCGGCTCCGCATCGGGCAGCGGCGCGTCGGGCTCCGGTTCTTCCCCGGGCATGAACAGCACCGGCAGCGGGCCCGGCATGAGCGGGCCGACCGGAACCAGCACCGGCCGCTAGGACGACAGGCGTCGGCCCCGAAGCAGGAACCCGGGCGGGTGCGGGGCACTCCCACCCGCATGAATCAAACGATGCGAGTCGAGGAGGGGTGATGCTTACCGCGGTATTGATCTTGCTGGTCTTGCACGGTCTGCTGGGCGGCGCCGACGTGCTGTTCAATCACGAGTGGCGCGAGCGCCTGCCTTCGCAGGTCTGGGCAAGAACCGAGCAGGCCCTGCACAGCGGGCGCGAACTCGTGTTCGCGCTGCTTTTCGGCAGCATGGCATGGCTGCAGTTCGGCGGCGCGCTGGCCTGGACGCCGGTTGTGCTGCTCCTGGTGGAAATCTCGATCTCGCTCCGCGATACCCTGCTCGAGGACCGGACCAGGCCGGTGTCGGCCGTCGAGCGCACCATGCATACGCTGCTCTTCATCAACTTCGGCGCGTATTCGGCATTGCTGGTGCCGGTGCTGCTGGAATGGCGGGCACTGCCCACCGGTATCGCCATCGAGTACCGCGGCATCCTGACCTGGATGCTGTCGGCGCTTTCGCTGCTGGCGCTCGGGTGGAGCGTGCGCGACTGGCTGAGCTACGTGCTGCTCGGAAAGCGAGAGGCCAGTCAGCATGCGGCCGCGGCAGCAGGATGATTGCCTCACGGCATGGATAACGACGGTGCGTCAAAGTCTGGAACTATTGTCGTCCTTCATGATCTTTTGTCTACGTAGCGGAAATCACAGAACGGCGTAACGCGGACGGATCGTGCCGTCCGGAGTTCGGCGCCCTCCCGGCATCGCTGCCTGTCGCGGGTAGCGCCTCTCCTTGCCAGTACGGGAAGGGGCAGGCCACCGCCGGAACGGTTCCGCGTTTCGCCGTCTGGACTGCCGCTGCGCTCCGACAGTCAACGGACCTTTCCATGCCATTCCGATCATTCCGACTTACCCTGCGCTTCGTAGTGCCCCTGGCTCTCGTGCTCGGTCTGTTTGCGTACGCAGTGGTGCCACTGATGGATAACCTGACGCTGCGCTGGTTCGTGCGCGACCTCGATACCCGATCGCAGTCGCTTGCCAATGCCTTGCAGGATCCGCTGCTCGAATACGTGCCGCAGCGCGCCGAGCGGCGTATCACGCAGCTGTTCGACCGCGTCATGCGCGACGAGCGGCTTTATGCAATCGCGTTCTGCGATATGCAGGGGAACGTGCTCTACAAGACCGCCACCTATCCGCTCTCGCTCGGTTGCCGCCCGCTGGACGGCAGGGCCGGCGGGCCGCAGTCGCTGGTGACGGTACCGAAGGGGCCGCTGCATGTGTCGGAGAGCGCGCTCGAACAGGACATGCAGTCGCTCGGCAAGCTGATCCTGGTGCATGACATGAGCTTCATCGAAAGGCGCAGCGCGGATACCAAGAAATACGTGATCCTGCTGTTCGCGACCCTGGCGGTGGTCATTTCCCTGATTACCGTGTTCGTCGCGCACCTGAGCTGGCGCGACTGGATTTCCTCGGTCAAGAGCCTCCTGCGCCGCGAGGCCGGCGCGCGCGCGCCGCCGCAGGCGACGCCGTCTGAAATCCATCCGCTGGAAGGCGACTTGCGCGCCTTGCTCTACGAATTCAACGTCGACCGCCATACGCGCGACGACGGCACCCACCTCTGGACCCCGGAAAAGCTGCGCGTGCTGCTGCATGAGGAACTGGCCGGCGATGAAATCCTGGTCGTCTCGAACCGCGAGCCGTATTCGCACACCCATGGCCGCGGCGGCATCGAAGTGCAGCGTCCGGCCAGCGGCCTGGTCACCGCGGTCGAGCCGGTGATGCGGGCCTGTTCCGGCACCTGGATCGCGCACGGGAGCGGCTCGGCCGACCGCGAGACCGTCGACCGCAATGACCGGGTGCCGGTGCCTCCCGCCAGCCCGAGCTACACGCTGCGCCGGGTGTGGCTGTCGAAAGAGGAAGAGGCGGGCTATTACTTCGGATTCGCCAATGAAGGCTTGTGGCCGCTGTGCCACATCGCGCACGTGCGCCCGGTGTTCCGTTCCTCGGACTGGGAGCAGTACGAAGCGGTCAACCAGCGTTTCGCGGATGCGGTGATCAAGGAAGCGCGCACCGACGACCCGGTCGTGCTGGTGCAGGACTATCACTTCGCGCTGCTGCCGCGCATGGTGCGCGACGTGCTGCCGAAGGCGACCATCATTACCTTCTGGCATATTCCCTGGCCGAATCCGGAATCCTTCGGCATCTGCCCGTGGCGCGAAGAAATCCTGGAAGGCCTGCTCGGCAGCACCATCCTCGGCTTCCATACGACCTTCCACTGCAAGAACTTCCTGGAAACCGTGGACCGCTACCTGGAAGCCCGCATCGAGCACGAGTCATCGACCATTTCCTACGGCGGCAAGCTCACTCAGGTCGAGCACTACCCGATCTCGATCGCCTGGCCGGAAGCGCAGCCCGAGTTGCCGGGCGTCGAGGAATGCCGGCTGTCCGTGCGCGAAGAGCACAACCTGCCGTCCGACCATCTGGTAGGCATCGGCGTGGACCGGCTGGACTACACCAAGGGCATCATCGAGCGTTTCCAGGCGGTGGAGCGGATGCTCGAAGCGCATCCCAACCTGGTCGGCAAATTCACGATGATCCAGATCGCGGCGCCGACCCGGTCCTCGCTCGACGAATACCAGAACTTCGAGGCGCGGGTGCGCGCGCTGGTGCAGCGGATCAACAGCCGCTTCGGCAGCGGCAGCTACCAGCCGATCATCCTGAAGGTCGAGCATCACAATGCGGAGCAGGTGAACCGCTATTTCCGCGCGGCTGAAGTCTGCCTGGTCACCAGCCTGCATGACGGCATGAACCTGGTGGCCAAGGAATTCATCGCCGCGCGCGACGACGAACACGGGGTGCTGGTGCTGAGCCAGTTCACCGGCGCCGCGCGCGAACTGCACGAGGCGCTGGTCGTCAATCCCTATCACATCGAGCAAAGCGCCGAGGCGCTGTACCGCGCGCTGACGATGCCCGAGCTCGAGCAGCGCGACCGCATGCGCAGCATGCGCGCGCTGGTAAAGGACTTCAACATCTACCGCTGGGCCGGCCGCATGCTGCTCGACGCCGCCCGGCTGCGGCAGCGGGAGCGGATCATGACGCGCATCCGTTCGCACAGCCGCAAGGCCTTGCGCCGGGTGGTATGAGCATGACGCCGCTGTTTTCCGCGGACGGAATGCGCCGCCTGCAGGAGGTCGCCCGGCCGGGGCTGCTGTGCGCCTTCGATTTCGACGGCACGCTGGCGCCGATCGTGACAGTCCCGGGACAGGCGGGCATGCCGCAGCCGATCGCACAGAAGCTGCAACGGCTGGCGTCGCTGGCGCCGATTGCGATCATTACCGGGCGCGCGCTCGACGACATTCGCCCGCGCCTGCCGTTTGCGCCGGACTTCCTGGTCGGCAATCATGGCCTGGAAGGACTGCCGGGCTGGGAAGCGCACGCCGCGGACCACGAGCGCTTGTGCGCGGCCTGGCTGCGGCAACTCACCGAGGCGCTGCATGGACGGCCGGAGGCGGAAGGCATCGCGCTCGAAGACAAGCGCTACTCGCTCTCGGTCCACTACCGCGTCGCGCCCAGCGCGCAGCGCGCGCGCAGCTTCCTCGATACCGTCTTTGCCGCTCTTTCGCCGCAGCCGCGCGTGGTCAGCGGCAAGTGCGTCTACAACCTGGTTCCCGAAGCCGCATGCCACAAGGGCGCGGCGCTGGAGCGCCTGATCGCTTCCTGCGGAGCCCGGGCCGCGCTGTACGCGGGCGATGACGTGACCGACGAGGATGCGTTCCGCGTCAAGCGCCCGGACCTGCTGTCGGTCCGGGTCGAGGCTTCCGCCGAAAGCGAGGCCGACTGCTACCTGCCGTCCTTCGACGACATGGCCGGCCTGCTCGACGAACTGATCGCGCGGCTGGAGGCGCAGGGCGCTGCCAACTGGATGAGAGCGGCGGGCGCCGCCGGCCGGACGGCGCCTGCGCGATAATGCGGGAAAGCGACAGCAAGGATGCAAGGATGGACCGCGCATGGCACGCGAACTGAAAGGGCTTGCAGCATGAACACGGAATTCATCGCCGCACTCGATATCGGCGGCACCAAGATGGCGGCAACGGTGGCCGGGCCGGATGGCCCGCTGGTGCGGCTGTCGCAGCCGGTGGTCAAGACCGGTCCGGTGCGGGCGCTGCCGGAGCAGGCGCTGGCGCTGATCGATGCGGCATGCGCCCAGGCGGGTATCGAACCGGACGCGGTCGCCGCCGTCGGCGTCGCGTCCTGCGGGCCGTTCGTACTCGAGGACGAAATGATCGCGCTGGCTGCCCCCAACCTGTGCGGCGCGCGCGCGCTTGCGGCCGACCTGCCGAACGACTGGGAAACCATTCCGCTCGAGCAGGTGCTGCGCGAGCGCTTCGACAAGGTGGCGATCGAAAACGACTGCGTGGCCGCGCTCGCGGCCGAGCTCGGTTTCGGCGCGGTGATCGGCGAAACCGATTGCGTGTACGTGACATGGAGCACTGGCGTCGGCTTCGGGCTGTGCGTGGACGGCCGCATCCTGCGCGGCAAGAACGGCAACGCCGGCCATGCGGGACACATGCTCCTCTCCGACAACGGGGAGGCGGTCTGCGGCTGCGGCAACCGCGGCGATGTCGAAGCGCTGGCTTCCGGGCGCAATATCGGCAACCGGCTCGGGAAGCCGGCCAGCGAACTGTTCCGGGCCGCGCGCGAGGGCGACCAGGCGGCGCGCGAGGCCGCGCTGCAGGCCGCGCGATGGTTCGGACGGGGCCTCTACAATGTGGTCGCGGCGCTCGATACCCGCGTCTTCGTGATCGGCGGCAGCGTCTGGCAGCATCACGGCGACTGGCTGGCGCCGGTCGTGCTGGAAGAGATCACGTCGCGGCTGCCGGCGCTGACCGCCGGCGTGAAGATCCTGCCGGCGGCGCTCGGCCCGCTGGTGGCCGATGTCGGCGCGCTTGCGCTGGTGGTGCCGCCGGCGTGGGGCGAGGAATGGCGGCGTACCGCGCCGTGGCAGAAGCTGGCGGGCTGACCGTACCGGGCCGGCCGATGCGCATCCTGATGCTCGGCGCCAGCCGATCCGGCTGTTTCACCCGGCGTGGTTACGACGCCGAGATTCCTCAAAGGAACCTTTGCCCGGGCGCTGCATCTTATTGCTTTCCCTGACAGAAGCGATAAGCAGCCCATGAACAAGACGGCATTGCCCTCCCTGCCGGTTCCCTGGCAAACCTGGATCAACGACAACCTGGCGCGCGGCTGCGAACCGGCGACCATGGCGCAGATCATGGTGCGGGACGGGAAATTCGAAGCGACCCTGGCCCGCGCCGCGATCGAGGAAGCGCGCAGCGCGGGTTTCGGCCACCTGCCGGCTGCGCCCGTGCTGCAGCCGCTGCCCCGCATCGACACCGCGTCCAACGTCGTGCGCACGCCGGACCGCGATGTCCAGATCCTGGCGGCGCTGCGCGCGCCGCGCATCGTCGTGCTCGGCAGCCTGCTCAGCGATGAGGAATGCGATGCGCTGATCGCGTACGGCCGCGAGCGCCTGGTGCGCTCGCCGGTGGTATCCGAGAGCGACGGCAACACGCAGCTGCACGCCCATCGCACCAGCCGCGGCGCGATGCTGCAGCGGGCCGAATGCGAACTGGTGGCGCGCATCGAGGCGCGGATTGCCGCGCTGGTCCAGTGGCCGGCGGAGAACGGCGAGGGCATGCAATTGCTGCAATACGAGAAAGGCAACGAATACCGTCCGCATTACGACTGGTTCGATGCCTCGCGTCCCGGGCCGCGCAAGCACCTGGAACGCGGCGGCCAGCGCGTGGCCACCGTCGTCATGTACCTCTCCGACGTGGAGCAGGGCGGCGGCACCTCCTTCCCCAACGTGGGCCTGCAGGTGCAGCCGAAGAAGGGGAGCGCTGTCTTCTTTGCCAACACCGATGCGTACCGCGTGCCCGACCCGCAAACCCTGCATGCCGGCGAGCCGGTGGTGCAGGGCGTGAAATACATCGCCACCAAGTGGCTGCGCGAACGAGCCTACGTCTGACGCCGTCTTGAGACGGCGGGCGCCGGCCCGCGCGTTTTTCCCCCAGCCTGTACAATGTTGTTTACACTACAAAAACAGCAGCAGCGTTGGGGGAGAACCAGATGGGTCGGCACCGTTTTGACGGGCAGCTGCCTTTCGCGCAGTCGCTAGCGCAAGAACCGCCTTCCGGGACCGTCGACCGACGGTCCTCTGTCATTCCATTTCCCCACGCATTTCCGGACGACGTCACGTTTTCCGGACAACCCGGCGAAGCCCCGTGCGGATTTTCATCCATCCCGGCCCCGGTGTTGCGCCTGCAACGCGCGATTTTCCCCTTGATTCCTCAGTTTCGCAGCAAGAAGCCGTATGGCACGGTATCTGCTTATTGGCAACATCGCAATAAGCGTTTCGATAACAACCCTTAAGGAGAGAAGGATGAGACTTGGATTCTTACGTCGTATCGCGGTCGTCGCAGGCATTGCGCTGGCAGCAGCCGTCCCGGCCCAGGCGCAGCAGCAGTTTGTCAACGTGCTGACCGGCGGAACAAGTGGCGTGTATTACCCGATGGGCGTGGCGCTGTCGCAGATCTACGGCAAGGCCATCCCGAATGTGAAGACGTCGGTGCAGGCGACCAAGGCATCCGCCGAAAACCTCAACCTGCTGCAGGCAGGCCGCGGCGAGATCGGCTTCACGCTGGGCGACGCGCTGTCGGACGCATGGAAGGGTGACGAGGAGGCCGGCTTCAAGGTGCCGCTGAAGAAACTGCGCGGCATCGCCGGCATCTATCCGAACTATATCCAGATCGTCGCCTCCGCCGATTCCGGCATCAGGACGCTGGCCGACCTGAAAGGCAAGCGCATTTCCGTCGGCGCGCCGAAGTCCGGCACCGAGCTGAACGCGCGCGCCATCTTCAAGGCCGCCGGCCTGACCTACAAGGACTTCGCCAAGGTGGAATACCTGCCGTTCGGCGAGTCGGTGGAACTGATGAAGAACCGCCAGCTGGACGTGACGCTGCAGTCGGCCGGCCTCGGCGTGGCCTCGCTGCGCGACCTGGCGACCGCGCTGAAGATCGTGGTCGTGCCGATTCCGCCGGAGGTGGTGCAGAAGGTCGGCGATCCGGCTTACCAGTCGGGAACCGTGCCTGCAAACACCTATGAAGGCCAGACTGCCGGGGTCCCCACCGCCTTCGTGCAGAACTTCCTGGTAACGCATGAAGGCGTGCCGGCCGACACGGTGTACACGATGACCAAGTCCATGTTCGAAAACCTGGACCAGCTGCTGGCGGCGCACGCGGCCGCGAAATCGATCCGGAAGGAAACGGCGGCGGCTGGCATGCCGATCCCCCTGCACCCCGGCGCGGAAAAGTACTACCGCGAGATCGGCGTGCTCAAGTAATCCGCGTCAGCGGCCACACCACGACATAACACGGAAGCACGGACGGCCGGACGGCCGATCCGTGCCGCTTTGACGATTCTGAGGAGCAGGCATGTCCCAATTCAATCTGCACGCCGCGGTACCCGGTGAAGCGGCGGCAACCGGGGAGGAGTTTCAGGAGCATGGCGTGCAGCGCAAGCTGCAGGGCGTCTCGCTGAAGCTGCTGCTCGCCGCGGCATTGGCGTTTTCCACCTATCAGCTGGTGGTCGCCGCATTTCATCCTTTATCGAGTCTTGTGATCCGGTCGCTGCACGTGGGTTTCCTGCTTGCCATGACCTTCCTGTTGTACCCGGCGGCCCGCAGCGGCAAGCTGTCGTCGGTCGCATGGTATGACTGGATCCTGGCAGTGGCGGGCTTCGGGCTGTCGACCTACCACTGGATTTTCGAGGCCGACCTGATCATGCGGGCGGGGGATCCGAGTACGGCCGACCTGGTGGTCGGGACGGTCATGGTGGTGATGGTGTTCGAGGCGGCGCGGCGCATCCTTGGGCTGGCCTTGCCGCTGGTGTGCGGGACCTTCCTGCTGTACGGCATGTTCGGCGAATACCTGCCCGGCGCGCTCGCGCATCGCGGCTACGGCTTCGACCAGATCGTCAGCCAGCTGTTTACCGGCACGGAAGGCATCTACGGCATTCCGACCATGGTGTCGGCCACCTACATCTTCCTGTTCATCCTGTTCGGCGCATTCCTGGAGCATGCCGGGATGATCAACCTGTTCAATTCGCTCGCGCTCGGGCTGGTCGGGCATGCGAAGGGCGGGCCGGCGAAGGTGGCGGTGATTTCGTCCGGTTTCATGGGCACGATTTCCGGTTCGGGCGTGGCCAACGTGTTGACCGTCGGCCAGTTCACGATTCCGCTGATGAAGCGATTCGGCTACAGCGGCGTGTTCGCCGGCGCCGTCGAAGCGACAGCGTCGATGGGCGGGCAGATCATGCCGCCGGTGATGGGCGCGGTCGCCTTCATCATGGCCGAGACGCTGAACGTGCCCTACGTGGAGATCGTCAAGGCAGCGGTCATACCCGCGGTCCTGTATTACGTCACCGCATTCTGGATGGTGCATCTGGAAGCGTCGCGCGCGGGCCTCACCGGCCTGCCGAAGGAGCAGTGCCCGAACCCCTGGCGCGCGCTGAAGGAAAGCTGGTACCTGGTGCTGCCGCTGGCGGCGCTGGTGGCGATGCTGTTCCACGGCTTCACGCCGATGTTCGCCGGCATGACCGGGCTGGCGCTGACGGCAATCCTGATTCTCGGCGCGGCGCTGGCGGCAAGGCTGTCCTCGCGGGCGTTCCGCTATGTGTTCTGGATTGCGATAGGCCTGGGCGCGGCGAGCTTCGTCCAGTTCGGCATCTATTCGGTGCTGGCTCTCATCGCCGCGCTGGTGGCCGCCTGCTTCTTCATCAAGGGCGGCAGGACGACGCTGCACTCCATCCGCAGCAGCCTGGTGGACGGCGCCAGGCAGGCGCTGCCGGTGGGGGTGGCATGCGCGATCGTCGGGATCATCATCGGCACGCTCACGCTGACCGGCGCCGCGTCCAGCTTCGCCGGGTTCATTCTCGAGATCGGCGAGCGGAGCCTGTTCCTGTCGCTGCTGCTGACGATGATCGTCTGCCTGATCCTCGGCATGGGCATCCCGACCATTCCGAACTACATCATCACCAGTTCGATCGCAGCACCCGCGCTGCTCAAGCTCGGCGTACCGCTGATCGTCAGCCACATGTTCGTGTTCTATTTCGGCATCATGGCCGACCTTACGCCGCCGGTCGCGCTGGCCGCGTTTGCGGCGGCATCGATCGCAAAGGAATCGCCGATGAAGATCGGCATCAAGGCAACGCATATTGCGGTCGCCGGCTTCGTGATTCCGTATATGGCCGTCTATGATCCGGCGCTGATGCTGCAGGGCGAATGGACCTTGCCGGCAGTCGCTTATGTGGTCGGCAAGGCGCTGCTGGCAATCACCTTGTGGGGCGGCGCGGCGGTCGGTTTCCTGTTCGCGCCGTTGAACCTGGTGGAGCGCGGCCTTGCGATCGTTTCCGCCAGCATGCTGGTCGCTGCGCTCCCGCTGACCGATGAGATCGGCTTCGCGATGTCGGCCGCCTTCTTCGGCTGGCATCTGTGGCAGAAACGCCGCCTGGCGCCGGCATGACGGGACTGTGCCTGGCAGCGGCGGCGCTGTCGCTGAGCCTGCCGCTGCAGCACTTCACGCTGGCCTGGACGCATTCCATCGAAAAGATCCGGTGGGAGGAAGACTACCGGGTCAGCGCCGCCGGGCTGGAGCTGGCCGAGGCGCGCATCCGCGGTTCCGGCGCCGGGATGGAGCCGCCGCAAGGCGCGCTGCTGAAAGACGGGGTGTGGCATTACCGGCCGGCGTTGCGGCCGCTGCCCGCGCTGACACTGAACCGGTCCGGCTTTGTTGCCGACTATGAAATCTGCGGCGGCGGGCGCTGCCGCCCGCTCGCCGAACTCCTCGGCCCCGAAGCTGCGGCCCCCGTGGTCACGCTTGCTCCCTGCGCGGCACGCTAAGTGCCGCCCCGCGCCCGCCATACAGCCATCCCTTGCGTATCAGCAGCTTCTCCGCCTCCGCCAGGAAGAACGGTATGGATGCCAGCGCCAGGCAGGCGCCGAGCTGGGCCACCGACAGCGGCTCGGTCCGGAATACGGTATTGAGGAAGGGAACATACACCACGGCTATCTGCAGCAGGAAGGTCAGGACGACGGCGCCCAGCAGCGGCAGGTTGGAGCGCAGGCCCTGGGAAAACAACGATTCGGTTTCGGAGCGGATCGCCAGCACCAGCCCCATCTGCGCAAAGGTCAGCACGGTGAAAACCATGGTCTGCCAGGCGCCGATGCCGGCCGAAATCGCCCACGCCTGCACGGACAGGGCCACCGCCGCGATCGCCAGCCCGACCGCCAGCATGTGCTGCCACATGCCCTGGGCGAAGATGCTTTCGCCGGGCGGGCGCGGCGGGCGTTGCATGATGCCTTTTTCAGCCGGCTCGGCTGCCAGTGCGAGGCCGGGCAGGCCGTCGGTCAGCAGGTTGATCCAGAGAATATGGATGGGCAGGAGCGGAATCGGCAGGCCGAGGAAGGGGGCGAGGAAGATCGTCAGGATCTTCGCGGAATTGCCGGTCATCGAATAGCGGATGAACTTGCGGATATTGTCGTAGATGCGGCGCCCCTCACGCACCGCGCCGACGATGGTGGCGAAATTGTCGTCCAGCAGCACCAGGCTGGACGCTTCCCGCGCCACATCGGTGCCGCCCTTGCCCATGGCCACGCCGATGTCGGCGCGGCGCAGCGCCGGAGCGTCATTGACGCCGTCGCCGGTCATCGCGACGAACTCGCCGCGCGCCTGCAACGCGGTCACGATCCGGATCTTCTGCGCCGGGTCGACCCGCGCATATACCCGGACCTCCGCCACCTTCTGGCGCAGCGCCGCATCGTCGAGCGCCGCGAGCTCGGCGCCGGTGAGCACCGCGGCGTCGCCGCGGGCAATGCCGAGCCGGCGTGCAATCGCCAGCGCGGTCGCCGCGTGGTCGCCGGTGATCATCACCGGCGTGATGCCCGCGGTGCGGCACAGCGCGACCGCTTGCTGCGCTTCCGGTCGCGGCGGGTCGATCAGGCCGGCCAGGCCGATGAATTCCAGGCCGGATTCGATGCGCGCCGCGTCCGGTTCGGCCGGAACCACTGTCCAGGACCGGCGCGCGACCGCCAGCACCCGCAATCCGCGGGCCGCCATCGCTTCCGCCCGCGCCAGGATTTCCTCCTGCGAAAACGGCAGGCTGCCGGCCGCGCCGGCTGTGCTGGCGCAGCGCGGCAGCACGCTTTCCGGCGCCCCCTTGGTATACGCGACCAGGCCTTCGCGCCCGCGGTGGAAGGTGGTCATCCGCTTCCGTTCGGAATCGAAGGGCAGTTCGAACACGCGCGGCGCATCTTGCTGCAGCGCTTCCTTGTCGAAGCCGGCCGCCGCAGCTGCCGTATAGAGCGCCAGTTCGGTCGATTCGCCGCACGGCATGCCGTCCTGGTCGCGCGCCGCGTCGTTGGACAACGCCAGCGCCTGGAACAGTGCGATCCAAGGCTGCTGCATGGGGAGTGACTGCCAGTCGGTACGCATCTCGTTGCCGGCAAATATTTCGGCCACATGCATCCGGTTCTGGGTCAGCGTGCCGGTCTTGTCGGAACAGATGTAGGTGACCGAGCCCAGCGTCTCGACCGCTGGCAGGCGGCGGATCAGCGCTTGCCGGCGTACCATCTTGTGCGCGCCGATTGCCAGCGAGATCGTGACGATCGCCGGCAATGCTTCCGGAATAGCGGCTACCACCAGGCTGACCGCGGTCAGGAACATCAGGCCGGCCGGTTCGCCGCGCAGCAGTCCGACCACGAAAATGATCACGCAGATTGCCAGCACCGCGAGCCCGAGGCGCCGGCCGAAGGCGGCAAGACGTTTCTGCAGGGGCGTCTTCATTTCCTCGCCGGCGTCCAGCAGCGTGGCAATCTTGCCAAGTTCGGTTGCCATGCCGGTCGCCACCACGATGCCCAGGCCGCGGCCGGCGGTCGCGGTCGTGCCCTTGAACGCCATGTTGCGGCGATCGCCGGGTGCCAGTTCGCGTGCTTGCATCGGGTCGGACGTCTTTTCCGCCGCAACCGCTTCGCCGGTCAGGATCGCTTCATCCGTCTTCAGCTGGATTGCCTCGATCAGGCGGAGGTCGGCCGGCATCACGTTTCCCGCTTCCAGTACCACGATATCGCCCGGTACCACTTCGGCCGCCGGCACCAGCTGGCGGCGGCCGTTGCGCACGACCATTGCGCCGGTCGCCGCCATCTGCTTGAGCGCGGTCATTGCCCGCTCGGCACGGGCTTCCTGTACGAACCCGATGGCGGCATTGAGCACCACGATCGCCGCGATGACCAGGGTGTCTTGCAGGTCGCCGACCACGCCTGACACGATCGCCGCCGCGATCAGAATGAGGATCATGACATCCGAGAACTGGTCGAGGAGCATGCGCCAGGCCTGGCGCGGCGGTTTTTCGCGGATTGCGTTCGCGCCGTGCTGTTCCAGGCGGCGTGCTGCTTCCAGCTGGGACAGGCCGGCGGCCGGATTGACCGCGAGCCGGCCGGATACCTCGGTACCGTCCAGCGTGTGCCAGTGGATCGTTGCGGATGTGTTGTCGGGGCGGGCGTGTGAACCGTTCTGCATGAAGTGGGCAGCGGCAAAGTGGGCGCAAGCGGCGCGGATCTGCTCCGCTTGCCGGAAAGCACCGAGGCGTGCCCGGCGCGTGGCTTATTTCACAAGCGTGACCGGCACCTGGACCAGGTGGACGACCTTGTAGGCGACCGAGCCCATCATCAGGTTGGTGACGGCGCCGAGCCCGCGCGTGCCCATCACGATGCCTTCGCACTCGATTTCCTGCGCATATGCGGCGATGGTCGAAGCGACATCGCCCACGCGCCATTCGGTCCGGTAGGGGACGCCGGCATCGTCCAGGATCGCCATCGCGGCCTGCAGCACGCGCTGCGAATCCGCCGTCTGGATCGTCTTGATCTCCTGTTGCGACATATAGGCGTGGGCGCGCGTGTCCAGCGGTTCCTGGATGTTAAGCAGGTGCAGCTGCAGCGACGGCGTGTCGGCGACCAGTTTGGCGGCGTAGCGGACTGCGTGCTCGGCGCTCTTCGACGCATCCACGGGTACGAGAATCTTGCGCATCGGGGTTCCCCTGTTGGTTGTTCATCCTTTCCGCGCAGGCTACCGTTGCGCAGCAAGAATTCATTTGATTTGCGTCAAAGCGAACCAGAATCCCTGCCTGCGGTGCCCGCGCTGTGCGACCCGTGAAGCGCCGGTGCCAGACTGTTTTCTACCGGTTGTTTTCGTCCGCCGTTTGCGCGCCGTCGCGCGTGCGACGCCGTATGTGAAAAGAGTTCAAGACCTCTTCGCAACAGCAAAGAAATATTTTTGATATTCAATGCGTTCAGGCAAACGTTACATGTCATTAACACGCTATGATTAATGCCGTATTACAACTTTTGCCTGTTACGCCGTATGTTCAAGAAAACCGTACTGGCGCTGCTGATGAGCACAGCAGCGTCCGTTTTTGCCATGCCGTTCAGTTCCCAGCACGCCGTCGTGTTCGAGGAAGCGACCGGCACGGTACTGCTCGAAAAGAATGCGCACGCGATCGTGCCGATCGCGTCGCTGACCAAGCTGATGACCGCGATGGTCGTCCTCGATGCCAGGCAGGACATGAACGAGCTGATCACCATCGATGAAAGCGACGTCGATACGCTCAAGTTCAGCTCCTCCCGCGTGCCGGTCGGTACGGTGCTGCCGCGCAGCGCCGTGCTGGAACTGGCGCTGATGTCTTCCGACAACCGCGCCGCCGCCGCGCTCGGACGTACCTATCCGGGCGGGCACGGCGCGTTCGTGCGTGCCGTGCAGGACAAGCTGGATGGGCTCGGCATGCGCCATACCGAGATCGAGGAGCCAACCGGGCTGTCGCCGCGTAATCGCTCGACCGCGGCGGATCTGGTCAAGATGGCAAGCGCCGCCTCTCAGTATCCGGACATCGTGCGGTTGAGCACCGGCACCGAAGACCTGATCGACATGAACGGGCGCCTCGTCGCCTACCGCAACACCAATCGCCTGGTCGGGCGCAGCGACTGGGATATTCAGTTGTCCAAGACCGGTTTCACGCGCGAAGCCGGACGCTGCCTGATCATGCGTTTCCAGGCAGCGGGCAAGAACGTGATCATGGTGCTGCTGAACGCAAAGGAGAGCGCGCAGCGCATGCTGGATGCGGAAAACGTGCAGCGCTTCATCAGCGGCCAGCCTCTGCTGGCTGCCAAGCCGGCGCCGCAGCTGGCGCGCAAGGGCAAGGGCGGCAAGGGCGGCATCATGCTGGCCAAGGCCAAGAGCGGCGGCAAGGCACACAAGAAACGACGCACCGTCTGACACCCGCCGGCGTATCGCCCGGCAGTGCGCAAACCCCCGTCCTTCCCCGAAGACGGGGGTTTTTTCTTGGGCGTCCGCATCCGCACCCGGGCTCCTTTGCACAATTACCACATTCCAGCCTGTCAACGCTGACAGGTTTGCACCTGCCAGGCGCAATTGTCTTTGACGCGACATTTCCTGCGATCAATAGTGTTCTTGAGGGCGCTGCACTGCGAAAGCCGCGGCGGTGCCTTCGGAGCCGCGCGCCCGCTGTCTGCCGGCACGCATGTCCGCAACCAGGAAAGGAGTCCCATGAAAATCCGTCTCAGCATCCTCGCCGCCATGCTGGCGGCATCCGCCAGCCTGACCGTTTCCGCATCGGAGTCATTCCCGCCGCCGCTGCAGCAGAAAGTCGACAAGTACAAGCAGAAGCTCGTTGAATGGGCGGCCAATCCCGTGATCGTCGATGCGGTCAAGGAGGCCAATGCGCGCGGTGCCGCGAGCGGCATGAGCAACAGCAAATGGCTGGAAGTGGATGAAAAGAGCGCTGCCGCCCAGGTCTATTCGACCAGCAAGGCCGGCGTACTGGTGACCAGATGGGAAGAAGACAAGAGCATCAACAAGCTGGTGGTGCGCGATGAAAAGGGCAACCTGGTCGCCGCCAGCACCAAACCGCTGCTGTACAACAACGCAGTGCGTCCGGTGTACATCAATGCGATGAAAGGGCAGGCATGGGCGGCGGGCGCGGTGGCGCCGGACCCGACCACGCAGGTCAAGAGTGTGCAGGCGTCAGCGCCTGTGATGGACGGCGGCAAGGTGATCGGCGTGATCCACGCCGGGATCAGCGCCGAATGACAACTGCCGGCCGCATCCCCCGCAGGCGGCACACCGAATGGAGACGCCCATGAAATTCATCGAGAGCATGAAGGTCGGCACGCGGCTGGCCGTTGGTTTCGGCACCGTCCTGGTGCTGATGACTGTCCTGACCGGCGTGGCGATCAGCCGGATGGGATTCATCCGTGCCAGCCTGGACGGGATCGTGCAGGACGATGCCGCCAAGCTCAGGCTGGTCAATGCGATGCGCGACCTGGTGCGTTACCAGTCCGTCACCGTGCGCGACGTCGTGATGCAGGAGGATTTCGCGTTCAAGAAAAAGGAATTGCTGCTGGCCAGGCAATCGAAGGAAACCTATCGCGCCGCCGCCGCCGAGCTGGACAAGCTGTTGACCGATACGCAGGGCGGCGCGGCATTGGCGAAGATCGCCAGGCTCGACGCCCGCGCGCTGGCCGCGATGGACAAGGCGGTCGACCTGTCGCTGTCGGGCGACAAGGAAGCGGCCGCGGCGATGATCCGGGACGAAGTGCGGCCGGCCCAGATCGAGCTGATCGGCGCGCTCGAAGCGCTGCTGCAGCAGGTGGAAGCCGAGTCGCGCCGCGCCGCCGACGACGCCGGGCAGACCTACCGCAACGCAGTGGCCGCGATGATGCTCGTCGGCGGCCTCGCGCTGCTGGTTGGCGTTGCCGCGGCGGTACTGATCACGCGCAACCTGCTGCGCCAGCTCGGCGGCGAGCCGGACTACGCGGGCCGCATTGCCGGCCGCATCGCCGCCGGCGATCTGGCGGTCGATATTCCCGCCAGGCAGGGCGACCACGGCAGTCTGATGTTCGCGATGAAGGAAATGCGCGACAGCTTGGCGCGCATCGTCGGCGAGGTGCGCAGCGGCACCGACGCCATCAACAACGCGGCGGAGGAAATCGCGTCCGGAAATCTCGACCTGTCGTCCCGCACCGAGCAGCAGGCCGGCGCACTGGAAGAAAGCGCATCGTCGATGGAAGAGCTGACCTCCATCGTGCGGCAGAACGCCGACAACGCACGCCAGGCCGACGCGCTCGCCAATTCCGCGGCCGAGGTCGCGCGCAAGGGCGGCAACGTCGTCTCCGAGGTGGTGCGCACGATGGGGGCGATCAACGACTCGGCGCGCCGGATCGCGGACATCATCGGCGTGATCGACGGAATCGCCTTCCAGACCAACATCCTGGCGCTCAACGCGGCGGTGGAAGCCGCCCGCGCCGGCGAGCAGGGGCGCGGCTTTGCCGTGGTCGCGTCGGAAGTGCGGGCGCTGGCGCAGCGCTCGGCCGCCGCCGCGCGCGAGATCAAGTCGCTGATCGACGATTCCGTCGACAAGGTCGGCGCCGGCGCGCGCCTGGTCGACACCGCCGGCAGCACGATGAACGACATCGTCGACAGCGTCGGCCGGGTCACGCAGATCATCGGCGAGATCGCCGCCGCCGGCGTCGAGCAGGCGTCCCGCATCGCGCAGGTCAACGGCGCGGTGTCGCAGATGGACCAGGTCACGCAGCAGAACGCGGCGCTGGTAGAGCAATCCGCGGCTGCCGCCGCGTCGATGCGCGAACAGGCGGCGCGCCTGTCGCAGATGGTCGGCGTGTTCCGGCTGGACGCGCGGCAGCTGCCTGTCGTGCAGAAAGCGCAGGCACGACAAGATCCGCCGCGCCGCGCGAGCGTCGTCCGGCCGCCGGACAGGGTGCTGCCGCCGGCGCCGCTCCAGGCGCCGCGGGCGATGTCCGCGCCGCGTCGCGACCGGTCGGCGGAAGCGCGCCGGCAGGCGGTGATGATGGCGGAATGGGAAGAATTCTGAGTACCGAGCAACCAGCAACGGGGCGCGTCCCCGGGAAAGCAGACGAATGAGCATGAATGCATCGAACCTGGACGAGAACATCGCCGCGCCCGAGCGCGAGGCGGGGGCGCCCCCGAACGTCTACTGGCATGCCGGCATGATTTCGCAGCGCTACCGGCAGGAGCAGTTCGGCCACCGGCCGGCGACCGTGTGGCTGACCGGCCTGAGCGGCGCGGGCAAATCCACCATTGCCTACCAGCTGGAAAGGATGCTGCTGGCAGAAGGACATCCGTGTTATGTGCTGGATGGCGACAACCTGCGCCACCGGCTCAACCGCGACCTCAGTTTTTCCGCGGCGGACAGGAAGGAAAACCTGCGGCGCGCGGCGGAGGTCGCGCGCCTGATGAATGAAGCCGGGCTGATCGTGCTGGCCTCCTTCATCTCGCCG
>NZ_DASPLS010000060.1:0-128301 GCF_035627455.1 Noviherbaspirillum sp.
CGACGGCGTCACCCTCTGGTTCGCGTACAAGCACCCCAGAACCCCCTTGGCCGCCAAACTGCTTTGTGTGCTCGTCGTTGCATACGCGCTTAGCCCCATCGACCTTATTCCGGACTTCATTCCCGTCCTTGGCTATCTGGACGACGTGATCTTGCTGCCAGGTCTGATCTGGATTGCAGTAAGGCTGATTCCCGGCAGCGTACTTGCCGAATGCAGGACCGCGGCTACCGAGTGGATGGCGAAGGAAGGCCGTAAGCCGCGCAGCAATTGGGGCATCCTTTTTGTCGTAATCGTCTGGTTGCTTGTGACCTGGGCACTCTGGAAATACCTGGCGTCAGCCTATTTTTGACCCTCGCCTGTTGCCCGCATCCCCATCGGCGACTGGCGGCGGCCACAGCGCGACGCCTGCGCGTTCCCGGCCATGCGGCCATGCGTTACGCCGAGCAGCCCGCCGAGCATCGCCGCCACGGCCAGCCGAACCAAGAACCCGCTTGCAGGTTCGGAGGCGGGAACACCCGATACCGCGTCCAACGGCACTCCTTGTCTGTCGCAAGTCGATACACGTGCATGCCCGCTGTTACTGTGCAATGACACCCGGGTCCGGGTGGGTTTCGTGCGCGTGTCATCATTCCGTCACACCGGCAGGCCACAATGCGTGTTGCAATCCTTGTCATGCCGGTGGAGGTTCACATGAAAGCGATCTGGAATGGAATGGTTATCGCCGAGTCGGACGATATCGTGCTTGTTGAAACGGACTATTTTTTCCCGCTCGCCTCCGTGAAGCCCGAATACCTGCGCCTCAGCCGGACCACGGCTGCCGCCGCTGCAAGCCATTCTGTCATTACCTTCAACCTGCAGGCCGGCAGGCTGAAGTGTTCCGACGCCGTCTGGTACTACGACCATCCCCGGTACGCGCCTGCCGGCGTCTTCGGTCGCGTTGCCTTTCGGAAGGAAGTCCGCTTCGAGGGTTGAACCGTGCTCGACCTCCCGCCACGACGACCGTCTCGCCGAGTCTTCCTCGTCACGGATGTCAGGAGGCCGCATCATCCCGCCTCGACGCTGTCCCGGACCTCTGCCGGCCTGACGCCATGAGGGCCCCGGCTGCCGTTTAGCCGCCGCGCCGGACGGCGGCCACGTCAATTTGCTTGCCTTCAGCGGCTTCCACGGACATCTCGAACCGCCCGCGGCGGAACCTGATTGTCCAGGGCGAGTCCCATGTCACGGTCGATGCTGAGGAAGTGGACGCCGATGCCCTCGCCGCCCATCTCCAGTCCGACGCGGCGCAGACCCCAGTCGCTTGGGCGCATCGCGCGCCTCAAGTGAACCGATGTGAGGAGGTGCGCAGACCGTGCAGAACCGGCAACATCCCGTGAATCTCGCTATCCGCCGCGCGCAGCCCGATGAGCTGGACGCGGTACTGGCGCTTTACCGGGACTGCGGCTATGGCGGCGGCGTTGATCCTGCAGACATCACCCTCCTGGCAAAGGCCGGCGCAGGCATCGTAGGCGCGGCGCGCGTCTGCCTCGAACAAGGCACGCTCGTCCTGCGCGGCGTGCAGGTGCGGGCCGAATACCACCGGCAGGGCATCGGGAAGCGCTTGCTTGCGGCCGCCATCCCGCACCTCGATCGCGCCGTCTGTTACTGCCTGCCATACTCCCACCTGGTCGACTTCTATGCATCCAAGGGATTCCGGGTGGTCGACGCCGGATCCTTGCCGGAATTCCTGCGGGACCGGCTGGACGGCTATATCGCCCAGGGGCAGGACCTGCTTGGTATGCGACGTGATCCGCCGGGAGACGCTGGGCAGGGAAGCACGATTTGACACCAGCACGGATTGCGATACGTATGGACCGTTGCCGCCTGCGGCTCATCGCAGCTGCGGCAGGTCGGCCTCGCGGAAGCGCTTCCAGGTCTTGCGCAGCTTGCGCTCGTTGCCGGACACATGCGCCGCAAGAAAACCGCGCGCATAGGCAGCGCTCGCCGCGGCCTCCGGCTTTTCCGTTTCCAGATGTCGCAGCAGGCGGCCGCCCACCGCAACGTCGTTGCGCCAGCCAAGTTCATCCTGCATGGCCGACAGCGCACCAAGATACTTGCGCAGGCGCTTCGACCGGTACAGGGGCGCGAAAAATTCAACGGCGTAACGGTTTCTCTTTCCCGCAATGCGCAGCCTGTGCAGTTCCTCGGGCGGCGCGTGGCGGATGTTCCTGCCGCGCTTGAGGATGCGCTTGTGTCCCTGCTTGACCGCTTTCCCCGCAAACGCCTTCAGCGGCGCCTCCAGTTGCTTGACATGGTCCGGCGCCGCTGTGCCGCGCCACTGCTTCCCCAGCGTCCAGGCAAACATTCCTATCATGAGCCGTGTGTAACGCGGCGAGCGAAGCGCGGCGCCGGCCTGGTTCCGCTTGCCGCGCATGACCTCGTCCATGGCGGTATGCAGCGCGGGGAACGATGCGTCGCCCACGCCGCCCACGCGGGCCAGCGTCGACGATGACAGCACGTCCCAGTCCCTCGCCTCGCCCAGCGCTTCGCCCAGCCAGCGCAGTTCTTCCTGCAGATCGGCCGGGCACGGCGCGGCTGCCTCGAATAGCTTGAGCGCCGAACGCAAGCGGCGCAGGCCGACCCGCATCTGGTGCAGACTCTCGGAATTGCCGCTTTCCATTACAGCCGCCTCGTTGGCCTGCATCTGCGCCAGGCAGTTCAGCGCGGTCGCCTGCAGGCCGTCTTCGAGGGTCGGCGAAGGCGGCAACACAACGGGCGCGGCTTTCACGGGCGCACGCTCTTCCTGCCTGCAAAGGGCGTAGCCGCGCTGCGCCTTGCTGACATTGCTGAGACGGAGGGGAACGCCATCGAGCAGCCTGAGCGCGATGGCGTACAGCCGGCCCGGCTCTCCCTCCTTCAACTCGAGTTCGATCTCGCTGACCGGCAACTTCCGCTCTTCGCGCTGGACGCTTCCTTCGTCGAGCACGAGCTCGACCAAGCTGTCGCCGTCGCGCAGGTGCCATGTCGTCCGTCGCACCTTCACCCGGAAGACCGGTTGCAGCGTGTCGGCGAGTGATGCCTGCTTGAGAAGCGCCGACAGCGGTGAACCGGCGTCAACCATCGATGCAAGCTGATCCAACGCCGGTACTGCGCCGTCGACCGGCGTTTCCCACTCATCGCGCTGGTGGAGGCCGCCCTTGACGCTGCCGCCAGCCTTCAAGGTCTGGATCCAGCGGCCCCGCGTCTTGCGCACGCGCAGCCCCGCGCCGTGCTCGCGCAGAATGAATTCCGGCGTGTCGAAGTAAATCGCGGTCAGCTCGTCCTCTTCAGGATTTCCATCACCCAGCTCCTCGATGACC
The DNA here is from genome assembly GCF_035627455.1 of Noviherbaspirillum sp. GTDB lineage: Bacteria > Pseudomonadota > Gammaproteobacteria > Burkholderiales > Burkholderiaceae_D > Noviherbaspirillum. Next base: position 3,336 of record NZ_DASPLS010000060.1, read on the forward strand.
GGATGACGGCGCAGCTTGCCGCGGGATGCGGCGTCGATTTCCAGTTTCAGTTCAATCTCCACAATTGCTCCTTGCAGGAAACGGTATAAATCATTCAGATCATGTTTCCTCGACCCGGTTGCAAAATTGCGCAGTCACACCATTTTTCGCACGCAACAGCGCCGCCCCCCTTACGACAAGCCGGGCCTCACGACTCCTTTCACGACGACAGCCAGATGCCATTTTCGAGATGGTTATTGGTTTGCAAGCGCCGTGTTCAAGGGCCGGCATGCAACCCTAAGAAGCCTCGCATACCCGACAAAAATACTTGGCTTTTCCCCTGGTTCTCAGGTATAGTCCGTTCTGCACTTGCATCAAGTCGTAGTTATTGTTGGTCTCTTCCTGTCCTGCTCTGGTTTTCAGAGTCATGTCTGTTTGAATCCCTACGGTTACATTTTCTTGGTCATAGGTGCGCCCTGGGCGTCAAGCCTTATATTTTTCACAAGGAAGTAACATGCAGACTCAAACCGGCACGGTCAAATGGTTCAACGATTCGAAAGGCTTCGGCTTTATTACGCCGGACAACGGCGGTAGCGACTTGTTTGCCCATTTCAGCGACATCCAATCCAATGGCTTCAAGAGCCTTGCGGAGAACCAGCGCGTTTCGTTTGAGCGCGCCGCGGGTCCGAAAGGCGACAAGGCCAGCAATATTCGCCCCCTGTAATCAGGACGGCGGCCGGCGTAGCCGGCCCGCAAACCAATTCACCTCGCCGCGTATCCACGTCCGTGGATATTCGCTGGCAAACAGTGCTACGGGTCGCTTCAGGACGCACCATGCAGATAGCATGGGCTGTTCTTAGCGCCCGGCCATGACCACACCGACCTTCCCACGTCGGCCGACAGGATCTGGGCACCGTGCAAATAGCACGGGTTCGCGTTCCTTGTACAGCGCAGGTATTTCCCTATGCGTTGCGTACGGCCAGCCAACGTGTTCTGGCGGCGGTACCCTGCAGATAGCAGGGGTCGCCGCAAGGTCGGGGAATTTGGTCAAGGACCAACACGGATGGAAGCGACTTCTGCCGTACGCCGACCTGCAGATAGCAGGGCCAGGACTTTCTGCCTGGCGAAGGCTGGCCAGGAAAGTCGCTTTCCTGACCTGTTCCGTCCTTGCATTGTTTGGTGAATGAAAGCTCGCTTTGGCGAGCTTTTTTCGTTTTGAACACAGAAGAACGTTCCTGTTGCGTCACCTGGCCCTTAAGCCGGCGCGCCGCTTTTCTCCTGTTCGGCTGGTGCAAAATGCCACGGCCGTCTAGCCATCCACGATAACCTGATTCCGTCCCTGGAGCTTGGCTTTGTAAAGGGCCCGGTCAGCACGGCGGAAGGTGGCGTCAGCCGTCTCCTCGGTACGGAATTCTGCAACACCTGCCGATGTAGTCAGGCTCATGCCTGGCAGGTACTGCGCCCAGGGATAGGCAGACACGGCCTGCCTGATACGTGAAACCAGTGTGACCGCCGCCTCTGCCGTCGTGTTCGCCAGCAGGAGTACGAACTCGTCGCCGCCGTACCGTGCCACATAGTCCACGTCGCGTATTTCGTGTCGGATGATATTTGCGAAGCGCCGGATGACGTCATCCCCCGCAGCATGTCCGTGCCGGTCGTTGATGGTCTTGAAGTGATCGATGTCGAATACCACTACGCTAACCGGGGTTCCGAAACGTTTGAAGGAGCGGTATTCCTGCTCAAAGCGCCAGTTCAAATCGCGCCGGTTCCCTACCCCTGTCAATTCGTCGTGCGAAGCCAGTTCGCTCAACTTCTGCATGGCCTGCTCCAGCTGTACCGTGCGTTGTGCAACCTGCTCCTCTAGCTTTGTCCGGTATTGCTCTAGCTCTTGTTCCTGCCGCTTTCGGGCAGTGATGTCACGGACAACTGCAACCAACAGCTCTTCCCCTCCCATTCTGAAGACTGCAAGCGAGCAATCGACATCGAGGATATCGCCATGACGGGTACGGAACTGGGTTTCCATGGAAAACGCATCAACAGTCTGTAGTTTCTCCACCACCAGTGCTCGATGCTCGGGATGCACCCACAGGCCAATGCTCGCCGAACTTCTTCCGACGACCTCTTCTTGTCGGTACCCCGTCATTTTCTCGAACCCGGGATTCACGTCGTGAAATACCCCGGTACGCAGGTTAGAGAAGGTCGAGTAGTCCGGCATCGCATGGAAAACGCGGCGGTATTTTTCAAGCTCAACGCTGTTTTTTTCTTCCTGCACCTTGCTCACTTTCCATCTCGCTTTCTGGCGTGTCTACCTAATCGAGAAGCTCCTACCTTCGGTAGATCATTTCTCAACGCACCAACTGCCCATAGCGGTTGATTATTGTCAGCTCCACGAACTTGCCGCCTACTCGATTGCTGGCCGAGTATCGCAACGGCAAGCCGCCCGGATTGTAGTAATCCATTGAGGCGAGCGCTGCGAGCACCTTCTGCGGCGTCGGGTTCTTCCCTGCGCGCCGAATGCCCTCGACAAGCACTTTGGCCGCGATGAATTCTTCAAGGGAGGTGTAGGTGAATTCCGCCTCGGGCGGCGCGTATTTTTTCATCGCCGCCTGGTACTCCTTGACGACTGGAACGCCTATGGAGTGAGGGCTCGGCATGACTTGAGCGATGCCGATACCTCTTGCATACTCCGGGCCGATCAACCTGACGATTTCCCGCGGGTTTACGACTGAGATGCTGAATAGCTGCGCGACATTGGAAATCTGGCGCACTTCCTTGCTGAAGCTGGCGACTGCCTTGTTCACTCCGATCATGATGACCGCTTCCGGATTGACGGCGCCAATCTTTCTGGCAGCATCGGACGTATCGGCGGAGTTCTTCTCATAGGTTGCCATCACTACCGGTTCGAGCTTGTGCCTTTTCAGGGCCGTAATGACACCGTCACGCGCGGATTCACCGAACGGATCGTTCTGGTACATGATCCCGATCCGCTTTATTGACAGCGTGACCAACTGATCGACCATGGCTTCGGCCTCATCCCAGTAACTGGCCCGAATATGGAAGATGTTGCGGTTATCGGACCCGCGCAGACCTGGCGCGCCCGTATACGGCCCGATCAGGGCGATGCCGGCTTCTTCGAGCACCTTTTGCTTCATCAGCTCGCCGATATTGCCGGTACCGGCAAAGCCGATCAGCGCAACAGGTCGGTCGTTCTCGATCATTTCCCGGGTTTGCCTGACAGTCTCGGCAACCGTGTACCCATCGTCCCTGACTACATGGCGGATCTTCGCTCCGTTGATACCGCCTTCTGCATTCACGGAGGCGAAGTAAACTTTCGCCCCAAGCACCATTTCGTTGCCGGTACTGGCCAGGACTCCAGACAGCGGCGCCACCTGGCCAATGACAATTTCTTGCGCATGGGACCGACCGCCGACGTTGAGGCCAATGAACACGACGAGGAAGGCAACACATCGGCACCACAAGCTAATGCAGTTCATTTTGTCTCCTCCAGTTCTTTTTCGTGGAATAACTGTCTGCTCTGCCGTCGTTACTTGTAAAAGCCGCAAGCCAACACCAGGTCCCCGGCCTTCTCGAAGTAGGCGGACTTGAGCAGCATTTCTTTCGTAACCGGGTGTGCCCACTTGTAGTCAACCCAGCCAGAACCTTTTGCGTTGGCCTGGTCGACGATTTGTTTCACGAACAGTTTGCCGTCCGCATCCTTGAAATTGGCGCCGTCCACGCCGACCAGCCTTGGATTTGCGCCATGCGCGAGCACCTTGGCGTTATCCGCATAAACGCTGAGGTACAAGTCCCGATCAATGAAGCAGCTTCGGCCTAGCTTGTTTACCTCTGCAACGAGGTTGTTACGGCCGTGCGACTTCACGTAATCGACCGCGCGCCGCACCATTCCGACCGCTTCGTCCGCGTTGCCGAATTCCCTGGCCCCGAGGTTGAAACCGGCAACCGCGTGCGTCAATGCGACGGCCTGTTCGTGCAGATGTGCCGTGGCCCGCGCTGCGTCTTCCACGAGCGCGGCGTTCTGCTGGGTCGTCGCGTCGACCTGCGTAATCGAACGATTGATCTCCTCGATGCCTGTGCTTTGTTCCTGGCTTGCCAACGCAATGTCATTCATGATCGCGGTAGCCCGTTCAACGGCGCTGATGATCTCGGCCATCGTTGCGCCGGCGTGGTCCACCAGGCCGCTGCCCGTCTCGACGCGTTCAACCGAATCGCTTATGAGTTGTTTGATTTCCTTCGCCGCGGCTGCGGACCGCTGCGCAAGGGTGCGCACCTCGGACGCGACGACGGCAAAGCCGCGCCCCTGCTCGCCTGCGCGAGCCGCTTCCACAGCTGCATTCAGAGCGAGAATGTTAGTCTGGAACGCTATGCCGTCGATCACGCCAATGATGTCGACGATCTTGCGGGAGCTTTCGCGTATCGCCCCCATCGTGCGCACCACGTCTTTCACCACCTGCCCACCTCTAATGGCGGTTTGCGACGCTGACGCTACCAGCCTGTTCGCTTCTTCGGCATTGGACGCGTTTTGCTTGACTGTCGACGTCAGCTCTTCCATCGTCGATGCGGTCTCTTCGAGCGAGCTGGCCTGGCTTTCGGTACGGGACGACAGCGCCGCATTGTCGTTGGTGAGCGTCGCCGACATGGTTGCTACGACTGTCGTGCCCGTGCGTACACCGGTAACGACAGAAAACATGCGCTCGCCGATCAGGTGCAAGGCGTCGTGAAGCAAGCCGAACTCGCCTGCGACTTCAACAGCTACCGGCTGCGCCAGGTCTCCGCCGGCAAGACGTCGTGCAAGCGCGACTGCTTGATTCATCCTTTGTGAGATGTGGCGAACAGTCCAGATGCTGGCAGAAAAGCCGAGAACCAGGCCGGCGAGTCCGATCGTTGTGACCCAGCTCGGCGGTGCCGCCGCCCAGTCAAGTATGAGAACTGATGCCAGTGCCAGCAGCAAGATACCAAAAGAAATGTAAAGCCTGGCTCGAACTGTAATGTGATGGATGTGCATATGACCTTCTTCATGTAAGGTTCTTTTAAATGCGCACACTTGTTCTTGTTTTGAGGCGCCTCCTCGTCACTCTCCGGATCTACCTGCCGTAATTTGCAGGCAGGCGGATCAATAATTTATTGCACGTGAGAAATTTTTGCCAGTAGTGGTCTTGAGGGGGAGCCGGATGCTGGCCCCCTAAACAGGCTGCGCTAGAGCGGCAAGAGGTACCGCAAATCCTTATGGAATGGGGCTCGCGGCCTACGGAAGGAGTAGAAGTTGGAACTGCCTGTCAAAAACTGAATACAACCTCTAATAACGAGATATCCCATGGATATGGGATAAGCGTTCATCGGTTAAACGGCGCAAATGTATGCTGGCGAACGAGGCCGGCCGCCTTGCACCTGACTCCTGCCCCCCGTTTCGAACAGTGAATCAACGAGAACGACCCGAAGCCGTCAAATCGGATTTTCTGAAGCGGACGTTCTCAGCGCACCAGATGACCCGTGTGTGGCCCGCCAGCGCCGGTCGCAATGTTAAAAATTATGCTTTTCATTATCCGGCTCCCGGCAGCACTAAACACGCAGCCCTTCATGTGCAGGGATGAAGGCATAGGCCGAACACCCCCGGACGGCCTGCCTCACGCACACTTGCCTGAAACGGATATAGCGATCAAGCCTTAGGAGCAGAAGCTGCTTACGGCCGTTCTAACGCTTACTCCATGCATCGTGAAGCGTCGCGGCTGACCCGCATTCTGGCATTCCAGAAAGGCGGGGTATCGTCCGAGGGGTCACACCGGTCAGGCGGCCGCTGCTTTAGCCCGCGCCATATGCACTTTTTCGTAGCTGTCGATCAGGCGGCGGTGCCTGTCGAGCCCCTCCAGTTTCATGCTGGTTGGCGTCAGGCCAAAGAAGCGTACGCTGCCGTCCACCGAGCCCAGCACCGCGTCCATCCTTGGATTTCCAAACATGCGGCGGAAATTGACCACGTAATCGTCCAGTTCAAGGTCGTCGTCGAGCAGCACCTCCAGCACCACGTTCAAGGCCTGATAAAACAGTCCGCGCTCGACGGTGTTGTCGTTGTACTGCAAGAAGACGCCCACCAGCTCGTGCGCCTCCTCCAATTGCTGCAAGGCGAGATGGATGAGCAGCTTCAACTCGAGAACCGTCAGCTGGCCCCAGACGGTATTCTCGTCAAATTCGATCCCGATCAAGGTGGCGATGTCGGAGTATTCATCGAGCTCATTGTTGTTCAAGCGCTCAAGCAGCGCTTCCAGGCTCGCGTCGTCCAGGCGATGCAAGTTCAGGATATCTGCGCGGAACAACAGCGCCTTGTTGGTGTTATCCCAGATCAGATCTTCTACAGGATAAACTTCCGAATAGCCGGGCACCAAAATCCGGCAAGCAACGGCGCCGAGCTGGTCATACACCGCCATGTACACCTCTTTGCCCATGTCTTCAAGAATGCCGAGCAAGGTCGCGGCTTCCTCGGCATTGGACTTCTCGCCGTGGCCGGAAAAATCCCACTCGACAAAATCGAAATTCGCTTTCGCGCTGAAAAAGCGCCACGACACCACGCCGCTGGAATCAATGAAGTGTTCAACAAAGTTGTTCGGCTCGGTGACGGCATTACTGACAAAGGTGGGCTGAGGTAGATCGTTCAGGCCTTCGAAACTGCGACCCTGCAGCAATTCTGTCAGACTCCGTTCCAGCGCCACCTCAAAGCTTGGGTGCGCGCCGAACGAAGCAAAGACACCGCCGGTCCGCGGGTTCATCAAGGTGACGCACATCACCGGGTAGACGCCGCCAAGGGACGCATCTTTCACCAGCACCGGAAAGCCTTGCTCTTCCAACCCCTGAATGCCAGCCAGAATGCGCGGGTATTTCGCCAGCACGTCGTGCGGCACATCAGGCAGTGCCATTTCGCCTTCCAGGATTTCGCGCTTTACCGCGCGCTCGAAAATTTCGGACAGGCATTGCACTTGCGCTTCGGCCAGCGTATTACCGGCACTCATGCCATTGCTGACGTAGAGGTTTTCAACCAGGTTGGACGGGAAATACACCACCTTACCGTCCGACTGCCGCACAAACGGCAGCGAACAGATTCCGCGCTGCACATTTCCCGAGTTGGTGTCGTACAAGTGCGAGCCACGCAACTCACCATCGGGATCGTATATGCTCAAGCAGTATTCATCGAGAATTTCAGCCGGCAGCGTATCTTTCGGGCCAGGCTTGAACCAGCGTTCGTTCGGGTAATGTACAAACGCGGCATTGGCGATGTCTTCGCCCCAGAAAGTGCCGCCATAGAAATGGTTGCAATTCAGGCGCTCGATAAACTCTCCCAATGCCGACGCCAATGCGCTTTCCTTGGTCGCTCCCTTGCCATTGGTAAAACACATCGGCGAGTGCGCGTCGCGGATATGCAGGGACCACACATTGGGAACGATATTGCGCCACGAAGCGATTTCAATCTTCATGCCCAGGCCCGCCAAAACGCCCGACATATTGGCGATGGTCTGCTCCAATGGCAGATCCTTGCCCGGAATATAGGTACTGCCGTCAGGAGCCGGTTTCAGCGTCAGCAACGACTGGGCATCGGCATCCAGGTTCTCTACCTCTTCAATCACGAACTCCGGGCCGGTTTGCACCACTTTTTTCACGGTACAACGCTCGATGGAGCGCAAGATACCTTGACGGTCGTGCGCAGAGATATCCGTCGGCAGCTCGACCTGAATCTTGAAAATCTGCTTGTAACGGTTTTCCGGATCAACAATATTATTCTGCGACAGGCGGATATTCTCGGTCGGAATGTTGCGAGTTACGCAGTACAACTTAACAAAGTAAGCCGCGCACAAGGCCGACGAGGCCAGAAAGTAATCGAAGGGACCGGGCGCCGAGCCGTCGCCCTTGTAGCGGATAGGCTGGTCGGCCACGACCGTGAAATCATCAAACTTGGCTTCAAGACGAAGCTTATCGAGAAAATTGACCTTAATTTCCATGGGAGATTTCCGAATATGGTGCGCAAAATGATGTAGCCGTTATTATCCGCGAAGTGGGCGTTCCGAAGAGAAAAGGCGAGCAAATCATCGACTTTTTACTGTAGGCGCATGGCCGCTGCTGGCCGTTCCGGGCCAACGCATTCACTGTCGCCTTCGGCGGCTTTCGCCGCGTTCGAGCCGTTGGCGGGCAGACCTCACATAGTCTGCCCGACTATTGCTGACGGCCAGTTTTTCCCGAAGCGGGCCGGGATACCAGAAGCCTCCCCATCCCCTCTGCCTTCCTCCTGCTCTTGGTCTCTTCCGCTGCGCACGATTGGAACGCGCAGTCCCACTAACCTCCCCTTCGTTGGCATTCGAGAAAAGTCAATCTCACGCCGTTCTTTTAATATTTAAATAACACTTACCCCTGTGTTCTCTCAAAGAGGAACCGAATGGAAACATGGTTAAGAAATGCGTTGTTTGTTCTTGTCTGTTTCCTGCTGAATGCATGTGGCGGGAGTGATTCGGCGTCGAATTCGTCTGCGGCAACCAGGGTCGCGCCTGTGGCTGTGCTAGGCGACCGCGTCGAGTTCTCCGGCGTTCGTTCCAACTACACTGTCGCCACAAGTGCAACCGGGCATACCGTTGTCGACAGTACGGGAGCAGATGGCACTACCAGCATCCCAACCAATATCCGTTACCTGCAATTTAAAGACGTGACGGTCAACCTTTTCATTGCACCGACGGCACAAGCCGTCCCGGCAAACTCACTGAAACGTCTCATCGAGCTTTACATCGCTTTCTTTAATCGAGTGCCTGAAGCCGATGGACTCGCGTACTGGATAGAGCGGTATCGCGCGGGGGACAGCGTGGAACAGATCGCCGAATCATTCTACAGCGCTGCCATTCTTTACCCGGGCATAACAGGCTATGTTGATGGCATGTCTGCCAATGACTTTGTCAAAGTCATTTATCGCAATGTTCTCGGCAGAACAGGGAGCACGGCGCCGCCGGAGGAAGACGTCCGGTACTGGGCTGAGCAGATCACATCAGGCGCAACGACGCGCGGCAAGCTCGTTCAAACAATGCTGAACTCTGCCCATACCTTTACGGGTCATTCCGTCTGGGGATGGGTGCCCGCCCTGTTAAATAACAAGTACACGGTCGGCCATTACTTTGCAGTTCAGCATGGCTTAAGTTTCAACAGTAATGAGAGCTCGATCCGCCGCACAATGGATATTGCATCAGCCGTAACACCTCAGGGCATAGATGCTGCCATTGCACAAATTCCGATTTCCCCAGGCACGCCTCCCGTCGATCCTGGAACACCCCCGCCGCAGCCGCCCGCGGACCCGCCTCCGCCCTCTCAAGGGACAGACAATCCGCCCAATCCTCCGACGTCGCCATCCGTCTTTTCAGCACGCCTGGTCGCGGCGCCGACTGAGGGGGCGCAGATCACGGCGACGACACACGTTGAAGTCGAGGGCACCGGACTCGAGAACGTCGAACTTGTTCCTGCCAATGGTTACACCCCGATTTACGGCGTGTTTCGCATCAATGAGTCGAAAACCCGGGCATCGCTTGAGCTCGACCCGAATGCCTTGCCCGCAGGCGCACTTACCGTGCGCATCGTTGCGTGGAATGTCAAGGCTCGCAGTAGCGGCGGAACGGAAATCGTTGTCATGCCCAGCAGGGCCTGGATTATCCAACGCAGCCAGCCCGCACCTTCCTTCATTGCAGAGGTGACGCAAGCGCCAGCATCGGGAACGACGCTTTCCGGCATTGTTACGCTTGAGGTGCGGGGAAGCGGCATGCAAAACGTGGAGCTGCTTCCACCAAACAGCTACAGCCCGCGTCTTGGCGTCTTTAGCGTCTTCAGCAACGGAACGATTGCTCGTTTGGACTTCGACACCCGTCTGGTGCCAAACGGCTTGCTCCGCGCGCGTATCAGCGCATTCGATGCACAACCAGGCACTGCGGGAGCACGGGAGGCCGTGGCGATGGCATCTCGTGACTGGATCTTGAGAAATCTCCCCGCTCCTACCGGCAGCGCCGAGGGGCGAGCGTCACGCTGCCTGTCATCCGGTCTGCCCCATACCCGGCTTAGCGATACATGGCCGGTAGTCTGCATCCAAAACTTATCCATGCCATACGAGCAATGCAAGGACGACACAGGAAGAGCAGGTTTTGGAATGTTGTATGGAAACCCCGAAGACGGGCTGCCTGTCCTTCGCAGTGGAAGTGTCGTGTCAAAGCTTTACTGTTCACCCGGTGCACTCGACGGTCGAGTGAATCCGGGTTGTGCCTGCTTTCCATGATTCGCCTATCGCGCAAAACTAAGAAAGCGCCTGCGAAATCGTTTGGTAATGGCTGATTTCTCCCGAAGCGAAAGTCGGCAGTGAGAACCAGCGAGACCGCGCGAAAACGCGTCAGCGGTTCTTATGGGCACGCGTTCTCCCGGAACGTGTGCTGCCGACCAATTGCCGAATATTCATGGCAATTGCTGTTGCTGCATTCTTTGCTTCTGGTCCGGCTTTTGCTTTTTCCACATCCAGCGATTGGGCGCTTTCTTTCAAAATGTTCTGGAGGCGAAATTCATGGGACTCATCTGGACTATTATCATCGGGTTCATTGTCGGTTTGATTGCTCGTGCCCTCACTCCCGGCAAGGATCCGGGCGGGTTCATCGTCACTACTCTGATAGGCATCGCCGGGTCACTGCTCGCGACCTTTCTTGGACGCTCGCTCGGCTGGTATCAGGTTGGGCAGTCCGCCGGTTTCTTTGCAGCGCTTGTCGGCGCCATCATCCTGCTCGTCCTGTTCAGGATAGTCCGGCGAAAAACGTACTGATCATTTGCCCGGGTTTCTTCTTCACCGAAAACCGGCTGCGAGTGCGGTTCGTCCATAGGGCTTAGCGCCCCGGCGACTGCGCCGCGCACTACAACATGAGTGCGAGCGGTGCTTGTCTGCGAGAGGCTCGGAGGCGCCTGAAGCGGCGGCGACTCATGTCGGGCCAAGACCCGGAGCAACCGTCAATGCCCTGGCTGGAACGAAGCGGCACCCGGTTCAGGGATCCGCTTTGCTCTGTCCAGACATCAGGATACGTGGAAGTGGGTTGGATCGAGTTCCAGCAGCACGGCGGTAACGGCGATGTCGCTAACAACGCAGAACGGTAGCGGAGACAGGGACGCCGGCGTTGCCTGGCTTGCTTTCTCGCGCCTGATTCCGGCGGGGTGAGCAGTAGCGTGCGTCGGGTCAAGCTCGTACAGGTAGGAAAAGTGGCCCTCGACAGCGGGCCAGGCAAACAGCATGTCGGAAAAGTCTTCTTCGTAGTACGACATTTCATTCTTTCAGAAAGGTTCACGCATCCACTTGGATGTCATCACGGGTGTCATGCGGCCCTATAACCCAGTCGCACCACCCCTACTCCTTTGAACCTTCTTTCGAGCAACAGTTCCGTTGGGAAAAACCATTGGTAACACTGAGTCGCAGTGTGCAGAAAAACGTTTCGAGGAAATTGGCCGGTAGCAGCCGCTGACCGAACCCCTCTGCGATGCCGGCCAGCAGGCCGAATGGCGGTGATGCAAGGCCGTGTCGACTGGCGAGCCTATTTGCCGATGCCGCGCGTTGAGGCAGCTAAAGCGTCCGTTTTGGTACAGGATGCAAAAACGCCAAGAGCAATGGGTTTTCCGAAGGCGCGGTGTACCGCTGCCAATCAGCGATGAACGCCGCCGGCGTTGACGCCTTATTACTTCATTCATACGAAAAAACCGTCTTTGGCCGAGCTCTTGATTTGCCCTCTCCGATTCAGGCTTTTACCCGCAGCGAGCCATTCAGAAAACTGGCGAGCAATTCATTGGTCTGCTTCACCAGCGACGGCAGCATGTCGAACATCTCATTCAGACCGCGTTGCACTGGCTCGGCTGCATTCCTGTAAGCCGGGTGGTTGGCGGCCAGACCTCGGAAGAGATCGCTGATGGATCCGGCATCGGCCAGTCCAGCCGCTCGGGCGTCGGCATCTTCGGTCAACGCCGCCAGGCGATCAACATTGCCAGCCAATGCCTGGAGCGCCCCCTGATAATAAGCTGGCAGCGCGGTGGGGGCGCTTTGATACAGCCCCGGGCGGCCAAGCTCCCGGACGTCCAGGGCGTTCATAAACATTTTGCTGCCGGAAGATATGCTGCTGGTGAGGTCATAGGCATACCGGTGCACGCCGGCCCCATCCTTCTGCTGATAGCCCTGCTGGAGCTCGGAGCTCAGGCGCTGCGTTTTGGCCGCCAGATCGGTTTCATAACTGAAGGACAGGCTGCTAAACGCATGCTGCGCATCGCCGCCATGAAAATCGCGGTCCTGGCTGACGTTCAAGGCGAAGCTTGCCAGCTCGCCGGCATCGAAAAAGCCCAGATCATCCATGACTACCAGCCGTCCGAAACCGACCGTGTCCTCAAAGAAGGAATCGGCGATATCAATCATCTTGGTAACCAGCTTGTCCAGCGCGGCCCGCTCGGCGTCGGACAGATTGCCCTCCACTTGATAAGCGGCTGTGACGGACTGGCTTTCTTGCGGACCATGGCTGCGGGCCTCGTCGAAATGCAGCGTAACGGTATCGCCGTCACGCGTTCTCACCGCCAATGAAAATGTGCCGGAATAGTCAGGGCGCCCGTTTGCCTGCACGCCATTGCTTTGTTCGGTAGCAAATTTCGCATTTCCGGCGCCGGAGAGGCCGCGCACCCAGCCGCTCAGGCCTTGCATGAGTGGCTGAAACAGGCTCGCCACAGGTGAAGAGGTCTCTTCCACTGCAACCGGCACAAGTGTCTGCACAGGTGCGTGCTGCGCGGGCAATTGCTGTGCTGTCTCTGTGTCGGCGCGCCGCGCAGACGCTGGCCTTGGCTGCCATCCCTGTCCGGCAATTGTCGGCTCGATTTTGATATTCATGCGGTTTTCCCCTGACCTTCCGTCCATATCGGTGAAGATCCGGAAAACTTGACGCCGTCGCAACTGCGTTGGCAGTATTCCAAGCCGTTCCCCGTTCGGTTTTCCGAACACCCATTCGGCGCGATATCCGGATGGACGAACAGCTTGCATTTGCAGCGAATATTTTCTTTCGAGAAAACAAGGAATTAGGAACAAAGTCTATCTGGCATGCCACGTGCGATGTATTGCGCTAGCGATAGCTAATTAGCGCGCCCGGTCCGGGCGCTCCTCCACCCCGCATTCCAAGGAAACGTGCATGAAAATGAATCGCCTGACTAGCTGGATTGGCATCGCCATGGTCCTCGGCATCATCGTCGGCTATGCGTGCAACACAATGGCTCCCAGCCCGGCCGCCGCGAAGGAAATTGCCGGCTATTTCGGCATCTTGACCGACATCTTCCTGCGGATGATCAAAATGATCATTGCCCCGCTTATCTTCGCTACGCTGGTTGCCGGACTGGCGAACATGGGCGACTCGAAGGCGGTCGGCCGCATCGGTGCGAAGGCCATGGGCTGGTTCGTTGCCGCGTCGTTCACCTCACTGCTCATCGGCCTGCTTCTCGCCAATCTGCTGCAACCCGGTACCGCACTCAACGTGCCGCTGCCCGAGTCCGCCGCCGGCCTCAATCTGAAGACCGGTGCATTGAACCTCAAGGACTTCATTACCCACGTCTTCCCCAAGAGCATCGTCGAAGCCATGGCGGCCAACGAGGTTCTGCAGATTCTGGTCTTCGCCGTGTTCTTCGGCCTCGCGCTGGGCCACCTGCATAACCAGGCTGCCCGATCGCTGGTGAACACCATGGACGAGATCGTGCATGTCATGCTCAAGGTGACTGATTATGTGATGCGCTTTGCGCCGGTCGGCGTCTTCGGCGCCGTCGCCGGCGCGATCACGACGCAGGGCCTGGGCATGCTGCTCGTGTTCGGCAAGTTCATGCTCAGCTTCTACATCGCGTTGGCCGTGCTGTGGACCGTGCTGATCGCCGCCGGCTACGCCGTGCTCGGCAAGGACGTTTTCCGCCTGCTCAAGCTGGTGCGTGGCCCGATGCTGGTCGGTTTCTCGACGGCGAGCAGCGAGTCGGTGTATCCCAAGCTGATGGAACAGCTGGAGAAGTTCGGCATCAAGAACCGCGTCACCGGCTTCGTACTGCCGCTCGGCTACTCCTTCAACCTCGACGGGTCGATGATGTACACCACCTTCCTCGCCCTGTTCATCGCACAGGCCTACGACATTCCGATGAGCCTGACCGCCCAGATCACCATGCTGCTGGTGCTGATGGTTTCGTCAAAGGGTATCGCCGGCGTGCCGCGCGCTTCGCTGGTCGTTGTCGCGGCCGTGCTGCCGATGTTTAACCTGCCGGAAGCGGGCCTGCTGCTCATCCTCGGCATCGACCACTTCCTTGACATGGGGCGCACCGTCACCAACGTGCTCGGCAACGCGATTGCCACCGCCGTCGTCGCCAAATGGGAGAATGCCATCGAGCCGGCCGACGCGGCCGCCCCGGGGGAAGCCCTGCCGGCGACCAAGGAAAATCTGCTCGCGCAAGCGGCTTGAGCAGCACCCTCTTTGACGCATCTCCGGGCGACCAACGCGTTGCCTGGCCCTGCCCGGCGCACTGCGCCGGGCATTTTTCCTTCCTGCCATGATCAAGCGCGCCATTCCCGCTCCGCCAGACACGGCCCTGCGCCGTAGCGGACCGGTCCGGTCATGGTGCTAAGCGACCTGATGCTCAGGTCCGGCGCTGTTTTTTTCACAAGACCTTATTCGGCCTGGTGATCGTCCTGATCGCCAAGCAACTTGCCGAGCCGGGCGCAATAATATAGGGTATCCCGGTTTTACCGCCATCCAATGCCGCGACTTCGTTCCCTACAACTGCTCCTCTTCTGCCTGCTGCTGGTCGCACTGAGCGGTCTTTTTGCGTACCGGGTCGCGCAGAGCGTGAGCATAGCCAACTTGCAGACAACCGGCCTGCACCGGCTTGAACTCTACGCTAACAGCCTGGAACGCGAGATCGGCAAGTACGCCTTCCTGCCCGGCACACTGAGCCTGGAGCCGGCAGTCCTCGACCTGCTTGCCGGCACGGGGGGCGACGGCGCCACTGCCCGTGTCAACAACTATCTCGAAAAGCTCAACGAACGGGCGGGCACGCTGGCGATCTACGTCATGGACATCCGCGGCCGGGTGCTTGCCACCAGCAACTGGCGGCGGCCGGACAGCTTCCTCGGCGAAGACCTGTCCTTCCGCCCCTACTTCCGCGACGCGCTGGCAAGCGGCAACGGCCGTTTCTTTGGCATTGGCACCACGCGCAGCGAGCCCGGCTACTATCTCGCCTCGGTGCTGACCGGCGACGAGGGCACGCTCGGCGTCGCCGTCACCAAGGTGAGCCTCGAACAGCTGGAAAAATCGTGGGCGACGGTGGAGGCCCCCGTACTGGTCGCCGACGAGAACGGCGTCGTCATCCTGTCCTCGGTCGCCAGCTGGAAATTCACTACCCTGAGACCGCTCGACCAAAGCACCCACGCCGCCTTCGACTTCACTCAGCAGTACAACCGGCGCGCACTGCAGCCGCTGGGGATCGGTCCGATGGCCGAGATCGACCAGGGCGTGCGCCTGGTGCGCATCGCCGCCGGCGCACCGGAAACCGTGGCGGTGTATCCGGTCGCCGGGCGTTTCCTTGAACAGTCACGCAGCCTGCCTGGAACGGCGTGGACCCTGACCGTACTGTCCCACCTCGAACAGGTCGACGATTTCGCCCAGAGCCGTGCCGCGCTGGCCGCCATCGGCGCCGCTTGCCTGTGCCTGCTCGGCATCACTCTCAACGAGCGGCGCCGCCATCTGCGCGACCGGCTGGCCGCGCGTGAAGCCCTGCAGCGGGCGTACGACGAGCTCGAGCGAAAGGTCGTGGAACGCACCGCCGACCTTTCGGCCGCGAACCGGCAATTGCAGGACGAGATCGGCGAGCGCATCCGCGCCGAACGCACCCTGCATGCTGCCCAGGACGAGCTGGTGCAAGCCGGCAAGCTGGCCGTCATCGGACAGTTGTCGACGGGTATCGCGCATGAACTGAACCAGCCGCTGGCCGCCCTGCGCACTCTCTCGGCCAACGCCGACCGCTTCCTGGAGCGCGGCGATGTCGACACCACGCGCACCAATCTCGCCCGCATCGCCAGCCTGGTCGACCGCATGGGCAGCATCACCGGACAGTTGCGCAACTTCGCCCGAAAATCCAGCGGTCCGTCGGCACCGGTCGCCCTCTGTCATGCCCTCGACAATGCGCTGGCCCTGCTTGAAGCCCGCATCCGCCGTGCCGGTGCGGTCGTGGAACGCAGCTGTCCGGCCGACGAACCGGTCGCCCTGTGCGATGCCAACCGGCTGGAGCAGGTGCTGATCAACCTGATCGGCAATGCCCTCGATGCGATGGCCGGGCAGTCCCGGCCTCAGCTCGAGCTGGCCTGGGAGCGTGACGGCGACGTGGTTCGCCTGCATGTCCGCGATCATGGCCCCGGCCTGAGCGAAGAGGCGCAATCCCGCCTCTTCGAACCTTTCTACACCACCAAGCCTGCCGGCGAAGGATTGGGCCTCGGGCTGGCCATTTCCGCCGGCATCGTCCGTGACTTCGGCGGCAGCCTGCACGGCGCCAATCATCCAGGCGGCGGCGCCGTCTTCACCCTCGAACTCCCGCTCGCTCCACGCCATGAATGAGAACCTGAAGATACTGATCATCGAAGACGACCCCGATGTGGCGCTCGGATGCGAACAGGCATTGCAGCTTGACGGCCTCGCCGCTGAATGCGCGACCAGCGCCGAACAGGGGCGGCGCCGCCTGAGCGCCGACTTTCCCGGCATCGTGATCAGCGACATCCGCCTGCCCGGGCAGGATGGCCTGAGCCTGCAGCGCTCCCTGCATGCGCTTGACCCGGAACTGCCGGTCGTGCTGATCACCGGGCACGGGGATGTGTCGATGGCCGTGCAGGCGATGAAGGACGGCGCCTATGATTTCCTGCAGAAGCCTTTTGCGCCGGAGCAACTGGTCGAGGTCGCCCGCCGGGCGCTGGAGAAGCGGCGGCTGGTCCTCGAAGTGCGCGCCTTGCGCCGTCAGCTCGACCGGCGCGACCTGCTCGAAGCCCGCCTGATCGGCAATTCACTCGGCATGGTGCGCGTGCGCAGCCTGATCGAAGCGCTGGCGAGCAGCGCTGCCGACGTTCTGGTGCAGGGCGAGACCGGCACCGGCAAGGAACTCGTCGCCCGCTGCCTGCACGACGCGAGCCCGCGCCGCAAGGGCAACTTCGTCGCCATCAACTGCGGGGGCCTGCCGGAAAACCTGTTCGACAGCGAAATCTTCGGCCATGAGGCCGGCGCTTACACCGGCGCCGCCAAGAGGCGCATCGGCAAGATAGAGCATGCCAACGGCGGCACGCTCTTCCTCGATGAAATCGAAACCATGCCGGTGTCGATGCAAATCAAGCTGCTGCGCGTGCTGCAGGAAAGAACGCTGGAACGGCTCGGTTCGAATACATCGATTCCTGTCGACTGTCGCGTGATTGCCGCGACCAAGGAGGACTTGCCGGCGCTGTCCGGACAAGGCCGCTTCCGCGCCGACCTCTATTACCGCCTGTCGGTCGCCACCCTGCCGCTGCCGCCGCTGCGCGAGCGGCGCGAGGACATTCCGCTGCTGTTCGAACACTTCCTGCTGCAGGCGGCCGCCCGGCACGCCCGCCCGGTGCCGCCCACCACGCCCGGCCGCATCCAGCAGCTGGTCGGCCATGGGTGGCCGGGCAACGTGCGCGAGCTGCGCAACGTCGCCGACCGTTGCGTGCTTGGCATCGAGGCCGGCTCGCCGCCTTTCGGACA
Organism: Noviherbaspirillum sp.; assembly: GCF_035627455.1. Lineage (GTDB taxonomy): Bacteria > Pseudomonadota > Gammaproteobacteria > Burkholderiales > Burkholderiaceae_D > Noviherbaspirillum. The sequence continues at coordinate 21,119 of NZ_DASPLS010000060.1, forward strand.
GGTGAATGCCGATACCCCTCGCCCGCTGAATGAGACGGTAGAAGCCTTCGAGCGTGCCCTGATCGCCGACGCTTTGCGCCGGCACGGCTCCCTTGCCCGCACCGCCGAGGCGCTGTCCATTGCCAAGACGACACTGCACGACAAGATCCGCAAGTACGGCCTTGGGGATGGCGTGTAGAACATCTCCTGGCGCTCCGGCCGGATGGCACACTCCCCTTGCATACGCTTATGGCCTGGATCCATGAATGCGGATTGCTGACTCACTCCAGCTTCCAATCCAGTTCTTCGGCGCGGACGTCCCGGCTCCAGCCGTGACACGCTTCCTGATTTCCGGGGAATGTTTCGAATCGTGATGCCTTCGCGTTCCCCCGAGGATTGCCGGGCCGCGGCCCGGCTCTGGCCGCGGCATTTTCCCGCCAAATCTGCAGAAAAGACGGAACGCCGCCTACCTTAAAGAATCAATAATCTTCCCTGCCTGTAGGAGGAAAGCGTCATGAACCGCTTTGCCGGCCATCTGGGATGGCTCGCCGTGTCCATTCTCGGCGCCTTTGCCCTCGGACTTGTCGCATTAAGCCGGGGCGAGCCGATCAGTGCAATCTGGGTCGTCATCGCGGCCGTGTGCGTATACCTGATTGCCTATCGTTACTACAGCCTGTTCATCGCGAAGAACGTCGCGCAGCTGGATCCGACGCGCATGACGCCCGCCTACAAGCACAATGACGGGCTGGATTACGTTCCCACCAACAGATACGTCCTGTTCGGCCATCATTTCGCGGCCATTGCCGGCGCCGGGCCGCTGGTTGGTCCGGTGCTCGCCGCGCAGATGGGATACCTGCCCGGGGTGCTCTGGATTCTTGCCGGCGTGGTATTCGCCGGCGCGGTACAGGATTTCATGATCCTGTTCATCTCGACGCGCCGCGACGGACGCTCCCTGGGCGATCTGATCAAGTCGGAGCTCGGTCAGGTGCCCGGCATCATCGCGCTGTTCGGCGCGTTCCTGATCATGGTGATTATCCTCGCGGTGCTCGCCCTGATCGTGGTGAAGGCGCTGGCCGAATCGCCCTGGGGCACGTTCACCGTTGCGGCAACGATTCCGATTGCGCTGCTGATGGGGGTCTACCTGCGCTACATCCGCCCCGGCCGCATCGGGGAAATCTCCGTGATCGGCTTCGTGCTGCTGATGCTCGCCATCATCCTCGGGCAATACGTGCAGGAGAGCCCGGTGCTGGGGCCGATGTTCACGTTCACCGGCCCGCAGCTGACCTGGATGCTGATCGGCTACGGCTTCGTCGCGTCGGTATTGCCGGTATGGCTGCTGCTTGCGCCGCGGGATTATCTGTCGACCTTCCTGAAAATCGGCACCATCGTCGGCCTGGCGATCGGCATCGTTTTCGTCGCGCCATACCTGAAGATGCCGGCACTGACCCGGTTTGCCGACGGATCCGGTCCGGTCTGGTCCGGCAGCCTGTTCCCCTTCCTTTTCATTACGATCGCCTGCGGCGCGGTTTCCGGTTTTCACTCGCTGATCTCATCCGGCACCACGCCCAAGCTGCTCGAAAACGAAGGCCATGCGCGCTTTATCGGCTACGGCGCGATGCTGATGGAATCTTTTGTCGCCATCATGGCGCTGGTTGCCGCCTCCTGCATCGAACCCGGCGTCTATTTCGCGATGAACAGCCCGGCCGCCCTGATCGGCACCAGCGCGCAGTCGGCCGCCGCCGCCATCTCGCAATGGGGTTTCTATGTGACGCCTGAAATGCTGACGCAAACCGCAAAGGATGTCGGCGAAAACACGATCATCTCGCGCGCCGGCGGTGCGCCCACGCTGGCGGTGGGCATGGCGCAGATTCTGTCCACCGCGCTCGGCGGCCAGGCGATGATGGCGTTCTGGTACCACTTCGCGATCCTGTTCGAAGCGCTGTTCATCCTGACCGCGGTGGATGCCGGCACCCGCGCCGGCCGTTTCATGCTGCAGGATCTGCTCGGCGCGTTCATGCCGTCGATGAAGCGGATCGAATCGGTTCCGGCGAGCCTGATCGCGACCGCCTTGTGCGTGGCGGGCTGGGGATATTTCCTGTACCAGGGGGTGGTCGATCCGCTGGGCGGCATCAATACGCTCTGGCCATTGTTCGGCATCGCGAACCAGATGCTCGCCGGTATCGCGCTGATCCTGGCCACCTGCGTGCTGTTCAAGATGAAACGCGACCGCTACGCGTGGGTCACGATCGTCCCGACCATCTGGCTGCTCATTTGCACCCTGACCGCAGGCTGGCAGAAAGTGTTTCATGACGATCCGAAAATCGGCTTCCTCGCGCACGCCGAGCGGTATAGCGCCGCTCTCGACAAGGGCGAGTTGCTGGCGCCGGCGAAAACGACGGCGCAGATGCAGCAGATCGTGTTCAACGACTACGTGGATGCCGGGCTGGCTGCGATGTTCATGCTGGTCGTGATCAGCGTGCTCGTGTTCGGCATCAGGACGATCCTCGCCGCGCGCGCCGCACCGCGGCCGAGCGCAAACGAAACGCCGTTCCAGGCGCTGCCCGCCAGCGCGTTGCAGACTTAGGAGAATCACCATGCTTGAAGACATTGCCAAAGCAGGCCGCTACCTGGGGCAGACGATGCGCTTGATGGTGGGTTTGCCGGAGTACAGCACTTACCTGGATCACATGGAAAAAACGCACCCGGACAAACCTGCGATGAGCTATGAAGAGTTTTTCCGGGAGCGCATGGAAGCGCGTTATGGCGGGAATGGAAAAATGAACCGCTGTTGCTAAGCGCGCTGGCGCGCGCCGGCCGCCGCTTCTGCCCGGCGCCTGCTCGATCCCTGGCCGCCGCGGCGGTTTCAGCTTGCAATGCGCCACGCGATGTAGCGGCTGAGGCGGTCGGGTCCGAGGCCGCTCAGCCCGTGCAGCAGCTTCGATCGCAATCCGACCGGCCAGTGCACCTTGCCGAATCCGCCTTCATGGATCGCGGCTTTCCAGATCGTCGCGGCGACGTCCTCCGCCGTCAGGCGCACGCCGAGGCGCTTTATGCTCTTCGCATTCATGTCCCTGACCATGTCGGTCCGAACGAACAAGGGCATCACATCCATCACCCGGATGCCGTGCTTCTGCCATTCGACGTTCAGGGCCTCGGTCAGGCCGCGGACCGCGAACTTGGTGGCCGAATACGTCGCCAGCGACGCCTGGCCGTAGATCGCCGACGCCGAGGACAGGTTGATGATGCGCGAGCCGGGCGTGCCCGCGAGGTAAGGCTGCGCGACGTAACAGCCGTTCAGCATGCCCTTGATGTTGACATCCAACAGCGCATGGTGGCCGCTGAGCGGACTGGATTCGAACGGACCGGAAATCAGGATCCCGGCATTGTTGACCAGCACATCCAGCCTGCCTGTCTTACCAAAGAAGGAAGCCAGGGCGGCATCCCATTCCTGCGCATCGGCCACATCCAGGCGGCATGCGAACGCGTTGTCCGGCCCCAGTTCCGCCGCCAGCCGCGCCAGTGCGGGGGCATCGACGTCGCTGATGCCGACCATCCAGCCGCGTTTGACGAACAGGCGCGCAGCCGCCCGGCCGATACCGGTGGCTGCGCCGGTGATGAACGCGCAGCGCCGTCCCGCTTCCGGTGCGCGCCTCATTGCTGCTTCCCGTCCATGAACCGGGTGCCCGGCGCCGCCGCCGTGAACGCCACCCGCGCACGGGCGAATTCCGCCAGGCTGCGCAGCGCCGCCGCCGCCGACTGCAGGTAGAACGACGACAGATGGAACACATGCCAGCGCGCCGAATGCACTTCGATGCGGCAGGAAACGCCGCAGCGCGCCGCATGTTCCGCCAGCCGCGTGGAATCGGCGAGCAGCACTTCCTCGTCACCCACCTGGATCAGGATCGGCGGCAAGCCATGCAGGTCGATTTCCAGCGGCCGGTGCGCATCGACGGAACGGGGGCAGTTGTACCAGCGCAGCCCCTGCTCCAGCCAGCCCTGCCGGATCATCGGGTCCTTGCCGCGCAGGGATTGCATGGTGGCGCCGCTCAGCGTGCCGTCGGTGACGGGCGATATCAGAAGCAGGCCGGCCGGCATGGCGGCGCCCCGCCCGCGCAGCCGCAGCGCCAAGGCCAGCGCCAGCGCGCCGCCGGCTGAATCGCCCGCGACCACGATCTCGTCGGCCCGGTAGCCGGCGGCGGTCATCGCGTCGTAAGCTGCCAGCGCATCGTCCAGCGCGGCCGGATACGGATGTTCCGGCGCCAGCCGGTAGTCCGGAACCCAGACCGGCATGCCTGATTCCACCGCCAGCCTGGTGGTGATGCTGCGGTGGGATGTCGTGCCGCCGAGACAGAAGGCGCCGCCATGCAGATAAAGCATGGCGCCGCGCACGGCGCTGCCGTTTTTCGCGGTCACGACCTCGGCCGGTACGCCGTTCGCATTGCGGGGATGACGGTTGGCGTTGCGCACGCCGGGCATCAAAGGCGACAGGATCGCGGTGATGCCCCGCTGCATCCCGATGCCCCAGGGCGGGCCGATGAAGGGGCGGAAGCTGGTCCTCAGCATGCCGCGCAGCATGCCTGCCTTGAATGCCTCCAGCCCGCCGGGCGGCGCCGCCACCACCACCCCGTCGCTTGCACCCGGCAGGCCGCGTGTGAAGCGGTAGGCGTGCAATCCGGAAAACCGCGTGAGCCAGCGGTAGGTCAGGGTGAATCCCGGCCAGTTGGTGCTGTTGTGCCCGGCCGCATCCACATACCAGCTCTTGCAGCCGTTCCAGACCGACTCCGCCAGACGGCGCTGGATGTTCACATTGAAGCGGCGGTGACGGGCGGCATCGACTTCGAGCGCGGACGCGCCCGCCTCTTTCATCGCGCGCCAGCAGCGCATCACATGCGCGATCTGGCTCTCCAGCATGTACACGATGGAGTTATGGCCGAGATTCGTGTTCGGCCCGTAGAGCATGAAGAAATTCGGGAAGCCGGGCACGGTGATGCCGAGGTAAGCCTGCGCGCCGCCCTGCCACGCGTCGTTCAGGTCCTGCCCGGAACGGCCGCTGATGCGCATCGGCGACAGGAACTCGGTGGCGGCGAAGCCGGTCCCGTACACGATCGCATCCGCCTGGTGGTGCCTGCCGTCCGCGGTCTCGATGCCATCCGGCGTGATGCGGCGGATCCGCTCGGTGACCAGACAGACATGCGGCTTGCTGAAGGTCGCCAGGTAATCGCTCGACAGCAGGATGCGCTTGCAGCCGATCTGGTAGTCGGGAAGCAGTTTCGCGCGCAGGGCGGCATCGGGCACCTGCGTAGACAGCAGGCGCCGGAACGGCATGCCCGCGGCCAGCTTCATCAATCCCTTGAAGCGGGTGAAGGCGATCGCGCGCGATTCGTACACCGCGTAGATCGCCGCCCGGTACAGCTTCATCGTCCATGGCAACCGGCGGAACATCGCCTTTTCCAGCCTGGTGTAACCGCGGTCCGGGCGCGGCAGTATATAAGCCGGCGAGCGCTGGAATACCGTGAGCGCACCGACCGCGTCGGCAATCGCCGGCACGAACTGGGTGGCGGACGCGCCGGTGCCGATCACCGCGACCCTTTTGCCCGCCAGCGGATAGGAATGATCCCAGTTCGCGGAATGGAAAGCGCGGCCCTTGAAGCTTTCCACGCCCTCGATGTTCGGCAGCGCCGGGCGGCTGAGCTGGCCGGTCGCGGTAATGAGCATGCGGGCGGCAAGCGTCGATCCATCCCTCAGGTGCACCCGCCACAGCGCGCGCTGCTCGTCGAACTCGGCATGCGCCACCTCGGCGCCGAAGCGGATGTGCGGGCGCACCCGGTACTTCTCCGCGCAATGGCGCAGGTAGCCGTGGATTTCCGGCTGCGTCGCAAAGACGCGCGACCAGCCGGGATTGGGCTCGAAGGAAAACGAGTACAGATGCGAGGGAACGTCGCAGGCGGCGCCGGGATAGCTGTTGTCCCGCCACACCCCGCCGACCTCCCCCGACTTCTCGAGGATGATGAAATCGTCGACCCCGGCTTTCTTGAAGCTCACGGCCATGCCGATGCCGCCAAAGCCGGCGCCGATGATGATCGCCTCCAGCAGCGTGCCGTCCCCGGCGGCAGAGTCAACCGGGCGCATTGTCGCCCTCCGTTTCGGCCGGGTTGTCGGCGGCGCAGCGCGACCGGCCGGGCATGCAGCTAGCTATCATGGTTTTGTCTCCTGCCATGCGGCAACGCCGCGTTTATTGGAAGTTTTGCAGGAATATTAAGTTGCGTCGAGAGCAACATCAATATGGGCAGGGGACAAAGACTTTATGATTCGGGCCACATCCACGCACTTGGAGACGGATATGACATTTGCGGACTTCACCCGGGGCACGGCAAGTGTCCGCGTGCTGGTTGCCTTCGGCCAGGAACATGGCCTTGCGCCGGCGGCGCTGCTCGCCGGCAGCAGGCTGTCGCTGGCGCAGCTGGTCGACCCGAATGTCGAATTGTCCGCCGCGCAGGAACTCGCGGTGATCGGCAACCTGGTACGCCTGCTGAAGCGGCCGGCGGGGCTCGGCTTCCTGGCCGGCGCGCGCTACCACTTTTCGACCTATGGCATCTGGGGCTATGGCGTGGTCAGCAGCCCGACCGCGGCGGATGCGCTGGCGCTGGCATTGCGTTTCCTGCCCCTTACCTATGCATTTGCCAGGATTGGCTACCATGAGGCCGGCGAGTCCGGCGTCATCCGCTTCGGCGAGCCGGAGGTGGCGCCCGAACTCAGGCGCTTCCTGGTGGAGCGTGACATGGCCGCCGCGGCGGTGCTTCTGCGCGAGGTTGCCGGGACCGGGTTTTCGCTGTCCCGTTTCACGCTCGCCTGCGCGCCCGGGGAACTGCTGAAGCTCGCCCCGGAACTGGAGCGCATCTTCGGCCTGCGCCCGGAGTTCGGCGCCGCGGCGAACAGCCTGGCATTCGAGCGAGCCTTCCTCGGCCGGCCCTTGCCGCAGGCGGATCCGGCCACCTTTTCGATGTGCCGCCAGATGTGCAGCCAGCTGCTCGAGCGCCGCAGGTCGCGCCTGGGCACCGCGGCGCTGGTCGGACAGTACCTCGGCGCCGGAGCGGACGCCGCACCTACGCTGGCCCAGCTGGCGCGGCGCATGAATACCAGCGAGCGCACGCTGAAGCGGCGCTTGAAGGACGAGGGCACGACGTTCCGGGCGATACGCGCAGAATCCCGCCGCGCGCTCGCGACGGAGCTGCTGAGCGACGACAGTCGCAGCCTGACCGACATTGCCGAGACCCTCGGTTTCAGCGACCTCTCCAGCTTTTCGCAGGCCTTCAAGCGCTGGTATGGAATGGCCCCGAGCAAGTTCCGCTCAGCCGGCGGGTATCGCGCCCTGCCCGGCCACGGCGGTCCCTGTCCGGCATAATGCAGGTTACGCTCCGGTCCCGGCCGCATGTTTTCGCCGCGCCCCGGGAACCGCAGCCACTGCAAACCCGTTCCGTTTCACTCGAAGGTGACCATCTTGAAGAAAACCGCCCTTATCACCGGATGCTCCTCGGGAATCGGCCGCGCGCTGGCCGAGGAATTGCACCGGCGCGGCTACCTCGTCTATGCGACCGCGCGACGGGTCGACGCGCTTGCGGAACTGGCCGCGCGTGGAATGCGCGCGGTGCCGCTCGACGTGACCGACATGGACAGCGTGGCCGCGCTGGCCGAACGCCTGCGGCGGGACGACGTGAAGCTCGACATGCTGGTGAACAATGCGGGCTACGGCACGATGGGCGCGCTGCTCGACGTGCCGCTGCCGGAGCTGCGGCGCCAGTTCGAAACCAACGTGTTTTCGGTCATCTCCCTCGTGCAGGCGCTTCTGCCCAATCTGCTCGCAACCGGCAATGCCCTCATCGTCAATATCAGCAGCATTTCCGGGGTGACGGCCACGCCCTTCGCCGGCGCCTACTGCGCGTCGAAAGCCGCGCTCAACCTGCTGTCGGATGCCCTGCGCATGGAGCTCGTGCCGTTCGGGATCAGGGTCATCACGGTCCAGCCGGGCGGGATTGCATCGCAGTTCGGGCACGCCGCCGAAAAACACGCGGCGGAACCTTCCCCCGGCTCCCTGTACCGCCCGCTTCGACGGCAGATTCACGAACGGGCGATGATGTCCCAGATCAACGCGATGCCGGCCGAGGAATTCGCGCGCCGGCTCGCGGACCGGCTGATCACGGCGGACCCGCCGCCGGTGATCCGGATCGGTCCGAAAAGCACCTTGTTGCCCATGCTCAAGCGATGGCTGCCGACCCACATGCTGGACCGCTTCCTGTCCCGCAAATTCGGACTGGATGTCGACGTCCTGCGCCGCCAGTAGAGCGCGCGGATGAATCCAAAGGATCGCAGGGTCGATGGGCGCCTTCCCCATCCATATTACCCAAGGCGTAAAAGACCATGAACGAATGGCTGATCTACGGCGCCAACGGATACACGGGCGAACTGATCGCGCGCGAGGCGGTACGCCGCCAGTGGAAACCGGTGCTGGCGGGCAGGAACCGGGCAGCAATCGGAAAACTGGCTGCGGAACTGGGTCTCGGGTACCGCATTGTCGGCCTCGACGACCATGCGGAACTGGTGCGCGCGCTGGAAGGCGCATCCCTGGTGCTGCACTGTGCGGGGCCTTTCTCGGCCACCAGCGCGCCGATGATCCGGGCCTGCCTCGACGCGAAGGCGCACTATCTCGACATTACCGGCGAGATCGACGTGTTCGAGCATGCGCATGCGCTCGATGGCGAGGCAAGGCGTGCCGGCGTCGTTCTGTGCCCGGGCGCCGGCTTCGATGTCATCCCGACCGACTGTGTCGCCGCGGCGCTGAAAGCGGCGCTGCCCGATGCCGTCACGCTGTCGCTCGGCTTCGATTCCAGTTCGGGCTTTTCCCCCGGCACCGCCAGAACCTCGGTGGAGGGGCTGGCGCTCGGCGGCCGCGTGCGCCGGGACGGCAGGATCGTCACCGTGCCGCTGGCTTACGAGACCCGGCAGATCGATTTCGGCAGGGGAACCAGGACGGCGATGACCATCCCTTGGGGCGATGTGTCGACCGCATTCCACACCACCGGCATCCCGAACATCAAGGTGTTTACCCCGGCATCGCCGCGCTCGGTGAAGGCATTGCGCCGGCTGAATTTCGTGCTGCCGCTGCTGAAGTTGAGGCCGCTGCAAAAGCTGATCCAGCACCGCGTCGGCCGCAGCGTCCAGGGGCCGGACCAGGCGGCGCGCGAACGCACGCTCACCTACGTATGGGGCGAGGCAGAAAACGCCAGAGGGGAACGCAGGACGGCGCGCATCCGCACCGCCAACGGCTATTCGCTGACGGTCACCGGCTCGCTCGCGCTGGCGCAGCACCTGCTGTCGCAGCCGGTGCCGGGCGGCGCTTATACGCCGGCGAAACTGCTGGGACCGGATCTTGTCGAGCGGCTGCCCGGCTCCGGCAAGCTGGAGCTGGATTGACAGCTGGATGGGTGGGGCCGCCGAGGTGGGGCCGCCGAGGTGGAGCCGCCCTATTTCTGCCCGTCCGCCTCTTTGCTTTCGCCCTTCACGCCGTCGTTGAAGCCCTTGATCGCCTTGCCGAGATCCGAACCGATCGTGCTGATCTTTTTCGTGCCGAATACCAGCATCACGATCATCAGCACGATAACCCAGTGCATTACGCTGAACGAACCCATCATTACTCTCCTGTTAAAGCCGGCCGCATGGATAAGCGGCCATATCAAAACCGATCATGCTCACGGCGTCACGAGGCGCCGGCGCATCTCTTCCGTCATGTCGACCCGTCCTTCCGTGTCGACCACCATCACTTCGTGCAATCCCAGGCGTTCTGCCATCGCCCGCCACTGGCCGGGACCGGCCAGGAACAGCGGCTTGGACTTGCCGTCCGAGCGCGTGCCGGGGTCGCTGCCGCCGCTGGTGATGATCGTGACCGAGGCCATCACGTCCACGCTTTCCCCGGAACGGGGATCGATGATATGCGGACGCCTTTTGCCGTCCTGCATGTAATACCGCTGGTAGTCGCCGCTGGTGCCGATCGCTTCATTGTCATGCAGCTCGACCGCCGCCATCGCGCCGTCGCCGCGCGGATCCTTGATCCCGACCCGCCACGGCCGCTCGCCCGGCCGGCCGAGCGCGAGCATGTTGCCGCCGACGTTGATCAAGGCCGCCTTGACGCCGGCGCCGCGCAGGATCTGCGCGGCACGGTCGAGCGCATAGCCTTTCGCGTAGCCGCCGAGGTCCAGCATCACCGCCTTGTTGACGCTCCGGATGCGCGTGCCGTCAAACCGCAGGTCGGACATGCGCGGGTTGGCATCCACCCATTTCCTGATCTCCGCCGGCGCCGGCCGCTGCGCGGTGATGTCGCTCGACTGGAATCCCCAGAGCCGGATCAGGCGCCCGATCGCCGGGTTGAACAGGTTGTCGGAACTCTCCGCAAGCCCGGCCGCCGCCTGCAGGATATCGACCATTTCCTGGTCCGCGGCGTATTCCTCCCCGCGCGCAATGCGCTCGTTCAGTGCGGTCAGGTCGCTCGGCTGCCAGGCGTGGAACTTGTGGTGCAGGCGGTCGAACTCGCGCAGGACCTGCGCCGCCAGCGCCGCCGCCCGTTGCTCCGGCTCGCCGTAGATGCTGACCTCGACCCGGGTGCCGAAGACCTTTCCTTCCGTCCGGTGGATCACCGCCCGCGGCTGGCAGCCGCCCAGCAGTGCAAGCACCAGCATCGCGTACAGCAGCGCGAGCAAAGGAAGAGGCTTGCGTGCCATCGCGCGTTATCGTCTCAGGCGCTGCTGTCGCGTCCCGCCTGCGCTTCGAGCAGCGGGTCCGCCAGCAGGATGTCGAGCAAGGCGGAAAAGCTGGTCCAGCAATCCGGGCCGGCCGGCATCGTCCATTCGACCGTAGTCCCGTCGTCGCGGTGCAGATGCACCGGCGCGCCAGGCAGCCCGGGATGCACGGGCGCGGTATCGATGCAGAAATCCGCCTCGCCCCATGCCCAGCGTATGCAGTATTCGTCGGCGCTGAAGTAACGCACCTCCATCATCACGCCGTTATCGAAAGACAGCAGCAACGCATCCTGCGCCATGCGCACCGGCTCGCTCAGGCGCTCGCCGTACTGTTCCTCCAGTTTGGCCTGAAACGCCAGGTGCACCGACAGCTCGGGCACTTCCGGCTCGGCCGCGCCCCTGCTCTGCGCGAGCAGTTCTTCGCGCAGCTGCATGCGCGCCTGCTCGATGATCTTCGCGCCGAGGTAGTGCTCGTAGGTCGGATGCTCGGCCGCCTCCGCCCGCCGGATCTTGTCGAGCAGTTCTTCTTCGGCGGCGACGCCGTGCTGGCGCAGCAGCGCCTTGCGCGTTTCGCGCAGCGTGTACAGTGTTCTCGCCGCCAGCGCCTCCATCGCGCTCGGATCCATGCTGTTTTCCAGGTCGTTCATCATGGTTAGTGCATCTTGCTGTCGTGCGCCGAACCCGGCTGGTTGTGCATCTCGCGGGTAATTTGTTCGAAGCGCAGCACCTTGCCGCCTTCCTTCTGCGCGAACGCCTCGGCATCCTGCGCGCTCGCGAACGAGCCGTAGGTCGGCCCCATGGAGCCGGGCTTTTTGCTGCCGACCACGTACAGCGCCGCTTTCGCGTCGATCCACTGCCCTTCCGGCTTTTCCCAGCTGGTCTTGCCCATATCCTGCACGAACAGGCCGGCAACCGGTCGCTTTTGCTCGGGATCGAGCAGGGTCGTGAACAGTTCCATCAGGTCGCAGAAGAATTCCGGCGCGCCTTCCTTGTAATGGATCTGCGCCTTCGGGCCGGGATAATCCTTGAGCACCATGCCGTCGAGCGCGCAGGCGGTACCCGCCCCCGGTTCGATCGCGGCAACCTGCGCGATTTCCTTGCCGCAGCCGGCAAGCACGAACAGCAGCACCGCGGCGCCATGTCTTAATTTCATCTGAATCTCCAGCGTGCAATCAAAAAGGGAACGACAATCCAGGCGGCCATCACCGCGCCGAGAACCGCCGGGCTGGTCAGCCGGTCCGGCATCACGGTCGCGAGGCCGTACATGTTCTGTACCTGCTCGGAACTGAAGATGTTCAGCAGCCGGAACACGTCGGCCGGATTGAGCATCAGCAGCGCGCCGAACACGCCGCTGCCCAGGCTGCCGTCGCTGAGCACCAGCGCGCCGGTGAGCAGCAGGTCGAAAATCAGTACGAAAAAGAACCACAGCCCGATCGCCACGCCGGAGGCCCGGATGCGATCGGTCGAAACCACCGACACCAGCATCGACAGGCTGAGGAATGCCATGCCCATCAGCGTGGCCGACAGCACGAAGCCGGCGTAATGGTACAGGTCCTTCGATTCGACGCCGCCAGAGATCGGCAGCAGCCCGGCGCCGAAGCCGAGCGCGGTGGATACCGCGAGCGCCGCCGCCAGCCCGAGGAACTTGCCGAGCAGGATTTCGAAGCGCGTGATCGGCATCGACAGCAGCAGGTCCATCGACCCGCGTTCGCGTTCGCCGACGATGGCGTCGTAGCCGAGGATCAGCGCGATCAGCGGCACCAGGTAAATGACCAGGCTGACCAGGCTCGCGATCGTGACATCGACGCCCTTGAATCCGACCGAACCCTGCTGCGCCGAGCCGAAATAGGCGATGGCCAGCGCGAACAGCGAAAAGATGATCGCCACCGCCAGCACCCAGCGGTTGCGGATGCGGTCGCTGAACTCCTTGCCGGCGATCACGCGCACCTGGCCGAGATCGAGGTAATTACGCATGCGATTCTCCGTATCCAAGAAAGACGTCCTCCAGCGAGGGCTCGCGGATGGCGATGTCCCGCACGCCCTGCTGCATCGACAGCACCTGCAGCACCGGCACTTTCTGCGCCGACGGCACCGCGATCTGGGCGCATGCGCCCTCCATCCTGAAACGCAGGTCATGCATGGACGACAACACGGCCTGCAGCTGCTGCTCCCAGCCGGCCTCCACCTTCACCTCGATGGTGGAAGGCAGGTTCATCTGCGCGCGCAGTTCGGCCAGCGTGCCCTGCGCCGCGACGCGGCCGCCGCTCAGGATCACCAGCCGGTCCACCCGCTCCTGGATCTCGGCAAGGATGTGCGAGGTGATGACGATGGTCGCTCCCTGCGACTGCACCTCGCGCAGGATCCGGTAAAAGTCATGGATGCCTTCGGCGTCCAGCCCGTTGGTCGGCTCGTCCAGAAAGATGAGTTCCGGATTGCCGAGCAGGACCTGGGCGAACCCGAGGCGCTGCCGCATGCCCTTGGAATAGCCGCGCACGCGGCGCTTGGCGGCGTCCTTCAGGCCGACGCGCTCCAGCACCGCCTCGCATTCGCGGCGCGGCACGCGCTTGAGGTCGGCGAACAGCTGCAGCACCTCGATCCCCGACAGGTTGTCATAGGTGACGAAATGCTCCGGCAGGTAGCCGATACGCCGGCGCACGCTGCGGAAGCTGGCGCCGTCGAGCGGCGTGCCGCATACCCGGATCGTGCCGCCGGACGGCGGCAGCAGCCCGAGCATGAGCTTGAAGAGCGTGCTCTTTCCTGCGCCGTTATGGCCGATCAGGCCGAACATTTCGCCTCGTCCGACCGTCAGGTCGACGCCGTCCAGTGCCTGGACGTCGCCGAAACGCTTGGTGACCTTACTCACCTCGATGGGGACGCTTGTCACTCCACTTTCTCCAATCCTGATTCAAGGGGCGCGTGCGCGGATGCTTGTCGACCACGCTCGGGGCGCGCAGCACCGGGAACTGGCGCGCGACGAAGCGCAGGGTCTGGACCGACGGACTGCTCAGCACCAGCTTCAGCAGCGGATACTGCCAGTTGAGGCGGTCGACCACGTCGTTCGCTTCATAGGGCACGTCGCCCTTGCCGTCGCCGTTCTGGTCCCAGCCGCTGTAATTGCTCCAGTAGTTGCCCTGGCTCTTGCCCCATTCGACATCCCGCGCGGCCACGAACTTGACCTGGTTCTGGTTGCCGATGAAGTCGTTGCCGTCGATCTTGTTGTTCGACGATCCGGCCGACAGGTGGACGCCGACCTCGTTGTTCACCACCAGGTTCGCGTGCAGGGTGTTGTACTCGGCGTCATAAATGAAGAAGCCGCGGCCGTTGCCGGCGACGACATTGTTTTCGACAACCGAATCCTGGATCGTGCGCAGCATGATGCCGTGGTCGGTGTTGCCCCATGCGACGTTATTGCGAACCGTCAGCCGCCTGACTTCCATCAGCGCCAGGCCGCCGCGGTTCATGTAGACCTCGTTGTTTTCCCACACGCTGTCGTGCGTGTTCATGTAGTGGGTGCCGTAGCGCAGGTGATGGATGCGGTTGCCGCGAAAGACCGATTTGCGCGACAGGTCAACATAGATGCCGTCGCGGGCATAGCTGATGTGGTTGTCCAGGACCTGCGCGCCGGCGCTGTTGTAAAGCTGGACGCCGTTGCCGCGCAGCGTCGATTGCAGGTCGCGCCGGCCGGTGATGATGTTGCGCTGGACGCGCGCGTCGTCCGCCTTTTCCACCCAGACGCCGAACAGGTTGTAGACGATGTCGCAATCCTGCACGGTCGCCCGGTGCGAGCCAGGCTCGAGGTAGATGCCGGAATTCTGGGCGGTCTGGTCGGTTCCGCTGTCGCGCACGATCAGACCCCGGATCGTCACGTCGGCCGCCCGCACCCGGATCACGTCGCCGCTGAAGCCGCCGCGCACGGTCGGCCGGCCGATGCCCTCCAGCGTGAGCGGCTTGTCGATCACGAGCCGCTCGGCGTAGTCGCCGTGCTCGATGCGCACGGTATCGCCCGGCGCGGCGGCGCGTATCGCGTCGGCGATCGATGCGCCGGGGGCGACGCGGTGCACTGCCGCCCCGGCATTCGCGCAAAGCGCAAGCACCGCCGCCAACGCGGACAGTGCGCGCACCAACCAGCTGTATCCATTACCTGGCAATTGTGTCACTCCGGCCTTGCGGCCACCTCGGCTGCCTTGTCATGCAGATGACGGCGCACGCTCTCCAGCGGCACGAAGTATCCCTTCGCATCGATGCGGGTGAGCGGCAATCCCTGCTTCTCGCGGTTCTTGCGTTCCTTGACCAGCGGCGGACAGGCATGATCATCGTAGTACATCACCATGCAATCCAGGCAAAGCAGGCACTCCTTCTGATCGATGTTGCCCTTGGCGTCGATCGCGTGCGAGCCGCAGCCGGCGGCGCAGGCGTGGCAGGTCTGGCACTCGCTCTTGCGCTTCAAGCCGAACAGCCGGAACTTGCCGGGAATCGCCAGCCCGGCCCCAAGCGGGCACAGGTACTTGCAGTACGGGCGCTCGCTCAGGATGGAAATGCCAAGTATCGCGGTCACGAACAGGACGAAAGGCCAGGACCGGTTCCAGATGCCGACCAGGAAGGTGGTCTTGAACGGTTCGATTTCGGCAAGCGTCTCCGCAGCTTCCATCGAGTAGAACGACACGCCCACCAGCACCGCGAAGACGACGTACTTGATCCATTTCAGCTTGTCGTGCAGCGCTTTCGGCAACAGGCGCTGGAAGCGCTTGAGCCCGAGCCAGCCGCCCAGCTTGTAGGCGAGGTGCTGCAGCGACCCGAAGGGGCACAGCCAGCCGCAAAAAAGTCCTCTTCCCCATAGCGCAACCGTCACGATCATGAACCACCAGAATATGAATATGAACGGGTCCGAAAGAAACAGTTCCCACTTCCATTGATGGATCAGCGAATGGAACCAGGTCATCACCTGCGTGATGCTCGGTTGCGCCTTCAGGTAGAAGCCGATGAAGCCGACGCTGGCGATCCACAGCACGGTGCGCGGCACCGAGATCAGCGGCTTGTGCTTGCGGTTCGATGCGCGCACCAGGCGGTCGCGTTGCGAATACAGCAGCGCGGTGGCGGCCAGGATCAGCGTGAACAATCCGATATCGAGCAGGCGGGCGTTCCAGATCGCCTTCCATGCCGGCTGCGGGCGTTCCACATGCGGCCGGCCGCCTTCCAGGTAGCGCGCCGGGAGCCAGTATTCGCGGTCGAAGTGGGTGAAGGTCTTGGTGCCCTTCTGCGCATCCGCCTTGTTGGCGAGGAAGCTCAAGTCCCACGGCCAGGCCGGGTTGAAGCTGGCGGAGCGGATGATGAAGATGCCGGATTCCTTGAACTGCGGCGCGCCCGCCGGCAGCAGCTGGTACAGGTTCAGGTAGTCGGTGTCGCGGAAGGTGAACGACATCGGATCCTGGCGCACCTGGATGCGGTCGTAGATGCCGCCGCGTACGAAGCCGGAGCCCTTGAACGAGGACTGGCCGTTGGCGACGATGAAGATCGCGTGTTCATGCGCTTGCAGGTCTTGCATCAGGCGCTTGTAGCCATGCTCGCCGAGGATGCTCTTGCCCACGGCCGGCGCATTCAGGTAGCCGTAGTACAGGTCGATGTAGGGCTGGCCGTCCTCGGGCGCGCCCACGTCCTTCGCCTCCACGCGCAGGTGCTCGATGCTTCCCTCCTTGAGCAGCGCGTTCCAGTCGAGCCTTTCGTCGACCGCGGTGAAACGGGCGGCCGGACGCGGCACCGCCTTGATGATGCCGACCTGGCGCGCGATGTCGTAGGCGCTGCGGGAAATGACCTGGTTTTCTGCGATGGCGGTGACCGTCGCGCCGCTGATGCCGTCCAGGCCGGTGACACCGTCGCGGCCGTCGCCGATTTCCAGTTTGGCATCGGCGCTCTTGCCAAGGTACTGGCGGATGAAGGTGACCAGCACCGATTCCGGAAGGCCGGCCAGCAGAATGGGTTCGGAATGCTTCAGGATGCGCACGCCCGTGATGATGCCGCGCGTGTCCATGCCGATCAGCGTGATGATCGGCTTGCCGGAATAGGCCGGGATGTCAACGATGTCGGTCGAAAGGAATACATAACCGACAACACGCTTTTCGCCGCCCTCCTGCGCGTATGCCTCGACATAGGAAGGCATGCCCTTGCGCTTGGAGAATTCCTGTGCGCCCGGCAGCACATCGGCGCAAGGCGCATGCGCGCACAGGTCCGGGCCTTGCATCAGTTCCTGCGAAAGCACCGCGTCGTACATGAGGGTGGAGGCGCTCACCGGCGATGCGGGGATCAGGAACCCGATCAGGACGGTCGCGCACAACAGGAATCGGGCCAGCCAGCCCGCTTCGGTCCGGTCAATTCTCTTGTTCATATAGGGACGATTGGGGATGGCGCTCGCGCGGAACCGGCGAAGCGGGACCGCGCCGGGGGGATCGCCCCGGCTGACCGGCACCATCGATGGTGATCAGGTTGCAAGACGCCGGCTGTATGCGGCGCCCTGCAAGCAGGAAGCCCTTCTCCGGCGGAGAAGGGCTCCAATGCGGGCCGAAGCCCGCGCGGCATCACGCCTCGACCAGGAAGCGGCTGCGCATTTCAAGGTGCAGCGCGTGGCAGAAGTGTGTGCAGTACAGCCAGAACGCGCCCGGCTTGTCCGCCTTGAACGTCACCGACTTCGTCTCTTGCGGATTGACGATGAAGTTGATGTTGTAGTTCGGGATCGCACAACCGTGGGCCAGATCCTCGATCTTGTCATGGTTGGTCAGGGTCAGCGTCACTTCGTCGCCCTTCTTCACCTTGATGACCGGGAGGCTGAACGACGGTGCCTGCGAGATCATGCGCACGTGAACCTTGTTGCCCTTGCGCTCGATGCCCGTGGTTTCATGCGTGACCTTGTTCGGGAAGTCGTCCAGGTTGTAGATCTGGCGCGTCTTGACCACGTCGCGGCGCACGATGATGCCGTCGTGCGGTTCCGGGTAGGCGGTGTGATCGGAAATCAGCACCATCTTTTCGCCGCTGATGTTGATCAGCTGCTCGGTTTCCGGATGCAGCGGGCCCACCGGCAGGAAGCGGTCCTTCGAGAACTTGTTGCCGGAGTTGAAGTACTTGCCGTCGGCTTCCTTGGTCTCGCCCATGGACGCAAAACCGTGGCCCGGCTGGTAATGCACGTCGAGGCGGTCGACCACGTACTTCACCGACTTGTCGCCCTTGAAGAAAGCGATCGCCTTTTCCACGTTCCACTTCACGACCTGGCTGTCGAGGAACAGCGAGGTGTAGGCATTGCCCTTGCCGTCAAAGCCGGTATGCAACGGGCCGAGGCCGAGTTCCACTTCGGCGACAACAGCATCGCGCTCCTTGGCCAGTTCGCCGGCAAACCACTTCTGCACCAGTGCCAGTTCGATCACCGTACCCGTCGGCGACAGCTTGCCTGCGCAGACGAAGTACTTGCCGTCCGGGCTGGCGTTCACGCCGTGCGGGTTCTTGCCGACCGGGACGTAGCAGGTGACCGCGGTCTTCGGATCGCTGTTGGCTGCCTTGCGGCCGTCGACGACCGGGACCTTCGACTTGCCGATGGTGGTGAACTTGCCTTCCTTGACCAGCTTCTCGATGCGCTCGACGTTCAGGAACACGCAGGCGTCATGCTCGGACGACATCATGCCGCCGAGTTCGGCCGAGTTTTCGACGTTGTACTGATTGGACGCGACCAGCTTGCCGTCGTACGACGTCGCGGTCAGGTCCATGTTGCCGTCCACGCGAACCTGCCAGCGCACTTCCATGCTTTCGGCGTCGACGCAGGTAAACAGCGCGCCCCACTTGCTCGGATCGTCGAGGTCGCGGCCGTCGTTGGGCAGCGGGCAGTGGAATTCGGCGCCGCAGAACACGCGGGTGGTGTAGTTGATCTTTTCATCGACCGGATCGCGCTTGTCCGGGAAGATGCCGTGGAAGCCCATCACATTGGGCAGCTCGGTGATCTTGTCGACTTCCATCGTGTCCATGCGGATGCGGGCCACGCGGGAGTGGATCTTGTCGTTGACGAACAGCCAGCGCCCGTCGTAGGTGCCATCCTTGTAGCTGCCGTGCACGTGGTGGGTGTCGCCGGTGGTGTACTTCAGGCTGCCATCCGGGTTGGTGCCGATGATGGCCTTCGATTCGTTCGTGATGCCCCAGCCGACCATCGGGTCGATGTTGAAGACCGGGATGCGGCGCAGTTCGCGGCCGGACGGCAGGCCGATCACGCGCACTTCGCCCGAGTGACCGCCGCTCGAAAAGTGGTAGTACTCGTCCAGCTGACCCGGCAGCACTTCGCCGCCGTGCGACTGGGCCGGTGCCGGAGCCGCCGCTGCGACACCTGCCGCAGGCTTCGCTTCGTCCTTGCAGCCGCTCAGGCCCAGCGATACGCCCGCGCCGGCAAGACCCAGCAATGCGCTACGACCGAGAAAGCCGCGGCGGTTGACCGATTTCGGCTCGACCTGGTTGGTCAGGTCCTTCTTATCCTTACCCATGTAGTAATACTCCGACTTGAGATGCAGTGAGATAGGCCGTGAAAAGCGTTCTTTCCCCAGCGATTTGAAACGCCCGCGTATTCTCGTGCGGGTATCCCGAAAAAAACATGATGTAAGTTAAGTTTTCCGGACGGAAGTTCAAAAATTTTCTTCGAAAGAAAAAATCCGCTGTCTGGACATGGCTGCGGCGGCCATTGCGAACAGGCGGGTTTGACAATTGTTTATGTCATGGCCATCGTTGCGTAACGTGCGATGCCTGCCAATGCGGGAAGGAGAGTCGCGGGAGCGACGGTGTGGCGGGTGCAGGAATGAAGCCCGAGCGGCGAAGGTGTACGAGGATGTCACGCCTGCATGCGGGCGCCGCCGCCGGGAACGACAACATTTCCCCCGTCGTTCCCGCGCAGGCGGGAACCCATAACCCGGACCTCAACGCCGCCGGCCTGCATTCGCAACCCAAGGCTCCACTACACCATGAGCTCCCGCCCGCGCGGGAGCGACGGGGAGGCGGATTCAGAATTGGAGCCCGAGTGGTGCGATTCGTACGAGGATGCCACGGGGGCGGCGTGCAAGAGTGTCCGAACACGTACGCCGACAGGGCGGCACCGGCACCGGCACCTGGCCGCCGCCGGCAGGTTCATTCCGCGGAAAATTCCGCCGCCGCCTTCGCGGTCCACAGGGCCTTGTCGTAACTGTCGAAGGCGGTGTCATAGCTGTCGGTGTGGCCGTCGGGGCCGACGAAGCGGGTCCACCAGCCATGCTTGTCCTGCACGAGGACGATATCGCCATCGCTGCAATGTTCTGAAACCGTCTCGTCACCGGACAGTGTGACGATACGGATGCCGCGGTGAAGAATTACAGTACACATGGAAGGCTCCGGGCAATCGTTACAGGCAAAGGCATTCTTGCCGGTGGCGCGCGCAGCTGTGCTGTCGTACCTCAACGGCGGGTGCAAAAGCGGTAATCAACCGTATGCAGGCCCCCCATCCTACGCGTTCCGGCGCGCCTGAACAGCCCCCTATACAGAAATGCATGCTTGCCCTGGGCCGGTCAGGCAATGCGTTCAGACCATCGCGAGAAGCGAATGATCCTTCACCCGTCCGCAAAAGAACGATCATTCCCTTTTGCCGGATTTTCATTCCGATGCGGCCGGGTGCAAGCGCGACCGCGCGGAAATGAATGTTTGCTCACCTCGGGCGGCAGGAGCGATCTGTCGGCGCGCACCCCGCCGATGCAAAACTTTTACTTTAAATAGATCACGCAATCTATTGTTTCTATTGAAGAAGATGACCCACCTCAACTCCTGACAAAGCACATTAAGCATTTCTCTTTTTCTACTTTAAATACATAACGCAGCCCCTTGTTTTTTAGCGCATTCGACATGCCGCGCTTCTTCTTGGTCTTCGGGCGCCCGCTCCTTTCAGGCCATCACCAGAAGGGCAACCGGAAGCTGGTCCAGCACCTCGCTCAGTGTCAGCCTGCCCTCCTGCGCGCGCACGGTACGGCCGGAATACACTTCCTTCCACGTCGAACTTCCCGTGTCGGCAATCCTGACCGTGGTATCCAGCCAGCGGGCCGCGGGAACCACGGGAGTGCCATCCTGCGCGAGGATATGCGCCGGCAGATGGACGGCAAGTACGATCGCGGCGCGGTCCGCCAGGCGGCGGCTGAAAGCGACGACATGGGCGGCGAGCGCGCCTTCCGTCTCCAGCGGCAGATACTCCCCGCGCCCGAACAGGTCGGGATCCTGCGCGCGCAGTTGCAGGCTGTGCCGGATCACCTGCTGCTTGATCCGGCCGCTGCGCCACTCCTCGATGCCGCCGGTAGCGCCTGACGCGGGCCGCTTCTCATCCAGCGCCGCCATCCGCAGCGCATAATCGACGGGCCGCCGGTTGTCCGGATCGACCAGGCTGAAATCCCAGAAATCCGTGCCCTGGTACAGATCCGGCACGCCGGGCGAGGTCAGGCGCAGCACCGTCTGCGCCAGGCTGTTGGCGGCGCCGACCGGCGCCAACCGGTCGACGAAGGCAGCCAGCTGCGCCAGGAAGCGGTTGTCGGTACGGGGCGCGAGGATGCCGGTCAGGAAGCGGCGGCAGGCGGCTTCGTAGTCTTCGTTCGGCAGCACCCAGTCGCTGACCTGCTTGGCTTCGCGCAGCGCCTTGGTCTGCCAGCGTTCCAGCCGTTCGGCGAAGGCCTCGATTCCGTCGCGGTCGCCCGGATCCAGCCCGAGCGGCCAGGCGCCGGCCAGCATCTGGTACAGCATCAGCTCGTCGGCCGGCTGCGGCGCAACCGACGGCGCGGCGCCGCCCTCGCCCGGCACGTCGCTGCGCAAGGGCGCGTTCAATTCCATCCACTGCCGCACCGCCCGCTCCCATTCCTCCGGGATTTCGCTCAATGCGGCCAGGCGCGCGCGCACATCCTCGCCCCGCTTGTGGTCGTGGGTGGCGGTGGCCAGCATCGAATGCGGGAAAAGCCGCGCGCGGATCGCGTTCGCCTCATGGAATTCGGCGACGCTGCAGGCGAACTGGCTGGGATCGGAGCCGACCTCGTTGCGCGACAACAGCCGGCCGTAGCGGTAGAACGCGGTGTCTTCCACGGATTTCGCCGCCAGCGGCGGGGTCAGCTGCTGGAAGCGGGTGATCGCGCGCTGGTGCAGGAAGCGCACCCGCGGATTGGCGGCATCGCGCGGCGCGTGGCCGCCGAGCCAGTGCGCCAGCACGTCGAGCAACGGGATTTCGGTACGGTCGACGCTCAGGCGCGCCTGTTCCAGCGCGCGTGCCAGCACCTCGTCATCCACCTCGTCGCGGCCATTGCTGTCGGCGTAGGTCCGGTACACCGGGAAATGCACCAGCAGCTCGGCAAACACCCGGCGGATGGCGCCGAGCGAGAAGTCGCGGGTGCGCAGGTCGGTGCGCGCGACCGCGTGCAGCGCGCGCGCCGCCGCTTCGAATTCCCCGGCCAGGTTATTGGCCAGCAGCTGGCGCCGCGCCTGCCGGACCTCGTCCTGGAAGCCGAGCGCATGGCCGGAGAGCGCCGTCCACAGCGCGGTCAGCGGCGCTTCGCCTGCCGCATCATGCAGCAGCGCGCCGACCCGGTCCATGAAATCGTAGCCGCTGGTGCCGTCGATTTCCCAGTTGGTGCGCAGCTGCTCGCGGTGCGCGAGGATTTTTTCGACCACCAGGTAAGCCGGCCCCGGCGGCAGCTCCGGCGGCCGTTGCGAAGCCAGAGCCTGCAGCCGGCGGCGCAGCTTGCGGCAATAGGCGCCCGGATCGGCCAGGCCGTCCACATGGTCGATGCGCACGCCGTCGATCAGCCCCTCCGTATACAAGCGGAAGATCGTCGCGTGGGTGGCTTCGAACACATCGTCCTGTTCGACGCGCACGCCGGCCAGGTCGGTTACTTCGAAAAAGCGCCGCCAGTTGATGCCGTCGGCCGCGCAGCGCCACCACGCCAACCGGTAATGCTGGCGCTCCAGCAGGGCGTGCAGCGCCTCCAGCCCTTGCGGCGCGGCCGGCGAAAACGCCGCCAGCACGGCATCGATGTCGGCCTGCCCCTCGGGCGTCATGCCAAGGTCGCGCAACAGGCCGAAGCCGATATCGGCATTGTGCTGCGTGATCGCGCCCTGCGCGTCGCGCCCTTCCTCGAAGGTGGCGATCGCGGGAATCAGCCGGTCGGACGGCGCCGCGCGCAGGATCGTCGCGTAGTCGCCCGGCGCGACCGGAAACCGGTGCGCGTAGTAGCCGACGAAGAAACGGCCGCGCGCGGCATCGTACTGCAGCCGGATCTCGCCGGACTGCAGCACGTCGCCGTAGGGCTGGCCGAGGAAAGGCGCCATCACCTTGCCGTGCAGGGTATCGTCGGCCGGCTGCCAGTCGATGTCGAACCAGCGCGCATACGGGCTGCCCTGCCCCCATTCGAGCACATGCTGCCACCAGGGGTTTTCCGGGCCCACGCCCATGTGGTTGGGCACGATGTCCAGGATCAGGCCCATTCCCGCTTGCCTGATGCGCGCCACGAAGCGCCGCAATCCCTCCTCGCCGCCGAGCTCGGGATTGATGCGGGTCGGGTCGACGATGTCGTAGCCGTGGGTCGAGCCGCTGCGGGCGGTCAGGATCGGCGAGCAATAGATATGGCTGGCGCCGAGCGCCGCGTAATACGGCACCACCTCGGCTGCCTGGTCGAAATTGAAATCTTTGTGCAGCTGCAGGCGGGCAGTCGCGCGCGGGATGGACATCAGGGTTTCTCCGTATACGAGCGGTTCCGGTTGAGCGCGGCGACCCGGCCGGCGACGGCGGGCTCATCCAGCAAGCCGTCGACCGCCAGCGGCAGCCGCCGCCTCCAGTTGGGATGGGTATCGATGGTGCCGGGCAGGTTCGGCTGTTCCGGCAGCCCCAGCGCATCCTCGACCGGCAGCATCGCCAGCGGCGCCGGGGTGGCGGCGATGAAGCCGGCGGCAGCGTCGAGCACCGGCGTGCCGTCCTCTTTCGCCGGCACCGGGCCCTGCGCGCAGCCGGCGTCGCACAGCGCGCGCCACAGCACCGCCCGGTCATGGGCGCGCCCGGCGCGGGCGTCGCTTTCCTGTTCGCCCGGCGCCAGCAGGTCGAGCCCCGTGCGCCAGTCGATGTCGCGCTCCTGCCACCAGCCGGCGATGGTCGGCAGATCATGCGTGGTGGTGGTCGCGATCGCATGCGCCGGCCATTCGTCGGGACGGAAGAAACGGCCGCCGTCGCGCTGGAACATCAGCACCCGGATGCCGAGCAGGCCGGCCTGGGCGAGCTGCACGTCGAAGCCCGGCGGGACGGTGCCGAGGTCTTCGCCAATGACGACCGCGCGGTGGCGCCAGGATTCCAGCGCGATCAGGCGCAGCAGGTCCTGCATCGGGTATTGCAGGTAGGCGCCTTCCTGCGGTGAGGCGCCGTCCGGCACCAGCCACAGCCGGCCGAGGCCGAGCACGTGGTCGATGCGGGCGCCGCCGGCATAGGCAAAGATCGCGCGCAGCATCTCGATGTAGGCGCCGAAGCCCCCGGCCTTCATCGCATGCGGCGAAAACGCGCCCAGTCCCCATGCCTGTCCGCGGGTATTGAGCACGTCGGGCGGCGCGCCCACCGACAGGCCGTTGATGATTTCGCCCTGCCGGCTCCAGGCCTGGCTGCCGCCGTTGTCGGCGCCCACCGCCAGGTCGGTGATCAGGCCGACCGGCATGCCGGCCGAGCAGGCCGCCTTCTGCGCATTGCCCAGCCCGCGCGCCGCCTGCCACTGCAGGAATTCATGGAAGCCGACTTCATCCGCATGCTCGCGCGCGAACTGCTCCACCTGCGGCCCGCGCGGGTCGCGCAGCCCGTCCGGCCAGTCGCGCCAGTAGCCGCTCTCGCCCTGCGCGAGGCGCCACGCATGCAGCGCTTCGAAGCGCGCATGGTCGGCCAGCGCGCCGCCGCCACGCGCGCGGAATGCGTCGAAGTCGGCATTGCCGCCGGTATCGCGCAGGCGGGCATAAAGCCGGCGCAGGATGTCCAGCCGCAGCGACGCCGCGGCCGGCCAGTCGACCAGCGTTTCCTGTTCCAGCGCGCGGTAGCGGGCGGCGGCGTCGCCGAGCGATGCCAGCACCGCGGCCAGCGCGTCCGCGCCAAGCACCGCCGCCGGATCGATGTGCAAGGCGTTCAGGAACAAGCGGCTGGACGGTCCGTACGGGCTGAAGCGGTTGACGTCGGCGCTGAACATCGCATGCACCGGGCTGATCGCCACCGCCGCCGCGCCGCGCGCCGCCGCCTGCCGCGCCAGCGCCTCGAGCGCGCTGTAGTCGCCGATCCCGCCGTCGCCCGGCCGCCGCAGCGAATACAGCTGCACGCCCAGCCCCCACAGCCGGGCCGCCTGCGGCGCGGTCCTGCCGGTGGTCGCGAGCGCATCCGGCACGCCGTAGCACGCCGGCGGCGCGACGGCGAGCGTGACGTTGTCGTCGCCGATCTGCAGACGGTGATAGCCCCAGGCGTCGAGCGCCGGCAATTCCCATCCGGCGCCGTCGCCCGCCGGCGCGCGGCCGTCCAGCTGGCGTCCGTCTTCCAGTTCGATGCGCCAGGCCTTTCCGGCCAGCGCGGCCGGCAGGCGCAGCCGGAGCGGCTGCCCGACGGTGCCCGTCAGCAGCGGCGGCAGGCCGGCGCCGCCCTGCAGTCCGGCCAGGCGCGCGATGCTGTCGCTGCACTGGTCGTCGCTGGCGCAGGGATAGCCGAGCGCATCGAGTATGCGCGCCAGCGCCTCCGGCGCCACGCGCTGCGGCTGGCCGAACGCATCCGTCCACTCCTGCGCGAGGCCGGCAGCCTGCGCGACTTTCAATACCTGTTGGTCGTTCATGCTCCGGGCTCCAGCACGGCGATGCAGGCATGCGGCGGCAGCTCGTTGCGCGCCACCGCATCCTCCACGCCTTCCGTTGAGAAAAGCAGCGTCCCGCCCTGCCCGTCGGCCAGGCTGTCGTACGGGACCGGCACCGCGGCGTCGCCGAGATTGGCAGCCAGCATCAGCACCTTGCCGTCGGCCATCTTCCAGCGCGCCTTCACCGCGGCCTTGCCGAGGACCTGGGAACCGATCGCCGCCGCATTTGCCAGCCGCGGCACGACATGGGTGTGGCGGATCGCGAGCAAGGCCTTGATCCAGTCGCGCCAGGGCTGCGCGAGGTCGGGATCGGGTCGCGGGATGGAATCCTGGAAAGTCTGTTCCGCGTTCGGGTCGGGAATCTGCTCGCGCCGCGCGGGATCGGAAAACGCGGAAAAACGCGCGAATTCCTGGCGCCGGCCCTGGCGCACCGCATCCGCCAGTTCCTGCGTCAGATGGCTCGTGAAATACAGGAAAGGCTCGCGCGCGCCAAACTCCTCGCCCATGAACAGCAGCGGGATCTGCGGCGACAGCAGCTGCAGCGCGATCGCCGCGCGCAGCGCATCCGGTTGCGCCAGCGTCGCCAGCCGCTCGCCGAATGCGCGGTTGCCGATCTGGTCATGGTTCTGCAGGAAAAGAACGAAGGCGGTCGGCGGCAGGTGCGCGCTCGGCTCGCCGCGCGGAGTCTTGCCGGGGTACAGCGGCGCGTCGCCCTGGTAGATGAAGCCCTCGGCCATGCCGCGCGCGAGTTTTTCGGCCGTCTGGCCGGTGTAGCCGGCGTAATAGCCTTCGCTCTCGCCGGTCAGCATCACATGCAGCGCATGGTGCATGTCGTCGTTCCATTGCGCGTCGAACAGGCGGCGCGGCGCCAGCAGGGTCGCCGCATTGTCGTCGTTCTCCAGCACCAAATGCACATGCCGCCCTGGCGCCATCGCCGCCCGCACCCGCTGCGCCATTTCCGCCAGCCAGTCCTTCTCGCTGATCGCATGGACCGCATCGAAGCGCAGGCCGTCGAAGCGGAATTCGGACAGCCAGTAGATCGCGTTTTCGGTGAAGAAATCGCGCACCTGGGGCCGCCGGAAGTCGATCGCCTGGCCCCAGGGCGTCTGGATGTCGTTCCGGAAAAAGGACGACGCATACGCGCCGAGGTAATTGCCGTCCGGCCCGAAGTGGTTGTAGACGACATCGAGGAAGACCATCATGTCGAGCTCATGCGCGGCGTCGACCAGCGCCTTGAGCTCGTCCGGGCTGCCGTAGGCGGCGTCCGGCGCAAACGGCAGCACGCCGTCGTAGCCCCAGTTGCGCGCGCCGGGAAAATCGGCGACCGGCATCAGTTCGATCGCGGTGATCCCGAGTTCGGCCAGCGCCGGAAGTTGCGCGGCGACGCCGGAAAAACCGCCGAGCGTCCCCACATGCAGCTCGTACAGCACGGTTTCCTCCCACGGCCGGCCGGTCCAGTCGCGCCGGCGCCACTGGTAGAAGTCGTGGTTCCAGACGATGCTGGCGTCATGCACGTCGCCCGCCTGCGCCCGTGAAGCCGGATCGGGCACGGCAAGGTCGCCGCGGATCCGGTAGCGGTAGCGCGCGCCGGCGCCGCACGCCGCCTCCGCCTCGAACCAGCCGTCGGCCAGCCGTTGCATCGGCACCGGCGCCAGCCCCTCGATCTCGACATTCACTGTTTCCAGGTCCGGCGCCCACAGCCGGAAACGGGTACGGTCGGGCGCGACAAGCTGCGCCCCAAAGGATGGCTTAAAGGATGACATTTTCGGTTACCAGTAAGACTGCGCTGTGCGCAGCGACGATGATCCTGTTGTTTTCCGGCGCGCGCTGCGACCCGGCTTCCGCCGCGTCGATCACCACCCGCCAGGCCATGTCCGGGGGCGGCAGCACGAACTCCCGGTCCTCGGAAAATGCATTCAGCAGCAGCAAGGACGCGGAAATCGCGCCGGCCCGCAGTTCCTGCCCCACCCGCCGCAGCGCCAGCAGCCGCCCTTCCGCGAAGTGCCAGCGGTCCGACGTCATTTCGGTACCGGTCTCGTCGAACCAGCTGATTTCCGGGATGCGGTGCACGGTTCGCATGTTTGTTGCCAGGAAACGGGTACTGCGCATGCGCGGCAGAATGCGGCGGGCGGCGATGCAGCGCCGGCTGAAGTCGAGCAGGGCCTTGCCGGCTTCCGTCTCGATGAGACTCCAGTCGAACCAGGAAATTTCCGTGTCCTGGCAATACGGATTGTTGTTGCCCTGCTGCGTGCGGCCGAATTCGTCGCCGCCCAGCAGCATTGGCGTGCCATGGGAAAAGAGCAGCGTCATCAGCATCGCGCGCTTGACCTTTTCCCGGGTGGCGGCGATCTTCGGGTCGTCGGTCGGTCCTTCCACACCCCAGTTGCTGCTGCGGTTTTCATTGCTGCCGTCGCGGTTGTCCTCGCGGTTGGCTTCGTTGTGCTTCTGGTTGTAGCTGACCAGGTCGTGCAGCGTGAAGCCGTCGTGCGCGGTGACGAAGTTGATTGACGACCAGGAACGCCGCCGGCGGTGGTTGAACAGGTCGGCCGATCCCATCAGCCGGCTGGCGACGGCGCCGCGCATGCCGGAATCGCCGCGCCAGAAACGGCGCACGTCGTCGCGGAAGCGGTCGTTCCATTCGGCGAGGCCGGGCGGATGGTTGCCCACCTGGTAGCCGCCCGGGCCGATATCCCAGGGTTCGGAAATCAGCTTCACCCGCGCCAGCACCGGATCCTGCAGCAGCGCGTCGAAAAAACCGGAACCGGGGTCGAAGCCGTAGTATTCGCGGCCGAGGGTGGCGCCGAGGTCGAAGCGGAAGCCGTCCACATGGAATTCCTGCACCCAGTAGCGCAGCGAATCCATCACCAGCTGGATCACGCGCGGATGCGACATGTTGACGGTGTTGCCGCAGCCGGTGTCGTTGATGTGGTGGCGCGGGTAATCGCGGTTGAGGCGGTAGTAGCTGGCGTTGTCGAGGCCTCGGAAACACAGGGTCGGGCCGAGCTCGCTTTCCTCGCAGGTATGGTTGTAGACGACATCCAGGATCACTTCGATGCCGGCCGCATGCAGTTGCCGGATCGCGCGGCGCATCTCGTCCGGCGAGCCGTCGGACAGGTAGCGCGGCTCCGGCACGAAGAAGGACAGCGTGTTGTAGCCCCAGTAATTGACCAGCCCGTTCTGCACGAGGCGCCGGTCCTGCAGGATCGCATGCACCGGCAGCAACTCCACGGCGGTGATACCGAGCGACACCAGGTAGTCGATCACCGAGGGATGCGCGAGGCCGGCGAAGGTGCCGCGCTCCTCCGGCGGCACCTGTTGCGCGCGCATCGTCATGCCGCGTACATGGGTTTCGTAAATCACGGTCTTTTCCCATGGCACGTTCGGCGGTTTGTCGCCATGCCAGTTGAACGCGCTGTCGACCACCACCGATTTCGGCACCGCGGCGGCGCTGTCGCGGCTGTCGTAGGACAGGTCGGCGCGCGGCGAATGCACGCGGTAACCATAGAGGCTGTCGGTCCAGCGCAGCTGGCCGTGCAGCCGGCGCGCATACGGGTCTATCAGCAGCTTGTTGGGATTGAAGCGATGGCCCTGCTCCGGGTGGTAGGGGCCGTATGCGCGGTAGCCGTACAGCGCGCCGGCCTGCACGCCGGGAATATAGCCGTGCCAGATTTCATTGGTACATTGCGGCAAGGCACAGCGCGCAAGCTCGTGCCGCCCGCTGGGATCGAAAAAGCAGATTTCCAGCTTGGTGGCATTGGCGGAAAACACCGCGAAGTTGGTGCCGGCGCCATCGCAGGTGGCGCCGAGCGGGTAAGGCAGGCCCGTTTGGATAGGCGGCAGGGGCAGATGGACGGTCGCCACGTCGGTCATCCTTTGAAGCGGAAGACCGTGTCC
Source organism: Noviherbaspirillum sp. (assembly GCF_035627455.1). Taxonomy (GTDB): domain Bacteria; phylum Pseudomonadota; class Gammaproteobacteria; order Burkholderiales; family Burkholderiaceae_D; genus Noviherbaspirillum. The sequence continues at coordinate 50,646 of NZ_DASPLS010000060.1, forward strand.
GCATGCGGGCGACGGAGGCGGCGCAAGTGGCGTACCTTCGCGCCGTCAGCCGTACGAAAGCGGGAAGCCCGAGTGCGGGCGTTGATTGACCGGTATTGCGATACCTCTCCCCGTCGTTCCCGCGAAAGCGGGAACCGATAAGCTGGCTGAACGGGCTGACTCACTATGGGTTCCCGCTTTCGCGGGAACGACGGGGAAAGCACATGGCCGGAGGGAGCGTGCGCGCCCGCGCCCGGTCGATCCGGCATGCCGCATGAAGATATGGTTTCTACACTGTCGGCAGGAATGATCCAATCCATCCTCACGGCGCCCACCTACCGCACCGGCTTCAGCACGATCGCCGCCAGCGGCGGCAGCTTCAGCTCCAGCGACTGCGCCATGCCGTGCGCGTGTTCCTCCGCGGCCTCGACGCGCTCGCCATTGCCCATGCCGCTGCCGCCGTACGCAAGCGCGTCGGTGTTGAGCACTTCGCGCCAAGCGGCAGCCCCTGCCGGCACCCCGATCCGGTAGGCTTCGCGCGGCACCGGCGTCATGTTCAGCACCACCAGCAGCGGCGCGTCGCCGTCCTCGCCCCGGCGCAGGAAGGCGAACACGCTGTTGTTGCTGTCGTCGCCGATCACCCAGGAAAATCCCTCCGGCTGGTCATCCTTGCGGTACAGCGCCGGCTCGGCGGCATACAGCCGGTTCAGGTCGCGCAGCAGGCGCTGCACGCCACGGTGGCCCGGGTGGTCGAGCAGGTTCCAGTCGGGCGAGCCGTCATGGTCCCACTCCGGCGGCTGCGCGATCTCGCAGCCCATGAACAGCAGCTTCTTGCCGGGATGGGTCCACATGAAGCCGAGGTAGGCGCGCAGGTTGGCCAGTTTCTGCGCATGGTCGCCGGGCATCTTGTTGAGCAGCGAGCCCTTGCCATGCACCACCTCGTCATGCGAAATCGGCAGGATGAAGCGCTCCGAGAATGCGTAGATCAGGCCGAAGGTCATGTCGTGGTGGTGATGCCGCCGGTACAGCGGGTCGGTCTGCATGTAGCGCAGCGTGTCGTGCATCCAGCCCATGTTCCACTTGTGGGTAAAACCGAGCCCGCCCTCTTCCACCGGCTTCGACACGCCGGGCCACGCGGTCGACTCTTCGGCGATCATCAGCGCGCCCGGGCAGCGTTGCGCGATCACCTGGTTCAGGCTGCGCAGGAAAGCGACCGCTTCCAGGTTTTCCCGGCCGCCATGGATGTTCGGCACCCATTCGCCCTCCTTGCGGCTGTAGTCGCGGTAGAGCATGGATGCGACCGCATCCACCCGCAGGCCGTCGACATGGTAATGCTCCAGCCATTCCAGTGCGCTGGCGATCAGGAAGGCGCAGACTTCGCTGCGGCCGAGGTTGTAGATCAGCGTGTTCCAGTCCTGGTGGAAGCCCTCGCGCGGGTCCTGGTGTTCGTACAGCGCGGTGCCGTCGAAATGCACCAGGCCGTGCGGGTCGGACGGAAAATGCGCCGGCACCCAGTCGAGGATCACGCCGATACCGGCCGCATGGCAACGGTCGACGAAGGACGCGAACGCGGCCGGCGTGCCGAAGCGCGCGCTCGGCGCGAACAGCCCGAGCGGCTGGTAGCCCCAGGAGCCGCCGAACGGATGCTCCATGACCGGCAGGAACTCCACATGCGTGAAACCCATGCCCTGCAGATACGGAATCAGGCGGTCGCCGAGCTCATGCCAGTTCAGGCTGCGGCCGTCTTCCTCCAGGATTCGCAGCCAGGACCCCGCATGCACTTCATAGATCGCCATCGGCTCGCCCTGCCGCTGGCGCCGCGCGCGGTCCCCCATCCACGCCTGGTCGGTCCAGCGGAAAGGCGTGTCGGACGGGACCACCGACACCGTCGACGGCGGCTGCGCGGTCGCGCGCGCCACCGGATCGGCCTTCAGCGGCAGCACATTGCCGTCGGCGCCGGCGATTTCGTACTGGTAGCGCTCGCCGCTGCGCAGCCTGGGGATGAAGATTTCCCACACCCCGGCCTCGACGCGCAGGCGCATCGGGTGGCGCCGTCCGTCCCACCCGTTGAAGTCGCCGACCACCGACACCCGGCGCGCATTCGGCGCCCATACCGCGAAGCGGGTGCCGGCGACGCCGTCGATCGCCATCGGATTGGCGCCGAGGCAGCGGCCGAGTTCGCGATGCGTGCCCTCGCGCAGCAGGTACAGGTCCATCTCGCCCAGCAGCAGGCCGAAGCGGTACGGGTCTTCCGTGTATTGCACATGCTCGCCGCCGGAAGGCGTCGGCCAGGTGATGCGCAGCAGGTAATCCCGGCCGGCGGCGACGCTGGGCGCGCTGCTGACGAACAGTCCGGTCTGGTTCACGTTGTACAGCGATTCCAGCAACGCGCCGCCGGCGTCGTTGCCGGGTTCGCGCGCGACCACGTCGACCGCCAGCGCGCCCGGCTGGAAACTGCGGATCACAACGTTGTCGCCTTCCCGGTGCGGCCCGAAGAACGCGAACGGGTCGCCCAGCCTTCCCTGCAGCACCGCATCAATCGTCTTCTGGTCGAGGCCGGTCAACTCGTCGGTCTGTTCACGCATTCGACGGTTCTCCTTCCCGCAACAATTCATCCACGATCTTCGCCAGCCCGTTCACCGGCACCGGAATCTGCGCCGGCCGGTTCGCCGCTTCGTAGCAGACTTCGTAACCGGCCTTTTCCAGCACGAACAGCTGCAGCAGCTTGCGCTCGGCCTCTTCCTCAACCTGGAACGCTCCCGCATGGGCGGTCTGCCGATAGGCGTCGAGGAAGGCGGCCTGGCAGGCCGGCGCGAAGGTGCGGATGATTTCCTGCTTGCGCAGTTCCGCCGTTTCGTCGAGATCGGAAAGCCCGGTCTTGGTCGCGAACGCGGTCGCGTAGTCGAAGGAGCGCAGCAGGCCGGCCACGTCGCGCAAGGGGCTGGCCTTGTCGCGCCGCTCTTCCAGCGGCTTGGCCGGTTCACCCTCGAAATCGACGATGTACACGTCGCCATGCGCGACCAGCACCTGGCCAAGATGGAAGTCGCCATGGATGCGGGTGCGCAGCGTGCCGAGTCCCGCCGCGGCGAGGCCGTCGAGCTTTTCCAGCAGCAGATCCTGCTGTTCGATCAGGCGCGCCACGCGCCGTCCTTCGGCTTCATTGCTCCATTCGGTCTTTGCGCGCACGATGGCAAAGGCCGCTTCCAGCTGGCGCCGCGCGCGCAATGCCCATTGCTCCACATCGTCCGGTCCGGCCGGCTCCGGCGCGAAATCCGGGTTGCCGGTCGGCGCCGCCAGCGCGGAGTGCATTTCGCCCAGCCGCCTGCCGAGCGTGGCCGCAAGCGTCAGCAGTTCTGTCTGCGGATCGGACAGTTCAGTGCTGGTTTCCGTGGTCGCCGCCGTTTCCGGCACCGCGACCTGCTGGATCCAGCGCGCCAGCGTGTCAAGCACCCATTGCCAGGCATCGCCCTGGTTGTGGATGTATTCCTGCATCAGGATCATCGTGTGCCGCATCCCGTCCTTGCCGATCCGAACCACCTCGCCCAGCATGCGCGGCGCATTCGCATAGCCGGCGGTGGTCAGGTAGCGCCCCATCTCGGCCTCCGGATGCATGCCGGGCAGCAGGCGGCGGATGATCTTGAGCACCATGCGGTCTTCCAGCACCAGCGAGCTGTTGGATTGTTCTGCCGCCAGGCGCCGGATCGCCGGCTGCTCGCCGACGTCGAACGCCGCCAGCGCCTCGGTCGGAACGAACCGCAGCTCCCCGTCGTTCGACGGCAGCACGGCGTCCGCGCGCAGCAGATCCAGGATCACATAGGAAAAGGAATCGAGCACGAAAGCGTCGGTCAGGAGGCCGACATGGCGCCCGCGCCGCACCCGCGCCAGCGCCAGCTGCTGCGGCATCGCGGTGACGATGTCTTCCTCGCGGATGAAGCCGAGCGGCATCAGGTAGCAGTCGGGGCCGGCGCTGGTGACGACCTCGATTTCCGCCAGCATGGCCGGCATCACGTTCGGTTTGGCCTGGGACGCCGGCAGCAGGGTCGCCGCCCCGATGCGGGCCGCCTTCAGTTTCTCCTGCTTGGCGGCATACCAGCGCCGCTTCGGCAGGTAGGCCGGCAGCGCCTCCCCTTCCAGGATCGCGCGGCGCGGCGCATCCAGCACTTCGGCGATGTGCTGGCGCAGCACCAGCGTCGCCATCTCCGGCAACGGTTCCGGCGCCGGCGTATGCCAGGCCGGCATGCTTGCCTCCTGCGTCAGCAGGAACCAGTAGAAACCGTAAGGCGGCAGCGTCAGCAGGTAAGGCAGCTTGCCGATCGGCGGGAAGGCGGATCCGCCCAGCATTTCCAGCGGCACCCGGCCGGCGTAGGATGACAGGTCGAGTTCGACCGCCTGCGCCGAGCGCGACACGTTGGCCACGCACAGGATGGTTTCCGTCGGGTCGTCCTGTCCGCCTTCGCCGAATTCGCGCAGGTAGGCGAGGATGCGGCGGTTGGCCGGGTACAGCAGCGTGAAGGTGCCGCGGCTGAACGCGCAGTGCTGCTTGCGGATCGCCAGCATGCGGCGCGTCCAGTTCAGCAGCGAATACGGGTCGGCCAGCTGCGACTCGACGTTGACGGTCTGGTAGCCGTACAGCGGGTCCATGATCGGCGGCAGCACCAGCCTGGCCGGGTCGGCACGCGAAAAGCCGCCGTTGCGGTCCGGCGTCCACTGCATCGGCGTGCGCACGCCGTCGCGGTCGCCCAGGTGGATGTTGTCGCCCATGCCGATCTCGTCGCCGTAGTACAGCACCGGCGTGCCGGGCATGGACAGCAGGAAGCTGTTGAGCAGCTCGGTGCGGCGGCGGTCGCGCTCCAGCAGCGGCGCCAGCCGGCGCCGTATGCCGAGGTTGATGCGCGCCCGCTTTTCCGCCGCATAGAAATTCCACAGGTAGTCGCGCTCCTTGTCGGTGACCATCTCCAGCGTCAGCTCGTCATGGTTGCGCAGGAAGATCGCCCACTGGCAGTTGGACGGGATTTCCGGCGTCTGCCGCAGGATGTCGGCAATCGGGAAGCGGTCTTCCTGCGCCAGCGCCATGTACATGCGCGGCATCAGCGGGAAGTGGAAGGCCATGTGGCATTCGTCGCTGCTGCCGAAATACGGCAGCACGTCTTCCGGCCACATGTTGGCCTCCGCCAGCAGCATGCGGCCCGGATAGCTGCGGTCGAGTTCGGCACGGATCCGCTTCAGGATGTCGTGGGTTTCCGGCAGGTTCTCGTTGCTGGTGCCTTCCCGTTCGATCAGGTAGGGCACCGCGTCCAGGCGCAGCCCGTCCACGCCCACGTCCAGCCAGTATTTCATGACGCCGATCACCGCCTTGAGCACCTGCGGATTGTCGAAATTCAGGTCCGGCTGATGCGAATAGAAGCGGTGCCAGAAGAACGCGTTGGCCACCGGGTCCCAGGTCCAGTTCGATTTTTCCGTGTCGCAGAAGATGATGCGCGTGCCGCTGTACGCCTGGTCGTTGTCCGACCATACATAGAATTCGCGCGCCTTGGAACCGGGCCTGGCCTTGCGCGCGCGCTGGAACCAGGGATGCTGGTCGGAGGTATGGTTGACCACCAGTTCGGTGATCACCCGCAGCCCCCGCCGGTGCGCTTCGGCGATGAAGCGTTTCGCGTCGGCCATGGTGCCGTAGTCGGGATGCACCCGGCGGTACTCGGCGATGTCGTAGCCGTCGTCGCGCCGCGGCGACGAATAGAACGGCAGCAGCCAGATAGTGTTCACGCCGAGGTCGGCGATGTAGTCCAGCTTGTCGATCAGGCCGGCAAAGTCGCCGATGCCGTCGTTGTTGGCATCGTAGAACGACTTGACGTGCACCTGGTAGATGATCGCATCCTTGTACCACAGCGGGTCGTCGCTGAAGGGCCTGGTTTTCGCCGCGGTGGGACCGGCAGCCCGGCGGGCTGTCCTGCGGCGGTCCGTACTCATATCCATGTTAAAAACTCACTTGTGTCGAACGCGCCATACTGCATAAGGGGAAACAAAGGGGTCGAGCCGCAGATGCCGCTGCCGCCCCTGCCAGGACTGGTGCGCACCGCTCAGCAGATCCGCCACTTCCAGCACGCCGTCGTCGGGCAGACCGAATTCCCACAAAGGAATGTCGAGGATCGCCTCGTGCGCCGCGAACGGATCGAGGTTGATCGCCCCCAGAATCACGTTGTCGCCGAAGCCGGCGTCGCCTTCCGCCGGCGGCGTCGCCTTCAGGAAGAACAGGATGTGGTCGCCGGATGCCGGCAGGAAGCGCACGTTGAGGTGCGTCTGCAGCGCCGGGTTGTCGCGCCGGATCCGGTTGAGCTGGCTGATCTCGTGGATGATGTTGCCGGGCCGGTTCCAGTCCCACGCGCGGATCTCGTACTTCTCCGAGTCGAGGTACTCTTCCTTGCCGGGAACCGGCGTTCCCTCGCACAGCTCGAAGCCGCTGTACATCCCCCACAGCCCCGACAGCAGCGTCGCCAGCGCGGCGCGGATCAGGAAGCCGGGCCGGCCGGAACGCTGCAGGAAGTACGGGTTGATGTCCGGCGTGTTGACGAAGAAATGCGGCCGGAAATATTCGCGTACCGGCGTGGTGGTCAGCTCGGTCAGGTAGTCGATGAATTCCTGTTTCGTATGGCGCCAGGTGAAATAGGTATACGACTGCGAATAGCCGACCTTTGCCAGCCGGTACATCATCTTGGGCCGGGTGAAGGCTTCCGACAGGAAGATGGTGTCCGGATAGCGGCCGCGGATATCGGCGATCAGCCACTCCCAGAACGGCAGCGGCTTGGTGTGCGGATTGTCGACCCGGAACACGCGCACACCTTCCTTGACCCAGAACAGCACCACGTCGCGCAGCGCGATCCACAGGTCGGGTAACGCGCCGTCCGCATAGAAATCGACGTTGACGATGTCCTGGTATTTCTTCGGCGGGTTTTCGGCGTAGCGGATGGTGCCGTCCGGGCGCCACGCGAACCATTCCGGATGCTGTTCCAGCCAGGGATGGTCGGGCGAGCACTGGATCGCGAAGTCGAGCGCCAGTTCCAGCCCGTGCCTGGCCGCCTCGTCACGCAGGCGGCGGAAGTCGTCCAGCGTGCCGAGCTGCGGATGGATCGCATCATGTCCGCCCTCTTCCGAACCGATCGCGTAGGGGCTGCCGGGATCGTCCGGGCCCGGCGTCAGGCTGTTGTTGCGCCCCTTGCGGTGCTTGCGCCCGATCGGATGGATCGGCGGGAAGTACAGGGTATCGAAGCCCATCGCCTCGATCGCCGGCAGCCGCTTCTCCACGTCGGCGAAGCTGCCGTGCCGCTGCGGATCGCCGCTCTGCGAGCGCGGGAACAGTTCATACCAGCTCGAAAAACGTGCGGCGCGGCGCTCCACGTCGACGCGCATCACCGGTTCGCTGCGCACCGCGAACGGCCGGGCGTCGGCGGCGCGCATCGCTTCCAGCATCGGTTCGGACAGCAGCGCAGCGACCCGCTCGGCATCGCGCGCCGGTGCCTTCGCCTTGTCGCGCGTGGCTTTCAGGTTTTTCGCCAGCGACTTCAAGGTCGCCGCCTGCGGGATGTCGTGGTCGAGCGCATGCTGCAGCGCCGCTTCCACCAGCAGCCGCCCTTCTTCCAGTTCGACCGCCACATTCAGGCCGGCGCCGGTCTTCTTTTCCAGTTCGTCGCGGTAAGTGGAAAACACGTCCTTCCACGCCTCGATCACGAACAGGTAGCGGCCGAGGCGCGTGACCGGCAGCGCCGCCGCCCAGCGGTCGTTTTCCACCAGGTGCATGCGGACCTCGTGCCACTGCGCCTCATCCGCCGTGCGCCACAGGCAGGCGACCGCGATCTTGTCATGGCCGTCGGTAAACACGTCGGCCTCGATGCGCACGCATTCGCCCACCGTGCGCTTGACCGGGAACCGGCCGCCGTCCACGGAAGGCGACACCGCCTCGATCGCAATGCGCGGCGCCTTGGCAGCCGCCGTCACCGCCTGCTTGCCGCGCGCCGGCGGCAGCAGCACAGGCGGCAGGCGGCGCGCGGTATATAGCTGCAGCTCGGCCGGACCCAGCGCAAGCGCTCCCGCTGCCGCCGTTTCCTCGCCGCCGGGCCAGATCCGCTCATGCCGGATGAAACCGTCGGCGCGCTCCTGCAACTGGCTTTCACCCACCTGCGCGCCGTGCAGGACGTCGGCGTTCACCGCCGCCAGCAAAGCCTGGCGGGACGGCCCAGCGGTCTCGCGCAGCAGCACCGCGACCGGCGCATCGGCGCCGGAGAGCAGCCGGAACGGCCTGGCGTAACACGACGCGCCGAGGCTGCCGATAAACCCGTTGACGGCTGCGATCTCCTCCGACAGGTCGAACGGCGCCTCGCGCCGCACCGCATCCCAGTCCGGGTCGCCGCGCAGGCCGGCCGCGCCGTGCTCGAATCCCATCGGCACCAGGATTCCGTTGCCGCAGGCGGCGGCCAGCCGCAACGCGCGCAGGTAGATCTGGCGCCGCGCGGCCGCCTCTTCATTGCCGCTCATGCGCGCGACCACCGCTTCGTCGGTGCTCTCCGGGAAGGCGATCGGCGGCGCGACACGGAACAGCCAGTCCTGCTCTTCGGCGAACCAGCGCGACTTGTAGTCCCACCACGCGCCGGAGGAAAACGTCGCATCGAAGCCGCATGGCGCGAGCGCTTCGATCTGCGGCGCCGTGCTGCCCGGCGTCCATGCGAGAAAGCGCAGCGCGCCGTGCGCAGTCTTTACCCGCGAAATCAGCGCTTCCCAGAACGCCGGCGGCGCATCGCCCAGCCCCAGGCAGCGCACGCCGGCAACGCCTTCCGCGGCCAGCTCGACGATCCGCTGCGCGAGATGGCCGGCGACCGCCGCGGCGATGTCGGGATCGTCATGCCGCAATGCCCGCACCCCCTCCGGCCGCAGCGTGCGGCGCGGATCGGGCAGGTCGTCGTCGCGGCTTCGGCCGTGGAACCATTCCGGATGGCTTTCCACCAGCGAAGGCTCGGCGCCGACGCTGCGCACATCGAAATCGAGCAGCAGCTGCACGCCGTGCCGCGCACAGGCCTTCGCCAGCTGCCGCAGATCCGCCTGCGGCCGCTCCGGCAACAGCACATGATCGAAACCGAGTGCGGCACTGCGCGCCAGATGCTGTTCGAGTTCGGTGGAGTCCGGGGCCAGGCAATAGATCCTGGGCAGGTAAGGCGTTGTTGTTCGCATTGTGTTGAACCGGATACCTGGAAAGCTGGAAAGAAAATGTCGCCGGCCAACGCCGGCAAATCATTTTCAATAGAGCACCGATTCTCGAGTTTGTTCGCGAAAAGACATTCAGAAATCGCAAGCCTGCATCGCGAGCGATGCCAGCCTCGCCATTTTTTTGCACCGGAATGCGACAACCAGTTGCAGGAAGAAAACAAAAAGCCCGGTTCTTGTCGCCCCGATATTGCGAAATTCCCTTGGGCAACAGATATTGCCTATGGGCGTCGCGCTGCATGACGTTGCGGTTGCACGCGGCGCCGGGTTTTGTGAGGCAGTCATGATTATTTATCAGGTGTACCCGCGCAGTTTCAGCGATGCCAATGACGACGGCATCGGCGACCTGGCCGGGATCGAGCGCAAGCTCCCGTATATCAAGAGTCTCGGCGTCGACGCAGTCTGGATCAGCCCGTTCTTCAAGTCGCCGATGAAGGATTTCGGCTATGACGTGTCGGACTACCGCGCGGTCGATCCCATCTTCGGCACCATGGACGATTTCAGGAGCCTGATGCGGCGCGCGAAGTCGCTCGGCCTCGGCATCATCGTCGACATGGTGATCTCGCACACCTCCGAAGAACATGCGTGGTTCAAGCAGAGCCGCGCGCGCCAGGACGACAAGTCGGACTGGTACCTGTGGGCCGATCCGAAGCCGGACGGCAGCCCGCCCAACAACTGGGTGTCGGTGTTCGGCGGACCGGCCTGGCGCTGGGATGCGGAACGCCGCCAATACTATTTCCACTCCTTCCTCTCCAGCCAGCCCGACCTGAACATGCACAACCCCGCGGTGCAGGACGCGGTGCTGGCCGAAATGGATTACTGGCTCGACATGGGCGTGGCCGGTTTCCGCTTCGATGCCTGCAACCATATCTTCCAGGACCTGCAGTTGCGCAATAACCCGCCGCGCGAACATACCGGCGACGCGCTGCACCCCTACGGCTTCCAGGTCCACTTGTACGACCAGGGACGGCCGGAGATGCTGCCCTTCCTGGAAAGGATACGGAAACTGCTGGATGCCTACGGCGCGTTCAGCCTGGCCGAGGTCGGCGGCGTCGATCCGCTCAAGCTGATGGGCCAGTACACCCAGCCCGGCCGCCTGCATTCCGCCTACAGCTTTGCGCTGATGCGCCCGGACTACAGCGTCGACTATGTGCGCAAGGTGATTGCGACGCTGGAAGAACACCTGCATCCGGACAGCGCCGCCTGCTATGCGATGAGCAATCACGACAAGCCGCGCGTGGCCACGCGCTGGCAGTACGGGCGCGACCGCGACGAGGCGGCAAAGCTGCACTTTGCGCTGCTGCTGTGCATGCGCGGCGACATCTGCCTGTACCAGGGCGAAGAGCTCGGCCTGCCGCAGGCCGAGGTGCCGTTCGAACGCCTGCAGGATCCGTTCGGCATTTCCTTCTGGCCGAAATTCAAGGGCCGCGACGGCTGCCGCACGCCGATGCCGTGGACCGGCGCGGCGCATGGCGGCTTCAGCACAGCCGAGCCCTGGCTGCCGGTGGTGGACGAGCATATCGCGCTGAACGTGGAACGACAGGAAACCGAGGCGGATTCGATGCTGCGCTTCGCGCGCGAGATGATCGCGCTGCGCAAGAAGACGCCGGCCTTGAAAAATGGCTGCATCGCTTTCGTCGATGCGCCGGACGGCGTGCTCGCGTTCGTGCGCGATGTCAACGGCGAGCACGTGCTCTGCTTGTTCAACCTCGGCGATGCGCCGAAGAAGATCAGCGGCCTGACGTACGACCGCATGGCATTCGCACGGCACGCGCAGGCGGATGGAAACGCGCTGACGCTGGGCGTGTGCGGGTTCTGCCTGCTGCAAGGCTGAAAGCTTAGCTGACCAGGCTATCGCAGCGCCTTCGGCACGCGGTTGGCGAGCACGGCCACGCTGTGGCCCTGCACTTCAAGCGATTGCGTCGTCATTTCGCGCGGTCCCCCGTTGCCCACCGCACTGTCGATCAGCAGGTGCCATCTGCGCTCCGGGTACGGAAAGCGGAAGCTGATCGGGTCGTGCCCGCCGTTGACCAGCATCAGCACGATGTCGAGCCGTCCGTCGGCGCCAGCGCTCGCGCGCTGCACCGCCAGCGCGCGCGCCTCCGGATTCTGCCACGCCTCCGGCGACAGCTCTTCGCCGCGTTCGTCGAACCAGGCCATGTCGCGCACGCCCGGCTCCAGTTCTTCGCCATGCAGGAAGCGCTGCGACTGCAGCGCGGCGAAGCTGTGGCGGATGGCCAGCAGGCGGGAGACATAATCGGTCAGCGCCTGTCCCTCGGGCGACTGCGCCGCATTCCAGTCCACCCAGGACAATTCATTGTCCTGGCAGTACGCATTGTTGTTGCCGTGCTGGCTGCGCCCGAACTCGTCGCCGGCAAGCAGCATCGGCGTGCCCTGCGCCAGCGCGACCGTCGCCAGCAGCGCGCAGCGCACCCGGTTGCGCAGTTCGAGGATGGACGGGTCGTCGGTCGGCCCCTCCACGCCCCAGTTGTTGCTGTAGTTTTCCGAGTGGCCGTCGTTGTTGTTCTCGCCGTTGGCGTCGTTGTGCTTTTCGTTGTAGCTGACCACGTCCTGCAGCGTGAAGCCGTCGTGCGACGCGACATAATTGATCGACGCCCAGGGCTTGCGCCGGCGCTTGTTGAACAGGTCGGCCGAACCCGACAGCCGGGCGGCGAAATCCGCGCGCTGGCCGGAGTCGCCGCGCCAGAAGCGGCGCACGCCGTCGCGGAACTTGTCGTTCCATTCGGCAAAGCCCGGCGGATGGTTGCCGAGCTGGTAGCCGCCGGGACCGATGTCCCACGGCTCCGAGATCAGCTTCAGGCGTGACAGCACCGGGTCCTGCAGGATCGCGTCGAAGAAGCCAGAGCCGGGGTCGAAGCCGGTCCCCTCCCGTCCCAGCGTCGCGCCCAGGTCGAAGCGGAAACCGTCGATGTGGAAGGAATCGGCCCAGTAGCGCAGCGAATCCATCACCATCTGCAGCACGCGCGGATGCGAGACATTGAGCGTGTTGCCGCAGCCGGTCTCGTTGATGTAGTAGCGCTCGTTGCCGGGCACCAGCCGGAAATAGCTGGCATTGTCGAGGCCGCGGAAACTGATGGTCGGCCCCATCTCGTTGCCGCTGCCGGTATGGTTGTAGACCACGTCCAGGATCACTTCGATGCCTGCCGCATGCAGGCGGCGCACTGCCATGCGCATGTCGTTCAGACCGCCCTGCGACAGGTAGCCCGGCTCCGGCGCGAAGAACGTCAGCGGACTGTAGCCCCAGTAGTTGCGCAATCCTTTTTCCAGCAGGAAGCGATCCTGCAGGAAGGCGTTGACCGGCATCAGTTCCAGCGTGGTCACGCCGAGCTTGAGCAGGTGGTCGATGAAGCGCGGATTGGCCAGCGCCGCGAAGCTGCCGCGCAGGTCGGGCCGCAGGTCTTCGCGCAGGATGGAAATGCCGCGCACATGGGCCTCGTAGATCACCGTCTTCGACCACGGAATGACCGGCCGCCGGTCGTCGCCCCAGTTGAACAGGTCCTCGACCACCACCGACTTCGGCACCGCCGGCGCGCTGTCGCGCCGGTCGTAGCTGAGGTCGCCGCGGGCCGCGCCGAGGCGGTAGCCGAACAGCGCGTCCGACCAGCGCAGCGGCCCCGACAGCATGCGCGTATAAGGATCGATCAGCAGCTTGTGATGGTTGAAGCGATAGCCTCGCTGCGGATCGTAGGGACCATACGCGCGATAGCCGTAGAGCAAGCCGGGCGAGGCCTCCGGCAGGTAGCCGTGCCAGACTTCGTCGGTGCAGTCCGGCAGCGGCAGGCGGGCCACTTCCCTGCGTCCGGCCGCGTCGAAGATGCAAAGCTCGATTCTTTCCGCGTTGGCGGAAAAAACCGCAAAGTTCACGCCCTGGCCGTCATAGGTCGCGCCCAGCGGGAACGGGCGTCCGGGCTGCAGGCGGTCCGGGATTTCGAAGAACATGAGTCCGCTTTCGGGATATTTCCTATAGGAGATGGGAATCACGGTTGTGCAGCGAACATGCTTGTTCGTTACACAACACCTCCGTATTGAGTGTTTCAATCGGATAAAGTTGCATTCCGATTAAGCCGTCGCGCGCTTCGGCAGTTGCGTCGCGGCCGCGCCCGCCTCCTCCTGCGCCGGAGTGGCGGTGCTGGCGAACAAGGCCCGCACCGGCGCGTCGCACAGTTCGCCGTACACGCCGATGTACTCCAGCGCCGGCTCTGTCCAGGAAAAGTCCGCCGCCATCGCATTGCATTGCATCGCATGCCATGCACTCGGATTTTCGTACAGGTCGAACGCGCGGCTGACCGCCTTGGTCATCCCGGCGGCCTCCTCGCCGTCGAACAGGATGCCGCTTGCCCCTTCCGGCGGCGTGCCGGCGAGCCCGGCGTCCGCGACCGTGTCGATGATGCCGCCCACCCGCGACGCCACCGGGATCGTGCCGTAACGCATGGAATACAGCGGCGTCAGGCCAAAGGGTTCGAACCGGCTGCCGTGCAAAAGCATGTCCGCCCCGGCGTGCAGCGCGTGCGCGCGCCGCTCGTCATAACCGATATGCACCGCGACCCGGCCGGGAAACCGCGCGGCCAGTTGCAGGAAGCCGCGCTCGTAGGCAGGGTCGCCGCGCCCGAGCACCGCCACCTGCGCGCGCGGAAAGCGCTGCAGGACGTCGGGCAGCGAGATCTGCGCGACGTCGGCCATCTTCTGGTGCGTGATGCGGCTGCCCACCGCCAGCACCGGCGCGAACGGATCGGCCGGCAGGTCGAACAGCGTCTGCAGGCCGCGCTTGCAGGCCGTCTTGCCGCGCATGTCCTGGCGCGAAAACGGCTTCGCGATCAGCGGATCGTGTTCCGGGTCCCAGGTATCGGTATCGACGCCGTTACGGATGGCATGCAGGCAGTCGCGGCGCGCGGCGAGCAGGCCGTCCATGCCGTGGCCGAAGCGCGGCGTCAGGATTTCCGCCGCATAGCTGCGGCTGACGGTGGAGATGCGGCCGGCATGGCGGATGCCCGCCTTGAGAAAACTCAGCTTGCCCCAGTACTCGCAGCCGTCAGGCGTGAGCAGGTGCGCGGGTATCCCCAGGGATGCGCCGAGTTCCAGCGGGTAATTCCCCTGGAAGGCGAGGTTGTGGATGGTCAGCAGCGAGCCGACGCCGGCGATCCCCTGCTCACCCAGCAATGCCGGTATCAGGCCCGCATGCCAGTCGTTCGCATGCACCACATGGGGCGGCGCGAGCGATGTCCTGCCCGCGCATACCGCGACCGCGGCATGCGCCAGCGCGGCGAAACACTGCGGATTGTCGGCGTGCTCTTCGCCGTCGCCATCGACATAGGGATTGCCGGCACGGCGCTCGAAGCCCGCGGTGCGCAGCAGAACCACCGGCACTTCGCCGTCGGGAGTCGTCCCGTGCAGCAGCCGGCCGGCGCCGCCCGGCAGGTCGGCGACCACGCCGGCGTCCTGCAGCCCGGCGGCGGCGTCGAGCGCGGCCGGATAACCGGGGATCATGACGGCGGCGTCGACGCCGCGCCGTCGAAGGGCTCTGGCCAGGGAGGTGATGACATCGGCGAGACCGCCGGTTTTGATGAAGGGAACAGCTTCTGATGCAACGATGAGAACGCGTGCGCTCAATCTAAAGGCTCCGGATTCGAACGGGATAATCAGTGCCGTCACGATAAATCGGCCACGCTGTTGTCCTCCTGTCCAATATCAATTGTTCGCCCGCTTCAGCGCAAGCTGCCTGCATCACGCGCCATGCGCGCGGCCGCGCCTGTCCTGCGGGCGATAGCGGACCGCGGCGCGCACAGACGCTTTCCGCAGGGATATAATCACCGGGCCTGTCACCCGGCGGCCAGCGCCGCACAAAAGCGCGACCGCCCGCATTACGAAAAAGGAAAGCTCATGAATCCCTTGCATCATGTCGCCACCGCCCTCGCCCTCGGCGCCGCCCTCGCGCTGCCCGCATTCGCCAACCCCGCTCAGCACCACCACGGCTCGTCCCATGCGGGACATGCGGCGCCGTCCGCCGCGCTCGCGGATGGCGAAGTGAAGAAGGTGGACAAGGGCAGCGGCAGACTCACGATCAAGCACGGCCCGCTGCCGCGGCTCGAGATGTCCGGCATGACGATGGCATTCAAGGTCGCCGATGCGCGCATGCTCGACCAGGTCAAGGCCGGCGACAAGATCCGCTTCGACGCGGACAATATCAAGGGCGCATTGACGGTGACGAAGCTGGAACTCGTGCGCTGACGGCCACGTTCGCCGCCGCGGCGAGCTGCAGGCCATGCATGCCGGTGCCTTTTTTGCAGGAATGAACTTCTTGTAAAGGACAGTCCTGCCTTTGGCGGTCCTGCGGGCCGCCTCATGCCTGCTGCGTCACGCCCTCCGCCTGGTCCTGTGCTTCAACGGATGCCGGCCGCGCGAGCGGCAGTCGGAGACGGAACAAGGTGCCCCGTCCCACCTCGCTTTCCACGTCGATCGTCCCCTGATGCTTGCGCATGATGCCGTAGGCCAGCGACAAACCGAGGCCGGTTCCCTTTCCTATCGGCTTGGTCGTAAAAAACGGATCAAAGATCCGGTTGAGGTTTTCGGCCGGAATGCCGCAGCCGGTATCCTGGATGTCGATCCATGCCTCGTTGTCCTGCACGCGGGTGCGCAGCGTGATCGTGCCGTTTCTTTCGATCGCCTGCCCGGCATTGAGCAGAATATTCATGAACACCTGATTCAGTTCCGAAGGAAGGCATTCGACCTCCGGCAGACCGCCGTATTCCTTGACGATCCGCACCTTGTATTTCAGCTCGTTCCAGATGATGTTGAGGGTGGTGTCGATATTCCGCTCGAGGTTGGCATAATGCCAGTCGGCTTCGCCGACGCGGGAGAAATCCTTGAGGTCCTGGACGATCTTCGTCACGCGGCCGAGGCCGTCTTTCGACTCCTCCAGCAGCCCCGCGATGTCTTCCTTGATGAAATCGAGATCGATCTCCTTCCTCAGCGCGTCGATCCCTCCTGCCAGCTGAGGCGCGGCCTGGCGGAGAATTTCCTGATGTTCCTCATAGGCGCGGATCAGGCGCAACAGGTCGGTGATATATCCCTGCATCGTGCCCACGTTCGAGTTCACGAAGCCGATCGGATTGTTGATTTCATGCGCGACGCCGGCGGCCAGCTGGCCGATCGACGCCAGCTTTTCGGATTGCAGCAGCTGCTGATGGGTTTCTTCCAGCCGCTGATTGGTCTTCTTCAGCTCGTCGTTCGCTTTCGTGAGCTCGGTGGTGCGTTCCTGGACCAGCACCTCCAGATCGTCCCGGTAACGCTCTACCGCGGCATTCTTTTCACACACCGCGTCCATCATGGCGGAAATGGAATTGCTCAGGTATTCGAACTCGGCGATGCCCCGGTAGCTTGGCTGTTGATTGACTTTCAGGTCGCGGATGATGCGCATGATCGGTCTGCGCATGCTGACGGTCAGATGCAGCATGAACAGGAAGGCGGCGCCGATAAGCGTTCCCGCGCCGATCCAGATGCCGTGAGCCAGGTTCTGCATGAAGTTGTCATACGCGTGGCTGTCCTGCACGAGCGTAATGCGCCATTGCCACGGCTCGAACATGAAGGTGTACATGTAGTAGCGGTCTTTGCCGACGCCGAACTGGTGGACACTGTCCAGGCTCTTTTGAATCGCGTAATCGGGCGCTTGCGGCAGATCGCCGCTCGACGTCAGGATCTTCGTCGCGGCGTCGAAGACATCGATCCGCAAGCCATTGGTGCGCGCAAAGTCTTCAAAGGCAACCAGGGTATTGACCTTACGGTCGCGTACCGAAGCGGGATCGGCCGCCTTCCGGGTACGCTGCAGCTCATTCACGTTGCTGTCCACGATTTGCTGCACCGCATACGAACGCCAGCGCAGATTGTTTTCCGCCTGCTCGTGCGCAAAGCTGCTGGTCGCATAGACAATGAACAGATAGGTGGCGCTTCCCAGGACCAGTGTGAATGCCACGATCGGGAAAAAAACACGGAATGCAAGGCGTTGTCGGATTTGGATCATGCTGGTTCTGCGTTGCCCTGTCGCTCGCCGCTGCGTCACTGCCCCCTGCCCGCGCCCCAGTTCGCGCGGCGCGGATGAACCGTCATCCATCCCGCCATCCCGGCCGGCGACGGAACGGCGGCTTGTCCTTTCATCCGTTCAGCGATGGATGAGCAGCTCCGCCGTTTTCGCCTCCGGCGGCCAGACGATTTCACGCCGGCCGTCCTGCCACTGGAAAACTACCGGAAAACGTTTGTTGAGCATGCCGTCCGGACCGACGGAAAAACGACCGATGACCGTCGCCATGTCGAGGGAAGACAATGCCCTGCGCAAGGCCGACCGTTCGGTTGTCCCCGCCTTCAGGATCGCCGCTTCCAGCACCTGCCCCGCCGCATACGGCGCGGCAGCCTGCTGCGTGGGCGTTTCGCTGAAACGGGCCCGGTAATCGATCGCGAACTGCAGCGAGCGCGGGAACAGGTCTTCATTCGCTTCCCACAGGCTGGTGGAACAGGTCATGTTCGCGTCATTGCCTAACTGCTCCGCATACTTCTGCACGGAGCCGCCGGTGGCGGCGTAGTACGCCGCAGGCATCCATCCGATTTTCTTCAGCGCCCTTCTCATCTGTATCGCTTCTTCCAGATAGCCGGCCAGCACAACCGCCTGCGCGCCGGACTGCCGCGCCAGTTCCGCGGCGCGCAGGAAGTCGGGAGAATGCCTGGGTTCGACGATATTGGCGGCAACGGTGATGCCGTATTGCGGCGCCCATTTCCGGGCGCCGCTTGCCACGCTTGCCGGAAAAATGTCGTCCGTCGTGACGATCGCGACCTGGCTGATGCTGGCGTTCGCCAAAAGCGCAAGAAAACCGACCGCGAACCGGCCGGCGGCCGGCAGTATCCCGAAAATGTTCTTGTAGCCCTTGTTCCATATTTCTTCGGACGCGGCGCCGGTGACAACGATCGAATAGCCATGCCGTTCGACCACCGGCGCAACGGCCAGGGTAATCGGACTCGAGTACGGACTGAACAGCAGCTCGACCTTATCCTTCAGGATCAGCTCTTCATAGATTCTTTGCGCCGTCTGGGGCTCGCTTTTGTCATCCCGGACGATCAATTCGACCTTGCGCCCGAGGATCCCTCCGCGCTGGTTGACGTGCGCCTCCCATAATTGATAGCCATTCCGGTGAAGGCGCCCGAACTCGGAAAGGGAACCGGTCAGGGAAAGGGACAGGCCGATGCGAATCGGAAGCGCTTCCCCTTGCGCATGGAGCGGTGCCAACGCGATCGCAAGCACAACGAAAAGCCGCCGGAAAAGGTAAAGCAATACTTGCTCAAGCAGAATCATTCCTCGCCTCTCCGCCGGACTGCCCTGTCGAGCCCGGACCGCCCGCCATGTACACGCTGCATTGCCAAATGCGCCGCTTCGCCGCGCCCCAGGCGCCTGCCAAGGCGGCGCCGCCGTCAGTACTTGCCGAACTGGGGCGCTTTTGTTCGCGCTTCCGAAGGCCACATCAGTTCCGCCCTGCCCTGTTGCCACTGAAAAATCGCCGGAAAACGCTTGGTCTGGATGCCGGACGGCGCGACGGTGTACCGGCCGATGACGGTGTCCATGTCGAGCTCGAGCAGCACCTTGCGCAACCTGTCGCGGTTCGTTCCGCCGGCTTTCTGGATCGCGCGTTCCAGCACCTGCCCGCTCGCATACACGGCGGCCGCCTGCCAGGTCGGCTGGACGCCGAAACGGGCGGTGTAATCCTTCACGAATTGCGTCGACTCCGGGAACAGGTCGTCGCGCGGCTCCCACATGGTGGTCGAAAAGGTCCCGTTCGCTTCCTCTCCCAGCAGCTCGAGGTATTTCGGGTGGCTGCCGCCCACCGCGTTGTAAAACGCCTTCGGCGACCAGCCGGCCTTTTTCAGGCCCCTGCGCAACTGCAGCGCCTGCTCGAGGTAGTCGAGCTGCAGCACCGCCTCCGCGCCCGACTGGCGCGCCTTTATTGCGATCGCCTCGAAGTCCGTGGTCGCCTTCGGGACGCTGATGACCGTGGTCAGCACGATGTTGTATTGCGCCGCCCACTTCTTCACCCCCTCCCTTGCGCTCACCGACCAGGAGTCTTCCCCGGCGATCAGGGCCACCTTGTTGATGTTTGCATCGGACAGCATTGCCAGGAAGCCCACGGCGATACGCTGCGAAGGCAGCAACATGCCGAAAATATTCTTGTAACCCTTGCTCCAGATTTCCTCGGAAATCGCGGCATTGACGAGCGATGGATAGCCGTGTCTGTCAATGACCGGCGCGGCTGCCAGGGTCAGCGCGCTCGAGTATGGGGCGAACAGGAGGTCCACTTTTTCCTTCAGGATCAGGTCTTCGTAAATCTTCGCGGTCAGGCCGGGGTCGCCCTGGTCGTCCCGGATCAGCAGTTCGACCTTGCGCCCGAGGATGCCGCCGCGCTGATTGACCAGCGCTTGCCACAATTCATAGCCTGTCCGGTTCAGGCGCCCCGATGCCCCCGCCTGCCCGTCGCCTCCGGAGCCGCTCAGCGAGAGCGACATGCCGATCCGGATCGGCGGCGCTTCCGCGCGCGGCGCCGAAGCGACGACGGCGGCAAGAAGCGCAAGCAAGATGTTGCAGGACAGGCGGCGGATCGGGAGCGTAAACATCATCGTTTTTCCTCGCATTGATGCTGGCAGCTTCATTCAAATGACTTCACTGTTTTCTGTTGCTAAAGGCATGCCGCAACCCGCACCGCGGCCGCCGGCGCTGCTGCCCATGTACAGGTCCCGCAGCCGCACCTCGTCGCGCACCTGCGACGGACCGCCGGACAGAACGATGCGCCCGTGCTGGACAACATGGACGACATCCGCAAGTTCCATTGCCCGCTCCACATCCTGCTCGACGAGCAGCATGCCGAGTCCCGCTTGCCGAAGGCTTGCCAGCACCTCGTATAACCGGTCCACCATCGCCGGCGCCAGGCCCAGGCTGATTTCGTCGAATACAACCATCCTCGGCCGCCCCATCAGCGCGCGGCCAATGGCAAGCATCTGCTGCTGGCCATCGGACATCGCCGTGCCCGGGTGGCGGCGGCGCTCGCCCAGTATGGGAAAACTCCCGTAAACCGTCTCCAGGCGTTCCTGGCGGTCGGCCCGCGACACGCCTCGCGCGGCGACGAGGAGGTTTTCCTCGACGCTCAGTGCGGGAAATATGCGCCGCCCTTCCATGCATTGCGCGATGCCCATTGCGGTGATCGCGTGCGGACCGAGGCCGGTTATATCCTGCCGATCGAAAAGAACACGTCCGGAAACGGGGGGCAATGCGCCGGCAATGACCCGGCAAAGCGCGGTTTTTCCGGCGCCGTTGGCGCCAAGGATTGCCGTTACCCGGCCAGCCTGCGCGCTCAGGTTCACGTCGTGCAGCACGCCGGCCTGTCCGTAGCCGGCGCAGACATCCTTGAGCTCGAGCAGCACCGCCGGGGCCACGCCGGGCGGCGCAATGTCCCTTGCATCCACCAGTGCGGCCAGACCGCCGCGCCGCTGTCCGGGCTCGCGATGGCGGCTGCTGCTGCCGGGCGCGAACACCGGCGTCGCGGGCAGCTTCCTCCGGTTGCGCTGCGCGCCGGGGGCACCCAGGTAAATCGCCGCGACATCGTCGCTGGACAACACTTCTGCCGCCGGTCCCAGCGCGAACCGCTCGCCGAAATTCATTACCATCGCGGTGGAACAGCAGGCGCGCACCACCTCCTGGACATGTTCGACAATGATGATGCCGTCGATGTCGCGGGCGACGTCGCGGATAAGACCAATGAGCCCGTCGATTTCCATTGCGTCGAGCCCGCTCGCCACTTCGTCCAGCAACAGAAGGCGCGGCTTGAGCGCGAGCGCCCTTGCCAGCTCGAGGCGCTTGCGGCGGTATAGCGGCAGGTCGGCCGCCCTGGTGCGTGAAAAGTCCTGCAGCCCGGCCCTTTCCAGCAATGCCCCGAGCTGCTGCCTGATCCCGCCCCGGCGCGCAAAAGGCGTTTTCGCGTACAGCGGAACCAGAAGATTTTCTTCGACCGACATATTCAGGAACGGGCGAGGAACCTGGTAAGTGCGGCCGATACCGGAACGGGCGCGGGCCGCCGGGTCCATCCCCGTTACCTCCCGCCCGTTAAAGACGATCGTGCCTTCCGTGCAGCGTACGGCGCCGCTCAGGAGGGAAAGCAGGGTCGATTTGCCCGCGCCGTTGGGTCCGATCACGCCCAGTACCTGCCCGGCAGGAAGGCTGAAGTCCAGCTTGTTGACGGCGACGACGCCGCCATAGCGCTTGGTCAGACCGGTCACGCTCAGCAAGGGAGCCGTGCTTCCACTCTGCGCATCGTTGACGGGAATACTCATGATCACCTATTTCCTGCCTGGCGAGCCGGGCCGCGCGGCTTTACCGTGAATACCCGGAGCGCGCGCAACAGGTTCATCCGCGCCCTCCCCGAACCGCCGGCATGCCGCGCCATTCAGCAGGCCGGCAAGTCCTTGCGGCGCGTAGCGGATGACCACCATCAAAATGACGCCGGTAATGGCGAGATGGGCATTGGGATAGTCGGCAAGCCACTCGCCAAGCGCAACGATAAAGGATGTCCCCAGCAATGCGCCGCCTTTCCAGCCCATTCCGCCGATGAGCACGATGGAAAGAACTGCGATCGACCACGACATGCCGAACATGCCGTACGGCTCGATGGCGCCCAGCTTGACCGCCTGCAGCCCCCCGGCCGCGGCCATCAGCGCGCCCGCGGTCATGAAGGCCAGCAGCTTCACCAGAAAGGTGTTGACCCCGACCTGCGCGGCGGCCGTCTCGTCGTCGCGCACCGCTTTCAGCGTGACCGCGAGGCGCGACCCGAGGTAAAGCGAGAAGACGCCCGCCGTGCACGCACACAGCATCCACGCCCATGCATACAGGGTTTGCCCGTCCGGCGGATCCTGCGCTGCGATCCAGCCGGACGCGCCGCCGAAGTCGTTCGAATTGACCATGAACAGGCGCAGCGCCTCCGAAAACGCAAGCGTGCCGACGGTGAAGTAGAGTCCTCGCAGCCGGAACACCGCCGGCGCCATCAGGACCGCCAGCACGCTGCCGGAAAGCGCGGCGATCAGCAGCGATGGCAGGACCGGCAGCCCGGCGACATTCATGAGCCCGATCAGGACGTAGCCGCCGACGCCGAAGAAGGATGCGGTTCCCAGCGAAACCATGCCGCCGTACCCGGCAAGGAGGTTCCACGCCTCGGCAAGACTCAACAGCACGAGCAGGCGAAACCCGACTTCCAGCGCGTAGTCGCCCAGGAGGCCCGGCAGCATGACCGGCAGGCCGAGCACGCCCAGCACCAGGGCCGTCGCGAACGCCGGGCGGCGCAGCCATGCGTGAATCCGGCCGGGTGCCGCGTTCGTAGAGAGGTTACGCATGCTTTCGCCCCATCAGGCCCTGCGGGCACAGCCCGAGGATGATCAGCAGCACCAACAGCCCCACCAGATCGCGATAGCCGTCGCCGAAGGCGACGCCGCCAACGCTTTGCAATACGCCGAGAACAACGCCGCCGACCAGCGTTCCGAACACATTGCCGAGGCCGCCGAGCACGACGATCGCGAACGCATTCAACAGATATGCCGGCCCGCTGATCGGCGTGAAGCCGAAGATTGCCCCGGCGAGTACGCCGCCGAGGGCGGCGCAGGCAGCGCCCAGGGCAAGCGTCCAGCCGCGCACCCGTTCGACATCGACACCGACGATTTCTGCCGCCTCCGGATCGGCAGCGCTGGCGCGCAGGTCGCGGCCGAACTGGGTCGAGGTGATCAGGCAATGCGCCGCGAATATCACCAGGACCGAGATCAGGAACCCGACAAGATAGATCATGCCGAAACTGACCGGCCCCACCTCCACCGATTGCGCCGACGACGGCAGCTGAATCGACCTTGTGTCGGCCTGAAACAGCGTCAAGTACAGGTTTTGCAGCACGATCGACAGGGCGAACATCGTCATCATCGACGACTCGGGCGGTCCGCCGGCCAACGGCCGCAACAGGGTTCGCTGCAGCGCGAGCGCGATCGCCGCCATGATCGCGGCGATCAGCGGAAACGCGAGCATGGGATCGATATCGAACGGCTGCAGCACGAACAGCATCAGGTAGCCGCCGGCGACAACGAATTCGCCATGCGCCAGGTTGACCAGCCCCATCACGCCCAGCACGATGGACAGCCCGAGCGCGGCAAGCGCGAGCACCCCGCCAAGAAGCAATCCTGACACCAGGCTGTTGGCTGCGATATGCAAGGTTTCCATTTGATCACCGGGATGTCGTTGAGCGGCGCCGTCTTTACTTCGGCTGCAGGTAGGTGCCGGTCGCCACGCGCCTGGGCCAGATGATCACGGCCTTCCCGCCCTGCCATTGCGAAAGTGCTATCGGGAGTTTCGACGTGTTCGTCTCGTCAAACTTGACCGGTCCGACCACGTATGCCTTGTCTGTCCTGGAAATCGCCCGGTTGATCCGCTCGCGATCGAGCGATTGCGCCGCGCCGATGGCATCGATCAGGACGCTGGCGGCCGCGTTGGAATCGGCAATATGCTGGCTGACGGCGATGCCGGTGTCGCGCTCGAAGCGCCTGGCCAATTCCTGGGCGCCGGGATAGGCAAAGCTCGGGTCCCAGTACGCCCCCACCATCACGCCGTCGGACAGCGCGCCGGCCGCCCGCGCGAACTGTTCGGACTCCGCCCCTTTTTCCATCACCAGAACCTTGGGCTGATAGCCGGCCGCCGCCATTTGCTTCCTTAGCGAGATCGCTTGCGGCGCGGTCGCGTCGACCAATACGATCTGCGGCCGCTTGGTCCTGAGCTCGCTCACGATCGCCGTAAACTGCATGTTGTCGACCGGGAATTCCGCTTTTTGCTTCACTGCATAGCCTCCCGCCTGCGCGAGCCGCGGCCAGAGCGTTCCGCCCACCACTTTTCCGTCCGGGCCGTTATCGTGCAAAAGCGCGACCGACTTGTCGGTGTCGATGTTCAGCTCCTTCAACATCCGGAACGGCGCCTCCGCCAGTTCGGCTTCATCGAAGAAGATGTCCCATACATAAGTCCATTTTCTTACCGAGCGGAACGCGCCGAGCGGGTTGCAACCGGTGACCATCGGGACTTTCCTTCGCTCGGCCACCAGCGCGCCGGCATTCACGAGCGCGGGCGTGCAGGAGCCGAGCATGACCAGCGCGCGATCCTTGGAAATGAGGGTCTCGGTATTGCTGGCGGTGACGCTCGGGTCGGTTTTGTCGTCGCGCACGACGAGGCGGTAGCTGTACTTTTTTCCGTCGATCGTGACGCCGCCGCGCTTGTTCGCGTCGTCTATCGCCGCCTGATAGCCCCATTGCTGGTCCCGGCCGAATCCGGCGAGCGGCCCGCTCAACGGCAGCGACGCGCCAATCACGATTTCCTCCGCGTCCGCCGCCGGCGCGATTGCCGCCAGAGACATGCCGAAAGAGACACAGGTACACGAAAGAAGCTTGCGCAGGTTGAAGAAATGTCGATTCATAAGTTCCACCACGATTTCATCGAATCAGGTAATCACTGACAGCTCGCCGTCCCGGTGCGGGCAGCACGCCGGACCATGCCATGCGCGCGGGCGAGGCGCCTCGGGTTGCAGCCGCTCAGAACCGGATGACCATGTCGGCCGAGACCGTGGTCTGGTCGCTCGCCGTCCCCCTGCCAAAGGCCAGCACGGCGTTGTGCCGTGATTGCCAGTCGTACCGGATCTCGGGCCTGAAAGCCACGAACTTGTTCAGGTCGTACTGGAATCCAAGAGTTACGGCATTGAAGTTGCTGCGCACCGCGGTCAGCGGAAACAATCCGAAGCCGCCGCGCGCGCTGAAATGCTCGAGGCGCGCGCTATATCGCATTGAGGGAGAGGCCCGATAAGACAGGATGCCGTTCTTTCCGTTGTAGGAAGCGCCGCCGAAATTTGGCCCGGTCACGATGCTGACGGTATCCGCCTGGCCATCCCCCGCCTGCCGCCCGTAGACGATCTCGGCGGCAGCGCTCCAGCCATTCGCAAAATCGCGGCTGACACTGAGAGTATGGTGCTGGCGCCGCTGCCCGCGCGGCGACACGATCAGGGAGACCGGCGCTTGAACCGTCGTGCCGGGATCGTTTTGTTCATTTCCGGTGATGAACGCGTAATTCAGCGCGTCGCGCATGTCCTCGCTGCGCCAGCGCAATGCACCGAGAACCGATTTCGATCGATTGTTGTCCTGCCAGTTCTGCCAGCCGTTCACGACGCCGATCTCGCCCGCGAGCAAACCGGAGGCGCCCCGCGCCAGGTTCACGGACCATAGCAGTCCGGCCACCTGGCTGGGCTGCGAAACGAATGCGTAACTTCTCGAATAGAAGGCGTTCGGCGTCGGCCTGGTCTGCGGCGGGATTTCATAGCCGATGCCGGAACCGAAACGGCCGACGCTGAGAGCCATGCCTTTCCAGACCGGAAAATACGCCAGCAGATACAACTGGGGAACGGCAAGGAAGTTTTGCCTGTTCGCCGCAGCCAGGGACGGGTTGCTCGCACCCGGCTGATTGATGCCCCAGTCCTTATCGAACCCGAACATCGCCCCGGGCTGGCCGCTCCGCCCGTACATCAGCTCGGCCTGGAAGCCGAAGGAAGACGCGGTTGGCGTCGGCCCCGGCAGCGGGGTGATATGCGGGAGGATATTGGTCTTGATCGGCTTGCCGATGAAAAGCTTCAGGTCTTCCAGCTTGAACCCTTCGTCGCCCGGCGCCACTGGAAAATTGGAACCGCCGCCCGCGCTCGCGGCGGACGAGGAATTGTCGTTGCGGGCCAGGCCAAGCTGCATGTAGCCGTGCGCGCGGATGCCGTAGCTGTCCAGTGTTGCGTCTCCCAGTATCCGCCTGAACAGGTATCCTTCCGCCGGCTCCTCCGCAGGGAGCTGCGCCGCCTGCGCCGTTGTTGCGGCGAGTCCGCTTGCTGCAATCCACGCCAGCGTGGTCAATTTCGTGTACGACATGTGTTCCTCTCCCATCTGTTATTCAAATCCGCTGTCGTCCACGCCCGGGGCCCTTCGATGTGGCCCTTGCCGGCAAACGAACTGACGACGTCTATTCAATTTCCTTGGCCACCTGAACCGGCAAGGTCACCTTGAAAGTCGTTCCCTTTCCCGGCTCACTGCGCACGTCAAGTTGCCCCTTGTGCTTCTGGACGATGCCGTAACAGAGCGAAAGGCCGAGTCCCGTGCCTTTGCCGATCGGCTTGGTTGTAAAGAAGGGATCGAATATGCGCGGCAGGTTTTCCGGGCTGATGCCCGATCCGGTATCCTCCACTTCGATCCACACATGGCTGCCGTCGGCGCTGCCCGTGCGGATCGTGATGCGGCCGCGCTCCGGCCCCATAGCCTGCGCCGCGTTGACCACCAGGTTCATGATCACCTGGTTGATCTGCGACGGAAGGCATTCGATATCCGGGATGCTTCCATACTCCTTGACGACATCCGCCCGGTATTTAATTTCGCTGGCAACGATATTCAACGTGGAATCGATTCCCTGGTGCAGGTCGGCGTATTCCCACTCGCAGGCGGTGTCCGCGCGCGAAAAGTCCTTCAGATCCTGGACGATCTGCCGCACGCGGTCGACCCCGTCCTTCGATTGCTGCATCAGGACCGGAATGTCTTCCTTGAGGTAGTCGATTTCCAGCCTGGCGCGCAACTGCTTCAAACGGAACAGCGCCTCGGCGGCTGGCAGCGCGCCTTCCGCTTCCTCGTAGGCTTGCAGCATCTCGAACAGGCTGGTGAGATACTTGCCGAGCGTACCCAGGTTGGAAGAGATGTACCCGATCGGATTGTTGATCTCGTGCGCGACCCCGGCGGCTAGCTGGCCGATGGATGCCAGCTTTTCCGACTGGATCAACTGGCTTTCCAGGCGCTGGCGTTCGGCGATCTGATTTTGCAGCGCTTCGTTCGTTTTCTTGATCTCGCAGGTGCGTTCGCAGACGGCATCCTCGAGGAGGCTCATCTGCATCGCCGCCTTCTGCATCAGCTCCCACTTCGCGGTAAGCGCATTGGCGAGCTGGTAGACGGTGACGCTGTCGAAGGGCTTTTTCAGGATCAGCAGGCGATCGCTGATATCGAGCCGCTTCAATACCTCTTCCAGCGAGTAATCCGAATAGGCGGTACAGATGACGATCTGCAGACGCTCGTCTTCCTTCCAGATTCTTTCTATGGTTTCCACGCCATCCCAGCCCGGCGGCATTCTCATGTCCACGAAAGCCATCGCGTAGGGACGACCTTCCTTCAAGGACTCGCAGACCTTCGCCAGTCCCTCTTGCCCCTGGTAGGCGGAGTCGACCTCGAACGAAGGGATGACCAGGCCGGACCCTTTCGCCTCTTCGTCGCCGAAGAGCGCGGCCCCTGCCTCCACGAGTTCGGCCTGCGCCTGCGTGGCCTGGACAAGAATCTTGCGGAAGTCCTGATGGATCCCCGGCATGTCGTCGATGAGCAGTACCCGCCGGTTGCTCATTTCGTTGGCTAGCATAAGTCGTCCTCCCCCGCCTGCATCGGTAGCAAGAGCGTAAACACCGCTCCCTTGTCCGGTCCGTCGCTGTGCGCCGTCAGCATCCCGCCCATTTCCTTGGCCGCGATGACGCAGCTGTGCAGCCCGAATCCATGTCCGTCCTTGCGTGTAGTGAAGCCATGAGAAAAAATGCGCATCAGGTTCTCGGGTGAAATTCCTTCACCGTTATCCGCTACCCGGATGCGCAACTGGCGCTCCGGGGTTGCGTCCACCCGCAGGCTGATTTCGTGCGGCCGGTCGCTGATCCGTTCCATCGCATGCTTGGCATTGCTGACCAGGTTCACCAGGATTTGCAGCACGCGCGTCTTGTCCAGCCGCAGCGGCGGCAGGTCCGCGAACTCGCTCCTCACCTTGATCTGATGGCGCATGAATCGCTCCACGTTCATGCGCAATGCGTCTTCGACCAGGTCTTGCACGCGGACCGTCTCCATCACGACGCGGGCCGCGCTTGCGCTGCAGGCGTACGACTGCTGCATGGCCACGATCTCCTTGATGTGCGCGATGCTCTTCGTCAGCTGCTCGAGTTCGACGATGGTGCCTTCCTGTTCCGCGGCAAGAACGCTGGCCAGCTTGCGCAGGTAGTCCGGCAGCATCCTGCCCTTCCTGTCCGATGTAATGAAGTGGCCCAGGTCCGCGGCATGCTCGTCCAGCAGGCCCACGGCGCGCGACAGGCCCTTTACTTCCAGGGACCGCACCTTGCGGTTGATGATGTCCGCCGCAACGTTCACGCTGTTGAGGACGTTGCCGACGTTGTGCAGCACGTTGGTCGCGATTTCCGCCATGCCGGCCTGGCGGGCGGTGGACACCAGCTGGCTCTGCGCGGCGCGCAGTTCCCGGGTGCGCTCCTGCACGCGCTGTTCCAGGTTCTCATACAGCAGCGCGTTCTCCAGCGAAACGGCAAGCTGGCCGCCGATCAGGCTGATCGCGTCCAGGCGCTCGTCGGTGAACGCGCCGCGGCCGAGCCGGTTTTCGAGATACAGGATGGCGCGCGTCATTCCCTGGCTCAGAATCGGCACGACAAGTATCGAACAGCTCTCGAACTTGGAAAGATAAGGATCATGCGCAAAGCGATGGTCGCGCGCCGCATCGTCGATCAGGAGCAGTTCGCGGGTCCGTTCGACATAACGGAAAATGGCCATCGGCAGCAGCACCGGCGCCGCCGGATCGTTGACTGAAACAGGCGCAGCAGTCTCGTCTTCGGAGCGCAGGATGAACCAGTCCGCAGGCTCGTCGTACCAGATCACCAGCGAGACCGCCGTCGCGCCGGTCATTTCCGCCAGCAGCGTCACGACTTGCGTGCGCAGACGGGCCAGGCTGGTTTCGGAACTAAGGGCCTGCGAGGCGCGCAGGATGGAAAGCATGTCGACGGTGTCGATGGAAATGCCGTCGCGGTCGCGCGATGTTTCAGGATGCGCGTCGAAGCGCAGGAAGGCATAGGCCTGCCGGAGCGCTTGCGTTTTTCCATGCGCGCCCCATATCTCATAAGCGCGGCATGCCTCTTCGAGCAGTGCTTGTCCGATATGCTCCATTCCGCGGCCGAGAAAGAATAGGCCGGCGCGTTCGGCGATCAGTGCGTGATGGCCCGGCCGCGGGCGGGAAGCCGCTTCGCGCACCGCGCGGTCGAAAAACGCGACGCCCGCCATGTGGTCATCCGACGCCGCGGCGCGCTCGGCTTCGATCAGGCTGAGCAGATGCAGGAAATTTTCGGGCGCATCGGCGGCGCGGCAGGCCATCCAGTCGCGGCACCGGTCGAGTTCGTCCAGCAGCGCGGCGCGCTCGGCGGCAGCCGCGCCGCAAGCGCGTCGCGCAAGCGATATCCCCTTCAGGAGCTGCCAGATCGCAAGCAGATACGAGGCGCCGATGTAAGGCAAGGCGGGAACCGCGGCGTCGACGTGCCGGGACAACGATGCGTCGTCGCCGAATATGGCGGCGCTGTACGCGCGCAGGATATGAAAGATGGCCAGCGCCATCGGATTGGCGCCGAGCGTCGCCAGGTATTCTTCTTCATCGAAGTTTTGGTCAGCGAACGCGCCGGGCGCCGACGTCGCGCCGCGCAGCGCGCGAAGAAGTTGGCGATGGGCGAGGAACGCCCTTTCCGCGTGATGGTTGCAGGTGCGCGTGGCGAAGGCGATGCCGGCCTCGATTTCCGCCGCATAGACGTCCAGCGCAGGTGCGCAGTCAAGCAAGCCGACGATGGACGAGTAGTATGCGAGGCCGGCCACGTGCAGGTCTCCGCCGCGCACCAGGCTCTCGCGCGCCAGTTGCGACTGCGCGACGCCGATTTCCAGAGGTTCGAACCAGTGCGCGCCGAGTTCGGCGAAGAGAAACCGTGCAAACGATGTCTCCGGCTCGTAGCGGTACGTGCCGCCCACCGCCAGCGCATACTTGGCGGCGTTGTATCCGGTCCGAAAATCCTGCCGGAAAGCGGTGGTGAAATTGGGCGCGCCCGCGATGATCGGCAACATCGGCGCGCATACGCCGTTCTTTGCCCAGAGTTCCTGGCTGACGAGCACTAGCCAGGAGTTGATCAGCGGCTCATGGAAGAAGGCGGGCGCGACCATCCTTTCGATCAGCTTCGCCGTCAGCTGGACATGCAGGTCCGTGGTCTCGCGGGTCTGCGCCCCGATCTCCTGCACCCAGGTGAAGAATCCATCCAGACGCCGTTCGACGTCGGCGCCGAAATCGTCTTCAGGGACCGTCCAGCCCAGCCGCTTGAGCAGGCCCAGACCGAGCCGCACGGCTTCTCCCGGCATGCCGCGGCTTGCCAGGCTGCTGATCTGCACGCATGCCGCCTTGACGATCTCCAGCACGCCCGGATTGCGATGCTCGAGCGAGCGGTAGACCCGGTCGGCTTCTTCGAGCCGGCCCAGGCTGTAGAGCACCGCATGGTACTCGGTCTCGATTGCAATGGACAAGGGTCCGTCGTCTTCCGTTTGCAGCCTGGACAGAACGCCGAGCGCGGCGCACAGGAAGCGTTCGGCCACCACAGGATTGCTCAGCCTGCTGCTGGCAGCGGCATCGCGCAGCAGCCGGATTGCGAGGCGCGATTCGTCGTCGCTGCATACCTCGTCGATCGCCGGGAGATATTGCTCCGCCGCGAGATGCCGGCGGTCCGGCTTTTGCGCCAGTGCGCGCGCCAGCGCCAGGTGCAGCTGGCGCTTCCTGGCCAGGGGCAGGCGTCCGTAGGCGGCCTGTTGCACGCGGTCGTGCCGGAACCGCATCAGGTTTTCGATGCCCTGCTCGGTCACGAGCAGCCCGTCCTCGAGTATCGGGGCCAGCCGAGCTTCCATCGCCGCCGCGTCCTCCTCCGTCGCGTCCTGCAACAGGCCGACACTGAGCTCCCCTCCGAGGCACGCGATCACTTCGAGCAAGGCCTGCGATTCCTGCGGCAGGCGGTGGATGCGCACCGTCAGCAGATCGACCACGTCGCCGCGTCCGACGTAATGCCGGATCGCCGACGGATCCCATTTCCAGCCGGATTCGCCGGCGACCAGCACGCCGTCATGGCGCAACGCATTGACCAGTTCCACCGTGTCATAGGGATTGCCGCCGGTGCGCGCGCCGGTGACTTCCGCCAGCTTGTCCGCTTCGCCGGCATCGAGCCGCAGCATTTCCGCCAGCAGCGCGCTCAGGTCGGCTGGAGGAAGGTTATTCAGCTTCAGGCGCAGCGGTGCCGTCTCCATGCCTTCCCAGCGCTTGAGCATCGGCGCCAGGGGATGGGTTTCGTCAACCTCGACGTCACGGTAGACGCCCACCAGCAGCAAGCCATGCAGGTCATCATTCCTGAATACCCTGTCCACAAAGCCGATTGCGTTCAGGTCCGCCCATTGCAAGTCATCGACCACCATTACCAGCGGCCTTGCGGGCGATACGACGGCGCGCAGCAGCGCGAGCGCCGCCTCGCTCAGCCGCTGGCTCGCCTCGATCGGATCGCCGGCGTCGGTGTCGGGCTCGATACCCAGCAAGGCCGCGAATTCCGGGACCAGCGAGGCCAGCAACCTGCTGTTGTGCCCGAGCGATTGGAGGATGTGTTCGCGTTGCCTGGCAATCTCGCCTTGCGGTTCGGCCAGCAGCAACTGGCCGAGGGAGCGCATCGCTTGCGATACGGCGCCGCCAGCAACCGTCTCGAAGCGGTATTGGTCATATTTTCCCGAGACAAACCAGCCTCGCCTGGCGGTGACGACGGAACGCAGCTCCTTGATCAAGGCTGTCTTGCCGACCCCGGGCACGCCCGCCACCAGCACGCCGCGCGTTTCCCCGTGCATTGCGCGTTCAAAGACGCGAAGCAAGGTGGCGACCTCTACCTGCCGCCCGATGAGGCGCGAGGGTGGGGACAGGCGCAGCGGGAAATCATGCTCGCCCAACGGGAATGCTTCAACCTGGCCGGTAGCCAGCCGTTCGCGCAGGCGGTTCAGGTCATGCAGCAGGCCGTCGGCGCTCTGGTAACGCTTGTCCGGCTCCTTTTCGAGAAGCCGCATCACGATAGCGGAAAAAACAGGATGCAGCGACGGCGCCAGCGCCACCGGCGCCGGCGGCGTGCAGGCCAGATGGTGATGAATCAGGGAGAGCGGATCGTCCACTTCGAACGGCCGCCGACCGGTTGCCAGTTCATACAGCGTCGCGCCGAGCGAATAGAGGTCGGTACGCAGGTCGACCGCGCGCGCGGTACGGCCGGTCTGCTCCGGCGAGATGTACGCAAGCGTACCGAGGATC
This sequence comes from Noviherbaspirillum sp., assembly GCF_035627455.1. Taxonomy (GTDB): domain Bacteria; phylum Pseudomonadota; class Gammaproteobacteria; order Burkholderiales; family Burkholderiaceae_D; genus Noviherbaspirillum. The sequence continues at coordinate 83,161 of NZ_DASPLS010000060.1, forward strand.
TGTCGATGATGGGTAAATGCGGGGTGTGCCTCGCTGACTGTCGCGGCGAGCCGGAAGTCGATCAAGACCGGCTCCCCGCTCGGCTTTACCAGGAGTATGTTGGCCGGATTGATGTTCTGGTGAATAACGCCGCAACGGTGGACCGCCGCGATTATTCGTACCAGCCTCGTTGCCAGGTCGAGCAACGCCGGCTGGTCCGGCGCCTGGCCGCGCAGCGTCTCGAGTAGCGGCAACGCGGCGACATCCTCCATCGCGATGACACTGCCATCGCATGCCTTCGCCACAAGCCGGGGTACACCGTCGATGCCGGCCAGGCGCTCCAGGATTTTTCTTTCATGCCGTACGCGCTCCCACGCATCCGTCCCGATCGGCTCCTTGCAAATGATGCTCCCCGGACCATCCGGCAAGTCGCGCCGGAAGATGCGGGTGTGCTTGCTCTGATGCAGAACCTGCATGCCGTGGACTCCAGGGGCCGGTGTCACCTCCTGCGCGGCGCCAAGATTCATCGAACCACTCCCCTGGTTGTTCTCGTTGGAAATTATTTTCTAGAGGTTCAGCATATTCGCTCGTTCTGCTTTTTCAAGCGAAACACGCGCGCAATTTTTCAAGCGAGCACGATTAAAAACCGCAACTCACAATGCCTTGAAAACCGCCTGATGCTTGCACCAATTCCACGCACACAACGCACCAAAAAGCAGCAGAAAGATATTTCTTGAAATGAAGAAATATTGCTCCTAGTCTGAAGGAACTCAACCACCTGCCCGGCTACTTTCGCCGCTGCTGTATGCACAGACACGACCCATTAAATCGACGATGGAACACACCGCATACTGATAACTCTTTCAGGTTGGCATGCCCGCGTTTGGCTTCGAGAATTGTGGCGCGGTCTCGAGTCTGGAGAACGCCCGTCTGAGTGAAGTGGAGCGCATCATCGTGGACCAGGATGTTCAAGCACAGCCAAGCACGACTGAGGGACAGGCGCGGGAAATCGCGGCGCCCGCGCCCTCGCCGTTCGAAGCCGAGTTGCGGCACGCGATTGGAAAAGAGCAGCTGTGTTTGTACTACCAGCCGCTGGCCGATCTGCGTACCGGAGAAATGGTCAGTGTAGAGGCCCTGGTGCGCTGGCAGCATCCGGAAGCCGGCCTGATTCCGCCCCTGGAATTCCTGCCGCAGGCGGAAGGCAGCGACCTGATCCATCTTATCGGCGACTGGGTCCTGCGCCGCGCATGCCGCGATCTGCGCACCTGGTCCGACAACGGCTTTCCCAACGTGCGCGTTGCAGTCAACATCTCGCTGTCCCAGTTCCGCGACCCGCAACTGTCGGCACGCGTCAGCGGCGCGCTGAGCGAAGCCGGCATCGACCCGTCCTGCCTGTCGCTGGAAATCATGGAACCGGTCCTGATGCAGGACCCCTCCGGGTCGGAAACGATATTGAGGCAATTGAAGGCGGTCGGTGTGTCGCTGGTGCTCGCCGGCTTTGGAACCGGATACTCCTCGCTCACCTGGCTCAAGCGCCTTCCCTTCGACCGCGTCAAGATCGAGCGCGCCTTCGTGCGCAGGGTGCTGTTCAATGCCGACGACGAAGCGATCGTCAAGGCGATCATCGCCATGGCGCACCACCTCGGCATCCGTGTGGTGGCAGTCGGCATAGAAACCGAGGCGCAGTGCGAATTCCTGCGACGCCACATGTGCGATGAGATTCAAGGCTTCTTCTATAGTCCGGCGGTCGCGCCCAAGGAAATCGAGGCAATGCTCGTCACCGGACGCCGCCTGCCGGACCATCTGCTTCGGCTGCAGAAAAAACACCGCACGCTTCTCCTGGTCGACGACGAAGAGAACATACTCGCCGCGCTGCGGCGCCTGCTCCGGCGCGACGGTTACGACATCCTGATCGCGAACGGCGGACAGGAAGCGCTCAAGCTGCTCGCGCAGAATGAAGTGGACGTCATCGTATCCGACCAGCGCATGCCCGGCATGACCGGGGTCGAATTCCTGCGCACCGCCAAAGGCATCTGTCCCAAAACCGTGCGCATCGTCCTGTCCGGCTATACCGAACTGCAGGCGGTCACCGATGCGGTGAATGAAGGCTCGATCTACAAATTCCTGACGAAGCCGTGGGACGACCAGCTGCTGCGCGAGCACATCGCGGAAGCGTTCCGGCACAAGGAAATGGCGGACGAAAATCAGAGGCTGGACCTTGAAGTACGCACCGCCGACCAGGAACTGGCGATGGCCAACCGGCATATGGAAGAGCTGCTGCGCCGCAAGCAGGAGGAGATCGCGCGCACGGAAGTCGGCCTGGATATCGTCCGCGAAATTCTTCGGCACGTCGCGGTGCCGGTGATCGGCGCGGACGAGAACCACATGATCGCCTTTGCCAACAACGCTGCCGAAGCCTTGCTGTCCGGATTCGGCAGCCTGCTGGGCAGCGATGCGCGGACAGTCCTGCCCGAACTGTTCGATTCCTCTTCCCAGCCGCAGGATGCGGGGCAGGCGCGCAGCGTGTGCCGCAAGGGCATCTGGTTCGAGGTGGCGCGTTCCCCGATGGGGGAAAAGTCGCGTTCCCGCGGAACGCTGTTTAGCCTGGTGAAATGCGAAAGCAAGTCATGATCAATTATCGCAATCAACTCCCCCTGGAACAGGCCACGCCTGGCATGACGCTGTCCGAACCCTTGTACGATGCGCGCGGCGAAGTCCTCCTGCCACAGGGAGCGACACTGACCGATGCGGTGCTGGCGGCGCTGGAACGGCGCGGCGTGACCGCGCTGCCCATCATGACCGGTAACGCGATGCCATTGTCGGAAGCGGAACTGGAGGCGCTGCGGCAACGGGCGCGCGAACGCATCGCATGCCTGTTCCGCCGCTGCGGCGCGCAGGGCGCAAGCGGCCTGCTGCAGCGTTACGTCATCAACCTCCGCATGGAGCAGCCGACATGACCGTTCTTACCATTGACGAAGTCATCGGCAAGGTCCACGACCTGCCCTCCCTGCCTGTCGTCGTCACGGAGATGCTGAATGCGATCGGAAAGGAAAACGTCGACGTCAAGACGCTCGCCGACAAGGTATCGCGCGACCAGGCGCTGACGGCGAAAACACTGCGTCTTGCGAATTCCTCGTTTTATGGCCTGCAGCACAAGATCACGACGATTCAACAAGCGATCGCGGTCATCGGCTTCCAGAGCGTCCGCACGCTCATCACCGCCGCCGCCGTGACCGGCAGTATTGCAATCGACGGCAAATCATCCTTCAACTTTCCCGCTTTCTGGCGCCATTCGCTCGCCACCGCGGTCTGCGCGAGGTCGCTTGCCCGCCACGTCCATGTCGACCCGGAATATGCCTTCATGGCCGGACTGCTGCACGACATCGGCAGGCTCGTGCTGGTGACCTGCTTTCTCGAGAAATACGAAAAGACGCTCGATTGCCGCAATCAAAGCGATTGCTACCTGTTCGAGGCGGAACAGAGCGTGCTCGGCGTAGACCATTCGATGGTCGGCAGCGCGCTTGCCCGGCACTGGAAGTTCCCGCTCGTGATGGAAAAGGCCGTCGCCAGCCATCACGAGCCGGACGCGCTCGAGACCGGCTCGCTGGCCGCCGTTGTGCACGTCGCGGATGCAATCGCGCACGCGCTCGACCTGTCGGAAGACCCGACGGACCTGGTGCCGCCGCTGTCCGACGCGGCCTGGGACAATCTCGGGCTGCCCGAAGCGCGGGTGATGGAAACACTGGGAGAGACGGAAATACAGTTCGAGGAGGCTTGCCAGGTGCTTGTCGGCGACACGGCCGGATGAGCCGGCCGGGATGCGTGGCGCAGAGGCCACTGGGGGGCGCGGATGGAGCGGAGTTTGGATTTGGTTGCGCGGAGATGGAATGGCAACAGGGTGGGTAATAAAATGGTAAAGGCGCGTCGCTTCCCATCGCCCCGCCGATTCGCCTCACCGGGATTGACCAGGGATAAGAAAGCACGCGGACATGAATGATCTTGCGGCAATGGAAGACCGGCTGACCGCGGCTGCGCAGCCGAGCATCCTCTTTGTGGATGACGAGCAGAACATCCTGTCGTCGCTGCGGCGGGTATTCCGCACCCAGGGCTACCAGGTATTGACGGCTGACAGCGGCGCCGCCGGCTTGCAGATTCTCGAGAGCGAACCGGTCGATCTGGTCATCTCCGACATGCGCATGCCGCAGATGGACGGCGCGCAGTTCCTTGAGCGGGTGCGCAAGCGCTGGCCGGAAACGATCCGCCTTCTGCTCACGGGGTATGCGGATGTCCAGTCCATCCTTGCCGCCATCAACCGCGGCGAGATTTACCGCTACATTACCAAGCCGTGGGACGATACCGACATCGTGCTCGTCGTCCGCCATGCGCTCGAACGCCGCGTGCTGGAGCAGGAAAAGCGCAGGCTCGAGCTGCTGACGCTGCAGCAGAACGAAGAACTGCGCGCGCTGAACGCCGGCCTCGAGGCGAAAGTCGAAGAGCGCACCACCGCGTTGCGCGCGGCGCACGACCGGCTGGTCGAAGCAAACAACAAGCTCAAGACGAGCTTTCTTACCTCGATCAAGGTGTTCTCGAGCGTGATTGAAATGCGGGGAGGCAAGCTGGCCGGACATTCCCGCCGCGTGGCCGACCTTGCGCGCAAGATTGCGATCAAGTTGGAACTGGACCAGCAGGAAGTGCAGGAAGTCTTCGTGGCCGCGCTGCTGCACGACATCGGCAAGATCGCGTTTTCCGACGATCTGCTGGCGCAGCCGGTGAACACGATGAACGGCGAACAGCTCGGGCAATACCGCAGGCATCCGCTGCGCGCGGAGCAATTGCTGATGCCGCTCGAAGACTTGCGCGGCGCCGCGCGCATCCTGCGCGCGCAGCTCGAACGCTTCGACGGGCAGGGTTTTCCGGACGGCCTGTCCGGCTTCAACATTCCGCTGGGCGCGCGCATCCTTGCGCTGGCGAGCGACTTCGACAACCTGCAGAACGGCGTGCTGCTGCAGCGCAGCCTGCGCGCCGACGAAGCGGTGGCCGCCGTCGTCCAGGCGCAGGGCACGCGTTACGATCCGCAGATCGTCGCCGTCTTCCAGGAAGTCATCAGCGGCAGGACGGCCGAGGTACAGCCTGAAGTCGCCATGCGCGCGCATGCCCTGCGTCCGGGCATGGTGCTGTCGCGCGACCTGATCACGCATGACGGTTTCCTGCTGCTGTCCGCGGAAAACCGGCTCGACGAACGCGTGATCCGGCAGATTCTCGATTTCGAGCAGTCGGTCGACCGCAAGCTGACCATTTACGTGCATGCGCCGGAACGGAGAACATGATGCGCCGCTTTCTCATTGTCGACGACGAACTGCGGGTGCTGCATGCGCTGCAGCGCACGCTGCGCCTGCATGCTGACGAAACAGACCTGGTCGCCGAACTCTTCACCGAACCGGACAAGGCGCTCGTGCGCTGCAGCGAAGTCGATTTCGATCTCGTCATTTCCGATTACCGCATGCCCGGCCTCGACGGCATCGCCTTCCTGCGCATGGTCAAGCAGATCCAGCCGGATGCGGTGCGCATCATGCTTTCGGCGTCCGCCGAGTTCGATACCATCGTACATGCGGTCAACGAAGCCGAAGTATTCCGCTATCTCCCGAAACCCTGGCTGGCGGAAGACGTCGCCGAAAGCATCCGGCTCGGGATCGCGCGGCGCGACAAGCTGCTCGAGGACAGGAAGCTGGCCGACGAAATCCGGCGCCAGCAGGACAAGGCGCTCGCGCAGACGCTCGAAAAGAAGCGGCTGGAAGCGCTGGAACCGGGCATCACGCGCGTGAACTGGGGAGAGGATGGCGCGGTGCACCTCGACTGACGCAATCGCCCTGACAGTGCATCTGGGATCGCCGTGCCGCGGGACTACCGGTCGGGCACGTAGGGTGGGTAGAGCGAAGCGAAACCCGCCATCCCCGCATCTGGGGCGAACGGTGGGCTTCGCTCGACCTTGGCGCTCCCCTATCCTATGGTCCTTTATAGACGGTCAGGATAGACAGCTTTGACTCACGCGCCATCCTCCGCCGGCACCGGCAACCGCACTGTGAAGCGCGTGCCCTTCCCGACTTCACTGGCGACATCGATCCTGCCGCCGTGCTTTTTCACGATGCTGTAGGACATCGATAAGCCGAGCCCGGCGCCGCTTCCGACCGGCTTGGTGGTGAAGAATGGTTCGAAGATCCGGTTCATGTTTTCCGGCGGAATGCCGCATCCGGTGTCGGTGATTTCAATCCATACCCACCCCGCCTGGTGGCCGGTGCGGATCCGGATGCCACCCTTTTCCCTGATCGCCTGCGCGGCGTTCATCAGCAGGCTCAGGAAAACCTGGTTCAGCTGCGATGCGAGGCAACGGATCTGCGGCAGCGCCGGATGGTATTCCTTGACGACCCTCGCCTTGTACCTGATTTCGTTGTCGACGATATGGAGCGTCGAATCCAGCCCGTGGTGCAGGTCGGCGATCTGCCAGTCGCTTTCGCCGACATGGGAAAAGTCCTTCAACGCCTGCACGATGTCCTTCACGCGCTTCAGTCCGTCGATCGACTCCCGGACCAGCGCGGGCGCATCCTCGTTCAGGAAGTCGAGGTCCGACTGTTGCCGCAATTGGCGGACCCGCGCTTCCAGATCGGGATCCGGCGCCCGGCACGCGAACGCCTGCTCATAACCGTCGACAGTCTGGAACAGCGTCTCGATATATTTGCCCAGCGTCGTCATGTTCGAGTTGACGAAGCCGATCGGATTGTTGATCTCGTGCGCGATCCCGGCGGCGAGCTGGCCGATCGACGCCATCTTTTCAGACTGCAGCAGCTGGTCGTGCGCCTCCTGCAATTTCCTGATCAGGCCCTGCTGCTCCTCCCCCTTTTTCTTGAGCGCTTCTTCCATCATCTTGCGGTCGGTGATGTCGGTCAGCGAGCCGATCACCTCGAGCGGATTTCCATGCGCGTCGCGGATCAGGCGCAAGGTGTCATGCATCCAGACGTAACGGCCGTCGCTGGCGCGAAACCGGTACTCGTAGGTACGCTGGCCGTCGACGAACACGCCGGCAAGGCTGGAAAAAATGGCTGGAATATCATCGGGATGAATGTGGTTGAACCAGAAATTCGGATCGGCCACCATGTCTTCAGGGCGATAGCCGAGCACGCGCTGCGCGTTTCCCGACACGAAAGTCATCTTGAAGTCGCCGGTCGGCACGCTGCTGTAGATGATGACGGGCGTGTTATCGACCAGATACTGCAGCCGGATGTTCGACGTGAGGGATTCGGGAGCCGGTGGCGCGACAGGCGGATGGCCGGCTGATGCATTGAACGCGTCGAACTCTTCAAATTCCATGCCGTTCCGCCCGATTGTTTCCAGTTGCGAGAGTATCGGAGTCAACCCAGGCATTGGCATTGCGCCGCGCGCCGCTCCGCTTTCATCATAGCGCCAATGGTTTCATTTTGCACCCCTCGCATGACCGCGGCGGACGGCCGCGCAACGTGTCCTTTTCCACGCCGCGCGCCGCCCGCTTATCCGCGCTCCAGCCCCCTCTTCAGGCGCCACTGCATCACCAGCGCATACAGTGCCGGAATCACGCCCAGCGTCAGCACCGTCGAGGAAATCATCCCGCCCACCATCGGCGCCGCGATCCGGCTCATCACTTCCGAGCCGGCGCCGGTGCTCCACAGGATGGGCAGCAGGCCGGCCATGATCGCCACCACCGTCATCATCTTCGGCCGCACCCGCTCCACCGCGCCTTCCATCACGGCTTCGTACAAGTCCGCCGCATCCGGCGCGCGTCCGGCAGCCGCGCACTTGCGCTTCGATTCCGTCCACGCATGGTCGAGGTAGATCAGCATCACTACTCCGGTTTCCGCGGCCACACCGGCCAGCGCGATGAAGCCGACCGCCACCGCCACCGACATGTTGTAGCCCAGCAGCCACATCAGCCAGACGCCGCCCACCAGCGCGAACGGCACCGACAGCATCACGATCAGCGTTTCCGTCAAGCGCCTGAAGTTGAGATAGAGCAGCAGGAAGATGATCAGCAGCGTCAGCGGCACCACCACTTTCATCTTGTCGACCGCGCGCTCCATCGCTTCGAACTGCCCGCTCCAGGTCGCGTAGTAACCCGGCGGGAACTTCACCTGCTCGTTGACCGCGCGCCGCGCGTCGGCCACGTAGCCGCCGATGTCGCGGTCGCGGATGTCGACATAGATGTAGGCCGACAGCAAGGCGTTCTCGGTGCGGATGCCGGGCGAGCCCTTGGCGATAGCGATGCGCGCCAGCTGCCCGAGCGGCACCATCGCGCCGTCCATCGTCGGCACCAGCACCTCGCGCGCGATCTGCTGGGGATCGCCGCGCAGGCCGCGCGGGTAGCGCACCGTCACGCCGAAGCGTTCCCGCCCCTCGACCGTGGTGGTCACCATGTCGCCGCCGAGGGCGGTGCCGATCACTTCCTGCACTTCGCCCACCGCCATGCCGTAGCGCGCGAGCTGCGCGCGGTCGGGCTCGATCTCGAGGTAGTAGCCGCCGGTGATGCGTTCGGCAAATGCCGAGGTCGTGCCCGGCACCTGCTTGACCACGGCCTCGATCTGGCGCGCGAGTTTTTCCATCTCTTCCAGGTCCTTGCCGAACACCTTGATGCCGATCGGCGTGCGGATGCCGGTCGACAGCATGTCGATGCGCGCCTTGATCGGCATCGTCCACGCATTCGACACGCCGGGAAACTGCAGCGCCTTGTCCATCTCGGCAATCAGCTTGTCCATGTTCATGCCGGACCGCCACGCCGATTCCGGCTTCAGGTTGATCACGGTTTCGAACATCTCGGTCGGCGCCGGGTCGGTCGCGGTATTGGCGCGCCCTGCCTTGCCGTACACCGACGCCACCTCCGGGAAGCTCTTGATGATCTTGTTCTGCGTCTGCATCAGCTCGGCGGCCTTGGTGATCGACATCCCGGGCAGGCTGGACGGCATGTAGAGCAGCGTGCCTTCGTTGAGCGTGGGCATGAATTCGCTGCCCAGGCGCGACGCCGGATAGAGCGTCGCCGCGAGCGCCGCCAGGGCAACCGCGATGGTCAGCTTTTTCCAGCGCATCACGCCTCGGATCAGCGGCCGGTAGGACCAGATCAGGAAGCGGTTCACCGGATTTTTCGCCTCCGGCATGATCCTGCCGCGAATGAACAGCATCATCAGCACCGGCACCAGCGTGATCGACAGCAGCGCCGCGCCCGCCATCGCGAAGGTCTTGGTGTAGGCCAGCGGCGAGAACAGCCTGCCTTCCTGCGATTCGAGCGTAAACACCGGCAGGAAGGACACCGTGATGATCAGGAGCGAGAAGAACAGCGACGGCCCGACTTCACGGCAGGCGGCCAGCATCGCGTCCGCCCGCTCGCGGTTCGTATGGTCCTCCTTCAGCCGCTCCAGGTGCTTGTGCGCGTTCTCGATCATCACGATCGCCGCGTCGACCATCGCGCCGATCGCGATCGCGATGCCACCCAGGCTCATCAGGTTGGAGTTCATGCCCAACAGCCGCATCGCGATGAAGGCCATCAGCACGCCGACCGGCAGCATCAGGATCGCCACCAGCGCGCTGCGCACATGCAGCAGGAACACGATGCAGACCAGCGCGACGATGATGCTTTCTTCCAGCAGCGTATGCTTGAGCGTCTCGATTGCGCGGTGGATCAGTTCCGAACGGTCGTACACCGCTTCGATGCTGACGCCCGCCGGCAGGCCGCTGCTGACCTCGGCGATCTTTTCCTTGAGGCTGCCGATGACTTCGAGCGCGTTCTGTCCGTAGCGCGCCATGGCGATGCCGGACACCACCTCGCCTTCGCCGTTCAGCTCGGCCAGGCCGCGCCGCTCGTCCGGCGCGAGCTCGACGCGCGCGATGTCGCGCACCAGCACCGGCGTGCCCTTCTCGCTCTTGACCACCAGGTTTTCCAGGTCGGCCGGCCCGCGCAGGTAGCCCTTGCCGCGCACCATGTACTCGGTTTCGGCCATCTCGACCACGCGCCCGCCGACGTCGCGGTTGGAGTCGCGGATCACCTGGCTCACCTTCGCCAGCGGGATGCCGTAGGCGCGCAGCCGCACCGGATCGACCGTCACCTGGTAGGTCTGCACGAAGCCGCCCACCGAGGCGACCTCGGCCACGCCCTGCGCCTTGGACAACTGGTAGCGCAGGTACCAGTCCTGCAGCGCGCGCAGCTCGGCCAGCGTCCGGTCCTTGGCCAGCACCGCGTACTGGTAGACCCAGCCGACGCCGGTCGCATCCGGGCCGATCTGCGGCGTGACGCCGCGCGGCATGCGGCCGGACGCGAAGTTCAGGTATTCCAGCACCCGCGAGCGCGCCCAGTAGATGTCGGTGCCGTCCTCGAAGATGATGTAGACGAAGGACGCGCCGAAAAAGGAAAAGCCGCGCACCACGCGCGACTTCGGCACCGACAGCATGGCGGTGGTGAGCGGATAGGTCACCTGGTCTTCCACCACCTGCGGCGCCTGGCCGGGGTATTCGGTGTAGACGATGACCTGCACGTCGGACAGGTCGGGCAGCGCGTCGACCGGCGTCTTCAGCACCGCCCACACGCCGGCGGCGATGATGAACAGCGTTGCGAGCAGCACCAGGAACACGTTCCTGCCCGACCATTCGATGATCTTGTTGAGCATGATGCCTTCCTGTCAGTGTCCGTCGTGCCGGTGCGCTTGCGCTGCCGGCTTCGGCGGCGCCGGAAGTGCCGCCGGAAGTGTCAGCGATACCGGCTGGAAGCCGGTGATCACCCATTCGCCCGGCTGGCGCTCGACGAATTCGAAGCGGATCGCCGCACCGGGTTTCAGTTCCTTCAACAGCGCGTCATTGGCGAGCTTGAATTCCATCGTCATGGACGGCCAGTTCAGGCTGGGCACCGGGCCATGCGCGATGCTGGCGGTGCCGGCCTTCGGATCGATCTCGTCGACCTTGCCCTCCGCCTTGTGGCCGACGCCGCCCGCCGCTGCCGGCGCGGCGCCCTGCGGCGCTGCGCCGAAGCCGCCGAGCGCTGCCTTCAGGTTGCTCTCCGCGTCGATCAGGAAGTTGGCGGCGACCACCACCTCCTCACCTTCGGCCACGCCTTCGAGCACCTCGACATAGTCGCTGCCGCGCGCGCCGAGCTTCACGTCGCGCGGTTCGAAACGCCCCTCGCCGGCCTGTACCAGCACCACGCGGCGGGTGCCGCTGTCGATCACCGCGGACGACGGCACCGCCACTACCTTCGTGCGCGCGCCGGCCGCCATTTCGACGTCGGCGAACATGCCGGGCTTGAGCAGCTGGCCGGGATTGGGCAGTTCGATGCGCACCTGGATCGAGCGGGTCGCCGCCTGCAGCGTCGGGTACACATAAGTGACCGCGCCTTCGAAAGACTTGCCGGGATAGGCGTTGATGTGGAGCGTCGCCTTCGCGCCCGGCTTGACCAGGCCGATATCCTGCTCGAACACGTCGGCCAGCACCCAGACCGAAGACAGGTCGGTGATCTGGTACAGCATCTCGCCCGGCATGAAGCGCATGCCTTGCAGCGCCTTCTTTTCGGTGATGATGCCGGAAACCGGCGAGCGCAGCGTGACGGTCCGCTTGACCTCGCCGGAGCGGGCCAGCGCGCGGATCTGCTCCTCCGGGATATCCCAGTTCTTCAGGCGCGCGAGGCTGGAGTCGGCCAGCTGCTGCATGCCGGCCCGGGTGTCGACGTCCGCATTGCGCAGCGTCTGCAGGCCTTGCGCCGCGATCGTGTACTCCCGTTGCGCCGACACCAGTTCCGGACTGTAGACTTCGAACAGCGGCTGCCCCTTGGCGACCGCCTGTCCGGTGGCGTTCACATGCAGGCGCTCCACGTAGCCCTCGAAGCGCGGCGCGACCGCTACCACGCGGCGCTCGTCGACTTCGATCCGCCCGGCGGCGCGCACTGCGCGGTCGAGCACCCGCAGGCTGGCTTTTTCGGTCCTGACGCCGAGCTTCTGCACCTTCTCGGTGCTCATGCGCACCTGGCCGGCGGACGCCGGCCCGGATTCCTCCTCGCCTTCATACACCGGAATGTAGTCCATCCCCATCGGATCCTTCTTCGGCACCGGCGACGTATCCGGCAAGCCCATCGGGTTGCGGTAATACAGGATCTTGCGCGCGCTTGTGCCGTCCTTCGTGCCGTCCTTCGTGCCGTCCTTCGTGCCGCTCCCGGCGCCGGCGGCAGCCGGCGGCGCGCCGGCATCCCGGTGGCCGAACCAGTAGCCGGCGCCGGCGGCGGCGAGTGCCAGCACCACGGCGCCGGCGATGCTTGCAGCGTGTTTCATAATTCTTCCCCCAGGAGTCGTTCGATGTCGGCCAGGCGCGTCTGCGCTTCGGCCTGCGCCTTGATGCGGCTTTGACGCGCCATGCGGATCTGGCGCTGCGTATCGAGCAAGGTCGCGAAATCGACCTTGCCGTTTTCATAACCGGCCAGTGCCGAGCGGTAAGCAAGTTCTGCCTGCGGCAGCAGGCTGTCGGCGATGATCGCCTCGTTGTGGCGCGCCGATTCCAAGCCCGCCAGGTTCTCGGCAAGCTCGGCGAGCACCTGGTTCGCCACCGCTTCGCGGCGCGCGCGGGCGGCGGCGAGCATCGCTTCGGCCTCCCTTTCCTGCGCGCGGCGCGCCGTTTGCTGCAGCGGGATGTTCATTTCAATCATCACTTCCCACTCCTTCACCGAGCTGCCGTACTGCATGGGCGCGATGCCGAGCGCGAGGTCGGGATAGCGGTTCCTGTAGGCAAGATCGCGGTTCTTTTCCGCCGCTTTCAGGCGCGACTCTTCCGCAAACAGCTGCGGGTTGCGCCCGCGCACCCTGTCCTCGAGCGCCGCATGATCCAGCTTCGCCGGCGCCGGCAGCGCGCGCAGCCGCTCCGGTTCGGCCAGCGGCGCATTGCCGGGCCGCGCGAGCAGCATGTTCAGGCGCGCGCGCACCATGCGCTTTTCGCTTTCCAGCGCCGCCAGTTCATGGCGCAGGTTGGCCTGCTCCACCTGCGCGCGGATCGCGTCCGACTGCACCGCCAGCCCGCCGGCGTAGCGCGACTGCGTAAGCCGCTCCAGCCGGGTCGCCAGGTCGAGGATTTCCCGGGTAAGCCTTTCGTTTTCATGGAGGGTGTAATACTGCGCATAAGCCGCCTTGATGCGGTTTGCCAGCTCGGCCCAGCTTGCGCCGGCGCGGCCCTGGGCGCTGTCGGCTTCCATCGTCGCGATCTCGCGCTGCAGCCCGCGCTTGCCGAACCAGGGCAGTTCCTGCATCAGCTGGTAGCGCGTGCGGCCGGCGCGCCCGGGCAGCAGCGTCGGGTTCTGCTCGCCCATCCGGGTGATGTCCTGCAATTCGACGCGCAGCTTCGGATCCGGCAGCGCGCCGGCGGAAGCCGCTTTCTGCGCGGCCGCCTCCGCTTCATGACGCATGGAAGCGTATTCGGGATTGTTCGCCCTGGCGAAATCGAGCAGGCTCTGCAGGCTGGCGCCGGGAAGCGGCTCGGCGCTGGCGAACGGCGCGACCGCCAGCGCGAACGCAGCGGCGCACCGGAGCAAGCGTTGCTGAACGGTCTGGTGATGGCCGGGACGCGGGCGCGCGCCCGGCTCCCGCGGTTGAAAAAGCGATGGAAATGACATGAAAACTCCAGACGGCATAAAGGGAACCGCCGGCGCAGCGTGCGCGGCGGCAGGGATTCATGCGGCCTGGGGTGTCAGAATCGGAAGCAGCAGTTCCGGATCGAGAGTGGCGGGGAAGAATCGCGCGCCAGCAAGGCAGTGCGCGCAGGCGGAGCGACCGGACGATACGCGAGGTTGACGTCGGCGACCGCGGGCACCAGCACGACCGCAACCGAAGGCGGCAGGTCCGGCGCGGGCTTGTTCAGAGACTGGTCGGCGACCTGGGTGGCGGAATAGCACAACGCCGGCGGCGCGTCGTCCTCGATCAGGCCGTCGCACTCCTCCATCCCTTCGTGGCTTGCCATCGCCTCATGCCCGGCCATCGCCATCGCCATTGTCGCGGCCTCATTCAGCTGCACGACGCGGCCCGGCGGACAGGCGTACGCCGCCGCGGCGAGCTGCATGAACAGCACGCTGATCAGCGCGAACAGCGCCGAAACAATACGCGAACGACGGGACAATTTCATTACGCTTGATTATACCCATTGCCCTTCCTGCTGACAGCAGGCGGGTGCCGGGGGATGGTTCGACAAAACCACCGCAGTGTACGCAAGCGTGTCCGGGAAGGTCATTGATCTGTGTCAACGCTGTCGGAATGACCGGAGGCACCACTCCACTGGTCACGTCGACACTCCTGGGCGCTGCGAGATCGAAAAGCAGGAATGGAAAAAGTCAGCGCGCCCTGGACAGGATGATCAGCCAGCGCCGCAGCAACAGCAGTTCGAGATGGCCGGGCTGGATGCCGGTGCTGCAATCGAGAATGGGATTGACTGCGTAGTAGCGCTTGCGGAAATCGCGGCAGACGAAGATCTCGCGGCGGCCGAAGCGCATCAGGAAAGACGTGGGCGCGTATTCAAGGCCGAACGGGGTGTCGAAGGAATTATGCAGGTGTGCCATCTTGTCAGTCCTCGCAGCGTTGTTGTTGGAGTCCTTACTTTAGCACAACAACTGTATAAATCAACAGTACTGTTCAAAATCCCAGCTTCTTGACTGATTGACATCCCGCCCTCTCCAGTTGTCGCAAGGAGTTGGCATCCGTTATTCAAGTAATGCTTCAACTTGTGCCCGGAACCGGCCGCAATGGGCGTGTCGCCCGCGCTCGCCGTATCGCCCTCCATTCATCCTTTCGGACGATTTCCGCGCGCCGGCTTTGTTCTTAGGATAAACGCACCAGGAGATATCAGATCGTCACAAGACGGCAGGCAATCCCATAAAAACTCTGGAGGAGACAAGCATGTCATTTGCATGGACACAGCTGCAGGCGGCCATCCGTGTGCTGGCCGGCACGACCGACCGACGCGACCGGCTCGCCGCCGCTTACGGCAGGCTGATCAAGCTCAAGCCGAAGGACCTTCCCGCGGAAGCGGCCGGCAGCTTTGCCTGCCTCACCGGCAGGATCGCCCGCTTCCCTGCAAAAAACGTCGCGCATGAAATCCGCAGCGAGGTGCAATCGCTGACCGACCAGGAGGTTGCGCACGCGATCCAGCAGATCATGGCGATGTACGATGCGGTGGCAGCCTACCAGCCGCGGCCGGCGGTGTGCGCAGCCGGCAGGCAGCGCCGCGCGGCCCCCGCCGTCGACTGGCCGGTTCCGGCGCTGCATCTGCTTGAACCGCAGCGTTTCGCGTCCGAACGCGAACCCCGGCGATAAGCTGCGTCAGGCCGGGGCGTTGAAACCATCGTCCCCGGTCCTTTCCCCGCGCCCCTGACGCTCCCGGTAGGCGCCCGGATTGAGTCCCGTCCATTCCTTGAACGCATGGCAGAACGAGCTTTGTTCCTGGTAGCCGAGCAGGAACGCGATCTCCGCCAGGCTCAGCCGTTCCTGCTTCAGGTAATCGAGCGCCAGTTCGCGCCGCGTCTGGTCCAGCACTTGCTGGAAGGTGACGCCCGCTTCCTTCAGCTTGCGTTGCAGCGTGCGCTGCGTGATCCGCATGTCTTCCGCAATCGTGCCCAGGCGTACCCGGTCCTGCGCCAGGTTGCGCACGATCGCTTCGCGCACCTGCGCCGCGACGCCGGTATCGGCCTGCGCACGCTGCTTTTCCCGCAGCAATTGCTCCGCATGCTGCTGCAGCACCGGATAGAGGCTGACGTCGGCGTTGCGCACCGGCCAGGACAACAGCGCGGCATCGAAGCGCGCCAGGTTGGCCGGCGCGCCGAAGCTGACCGCGTCGCCGAAGATGCGCTGGTGCTCGCTGCAATCCGCCGGCGCAGCGTGGGTGAAGGAGATGCGCGCCGGCGGCAGCGCCCTGCCCGCCAGCCAGGTCCCGACCACCTGGATGCCTGCGAATACGCTTTCCGAGAGATGCCGGCTGGCGCCGGGCAGCGCGCTGTCCCAGCGGTATTCGGCAACGGCGCCGTCGAGCCGCAACGCCGAGCGCCCGAGATCGTGGGCCAGGCCCTCGAAGCGCAGCGTCTGCTGCAGCGCCTGGCCGAAATCGCTGCAGCTCAGCAGGATCAGGCCGTACACGTTGTAGGTGCCGAGCTTCATGCATTCGCCGACATGCAGCCCGAAATGCGGGTCGTCCGCAAGTTGCGCCCCCGCATCGAGCAGGCGCACATAGACGGCCGCCGGCAGGCTTTCCGGCAGCGGCGACAGCGCCTGCGCCGGCAGGCCGGCCGCCTGCGCCAGCTGCTGCGGCGATACCCCGCGCAGCGCAGCGGCTTCCAGCACCGGCTGCGCATACGCGCCGGCGACGATGCCCATCGTTTGATCAATGCGTACGCTTTGCGGTATTGGCATATTCGGACAATTCGGTTGGCATGAACGCGCAATACAGCGGATTGCGCGATGGCTAAGCTGCCAAAGTATAAACAAAAGGAGCGGCATGGTGAGACGATGGAACGGATGGGGCGACGATACCGTCGAATTCGCCCTCAACGACGACGCCCTGGCATTCCTGCGCGAGCGCATCGGGCGCAGCGTGACGCCGGTGGACGCGACGCTGGAACAGGCGTGCCGCGCAATCCCGGCGAGCCGGCTGAAACCGCATGCGCTGATCGATACCACGCCGAGGCTGAGACTGACCTGCGGCCTCGGGCAAAGCATGCAGGACTGGCTGCGGCTGCGCTATGGCGAAACCGGTCCGCTGCCGGACGGCGTGGCCTTTCCCGAGAGCAGCGAACAGGTGCGGGAGCTGCTCGACTACGCCGCGCAGAACGAGGTGATCGTAATCCCCTATGGCGGCGGCACCAGCGTGGTCGGCCATCTGAGCGCGCCCGAGGACGAGCGTCCGGTACTGACAGTCAACCTGTCGCGCCTGTCTCGCCTGATCGATTTCAACCCGGAGGCGCAGCTTGCGACCTTCGGCGCCGGCATCGCCGGCCCCGACCTGGAAGCGCAGCTGCGCGCGCGCGGCTATACGCTCGGGCATTTTCCGCAATCCTTCGAATACTCGACGCTCGGCGGCTGGGTGGTGACCCGCTCTTCCGGCCAGCAGTCGCTGCGCTACGGCCGCATCGAGCAGCTGTTCGCCGGCGGCCGGATCGAAACGCCCAGCGGCAGCCTGCGCATTCCGACCTTCCCGGCATCGGCGGCAGGCACCGACCTGCGCGAAATCGTGCTCGGCTCCGAAGGGCGGCTCGGCATCCTGACCGAAGCGACGGTACGCATCACGCGCCTGCCCGAGAGCGAATCCTTCCATGCGGTGTTCTTCCCGGGCTGGATGGAAGCGGAAAGCGCGGTCCGGACCATCGCGCAGGCAAAGCTGCCGCTGTCGATGCTGCGCCTGTCCAATCCGGTCGAAACCCTGACCACGCTGACGCTGGCCGGGCACAAGACACTGATCGGCCTGCTCGAGCGCTACCTGCGGCTGCGCGGCTGCGGCCACAACAAGTGCCTGCTGCTGATGGGCGTCTCCGGCGCCAGGCCAGCGGCGCGCGCCGCGCTGGCCCACGCGCTGCGCCTCGCGCGCGCCCACGGCGGCGTGCATGCCGGCGAGGCGATCGGGCGCAAATGGAAAGCCAACCGCTTCCGCAATGTCTACCTGCGCAATTCCCTGTGGCGCCACGGCTACGCGGTCGACACGGTCGAAACCGCGGTCGAGTGGCCCAAGGTCTGGAACATGATGTCTTCCGTCGAGCAGGCCGCCGCCCGCGCGCTGGAACAGGAGGGCGAACGGCTGCACACCTATACCCACCTGTCGCATGTGTATGCGCAGGGCGCGAGCGTGTACACCACCTTCGTCTACCGGCTGTCCGGCGAATTCGGGCGCGATCTTGCGCGCTGGCGCAGGCTGAAGGCCGCGGTGAGCGAGGCGATCGTCGCCGCCGGCGGCACCATCAGCCACCAGCACGGGGTGGGCAGCGACCACGCGCCCTACCTCGCGGCGGAAAAGGGCGAACTCGGACTGGGCGCGATGCGCGAACTGTTCCGCCATTTCGATCCGCAGGGACTGATGAATCCCGGCAAGCTGGTCGCCGCGCAGGTTCACGAGGAGGCATGCAGCCATGTGGCGCGCAAACTGGCGTGAACGGCTGCCGGCGGAGCTGGCCGCGCTCGACTGGGATGTGGTCGTCATCGGCGGCGGCATCACGGGCGCCGGCATCCTGCTGGAAGCGGCGCGGCGCGGCCTGCGGGCGCTGCTGGTCGAGCAGCGCGACTTCGCCTGGGGCACCTCGAGCCGCTCCTCCAAGCTGGTGCACGGCGGGCTGCGCTACATCAAGGAAGGCAAGCTGCTGCTCACCCGCGATTCGGTGCGCGAGCGGCAGAACCTGCTGAAGGAAGCGCCGGGCCTGGTCGACCTGCAGGGTTTCGCGTTCGCCGATTACGCCGGCCGCAAGCCGGGGCGGCGGGTGTTTGCCGCCGGCCTGGCGCTGTATGACCTGATGGCGGGCATGCGCACGCGGCAATACCTGCGCGCCGACGACTTCCTGATGCTGGCGCCGCACATCCGGCGCGAACGCCTCAATGGCGGCATGTGTTATGCCGATGCGAAGACCGACGATGCGCGGCTGGTGCTGCGGGTGCTGCAGGAAGCGCTCGATGCGGGCGGCACCGCGGTGAACTACCTGGCGGCGCGGCGCGTGCTGCGCGCGGACGGCAAGGTGACCGGCGTCGAACTGGCGGACGGCGCCGGCGATGCGGTTTTCAGCGTGCGTGCGAAAGTCGTGATCAATGCCACCGGCGCCTGGGCGGACAAGCTGCGCCAGGATGCGCCGCAGGGAAAAAAACTGCGGCCGCTGCGCGGCAGCCACCTGGTGCTGCCGGCGTGGCGCCTGCCGGTGGCGCAGGCGGTCAGCCTGATGCATCCGGCCGACGGCCGCCCGGTGTTCATGTTCCCGTGGGAAGGCGTGACGCTGGTCGGCACCACCGACGTCGACCACGGCGCCAGCCTGCAGAACGAGGCATCGATCACGCCGCAGGAGTTCTCCTACCTGATGGCGGCGCTCGAGTTCCAGTTCCCGGAACTGGCGATCCGGCCGTCCGACGTGGTCGCCACCTATGCGGGCGTGCGGCCGGTGATCGACAGCGGCAAGGCCGACCCGTCCAGGGAAGGCCGCGATCATGCGGTATGGCTGGAGGACGGGCTGCTCACGGTCACCGGCGGCAAGCTGACCACCTTCCGCCTGATCGCGCTCGACGCGTTGAAGCATGCGGCGCCGCTGATTCCCGGCTGGCAGCCGGACTTGCGGCCGAAGGCGGTTTTCGCGCCCGCCGCGCCGCTGGCCGCCGGCGGCGGGCTCGGAGAGCTGGCACGCCGGCGTCTGCAGGGGCGTTACGGCCGGCATGCATTGCGCGTGCTGGAACAGGCGCGCGACGGCGAACTGGAGGCGATTCCCGGCACCGAGACCGTATGGGCGGAGTTGCGCTGGGCGGCGCGCTCGGAAGCGGTGCTGCACCTGGAAGACCTGCTGCTGCGCCGCACCCGGCTCGGCCTGCAGCTGCGCGAGGGGGGCGCCGCGCAGATGGAACGCATCCGCCGCATCTGCCAGCCGGAGCTCGGCTGGGACGACGCGCGCTGGGATGCCGAGCAGTCCGCCTACCTGGCACTATGGCAGCGCCACTATGGCCTGCCGCCGCTGCACCTGATACCCGACTGGCGCAAGAACGCCGCCCGGCCCGCGCGGCGGGGATGAGGAGAAGACCATGACAAGCGAATATCTTCTGGCGATCGACAACGGCACGCAGAGCGTGCGCGCGCTGCTGTTCGACCTGCATGGCCACATCGTCGCCAAGTCGCAGGTGCACCTGCAGGCGTATTTTTCCGACCAGCCCGGCTGGGCTGAGCATGGCGTGGAAGAGTACTGGCAGGCGCTGTGCACCGCCTGCCAGCGGCTCTGGGCGCAGTCTGGGGTGCCGAAATCGGCGGTCAAGGGCGTCGCGGTGACCACGCAGCGCGGCACCGTGGTCAACCTCGACCGCGACGGCAAGCCGCTGCGCCCGGCGATCGTCTGGCTGGACCAGCGCCGCACCGCCGACGTGCCGAAGATTCATCCCTTGTGGCGCATGGCGTTCAAGCTGGCGCGGGTGGAGAACACCGTGGATTTCTTCCTCGGCGAGGCCGAGGCGAACTGGATCAAGGCGCACCAGCCCGAGATCTGGAACAAGACCGACAAGTACCTGCTGCTGTCGGGTTACCTGAACTACCGTCTCGGCGGCGAATTCATCGACTCGATCGGCTCGCAGGTTGCCTATGTACCGTTCGATTACAAGGGCCTCAAGTGGGCCGGCGCCTTCGACTGGAAATGGCAGGGGATGCCGATCGAGCGGCGCATGCTGCCGGAGCTGGTGCCGCCCGGCACGGTGATCGGCAAGATCCAGGCGGACGCCGCCGAACAGACCGGCATTCCGGCCGGCACGCCATTGATCGCTGCCGCCGCCGACAAAGCCTGCGAAGTGATCGGCGCCGGCTGCCTGGAGCCGCACGTCGGCTGCCTTTCGTATGGCACGACCGCCACCATCAACACCACCAGCCGCAAGTACCTGGAGGTGACGCCCTTCATCCCGCCCTACCCGGCCGCGGTGCCCGGCGCCTACAGCACCGAGGTGCAGATTTTCCGCGGCTACTGGATGGTGAACTGGTTCAAGGAACAGTTCGGCGACCGGGAAAAAATGCTCGCCGCGGAACAGGGCGTGGCGCCGGAAGACCTGTTCGACGAACTGGTGAATGCGGTGCCGCCCGGATCAATGGGCCTGATGCTGCAGCCCTACTGGACGCCCGGCATCAAGCAGCCCGGCCCGGAAGCCAAGGGCGCGGTGATCGGGTTCGGCGACGTGCATAACCGCGCCCACCTGTACCGCGCGATCCTCGAAGGCCTGGCGTATGCGCTGCGTGAAGGCAAGGAGCGCATCGAGAAACGCAGCGGCGTGCCGATCACCGCGCTGCGCGTGTCCGGCGGCGGCTCGCAGAGCGACGCGGCGATGCAGCTGACCGCGGACATTTTCGGGCTGCCCACCGCCCGGCCGCATGTCTATGAAACCTCGGGACTGGGCGCGGCGATCAACGCCGCGGTCGGGCTGAAGCTGCATCGCGACTTCGGCAGCGCGATCGCGGCGATGACGCGGGTGGGCAAGGTATTCGAACCGCAGCCGCATCACCAGCAGACCTACGATGCGCTGTATTCGCGGGTGTACAAGAAGATGTATACGCGGCTGGTGCCGCTGTATCAGCAGATACAGGAAATCACCGGATATCCTCGCATGACGTGACGGTGCGCAGGCACCCGGCGTCGGGCGAAGTTCCCGCCGTCGCCCGCAAGCCGGAAATTACTTGCGTCGTATCAACTTTGCACCTGCTGCAACAATCGGCCGGACGCCATTCACAGACCTGAAAAATCAATCTTGACAACCGGTTTACAGCTTCGTAAACTGGTTGTCATATTCATTGTTGAAAGGCCTATCGAGATGCGCCTCCGCAGCCTTCCGGATTACGATCCCCTCACTGAAATCATGCTGGTTGTTTTCCAGCTGAATGGTCGCCTGCTGGAAAAAGGCGATCAGAT
This sequence comes from Noviherbaspirillum sp., assembly GCF_035627455.1. Taxonomy (GTDB): domain Bacteria; phylum Pseudomonadota; class Gammaproteobacteria; order Burkholderiales; family Burkholderiaceae_D; genus Noviherbaspirillum. The sequence continues at coordinate 104,771 of NZ_DASPLS010000060.1, forward strand.
GGTAGCGCCGCTGGGACTCTCCAGTGCCCGCTGGCAGGTACTCGGCGCCATCGCCCTTGCGGCCAAACCGATGACGATCCCCCAGATCGCCGAAATGATGGGCATCACGCGCCAGGGCGCGCTGAAGCAGCTGAACCGGCTCGAGGAGGACGACTTCGTCGAGCAGATGAAGAATCCGCGCCATGAACGTTCGCCTCTGTACACGCTGACCAGGAAAGGGGCGCAGGCGTACGCGCAGGCGGAAAAGCTGCAGGCGGCATGGGCGGCCAGCCTCGCGGAGCCGCTTTCCACGGACGACCTGCACGCCGCCCTGCGTACGCTCAGGGCGCTCTACGACCGCCTCGACCTCCCCGTTCCCGAGAAAGGACCGTAACCATGAAATCCGTCATCCACGCCGTCGCCGGCAGCCTCGCGCTGCTTCTTGTCGCCGCGTTCTTCACCGCGACCCTTGTCTCCGAGCTGTTCCTGGACCTGCCCGCGGTCGCCCAGGTCAAGCAGATGATCGTGTACGGAATTGCCTTGCTCGTGCCATGCATGGCCGTGGCCGGCGGTTCGGGATTCTCCCTTGCGAACGGACGCAAGGGTAATTTGACGGAGCAAAAGAAGCGACGCATGCGCATCATTGGCATGAACGGCCTCCTACTGCTCGCGCCGGCGGCGGTGTTCCTGCATTTGAAGGCATCTTCCGCCGAATTCGACGCCCTCTTCTATGCGGTACAGGCGGTGGAGCTGGTCGCCGGCCTCGCCCAGCTGATCATGCTAGGCCTCAACTTCCGTGACGGCCTGCGGCTGGCCGGCAGGACGCGCCGCGTGCTTGCCGCCTCGTGATTCCTGGGTTTGCGGGCAGCTCCTGCACGGCTGCCCGTGGCCTACTTCAGCGCATCTGCCGACTTCACCTGCTGCCTGAGCGCGAACTTCTGGATCTTGCCGGTCGATGTCTTCGGCACTTCGGCAAACACCACCGTCCGCGGCACCTTGAAGCCGGCCAGGTGCTGCTTGCAGTGCGCAATGATGTCTTCCGCCGTCACCTGCGCCCCGGGCTTGATTTCCACGAATGCGCACGGCGTCTCGCCCCATTTCGGGTCCGGCTTGGCCACCACCGCCGCCGCCATGATCGCCGGATGCCGGTACAGCACATCCTCCACCTCGATGCTCGAGATGTTCTCGCCGCCCGAAATGATGATGTCCTTGCTCCGGTCCTTGATCTTCACATACCCGTCCGGATTCTGCACCGCCAGGTCGCCGGTATGGAACCAGCCACCGGCAAACGCTTCCGCCGTCGCCTTCTCGTTCTTCAGGTAGCCTTTCATCGTGATGTTGCCGCGGAACATGATCTCGCCCATGGTCTCGCCGTCGGCCGGCACCGGCTGCATCGTCTGCGGATCCATCACCGTCACGCCCTGCTGCAGGTGGTAGCGCACTCCCTGCCGTGCATTCAGCCGGGCCCGCTCGCCGATGTCCAGCGCGTCCCACGCCTCGTGCTTGACGCATACCGCCGCCGGCCCGTACACCTCGGTCAGCCCGTACACATGGGTCAGGTCGAACCCCATTTTCTCCATGCCTTCGATCATCGCCGCCGGCGGCGCCGCCCCCGCCACCATCGCCTTGACCCGGTGACCGATGCCTTCCTTGAGCGCGTCGGGCGCGGCCAGCAGCAGGCTGTGCACGATCGGCGCGCCGCAGTAATGCGTGACCTTGTGCTCGCGGATCAATCCCAGGATCGCGGCCGCCTCCACCCGGCGCAGGCAGATATTGACGCCGGCGCGGGCGGCAATCGTCCACGGGAAGCACCAGCCGTTGCAGTGGAACATCGGCAGCGTCCACAGGTAGACCGGATGCTTTTCCATGTCCCATTCCAGCACATTGGACACCGCATTGAGCATGGCGCCGCGGTGGTGGTAGACCACGCCCTTCGGATTGCCGGTGGTGCCGGAGGTGTAGTTCAGGCAGATCGCCTGCCACTCATCGGCCGGCAGCTGCCAGTCATGGTTGCTGTCGCCGGTGGCCAGGAAGGATTCGTATTCGATGGTGCCGATGCGCTCGCCCGGGCCGTCGTACATCTCGTCGTCGGCATCGATCACCAGCGGCTTGCGCACCGACAGCGCCAGCGCCTTTTCCATGACGGCGGAAAATTCGCGGTCGACGATGACCGCCTTCGCTTCGCCATGGTCGAGCATGAATGCGATCGATTCGGCGTCGAGCCGGGTGTTGAGGGTATTGAGCACGGCGCCGCTCATCGGGATGCCGAAATGCGCTTCGACCATCGGCGGGGTGTTGGGCAGCATCACCGCCACCGTGTCGCCGCTGCCGATGCCGCTGCGCGCCAGCGCCGAGGCCAGCCGGCGGCAGCGCGCGTAGGTGTCGGCCCAGCTGCGGCGGATGGCGCCGTGGACCACCGCCAGCCGGTCCGGATAGACGGCGGCGGCGCGCTCGATGAGACTCAGCGGCGACAGCGCCACATGGTTGGCCGGGTTGCGGTCCAGGCCGGATTCGTAGATGTTCGGCATCGCATTCTCCAGTGTTGCGCTTCAGTTGCGCTACTTTAAAGAGGAAGACGCCCGTCCCGCTGTCATGTCGCCGACAATCGTATAAACGCTTGATCCGGCGCAAATCTCAGCCGCCGCCGCGATAGCTCATGTCCTCCTGGCGCTTGTCGCCCTGCGCGGGCGGAGGCGCCGCCGGACGGCCGCCGAACAGGCGGTCCCAGAAATTGCCGATTGCGTCGCCGCCAAGCGTGTGCACCGCGTTGTTGGCGGCGAATTCCTCATACATCCACTCGCCGTCGACCTGCACCAGTCCCGGCGGGACGGCGCGCTGCACCGGGCCGCGGCCGCGCAGCGCGGTACGCATGTAGTCGGTCCAGATCGGCAGCGCGACCGTCGCACCGAATTCCCGCCCGCCAAGCGAGCGCGGCTGGTCATAACCCATCCAGGCGACCGCCACGACATCGCCGCCATAGCCCGCGAACCAGCCGTCCACCGCATCGTTGGTGGTGCCGGTCTTGCCCGCCAGGTCGCGGCGGCCCAGCTTCTGGCTGGCGGCGAAACCGGTGCCGGAACTGACCACGTCGCGCAGCATGCTGTCCATGATGAACGCATTGCGCGCGTCGAGAACCCGGTTGTTTTCCTCGCCCGCAATTTGCGGCGTCACCTCGGTCAGCACATTGCCGCGCGCATCCACCACCTTCTGCACCAGGTAGGGCGCGACGTGGTAGCCGCCGTTGGCGAACACCGCGTAGGCGCCGGCCATCTGCACCGGCGTCACCGCGCCGGTGCCGAGCGTCATCGTCAGGTTGGCGGGATGCCTGCCGGGGTCAAAGCCGAAGCGGCCCAGGTATTCCTGCGCATAGCCGGGCGTGATCGCCTGCAGCAGGCGGATCGACACCATGTTCTTCGAACGCTTCAGGCCGGTGCGCATCGTGACCGGGCCGTCATAATTGCCGTCATCGTTCTGCGGGTCCCAGGCCGGCCCGCCGGTTTCGGCGGACGTCAGCGACAGCGGCGCATCCTGGACCAGGGTGCCGGGGAAGAAACCCTTTTCCAGGGCCGCCGAATAGATGAAGGGCTTGATGCTGGAGCCGGGCTGGCGCCAGGCCTGCGTCACATGGTCGAACTGGTTCAGGTTGAAGTCGAAGCCGCCGACCAGCGCGCGGAAGGAACCGTCGTTCGCATTCAGCGCAACGAAGGCGGCCGATACCTCCGGCAGCTGCGCGATCGCCCAGCGCTTCTTCGCGTCGCGCGTGACGCGGATCACCGAGCCCGGGCGGATCCTGTTCTTGCCCTTGCCGGACAGCGCCGCCGCCGCGAAGCGCAATCCCTCGCCGCTGACCTCGGCCACCTCGCCCGACCCGAGTTCGGCGCGCACCAGCTTCGACGTCGCCGACAGCACCACGCCTGCCCGCAGGTCGTCGCTGTCGGGGTGCCTGGCGAGGATGTCGTCGATCGCCTGCGCGCGGTCTTCGTCATCCTTCGGCAGCTCGACGAAGGCTTCCGGGCCGCGGTAGCCGTGCCGGCGGTCGTACTCCAGCACGCCGCGCCGCAGCGCTTCGTACGCCGCGTTCTGGTCGGCGCTGTTGAGCGTGGTGTAGACGGTGTAGCCGCGGGTGTAGATCTCGTCCTTGTATTTTTCATGCATGTACTGGCGCACGATCTCTGCCGCGTATTCCGCATGGGTCTGCATCTGGTAGCCCTTGCTGCGCACCTGCAGCTTTTCCTTCGCCGCCTGCTCGTACTGCGCCGGCGTGATATGGCCGAGCTCGCGCATGCGCGTCAGGATGTACTGCTGGCGCTGCTTCGCGCGGGTCGGATTGACGACCGGATTGGCGGTGGACGGCGCCTTGGGCAGGCCGGCGAGCATCGCCGCTTCCGCGATGGTCAGTTCCTGCACCGTCTTGCCGAAGTAGATGCGGGCGGCACTGCCAAAGCCGTAGGCGCGCTCGCCGAGGTAGATCTGGTTCATGTACAGCTCGAGGATCTGGTCCTTGGACAGCGCTTCCTCGATCTTGTACGACAGCGCGATTTCCTGGATCTTGCGCGAGTATTCCTTCTTGCGGCTCAGGTAGAAGTTGCGCGCGACCTGCATCGTGATGGTGGACGCGCCCTGCGAGCGGCTGTTCCCGATATTCATCAGCACCGCGCGCACGATGCCCTTGTAGTTCACGCCGCCGTGCTGGTAGAACTCCGCATCCTCGATCGCCAGCACCGCATCCTTCATCACCTCCGGCATGTCGCCGATCGGGACGAAATCGCGCCGCTCTTCGCCGAATTCGCCGATCAGTACCTGGTCGGCGGTATAGACGCGCAGCGGGATCTTGGGCTGGTAATCGGTCAGCGCATCGAGCGCCGGCAGGTTCGGCAGCACGATCAGGAAAACGTACGCGGCCAGCAGCGCCCCGCCCGCCGCCGCCAGCCCGGCCAGCGCCAGGATCAGCTGCAGCAGCCGGCCCTTCCAGGTCCAGCCCGACGACTTCGATCTGCCCGACGGTTTCCGTGCCACTGCGCGCGCTCCTTGTTCCATATGTAAAACGCAACTGTAACAGGCATTGTGCCGCCGGGGCCGTAAGCAGATGTAACACGGCCCCCGCGCTACCATGCCGGGAAGAACAGGGAAAAGGATGGCTGCCGCTGACGGCGGTTCAGTGGCGTTGCTGCTTCAGGAAGGAAATCGCCTTGTGCCCTGGCGCATGGCGTCCCGGACTTGCTCGTCGACATAAGCGCCCGGCGCGCAGGATGGCAGCGCGGTCGCCGATTTTTCCAGCCTGGTCACACATTGGCGGATCTGATCTTCCGCCGGGTTCGCTCAGGCAGCCGCGCGGGCGGTCCGGATGTCGCGACGCACTCCGCACATCTGCCCGGGGGTGTCGACGCATTGTTCCACTGGGAAAACCGTTCTCCGAGCTGGTCCGGTGTTGGCTCCTTTCCAGTGCCCGATGAGGAGGTGGTTGGGGTGCCGTCCTCCCCTTGCGTTCCGCGCGCCGGGATGAAAAAGGAACATGTAATTTGTACAGCCCCGGTGTAAAGACGCCGCATTGCCGCCTGCACCGAGGGCGATTTGCGCGGGTATTTCCATGGCAGGCATTTTGCTGCGGCTCTTGGTCCAAAGGCTGACAACATGTTTTCCACCCGCCCGCCGTTTCGCGACCGCCGCGATGCAGGTCGGCAGCTCGCCGCCGCCCTGGCCCATCTTGCGCAATCCGCGCCGCTGGTGCTCGCCTTGCCACGCGGCGGCGTCCCGGTCGCTTACGAAGTCGCGCGCGCGCTGAAAGCACCGCTCGACGTCTTCCTGGTACGGAAGATCGGCGCCCCGCAGTATCCCGAACTCGGCCTCGGCGCGGTCGCCGAAGGCCAGGAGTCGCACAGCGTGCTCAATCCGGAAACGGTCGAACAGGTGCGGCCTTCGGAAGATTACCTCGCGGCGGAGCAGCGGCGTCAGGTCGAGGAAATCGCGCGCCGCCGGCAGCGCTACCGGGGCGACCGGGAACCGCTCGCGCTGCGCGGCCGCACCGTGATCCTGGTCGATGACGGCGTTGCCACCGGCGGCACCATGAAAGCCGCGCTGCAGGCGGTCGCCGCCGCCAGGCCCGCGCGCCTGGTGTTCGCCGTGCCGGTCGCGCCGCCAGACACCGTGGCGGCCCTGCGGGAGCTGGCCGACGACGGCGTCTGCCTGTTCTCGCCGCCGGGCTTTCGCGCCGTCAGCCTGTATTACGCCGACTTCGATCAGACCGGCGACGACGAGGTCGTGCGCCTGCTGCACGACGCCTGGTCCGAAGCCGCCACCACCGCAGCCGTAAAGGAGCCCAGCATGCAAACGATTGCCGAGATCATGACCCGCGACCCCGTTGTCGTATCGCCGCAGGACACGCTGCAGCGCGCCGCCCAGCTGATGAAGGACCTGAACGTCGGTGCGCTGCCTGTTTGCAACGGCCAGAAACTGGTCGGCATGATTACCGACCGCGACATCACGATTCGGGCCAGCGCCGCGGGCCAGGCGCCGGACCAGGCCAGCGTCCAGGACGCGATGAGCGACGAGGTATTGTGGTGCTACGAAGACCAGACGGTCGGCGAAGTGCTGCAGCACATGGGCGACGCCCAGGTGCGCCGCATCCCGGTCATGAGCCGCGACAAGGACCTGGTGGGCATGGTGGCGCTCGGCGACATCGCCGCCCGCCATGATGCGGACACCGACGCCACGCTGGAAGAGATTTCGACACCGTCGGCCCCCGAGCGCCAGGGCGGCGAGGAAGTCCGCCTGCGCCGGCCGCCGTCGGACCAGGCCGACGGACGCTTCTGAGTGCGCATGAAGCAGGATGCGGCCCGCGCGGCGATGGTCCCGGGTGACCTGCCGCGCGTCGCCTGCGCCTTTGCCGGCTTTTTCCTGCTGCTGTGCAGCTATTACATCCTGCGCCCGGTGCGCGACGAGATGGCGGTACGCTTCGGCACCGGGAAACTGCAGTGGCTGTTCACCGCGACCTTCCTCTTCACGCTGCTGGTCGTGCCGCTGTTCGGATGGGCGGTGCGCACGCTGCCGCGCAGACGCGTGCTGCCGCTGGTGTATGGATTCCTTGCGGTCAACCTGGCCGGCTTCCAAGCTGTATTTTCGGGCGGCGCCACCCCGGCCGCGGCGGCCGCCTTCTTCGTCTGGCTGAGCGTCTTCAACCTGTTCATCGTGTCGCTGTTCTGGAGCCGCATGGGGGATTGCTTCACTTCGGAGGAGTCGCACCGGCTGTACGGCTACATCGCCGCCGGCGGCACCTGCGGCGCACTCGCCGGCCCGGCGACCACGGCCCTGCTTGCGCGCCAGCTGTCCGCCGCGGGGCTGATTGCCTTGTCGACAGCGCTGCTGGTGCTGGCGATGGCCTGCCTGCTGCCGTTGCGCGCGCATGGGCGTGCCGCCGATCAATCCGCGCGCCCGGTCGGCGGCTCCATCGTCGCCGGCATCCCGCTGGTTGCCGGCATGCCCGACCTGCGCGCGCTGGCGCTGCTGGTGCTTTGCTATACCGCGGTATCGACGACCCTGTACATGGAAATGGTGCGCGCGGTCGGCGCCGCTTTCGGGGCGGCCGGCGACCGTACCCGGTTCTTCGCAAGCGTCGATCTCGCCGTCAACCTGCTGGCGCTCGGCTTGCAACTGCTCGGCACGCGCCGCCTGGTGGTGCGCTTCGGGCTGCGGATCGCGTTGCCGCTGGTGCCGCTGCTGGTGGGCGCCGGCCTGGTGCTGCTGGGCATCTGGCCCGCCATCGCCGTCATCGCCTGCCTGCAGGTTGCGCATCGTGCCGGCGAGTATGCGCTCGGCAAACCCGGGCGCGAAATGATCTATACCGGCCTGGATGCGGAAAGCCGCTACAAGGCGAAGAATTTCATCGACACCGCGGTATACCGCGGCGGCGATGCGGCAAGCGCCTGGGGAATCGCTGCGCTGCGCAGCGCCGGCCTGGACGCGGTGTTCTTCGCTGCGCTGCCCGCCGCACTGGCCTGGGTCGCAACCGCCCGCAGACTGGGAGCAAGACATGACAGGAATCAATCGACGTGAAGCGCTGGGACTGCTCGCGGCCGCCGCCTTCTGCCGCGCCTATGCGCTGCCGGCCGCGCCGGCCGCAGCAACGCCGGCGGTCTTGATCAGCCGGCGCATCCCCGCCTCCGGCGAAATGCTGCCGGCAATCGGCCTGGGCACCTGGCAGACCTTCGATGTCGGCCCGGGGCGCGCCGAACGCGCACCGCTGGAAGAAGTCCTGGCCGAATTCGCGGCCCTGGGCGGACGCCTGATCGATTCCTCCCCGATGTACGGCCGTTCGGAGGAAGTTGTGGGCGAACTGGCGCAGGCGCTCGGCCTGCGCGGCAAGCTGTTCGTCGCCACCAAGGTCTGGACGCAGGGCCGCAGCGCCGGCATCCGGCAGATGGAGGATTCGATGCGCAAGCTGGGAGCCAGGCCGATCGACCTGATGCAGGTGCACAACCTGGTGGACGTGAAGACACACCTGGCCACGCTGCGCGAATGGAAACGCGCCGGCACGGTGCGCCATATCGGCATCACCCATTACACCGCCGGCAGCCACGACGACGTGGCGCGCGTGCTGGCGTCCGAGGCGGTCGACTTCGTGCAGATCAATTACTCCGCCGCCGAGCCAGAGGCGGCACGCCGGCTGCTGCCGCTGGCGCAGGACCGGGGCGTTGCCGTGATCGTCAACCGCCCGTTCGGCGGCGGCGACCTGGTGCGCCGCCTGCGAAACCGGCCGCTGCCGGATTGGGCGGCGGAGATCGACTGCACGAGCTGGGCGCAACTGCTGCTGAAGTTCGTGATTGCCCATCCCGCCGTCACCTGCGCGATCCCTGCAACGTCGAAGGTCGCCCATCTGCGCGACAACATGCAGGCCGGGCGCGGGCGCCTGCCCGACGAGAAACAGCGCGCCCAGATTGCCGCGGCCGCAACCGGCGGGTAAAGCGGGTACGGTGTTTGCTCGATGGTGCATTCGTCCGAAGCGCCAACCGCCAACAAAGGAGGATGCCATGATGAATTCCATCAGGAATACCCTGACCAACACCCTGACGCCCACAATCACCAACATGATCCGCATGGACCACACCGCGGTGCTGGAAACTTTCCATCAGTACGAGATCGACAGCAATCCGCAAACCAAGAAGGCGCTGGTGAACACCGTCTGCCTCGCATTGGAAATCCATGCGCAGCTCGAGGAGGAAATCTTTTATCCGGCAATGCGGGTGGTGTCCTCGGAAAAATCGGTCGTCGAGAAGAGCGTGCCGGAACACAATGAAATGCGCCGCCTGATCGCGCTGCTGCGTTCGATGGACGCCACCAACCCGGTCTACGACCAGACCTTCATGGAGCTGATGCGCAACGTCCTGCACCACGTCGCCGACGAGGAAACGACACTCCTGCCGGAAGCCGAACAGATGCTTGCCGGCCGTCTCGGCGAACTCGGCGCGGAAATGACCAAGCGCCGCATGCAGCTGATGGCCCCGCGCGCCGGCGAACTCGCGGCGAACACCATGCGCAACTTCCCGACCAGTTCCATGCTGGTCGCGGCGGGCGCGGTGATCGCTGGCACTTATCTTGCAAAGCGGGCGTTCTCGGGGCCGGGGTACGGGCGCAGCCACTGATGCCCGCCGGTAGCCTGGCAACATCACGTCTGGTATCGAAGCAGGGGCGGAATCCATTCCGCCCTGCTTCTTTCTATGTGCTCATTATGGGAGACGGCGAATGCGGATATACATGATGGGTTTGCACGGAATGAAACCGTTCAAGCTGGTCAAGGACGCGGTCAAGGATTTCCTGGACGATGACATGACGACTTATGCATCGGCGCTCGCGTACCAGGTGTTTTTTTCACTGTTTCCGTTCATCATCTTCCTGATCGCGCTGCTCGGCTTCCTGAACATGTCCAGCTTTTTCGACTGGGTACGCCAGCATGCCGAGCTCATGCTGCCGCCGGCGGCGGCGGAACCGGTGAACAAGGTCATCAGCGACCTGCAGCAGCAAAAAGGCGGGCTGATGTCGATCGGGGTGATTATCGCGCTATGGTCGGCGTCATCGGCGGTGCGCGCGACGATGAACGCCCTCAATGTCGCCTACGACGTGAAGGAAGGCCGGCCCGCATGGAAGCTCTATCCGCTGTCCATCGTATATACCATCGGCATCGCCGCGATGCTGGTTGCGGCCGGCCTGCTGCTCACGGTCGGACCGCAGGCGATGGAATGGCTGGCGAACCAGGTCGGCTTCGGCCAGTTCTTCGTCACGCTGTGGGCATGGCTGCGCTGGCCGGTGGCGTTTCTGCTGCTGACGCTGGCGGTCGCGGTCATCTATTACGTTGCCCCGGACGTCGAGCAGGATTTCAGCTTCATCACGCCGGGCGCGCTGCTGGCGGTGATCGTCTGGATCGCGGCCTCGCTCGGCTTCAACTATTACGTCAGCAATTTCGCGGACTACAACGCCACCTACGGCAGCATCGGCGCGATCATCATCCTGCTGCTGTATTTCTTCATCTCGGCGGCGGTCCTGCTGTTTGGCGCGGAAATCAACGCGGTCATCGAGCATTATTCACCCGAAGGAAAGAGCCACGGAGAAAAGGCCATGCCCTGACGCCGCCGCGTTCGGTCAGCCGCAAGCCCGGCGGGCATGAGAGAATTCAGGGTTTTTGAGAAACCGTCAATTCCCGCCCCGCCATGCCGACCACGCATTTCCGCATTCTTGACCTGCTAAAGGCCGTGGCCTGCAATCTGATCGTATTGCACCATCTGGCCTACTACGGCCCCATGACCGACTACCTGCGTCCGCTGATGCCGGACGTGGTCGGCTGGTTCTCGCAGCACGCCCGCATCGCGGTGCACGCTTTCCTGACGATGGGCGGCTTCCTCGCCGCCAGATCCCTGGCCGGCATGGCGGTCGACGAGCCGCTGCGCGCAGTGTGGCGCCGCTTCGTGAAACTGGTGCCGCCCTACATGGCCGCCATCTGCATCGCGGTCGCGGCGTCGGCGCTGGCCGCGCGCTGGATGACCCACGATTCGATCTCCGCCCCGCCCACCCTGGCCCAGTTCGCCGCCCACGCGCTGCTGTTGCAGAGCATCCTCGGCTACGAATCGCTGTCCGCCGGCGCCTGGTATGTGGCGATCGATTTCCAGCTGTTCGCGCTGCTCACCCTGCTGCTCTGGCTGGCCGGGCGCGGACGGCACAGCTGGTGGCTGGCGCCGGTGCTGGTTGGGGGCTGCTGCGCCGCATCGCTCCTGGTTTTCAATCTCGATCCGGCATGGGACGCATGGGCCCCGTATTTCTTCGGCAGCTACGGCCTCGGCGCGCTCGCATGGTGGGCGGCGGACCGTCAGCGCGGCCCGCTTGCCGCGGTCGTGCTCTCCGGCGCGATCCTGCTGCTGGGCGGCCTGGCGCTGGAACTGGAATTCCGCAGCCGCATCGCCGTCGCTTTGGGCACCGCGCTGCTGCTGGTGCTGGCGTGCCGCGGGCTGGTGCGCCTGCCCGGCCAGAATGCGCGGCTGGCCGCCTACCTCGGCCGCATTTCCTATGCAGTCTTCCTGCTGCACTTCCCGGTGAGCCTGGTGGTGAATGCCGCCTTCACCCGCTTCGCGCCGGCGCAGCCGGAAGCGCAGGCGGCGGGCGTGCTGCTCGCGTGGCTGGCCAGCCTGGCCGCCGGCGCCGCCTTTCACCGCTGGGTCGAGGTGCCGCTGTCGGCGCTCGCCGACAGCGCGCGCGGCAAGCGGCCGGCGCAAGGCGTCCGGACGACGTGAAAGCGGCGCGCCGCGCTCAGTTGCCGGCGGCGGCCTTGGCCAGCTCTTCCCTGACCAGCGCCTTCAGCTCGTCAAAGCCGAATTGGGGCAGCGGGCGGCCGTTCACGAAATACTCGGGCGTCTTCGTGACGTTCAGCGCCAGCCCGTCCGCCAGGTCCTGTTCGATCGCGCGCGCGATCTCGGCCGAGCCCATGTCGTTCCTGATGCGCGCCACGTCCAGCCCTTCCCGTACCAGCAGCGGCCACACCAGTTCCACGCGCGCGGTGTGATTTAGCGTCCAGCTCGCCTGGCCGGCCAGCAGCGCCTCCAGCGCCTGCCAGTACTTGCCTTGCTTGCGGGCGGCTTCCAGCGCCTTGACCACCTCGTCGGAGCCGCGATGGAATGGCGCGTATCGCACCGTCAGGCGGATCTTGTCCGGGTTTTCCGCCATCAGCTTCTTGACCAGGGGATAGAACGCGGCGCAGGTTTCGCATGCCGGATCGAGGAACTCGACGATATGCACCGGCGCGTCAGCGCTGCCCATTGTGGGCGAGTGAAACCGCACCAGCGACTCGCGGTTCCGGGCGGCGCTCTGTTCGGCCTGCTGCGCCTTGTGGCTCCGGTAGAACTGGGTCGCGCCGATGAAAGCAACACCCAGCAGGATGATCGCCGCGATAAAGATTGTTTTCTGTTTCATTGCCTGGTCTTCAGGTAGGTTGCGATGAGAAGGATATTAATGACCGAGAATGCCGCCAGCGACATGAGCGGAATGGTCAGGAAGCCGAACAGCTCCAGTTGCACCTGGGAGCACGGCACGCCCTGGCTGCAGGGGCTGGCGCGTTCCGGAACGATGCCGGCGACCAGCAGCGTGTGAAACAGCGCCACCAGCCAGCCCGCCGCCGCCAGCGGCAAGGCGTAGCGCACGAGCCGCGGATCGAGCGGGAACAGTCCGGCTGCCAGCACAAACACCAGCGGGAACATGAAGATACGCTGGTACCAGCACAACACGCAGGGCGCGTAGCCCATCACTTCGCCGAGAAACAGCGCCCCGAGCACCGACAGCGCCGCCACCAGCCAGGCGGCGAACGCGCAAGTCCATGCAGCGCCGCCCTGCCCCGCTCCGGCGCCGATGCCGCGCATGCCGGCCATTGTTGAATCATTACCCATTGTTGCGCCTCATATCACATTGCGTCCTGCGTCCCGGGCTCGCCCCGGCATCCGGCGCGGCTGTTTCGATGAAAGCACGGCGGCACGCCCGCGCGCCCGGTGCGGCAGGCGTGGTATTCGCCTTCGGAAATATTAGTTGCCTGCTGTACGTTCCGGTTCCATATATTTTCCTGAGGAATGCAGCGTGCGGCGCAGGGAGGCGGAAGCAGGCAGTAAGGTACGGCCATTGCGCCGCGGACCGGGGCTGCCTGCCCCGCCCGCAGTCTGCCTTTTCAGCGTTTATCAGCGCCCGCGCGCGGCGGCCGCCAGCTTCTGGTCCGATTCCCCGATATGGTGAATCAGCCAGTCACGCAGGAAGTGCAACACCTGGATGGACAGCGTCGCGGCGCCGCTGTCGAACTTCTGCTGCAGGTCGAGCACCTGCTTGAGCAGCTTGTCATGCTCATCCTTGTGCCTCTGGTAATCCGCGAAGCCGAGGCTGCGCATCAGGTCTTCCTCGCGGCGGAAGTGATCCTGGGTATACGTGACCAGGTTGTGCAGCACCTTGTCGAGCACCTCCTTGCCTTTTCCTTCGTGCATGAGAGCATGCAGGCGGTTGACCATCTCGATCAGCTTCTTGTGATCGTTGTCGATGAAATTGTTGCCCACGGCGAGGCTGTCGGACCACGTGAGGTAGGTCATTTCTTTTTTTCTCCCTGAGTAGCGTTGAACAATGGCGCGGTCTGTCGGCCGAGGTTCGGGTCGGCGCGGATGTCGACGATGCCCGCCATGCACCTTCTGGCGAATCGTCTTCCGGCATTGTTTGGGCCGAGGGTCTCGAAAAGGGTATGCCGTGCAAACTATCCCAGATCAAGATGAGTTGCGCATCAAGCAAGCATTGTGCCCACCGGAAATAGTGAAAATTCCTTATCCTGAATCAATTTTACGGGCATGGAAGAGCGGGATTCACGGATGCGGGAAGCAAGCGCTTCCCGATAGCTGGAACGCGAACCGCCATTTTTGGGAGGACGGCATGATGCTGCGACTTCCCGGTGCAGCGAGCGTCAGTGAAACAGCGCATCCACCATCGAGTAGCCCTTGACGAAGCCGGCTTCCACCGCCGCCTCGCGCGACGGGAAGTCGCCGTCGTCACCAGACGCGGCGGCCAGTTCCGCCTCCGACGCCGAGTCCTCCCCGGGCTGGGTCACCCTCACCGTGAAGTCCCACGAGGTATCGCTGCGCGGCAGCGCGGTCACATGCACATCCATGCCCTTGTAGTATTCCGTCTGCCAGTCCTGTTCCGATGTCATGTCTGTCCTGTGCGCCTGCGCGCGAAGTCGACAAAATAGGCAAGGCTGCCGGGATTGCTCATCGCATCCGGGTTCGCCACTTCATCGACCCGCATGCCCAGCAAAAGTTTCTTGACCGGCAGCTCCATCTTCTTGCCGCTCAGCGTGCGCGGGATCTCGTCGACCGCGAACACCTCGTTCGGCACGTGGCGCGCCGACAGTGCGTTGCGGATCGCATCGGCGATGCGCGCCGATAGCGGCGCGTCGAGCGCGACGCCCGGGCGCAGCACCACGAACAGCGGCATGTAGGATTCGCGGCCGAGATATTCCAGGTCGACCACCAGGCTGTCCATGATCTCCGGCATGTTTTCCACCACGCGGTAGATCTCGCTGGTGCCCATGCGGATGCCATGGCGGTTGATGGTGGTGTCAGAGCGGCCATAGATGATGGCGCCGCCGCGCGGCGTGATGCGCAGCCAGTCGCCATGCCGCCACCAGCCGGGATAGGTATCGAAATAGCTGTCGTGGTAGCGCAGGCCCTGCGGATCGTTCCAGAAATAGAGCGGCATCGTGGGCATCGGCTTGGTGACCACCAGTTCGCCCACCTCATCGACCAGCGGCTGCCCCTTCTCGTCCATCGCATGCACCGCGATGCCGAGGCAGCGGCACTGCATCTCCCCCGCGTACAGCGGCAGGATCGGACAGGCGCCGACGAACGCGGCGTCCACGTCGGTGCCGCCGCTGATGGACGCCAGCAGCACATCCTGCCCGAGCTGCTCGTAGATCCAGGTGAAGGCTTCGGCCGGCAGCGGCGAACCGGTCGAGCCTATCGTATGCAGCGCATCCAGGCGCGCGACGGCGCGCGGCGCGATGCCGGCCTTCATGCAGCTGGCGAAATAGGCGGCGCCGGCGCCGAACACCGTGAGCTCCGCCTCCTCGGCGAAGCGCCACAGCACGCCGAGGTCGGGATAGCCGGGATTGCCGTCGTAGACGGCGATGGTGGCGCCCAGCAGCAGGCCGGTCACCTGCGAGTTCCACATGATCCAGCCGGTCGTCGAGTACCACATGTAGCGGTCCTGCTCGCCGATGCCGGAATGCAGCCCCTGTCCTTTCAGGCTCTCGATCAGCACGCCGCCGTGCCCGTGCACGATCGGTTTCGGCATGCCGGTGGTGCCGGAGGAGTAGACCACCCAGAGCGGATGGTCGAACGGCAGCTGTTCGAAGCGCAGCGTGCTGTCATGCGCCAGCAGCTCCTGCCAGGGCCGCGCGTTCTCCAGCCGCGCGTCGCCGTCCAGGTAAGGCAGCAGCACCACCTGTTCCAGCGACGGCAGCGACTGCACCAGCGCGCGGACCACGTCGATGCGGTCGAAATCCTTGCCCCCGTAGCGATAGCCGTCCACCGCCAGCAGCACCTTCGGCGCGATCTGCCCGAAACGGTCGACCACGCTGGCCGTTCCCATGTCGGGCGAACAGGAGGACCAGATTGCGCCGATGCTCGCGCATGCGTAGAACGCGACCGCGGTTTCCGGGATGTTCGGCATGTAGGACACCACCCGGTCGCCAGGCTGCACGCCCATCGTCCGCAAGGCATTGGCGACCGAGCCCACCTGCTGCCGCAGCGCCTGCCAGGACAGCCTCACCGTCGGCCGCGCCTCCGACTTGCCGATGATTGCCGGGCGTGCGCCCGCCCCCGGCGAACGATGAAAGCGGAATACCTGCTCGGCAAGGTTGAGCCGGCTGCCTTCAAACCACTTCGCACCCGGCATCCTTTCCGCGTCCAGCACCCGCGTGTACGGCGTGGAACTCTGCACGTCGAAGTACTGCCAGATCGATTCCCAGAAATCCGGCAATGCGTCCACCGACCACTGCCACAGCGCCTGGTAGTCCCGGAACGCCAGGCCCTTCTCGCGCGCCAGCCAGCGCATATAGTCGGTGATGCGGGCGTTGTCGATGCGCTCCGCGCTCGGTGCCCAGAGGGGCTGCAGGTTCTCGCTCATGGGTTTGTCTCCGTTGTCGTTTTGTTGATGCTGCCTATCTGGCCGGCTTGTGCTTCAGGCTCTTTTGGAACCAGACCGCCACCGCGAGCACGCCGGCCGCGCCGATGACCATCACCTTTTCCGTACCAAGCGGCCCGACCAGCGCGCCCGCGACCGCGACCCCGACCGACTGGCCGAGAAAAAAACAGGAAGCGAAGGCCGACACCGCAGCCCCGCGCCGCTCCGGCGCCATCTGCGTGGCATTGATCTGCAGCGTGTTGTGCAGCATGTAGAAGCCGAGCCCAGCGCCGAAGCAGGCGCCGATCGCCCACCACCATGCAGGGGCGACGCCGATCGCCAGCAGAGACAGCGCAACGAAGATGCCGCCCCACAGCGACAGCCCGCTCTCGCCCAGCCGCCGCACCAGCGACGCCGCCGCCAGCGCGAATACGAAACCGCCCAACCCGAACAGCATCACCAGCGCGCCGGACGAGGTCAGCGACATGGCGAACGCCTGGTGCATGTGCGACGCGATGAAGGCGAACGCGCCGTACAGGAAGGCGCCTTCCAGGAACACCGTCAGGAGCACCTTGCGCGCCCACGGCAAGCCGAGGATGACGCGGAACTCGCCTGCCATGCGGCGCAGCGCGCGGCCCTCGGCGCGATGCAGCACGCGCGCATGAGGCGGCAGCCTGCGGTTGAGCGCCAGCAGCGCGACGCTGACCGCGGCGAACACGGCTGCGACCAGGAAGAACGGCAGCCGCCAGTTGTCGGCGTCCGCCGCCAGCCCGCCGGCCAGCACGCCGGCGGCCAGGCCGAGGATCTGGCCGATCAGGAAGCGCGCCAGCACCGGCTGCCGCTGCTGATAGGGAATCACGTCGCCGATCCACGCCATCGACAGCGGAATGATCGCCGCCGCGGTGGCGCCGGCCAGCAGGCGCGCCATCAGCAACGGGCCGAAGCCGGGCGCCAACCCGCAAAACGCGGCAGTCGCCGCGCAGGCGATGGTGGCGCAGGCGATCACGAAATACTTGCCGTAGCGATCGCCGAGCGGCCCGAAAAACAGTTGCGACAAGCCGTAGGCAACCGAGAACACGGTGATCACATTGGACGCCTGGCCGAGGGTGACGCCGAATTCGCGCGCCAGCTGCGGCAGCATCGCGTCGGTCATGCGCAGGGAAACCCCGCTGCCGAACGCGGCCAGCGACAGCAAGGGAACGGCAAGCGCGGGAATGGCCGGCTGGCCGCCGGCCTGGGACTGGGAGGAAAGCGTCATGAATCCTGGGGAATGGTGCGGCAAATGGTGCGGCTGCAGCGGCTTCGCATCGATGCTCCATTCTAGCCGGGATGACAATCACATGAATTGCGGCGCATTCAGGTAGGGCAAGGTCGCGCCGCGCCGTTCCGCCGCCGCCTCCATTTCCTGGCGCGCCACGCTGCGCAGGTGCACTTCGTCCGGCCCGTCGGCGATGCGCAGCACCCTGCCCCAGGTCCACAGCTCCGCCAGCGGCGTGTCCGGGGAGAGCCCCATCGCGCCGAAGACCTGCATCGCGCGGTCGCACACCGTGGTCTGCAGGCGCGGCACGATCGCCTTGATCATCGCAATCTCGCGCGCCGCGGCTTTTGCGCCGTGCTGGTCGATCATCCAGGCCGCCTTCAGCACCAGCAGCCGCGCCTGCTCGATCTCCATGCGCGACAGGGCGATCCACTCGGCAATATTCGCATGCTGGTGCAGGTAGCGGCCGAAGGCGCGGCGTTCGGCCGCGCGTTCGCACATCAGCTCCAGCGCCAGCTCCGCCTGCCCGATGGAGCGCATGCAGTGGTGGATGCGCCCCGGGCCGAGGCGCGCCTGCGCGATCGCAAAGCCCGCGCCTTCCTCGTGGATGAGGTTCGCGCAAGGCACGCGCACATCGCGCAACACCAGTTCGCAGTGGCCGCCGGGGAAGTTATGGCTCATCACCGGAATGTTGCGCACCACCTTGAAGCCCGGCGTGCCGAAGGGCACGATGACCATGCTCTGGCGCCGGTGCGCTTCCGCGCCGGGATCGGTCACGCCCATCACGATTGCCACGCGGCACAGCGGATGCGCGGCGCCGGAGATGAACCACTTGCGTCCGTTGATCACGTACTCGCCGCCCTCGCGCCGGATCGAGATCTGGATGTTGGTCGCATCCGAGGAGGCGACATCGGGCTCGCTCATCGCGAAGCAGGAACGGATGCTGCCGTCGGCGAGCGGCGCGAGCCAGCGTTCGCGCTGCGCGGCGCTGCCGAACATGTGCAGCACCTCCATGTTGCCGGCGTCCGGCGCGCTGCAGTTGAACACTTCCGCCGCCCAGTTCACGCGCCCCATGATTTCCGCCAGCGGCGCATATTCCAGGTTCGACAGCACGGGGCTGCCGTGCGCTTTGGCGAGCGCGGGCAGGAACAGGTTCCACAGCCCCTCCGACTTCGCCAGCGCCTTCAGGTCTTCCATGCATTGCGGATGCTGCAGCCCATCCTCGCCGACTTCCTTGCGCCACAGCGGCAGGTTGGGCACCACGTAGTTATCCATGAAGTCCTGCAGCTGCCGCTTGAGCTGCTGCACGCGCGGCGCAGACGCGAAATCCATAAGCTTCTTTCTTCAAAAATGCAGATTCAACGGATTGTCGGCGCGCTTTCGCGCGGGCCGTTCAATCTGCGGCAAATCTTAAGTGCACCCAAACAATCATTCAAATGAATGCTTCTCATCCGAAGTTATAAATCCGCTGCATGCGAAGCGGCGTTTTCGCGCTTCGAAATCCTTGATTCAGGTCAATAAAATCCGGCGCCCGCTTGATTTAAGCTTGCCCCGATTTCAACCCCTCCATCCCGGTTCAAGAGACCGACGGATGCTTCGATCCGGATTGACGAATGAACAATCGACCCGCAACGGGCGCCCTACCCGGCGCCGCCGCGCAGGCCCTGCCTGTGCGCATGGACAACGAAAAACAAAGCGCCGGCACCCCGCTGCTGCAGCGTCACACCTTCTATGAGGACGTGCAGGCGCTCCTGACCGGCACGCTGCTGGTCTCGCTCGGCGTGGCGCTGCTGGGCAAGGCGCAACTGATCACCGGCGGCACCGTCGGCATCGCCTTTTTGCTGCACTACATGAGCGGCATCAGCTTCGGCAAGCTGTTCTTCGCGATCAACCTGCCCTTCTACTTCCTGGCCGTCAAAAAGATGGGCTGGAAATTCACGCTCAAGACCTTCGCCGCCGTCTTCCTGCTGTCGGCGTTCTCGGAAATGCTGCCCAACGTCGTGACCCTGTCCGGCCTGCACCCGCTGTACGGCGGGATCATGGGAGGACTCCTGTGCGGCATCGGCCTTTTGGCCTTGTTCCGCCACCGCGCCAGCCTCGGCGGCGTCAACGTGCTGGTGCTGTACCTGCAGGAGCGCTACGGGTTGCGCGCCGGCCTGGTGCAGCTCGGACTCGATGCGGCGATCATGCTGCTGTCGGTGCCGATGATCTCGCTCACGTCGGTGCTGGTATCGCTGGTCGGCGCCGCCGTCATGAACCTCGCGCTGGCGATCAACCACAAGCCGGGACGCTACATGGCGATTTGATGCGGCAGCGCACCATCGATGCTTGACGGAAAGCGGTGCGAAGAGGGCTGGTTCTGCCGTATGATTAACCCTCGGTAACATTGAGAATCCCAGAAAACGATGCCCGTTGTTACGCCCCTACTGAATACCCCGGTCGATCTGCGGGTCAGCGCCGACGCGCCACTCGACTTCAGCCATCCCGAACTGCCGCAAACCGGCGCCATCTGCATCGGCCTCTCATTCGACTGGCGGCACCAGACCGCGCTGCACGACTTCGCACTGAAAAACACCCTGCCTGACGAGCATGCGCGCGCGGCCCGCTTCAGCCGTCCGGAAGACAGCCTGCGCAACCTGCTCGGCCGCACCCTGCTGCGCCGGGTCGCGGTGCATTACGGCGGCATGGACCCGGTGCAGGTCATCCGCAGCAATACCTGGGGCAAGCCGGAACTGGCCGGCTGCTCGGTCGGCTGCAACGTCAGCCACGCCGGCAGCCAGGTGTGGGTCGCCCTGTCGCGCTACCAGCGCGTGGGCATCGACATCGAAATGGCCAACGCGCCGCAGGAATTCCACGATATCGCCGCCGGCTTCCATCCGGACGAAGTCGCCGCGCTGCGTCGCCTGCCGGACGGGAAGCTCGCGACGATGCGCTGCTGGAGCCGCAAGGAAGCCGTATCCAAGGCGACCGGCATGGGTGTTTCGCTGCCCTTGCGCGCCTACGCGGTGGATTGCGACACCAAGCCGTCGGGCTGGCTGCGGCTGGCGCCGCCGAAATCGGTGCGGGAAGACTGGACGACGGTCGACCTGCCGGTCGGGAAGGAGTATTTCGGCGCGCTCGCGGTCGAGGGACGCTGCGACCAGGTCACGGTGCTGCGGCTGAAGGTAAGCTGAGCGGCAGCCGGAGTATCCGGGCGCACCGGCTTAATCCGGCCGCTTCATCCTGCAGGTGGTCGGCAATGCCGTCTCCGCCAGCGGCAGGTAGCGTTCCGTCTTGAAACCGTAGCCGCTGCCTTCATTGTCGAAGCGCACCGACCCGTCGGCGACCTTGCGCATCACCGACACATACAGGGGCTGCAGCAACTGGTGGTCGTCGGCGCGCATCTCCGCCTCGTGGAAGGCATTCCTGTAACGGGCTCCCTCCAGCGCGCGCGCGACAGCCGCCGCTTCCGTCGTCTTCGCCTTTTCGATCGCCGACACCAGCATGTCGATCATCAAGTGCATGCGCAGGTGCACATAGTCGTCCTCCGGCGCCGGATAGCGCTGGCGGAAAGCCTTGTAGAACAGATCGCTGGCCGGGTTCAGGCTCCCCTGGCCGGTATTCGGGTGCCACTCCGCCACCGCCCGCACCCGCCCGACGCCGGCTTCGCCGATTGCCGCCGGCGCGCCCAGGCCATTGCCGTAAAAGGTGTAGAACTTCGCATTCAGGCCCGATTCGCGCGCCGCCTTGACCAGCAGCGTCAGGTCGTTGCCCCAGTTGCCGGTGATGACGGTATCGGCGCCGCTGGCCTTGATCTTCACGATGTAGGGCGTGAAATCCTTGATCTTGCCGATCGGGTGCAGCTCGTCGCCGACGATGCCGATGTCCGGGCGCTTCTTTCCGAGCTGCGCGCGCGCCGCGCGCGCCAGCTGCTGGCCGAAACTGTAGTCCTGCCCGATCAGGTAGACCTTCTTCGCGCTGGCATCGCCCTTGATGACTTCGGTCAGCGCATGCATGCGCATGTCGGCGTTGGCGTCGAAGCGGAAATGCCAGAAGCTGCATTTGTCATTGGTCAGCGCGGGATCGACCGCCGAATAGTTCAGGAACAGCACCCGCCGGTCGGGCACGCGCTGATTGTGCTTGTCGATCCCCTCGATCAGCGCCGCCGCCACCGCCGAGCTGTTCCCCTGCAGCACGAAGCCGATGCGCTGGTCGGTCATGTGGCGCAGGCCGATCAGCGATTCCTCGATGCCCTGCTTGTTGTCGAAGCTGACCAGCGCCAGCGGGCGCGCGCCGCCCGGCAGCCTTACGCCGCCGCGCGCATTGACGTTTTCCACCGCAAGCTGGAGATTGCGCACGACCGCGTTGCCGGCATTGGCGAAGGAGCCGGAAAGGCCCTCGATCATGCCAAGCCGGATCGGCTCGGCGGCAGCGGCGGTAGCGGCGGCGCCGCAGGCAAGGGTTGCAAGCAGGACAAGGCGATGGGAAAAGCGGATCATGGCTGGGGCAATGCAAAAATCGGGAAGGCGCAAGTGTACCGGAGATCGGAGCACCGGCGGCAAATGCCCGGCAGGCTTCAGGCTACGCGCTGCCCCTGTATCGTTTCCACGTAACGCACATCCTCTTCGGCGATATGCCCGAGCGCGAGCTCGCGCACGACAAAGGCCGACAAGTCGCTCAGGATGTCGCCGGTCTCGCCGCTTCCCGACGCCGCCGCAAGCAGCTTGCGCCCCCGCTCGCGCAACCGGTTGTGCTCCCGGCGATGCGCTTCCAGCTGCGGATAGCCCATCGTGGCCAGCACCGCTTCTTCATAAGCGAAGTGCCGGTTCGTCTCTTCCAGGAACACCTTCATCAGCTGCCGCACGCCCGGCAGATCCTCCGCCGCGCAGCGCTCCAGCAGCAGGTTCGCCTTCTCGAACAAGGCCTTGTGCTGGCTGTCGATGACCGGATCGCCGGAGGAGAACCCGGCATTCCATTGCAGGGACAGCGGCGAGACCCGGTTGTCGCTGCCGGCTTCCCGCTCCACCCGATTGCGCCCCCTCGCCTTGGCGCGGTAGAGCGCCTGGTCCGCGCGCAGCGTCCACGACGCCAGGTCGTCCTGCTGCTGCAGCTGCGCCGCGCCGACGCTGATGGTAACGGTTCCGACGGTGGTGAACGGCGTTTCCGCAACCTCGCGCCGCAGCTTTTCGGCCGCCGCCATCGCCGCATCGACTCCGGCTGGCAGCAGCACGATGAATTCCTCGCCGCCCCAGCGGCAGACCAGGTCGGAAGCGCGCATCGCTTCCCGGGTGCGGCCGGCCAGTTCCCTGAGCACCTGGTCGCCGACCAGGTGTCCGTAGTTATCGTTGACCTGCTTGAAATGGTCGATGTCGAACAGGAACACGCTGCACGGGTGGCCGTAGCGCTTTGCGCGTTCCATCTCGCGCCGCGCCTCGCCCTCGAAGTGATAGCGGTTCCACAGGCCGGTCAGGCTGTCGGTGCGCGATGCCCGTTCCGCGCTTTGGCGCGCGTCCTGCAGCTCTTCCTCGAGCCGCATCTGCGTCAGCAGGATCACGCAGAAGGTGGCGAAGAAGGAGAGCGCGGCGTCCACGAGCAGTTGCAGGCGCACCATCATGTCTTCCAGGAACAGGTCGGTGAGCGGCTCCGACGTCAGCGCATGAAGGATGCGGAAACCGGCCATCCCCAATGAACCGATAACGACCGCCGCCAGCAGCTTGTAGACCGGGTTGTGCCCGTGTCTCATGATGTTTGCGAGCAAGGCAAACATGAGCGCGGCACGAAACAGGTTCACACAGATGATGCGGGCGTTCCGGTTCGGATCCGCATACAGGAAATAAAGCAGCATCAGCGCGCAGGCGACGGCTGCGACATGTACCGTGCCGTTCCGGCGCCAGCTCAGCTTCCTGCCATGGAACAGCGTCAGCCCGTCGTAAAACAGCGCCAGCGCCAGCAGCACCAGGTAGTTGCCCACCCCGATGCCCAGCCATCCGGGCAGCACGGCGCGCAGGATCAGCAGCAGCGCGCCCGCCGCAAGCAAGGCATTGAAAGTGGTCCAGTGCGTGAACCCTGCATAGGTCTTGCGCGTGCGCAGCACAAACACCATCATGCCGGCCAGCGTCAGCAGCAGGATTGCGTA
>NZ_DASPLS010000061.1:0-28144 GCF_035627455.1 Noviherbaspirillum sp.
GGGAAGAGGTGGTGTAGGGCTAGCCGGTTATTAAGCGGCCAGAGCGTAACGTTCGTCGTTAGCAGTTATTTCATTTCCGGTTGGATTTACGAGGTGACCAGCCCTCGGTATGCCCTGCGCTGCTTTGTAACCCACGTCGAAGCCAGGTCGTCCCCAAAACAGTAATGCTATTGTACCTCACAAGATGGTGACACCCCCCGCAGTTTCAAGGGGTTTTTTAAAGCGTGTACTGCATCATCAGGCACCAGAGCACGTCCGGCGCTAATGGTTCAGCGCGCGGCGCGAAACCATTCCAGGACGTGCAGGGGTGTTTCCGCCAACCGGTCCGCTTCCCAGGTTACCGGCTCCGCATCGCCGCAGTAACCCCACGCCGCCGCGACCGTCGCCATGCCTGCTGCACGCCCTGCCTGTACGTCGCGCAGGTCGTCGCCCACATACCAGCATTCCTCCGGTGCAATACCGAGGCGGCGGGCGGCCTCGAGCAGCGGTGCGGGATGCGGTTTGGGATGCGGCGTCGTGTCTCCGGAAATCACGCAGCCGGCGCGTCCCAGTCCGATCTGCGGCACCAGCAGGTCCGTGAAGCGCGCAGCCTTGTTGGTGACAATACCCCAGGACAAGCCGCGCTCCTCCAATTGATCCAGCAGTGCCGGGATGCCGTCGAACAACCGGGTATGGACCGCGATCGCGGCCTCGTAGGTGTCGAGAAAGGCAATGCGCAGATCTTCGTAGCCGTCGTCGCCCGGCTTCATGCCGAATGAGGCGCCGATCAGGCCGCGCGCGCCGGCGGAAGCGACCGGACGCAGGACTTCGTACGGAGTGGGGGCGAGGCCCCGGTCGGTGCGCACGCGGTTCATCGCAGCAGCGAGGTCGGGCGCGGTGTCGGCGAGCGTGCCGTCGAGGTCGAACAGGACGGCGCGGGGAAGTGTGAGTGTCATGGAAGCTTCCTGCGGTGTCCGCGCTGCGGGCGCGGGCACCGTGTAGGTCAGGCTGGGCGGGTGCAGGCCACCAGGTAGTTGACGTCGGTGTCCCGGTTGAGCGAGTAGATCTTCGTCAGCGGGTTGTAGGTCATGCCTTTCAGGCTGTCGACCTCCATGCCGGCGCTGCGGACGTACTGGGACAACTCCGCCGGTGTGATGAATTTCGCGTAATCGTGCGTCCCCTTGGGCAGCATGCGCAGAAGGTATTCGGCGCCGATGACGGCAAGCAGGTAAGCCTTGGGATTGCGGTTGATGGTCGAGAAGAACACATGGCCGCCGGGCTTGACCAGTGTCGCGCAAGCCTGCACGACGGCGGCGGGATCCGGAACATGCTCCAGCATTTCCATGCAGGTCACGACGTCGAAGCTTGCCGGCTCGCGCGCCGCGAGCTGCTCGGCGGAGATCATCTCGTAGCGCACCTGCACGCCGGACTCCAGGCTGTGCAGGTCGGCGACCTTCAGTGCCTTTTCCGACAGGTCGATGCCGGTGACCTTGGCGCCTTTTCTCGCCATCGATTCGGCCAGGATGCCGCCGCCGCAGCCGATATCGACAACGTTTTTGCCCGCAAGCGGGGCACGCGCGTTGATCCATTCGAGGCGCAGCGGATTGATTTCATGCAGCGGACGGAATTCGGAAGTCGGATCCCACCAACGATGGGCGAGGTCGCTGAATTTTTGCAGTTCTAGAGGATCGGCGTTCATAGGGTGAATGATAGCTGGAATGGGCGGCTTGCGGCGCATCTGTGCACCAGTTGATGTCTGAACGGGCGGGCGGCGATCCGTTCCCGGCACCGCCCGCCTGCATGTGGAGCGCACAGCCATAAAAAAACCCCGCCGAAGCGGGGTTTTGCCTTGCGCAAACCGATTATCGGGTACGGGTACCGACGACTTCGATTTCCACGCGGCGGTTCTTGGCGCGGCCGCCGGCGGTCTTGTTGTCAGCGACCGGTTGCTTCTCGCCCTTGCCTTCGGTGTAGACGCGGTTGGCTTCGACGCCCCTGGACACCAGGTATGCCTTCACCGCTTCAGCGCGGCGGACGGACAGGCGCTGGTTGTACTTGTCGGAGCCGACAGAGTCGGTGTGGCCAACGGCGATCACGACTTCCAGGTTCATGCCCTTCAGCTTGGAGACCAGGTCATCCAGCTTGGCCTTGCCGTCCGCCTTCAGGACTGCCCTGTCGAAGTCGAAGAAGGTGTCAGCGGCGAAGGTGACCTTTTCGGAGACCGGAGCCGGGGCGGGTGCCGGAGCGGGGGCCGGAGCCGGTGCCGGTGCGGGAGCCGGTGCGGGAGCCGCAGCCGGCTTCACGATTTCGCCGTCGCAGCCCGGAACGGCATCAGCCGGAGTCCAGGTGCCGGTGCGCCAGCAGAGGCCGAACGGATCACGCGCGATCACGCCGCGGCTGTCTTGCAGATAGGCGCTGTTCGGGGTCTTAGCCTGAATATCCTGCTGTGCCGATGCAGAAAACGATACCACCGCGGACGCAGCAAAGACGAGTTTTGCCAAATTATTCATATTTTTCCTCTTGGTTGAGATATCCGCAGATTGACTGCGCATCAGATACTACATTTCGAAAGTGGTAGAGCAACGCGTGATTAGATCATCTTTTTACAAGGTTGTTCACTTGCAATGCTCTTTAATTAACTACATTTTGCCATAGCAGCGCTCGGCGTCGATTATTGCTAAATCAATCGAAACAGGATTTTGATTGTCCGTTGTGTTTTTGCAACGGGTTGTCAAATAAAACTGGCTTTTCGTAAAAAAATCCGCCCGGCTTATCAGGCGGATTCTCCCCTTCGTTACTTCGCAAGCCCGCGCGCTTCGACAACGACGCGGCGGTTCGGCGCGAGGCATTCGATCAGCTTCGCGCGCGGCAGCTTGTCGTCGCAAGCCTGCACCGACTGGGTCTTGCCTGCGCCCAGGGTGTCGATCTCGGCCTTGAGGCCCTTGCTCTTCAGGTAGGCGGCAACGGCGTCGGCACGCTTCTCGGACAGCTTTTGGTTGTACTGATGCGAGCCCAGGCGGTCGGTATGACCGGTAACCATCACGATGTCAATCTTGGCGCAGTTGCCAAGCTTGGCGATCACTTCATCATCGATGCGTTTCTTCGCGGCGTTGTTCAGCACGGCCCTGTTGAAGGCGAAGGTCTGGTCATTGCTGAGGGTGACGCTGAAGTCGCAGCGCTTCGGTGCGGGAGCGGGGGCCGGTGCCGGTGCGGGCGCGGCGACCGCCGGCGCAGTCGGCTTTGCTACCGGCGGAGTGAGTTCGCCATCGCAGCCGGCAACCGCATCGGCCGGCGTCCAGTAACCGGTGCGCCAGCACAGGCCGAACGGGTTGCGCGCGATGACGCCGCGGCCGTCCTGCAGGTAAGCGCTTTTGTCGGCGTTGGCTTTGATATCGGTCTGCGCATACGCGCCGGCGGCAGTGAGGCTGGCGGACAGGGCGATGACGAGATGTTTAAGCATGGTTTTTCCCGTGATAGTTTATTATAAGAATGGTAATTTACATGGTGAAACAATTTATTAAAACACATTTTCAGCCATTGTGTCTCTCCCATGGGCAAGCATTGCAGGCTTATACATCCTGCAGCTGGGTGCCGGGCGCGCCATGCTAAAATCCAAGGTTTGGCATCGCGGTTTCGTCGCGATGCCGGCACCCTAATCCCAGCACTCACGAGCCGACTCGCCAATGGATCAATTCGCCAAAGAGACTATCCCGATTTCCCTCGAAGAAGAGATGCGCAAGAGCTATCTCGATTACGCGATGAGCGTGATCGTGGGCCGGGCGCTTCCCGATGTTCGCGACGGCCTCAAGCCCGTGCATCGCCGCGTGCTGTATGCGATGCATGAGACGAACAACGTATGGAACCGTCCGTATGTGAAGTGCGCGCGCGTGGTCGGTGAAGTGATGGGTAAGTACCACCCGCACGGCGACCAGGCGATCTATGACACGCTGGTGCGCATGGCGCAGGACTTCTCGCTGCGCTACACGCTGGTGGACGGACAGGGCAACTTCGGCTCGGTCGACGGCGACAACGCGGCGGCGATGCGTTACACCGAGTGCCGACTGGACAAGATCTCCAGCGAACTGCTGGCCGACATTGAAAAGGAAACGGTCGACTTCGTCCCCAACTACGACGGCAAGGAGAAGGAGCCGTCGGTCCTGCCGACCCGCATTCCCAATTTGCTGATCAACGGCTCGTCTGGCATCGCAGTCGGCATGGCGACCAACATCCCGCCGCATAACATTTCCGAAGTGATCAACGGTTCGCTGCATGTGCTGCGCAACCCGGAGTGCACCGTCGACGAGCTGATCGAGATCATCCCCGCGCCCGACTTCCCGACCGCCGGCATCATTTACGGCGTATCCGGCGTGCGCGACGGCTATCGCACCGGCCGCGGGCGCGTGGTGATGCGGGCCAAGACGCACTTCGAGGAATTCGGCAAGGACAACCGCACTGCGATCATCGTCGACGAGCTGCCCTACCAGGTGAACAAGAAGTCCCTGCTCGAGCGCATCGCGGAGCTGGTGCGCGACAAGAAGCTGGAAGGCATCTCCGACATCCGCGACGAGTCCGACAAGTCGGGCATGCGCGTGGTGATCGAGCTCAAGCGCGGCGAAGTGCCGGAAGTCGTGCTCAACAACCTCTACAAGCAGACCCAGCTGCAGGATACCTTCGGCATGAACATGGTCGCGCTGGTCGACGGCCAGCCGAAGCTGCTCAACCTGAAGCAGATGCTGGAATGCTTCCTGTCGCATCGCCGCGAAGTGGTGACGCGCCGCACCGTGTTCGAACTGCGCAAGGCGCGCGAACGCGGCCACGTGCTGGAAGGTCTGGCGGTGGCGCTGGCCAACATCGACGACTTCATTGCGATCATCAAGGCTGCGCCGACGCCGCCGATCGCGAAGTCGGAATTGATGGCGCGTGCCTGGGACTCCTCTCTGGTGCGGGAAATGCTGACCCGCGCCGCCGGCGAAAACGCGGCCGGTGCCGACGCCTTCCGTCCGGAAAACCTGCCCAAGCATTACGGTATCCAGTCCGACGGGCTGTACAAGCTGTCGGACGACCAGGCGCAGGAAATCCTGCAGATGCGCCTGCAGCGCCTGACCGGCCTGGAGCAGGACAAGATCGTCAACGAATACAAGGAAGTGATGGCGCAGATCGCCGACCTGCTCGACATCCTGGCCAAGCCGGAGCGCGTGACCGCGATCATTTCCGACGAACTGAGCGCTGCCAAGAACGAGTATGGCGACGGCGCCAAGGATACGCGCCGCTCGACCATCGAACTGAACGCGACCGACCTCGAAACCGAGGATCTGATCGCGCCGCAGGACATGGTGGTGACGCTTTCGCATTCCGGCTACATGAAGTCGCAGCCGGTGTCGGAATACCGTGCGCAGAAGCGCGGCGGCCGCGGCAAGCAGGCGACCGCGACCAAGGAAGACGACTGGATCGACCAGCTCTTCATCGCCAACACGCACGACTACATCCTTTGCTTCTCCAACCGGGGCCGCCTGTACTGGCTGAAGGTGTGGGAGGTGCCGCAGGGTTCGCGCAATTCGCGCGGCAAGCCGATCGTCAACATGTTCCCGCTGCAGGACGGCGAGAAGATCACCGTCGTGCTGCCGCTGTCGGGCGAGAACCGCAGCTTCCCCGAAGACCATTATGTATTCATGTCGACCAGCCTGGGCACCGTGAAGAAGACGCCGCTGACCGAATTCAGCAATCCGCGCAAGGCCGGCATCATCGCGGTCGACCTTGACGAAGGCGACTTCCTGATCGGCGCCGCGCTGACTGACGGCAAGCATGACGTCATGCTGTTCTCCGATGCCGGCAAGGCCGTGCGCTTCGACGAAAACGACGTGCGCCCGATGGGCCGCCTGGCGCGCGGCGTGCGCGGCATGAACCTGGAAGACGGACAGCAGGTGATCGCGCTGCTGGTGGCGGAGAACGAACAGCAGTCGGTGCTGACCGCGACCGAGAACGGTTTCGGCAAGCGCACCCCGATCACCGAGTACACCCGCCATGGACG
Source organism: Noviherbaspirillum sp. (assembly GCF_035627455.1). GTDB lineage: Bacteria > Pseudomonadota > Gammaproteobacteria > Burkholderiales > Burkholderiaceae_D > Noviherbaspirillum. The sequence goes on from NZ_DASPLS010000061.1 coordinate 6,008, forward strand.
CGGCACGAAGGGCATGATCGCGATCCAGACCAGCGAGCGCAATGGCAAGGTGGTGGCGGCGACGCTGGTCGACGCCAATGACGAAATCATGCTGATCACCACCGGCGGCGTGCTGATCCGCACCCGCGTGGCCGAGATCCGCGAAATGGGGCGGGCAACCCAGGGTGTGACCCTGATTGCGGTCGAGGACGGCACCAAGCTCTCCGGCCTGCAGCGCATCGTCGAAACGGATGCCGAGGAAGAGAACGGGCTTGCCGACACGGGCGCTGCGGAGAGCGCGGCGACGGAGGAGTGATGACGCGCGTCTACAACTTCTCCGCCGGCCCGGCAGTGCTGCCGCAGGAAGTGCTGCAGCAGGCCGCCGGGGAAATGCTCGACTGGCATGGCAGCGGCATGTCGGTGATGGAGATGAGCCATCGCGGCAAGGAATTCATCTCGATCTACGAGGCGGCGGAACGCGATCTGCGCGAACTGCTGGCAGTGCCGTCGAACTACCGCATCCTGTTCCTGCAGGGCGGCGGCATCGGCGAAAACGCCATCGTGCCGATGAACCTGCTCGGGCGGAAATCCCAGCCGGCGGTCGCCGATTTCATCCATACCGGTTCCTGGTCCGGCAAGTCGATCAAGGAAGCGAAGAAGTATTGCAACGTTAATGTCGCCGCCTCCGCGGAAGACGCGAAGTTTGCGTACATTCCGCCGCGCGACAGCTGGAAGCTGTCAAAGGACGCGGCCTACGTGCATCTGTGCACCAACGAGACGATCGACGGCGTCGAATTCCATTACGCACCCGATGTCGGCGGCGTGCCGCTGGTGGCCGACATGTCCTCGCACATCCTGTCGCGCGTGATCGACGTGTCGAAATACGGGGTCATCTTCGGCGGCGCCCAGAAAAACATCGGCCCGGCCGGCCTGACGCTGGTCATCGTGCGCGACGACCTGATCGGCCATGCGCTGCCGATCTGCCCGTCGGCGTTCGACTGGAAGCTGGTCGCCGAAAACAATTCGATGTACAACACGCCGCCGACCTACTCGATCTACATTGCCGGACTGGTGTTCCAGTGGCTGAAGAAGCAGGGCGGCGTTGCGGCGATGGAACAGCGAAATGTTGCGAAAGCCGCGCTGTTGTACGACTATCTGGATTCGACCGATTTCTACAGCAATCACATTGCCAGGGATTGCCGCTCCCGCATGAACATCCCGTTCTTCCTGAGGGATGAATCGCTGAACGAGGCCTTCCTCGCCGGCGCGAAGGAGCGCAACCTGTTGCAGCTCAAAGGCCACAAGTCCGTGGGCGGCATGCGTGCATCGATCTACAACGCGATGCCGATCGAAGGCGTGCGGGCGCTGGTCGAGTACCTGAAGGAATTCGAGAAGAAATACGGATGAAGGGGACGCTGCATCCAATTGCACGCCACATGGTTCCCTCCCCCTGCCGGGGGGAGGGCTAGGGTGGGGGTAGTGCGGTCGGGCCGTCGTGGTCGTTTGCTCAACCTCACTACCCCCATCCCGGCCTTGCCCCTGGAACGGGGAAGGTGAGATATGACTGCGCATAAATGGACACGAATTCGAACACCGACGACAAACTCAAACCCCTTCGCGAACAGATCGACGCGATCGATGCCCAGATCCTCGATCTGCTGAACCGCCGCGCGTGCGTGGCGCAGGAGGTTGGTCATGTGAAGGCCGAGACCAACGCGCCGGTGTTCCGTCCGGAGCGCGAAGCGCAGGTGCTGCGCAAAGTGGCCGACAACAACCGCGGACCGCTCGACAGCGGCGACGTGCAGACCATCTTCCGCGAGATCATGTCTTCCTGCCGCGCGCTGGAGCGGCGCGTAAACGTCGCTTACCTCGGGCCGGCCGGCACCTTCAGCGAGCAGGCGGTGTACCAGCAGTTCGGCCACGCGGTCGAGGGGTTGCCGTGCACGTCAATCGACGAGGTGTTCCGCGCCGCCGAAGCAGGCACCGCGGACTTCGGCGTGGTGCCGATTGAAAATTCCTCGGAAGGCGCGATCAACCGCACGCTCGACCTGCTGCTGCAGACCGCGCTGTCGATCAGCGGCGAGGTATCGATCCCGGTGCACCATAGCCTGATGACCAAGAGCGGCACGATGGACGGCATCACCCGCATCTGCGCCCATTCGCAGGCGCTGGCGCAATGCCAGACGTGGCTGAACCAGCACTATCCGAACATCGAACGCCAGGCGGTCGCATCGAACGGCGAGGCGGCGCGCATCGCCAGCGAAGACCCCGCCGCGGCAGCGATTGCCGGCGAGATCGCGGGGCAGCGCTACAACCTCGGCGTCGTGAAGGCGCACGTGCAGGACGATCCGCACAACCGCACGCGCTTTGCCGTGGTCGGCCGCCTGCAGCCCGGCCCCAGCGGCAAGGACCAGACCTCGCTGGTGCTGGCGGTGCCGAACAAGGCGGGCGCGGTCTACAACATGCTGGCGCCGCTGGCAAAGCACGGCGTGTCGATGACGCGCTTCGAGTCGCGTCCGGCGCGCATGGGCACCTGGGAGTACTACTTTTACGTTGACGTCCAGGGCCATGCGCAGGATGAGAAGGTGGCCAAGGCGCTGGCGGAGCTGAAGCATAACGCGCCGTTCTTCAAGGTGCTGGGCTCGTATCCTTTTACTTTGTAATTTAGTCCCGTCGCCCCGAACGGGGCGGGGAGCGCCGGCATCTGCTGCGTCTTCCCCGTCGTGCCTGTGGCGACCCTACTTTGGAAACCGTCATGTCTATCCAATTCGGTCCCGATTATGTTCGCGCCATCGCCCCCTACCAGGGCGGCAAGCCCATCGCCGAAGTCGCACGCGAGTTCGGCCTCGACGAAGCAAAGATCATCAAGCTCGCTTCCAATGAAAACCCGCTCGGCATGCCGCAATCGGCGAAGCAGGCGATGCTCGCGGCAGTGGCCGACATCGGCCGCTATCCCGATTCCAACGGCTTCGAGCTGAAGCAGGCGATCAGCGCAAAGTACGGCATCCCGCTCGACTGGATCACGCTGGGCAACGGCAGCAACGACATCCTGGAACTGGCCGCGCATGCCTTCGTGCAGCCGGCGCAGGCGGTGGTGTATTCCGAGTACTCGTTCGCCGTTTATGCGCTCGCCACCCAGGCCGTCGGCGGGCGCGCAATCGTGGTCGCCGCAAAGGACCACGGGCACGACCTGCAAGCGATGGCGAAGGCGATCACCGCGGAAACCAGGCTGGTGTTCATCGCCAATCCGAACAATCCGACCGGCACTTTCCTGCCCGCGGCAGAAATCGAGGCCTTCCTCAGGCTCGTGCCGCAGCACGTGGTGGTGGTGCTGGACGAAGCCTACAACGAATACCTCGCGCCCGAGTTCCAGTACGACTCGGTCGCCTGGGTGAAGCAGTATCCGAACCTGCTGGTATCGCGCACCATGTCCAAGGCTTACGGCCTGGCCGGTCTGCGCGTCGGCTTCGGCATTGCGCAGCCGGCGATCACCGACTTGCTCAACCGTATCCGCCAGCCGTTCAACGTCAATTCGATGGCGCAGGCGGCAGCGGTCGCGGCATTGACCGACAGCGCGTTCCTGCAGAAGAGCGCGCAGCTGAATGCAGACGGTTACCGCCAGCTGACGCAAGCGTTCGACGCAATGGATCTCGAGTACGTGCCCTCGTTCGGCAACTTCGTGCTGTTCCGGGTCGGGGCGGACGACGGCGCAGGCGCGCGCGTCAACCTGGCGCTGCTCAAGCGCGGCATCATCGTGCGTCCGGTCGCCAATTACGGCTTGCCGCAATGGATCCGCGTCTCGATCGGCTTGCCGGAAGAAAACGAAGCCTTCATCAGCGCATTGAAGCAAGTGCTGTCCGGATCCTGATACCAGCCCGGGCGGCCTCCGTGTTCAAGAAAATCTCCATATTCGGCGTCGGCCTGATCGGCGGTTCGTTCGCGCTGGCGCTGAAGAAGGCCGGCGCGGTCGACCGCGTATTCGGCGTCGGCCGCAGCGCCGCGCCGCTGGCGCGGGCAAAGGAGCTGGGCATCATCGATGTCGCCAGCGCTTCCGTCGGGGAAGCAGTCGCCGCCGCCGATCTCATCCTGGTCGCGGCGCCTGTTGCGCAGACCGAGGCGATCCTGGCGTCGATTGCGCCGCACCTGCAGCAGGGCACCGTGGTCACCGATGCCGGCAGTACCAAATCGGATGTGGTGGAAGCCGCGCGCAAGGCGCTCGGCGGCAAGATCGCGCAGTTCGTGCCCGGGCATCCGATAGCAGGACGGGAGCAGAACGGGCCGGATGCGGCGATTGTCGACTTGTACGTCGGCAAGAAGACCGTGATCACGCAGTTGCCGGAAAACAGCGAACACGATGTCGCGCGGGTGGCGCAGGCATGGCAGCAATGCGGCGCGATCATCCACAAACTCAGCCCGGCGGAGCACGATCGCGTCTTCGCGGCGGTCAGCCACCTTCCGCACCTGCTGGCTTACGCGCTGGTCGACGACATCGCCAGGAAACCGCACGCCGATCTGCTGTTCCAATACGCGGCAAGCGGCTTTCGCGATTTCACCCGCATCGCCGGCTCTTCTCCGGAAATGTGGCGCGATATTTCCCTGGCCAACCATGTGGCGCTGCTGGCGGAACTGGACGCCTACATGGCGCAGCTGGCGCAGCTGCGCGGCCTGCTGGCCGAGCGCAATGGCGCGGGGATCGAAGCGGTCTATGCGAATGCGCAGCGCGCACGGCAGAACTGGATCCGCACGATCGAGGCTGCGGAACAACAAAGTAACCAAGGCGGCGACTGATGAAGCATTACCCTTCCCATATCGACCTGCGGCCCGCGATGCATGCGCAAGGCACGGTGCGGCTGCCCGGTTCGAAGAGCATTTCCAACCGCACCTTGCTGCTGGCCGCATTGGCGCAAGGCAGCACGCATATCTTCGACCTGCTGGCATCGGATGACACCCATGTGATGCTGATGGCGCTGCAAAAGCTGGGCGTGCGCTGGGAGCAGGATGGCGAAACGCAGAACTACATCGTGCACGGCGTCGGCGGCGTGCTCCCGGTGCATCAGGCTGACTTGTTCATGGGGAATGCCGGCACCGCGATTCGCCCGCTGACCGCGGCACTCGCGGTGATCGGAGGCGATTACACGCTGCACGGCGTGTCGCGCATGCATGAGCGGCCGATCGGCGACCTGGTGGACGCATTGAATGCGGTCGGCACCCGGATCGAATACACGGGGCAGCCGGGCTATCCGCCGCTGCACATCCGGCGCGGTCACATCCACGCGCAGCGCATGCAGGTAAAGGGAAATGTTTCGAGCCAGTTCCTGACGGCGCTGCTGATGGCCGCGCCGCTGATGGCGCGTGACCACGCGGTCACCATCGATGTGATCGGCGAGCTGATTTCCAAGCCCTACATTGAAATCACGCTGAACCTGATGCGCCGCTTCGGCGTCACGGTGGAGCGCCACGGCTGGCAGTCGTTCACCATCGCCCCAGGGCAGAAATACGTCAGCCCGGGGAGCATACACGTCGAGGGCGATGCCTCTTCCGCTTCCTATTTCCTCGCTGCCGGCGCCATCGCCGGCGGTCCGGTGCGGGTGGAAGGCGTCGGCCGCGACAGCATCCAGGGCGATGTGCGCTTTGTCGAGGCGTTGCAGCAGATGGGCGCCGACATCGCGATGGGTGACAACTGGATCGAAGCGAGATCGAACGGCGTGCTCAAGGCGATCGATGCCGACTTCAACCATATTCCCGACGCCGCGATGACGATCGCGGTCGCCGCGCTGTATGGGGATGGGCCCAGTACCCTGCGCAACATCGGCAGCTGGCGGGTGAAGGAAACCGACCGGATCGCCGCGATGGCGACCGAACTGCGCAAGGTCGGCGCCACGGTGGAGGAGGGCGCCGACTACCTGCGCGTGACGCCGCCGGCAGAAATCCGTGCCGCCGCGATCGATACCTATGACGACCACAGGATGGCGATGTGCTTCTCGCTGGCGTCACTGGACGGCGCGGCGCGGCGCGGCAGCACGATGCGCATCAACGATCCGAAATGCGTCGCCAAGACTTTTCCCGACTACTTCGACGCGTTCGCCGGGATTGCGCAGGACAAGCTGCTCTGACACGGAAGGCGCACTGAACCGACCATGCAAACCCATTCCATCCCCGTCATTACGATCGACGGTCCGACCGCGTCGGGCAAAGGCACCGTTGCCCACCGCGTCGCCGACCAGCTGGGCTTTCATTACCTGGACTCCGGCGCGCTGTACCGCCTGACCGCGCTGAGCGCGCTGCGGCAGCAGGTCGCGCTCAACGACGAGCATGCGCTGGCCAAACTGGCCGAGCGGCTGCCGTGCCGGTTCTCCGGCGACCAGGTCTGGCTTGGAAATGAAAACGTCAGCGCCGCGATCCGGGCGGAAGAAGTCGGCAACACCGCATCGAAAATTGCTGCTTTGCCAACCGTGCGTCACGCCCTCGTCAGCCTGCAGCTCGGCTTTCGGATCGCACCCGGACTGGTCGCCGACGGGCGCGACATGGGTACGGTGATTTTTCCGCACGCGGCGCTTAAAGTGTTCCTCACGGCAAGTGTGGACGCGCGCGCCGAACGGCGATATAAGCAATTGATTGACAAGGGTTTTCCTGCTAATATTGAAGACCTTCTCAAGGATTTGAGGGAGCGGGACGCGCGCGATTCGAATCGCACCATCGCCCCATTGAAACCAGCGGAAGGCGCACACATCTTGGACACTTCGCACATGACTGCCGACGAGGCCGTTGAGCAGGTGCTCAAATGGTATGCGGCAGTGAAAAAGCAGGCGTGAGCTGTTTCTCGTAGTGCGATTGGTGCCCGGCCCGGCGCAAGGCCTTGACGGGTGTTGATGAACCTAACCCAGCATGTAATCCCACAAGACACGATTACCGCTGGCATTTCTTATCCTATCTATGTCTACTGTGCAACAAGAATCTACCGGTATGGAAAGCTTTGCAGCCCTGTTCGAGGAATCCATTTCCCGCCAGGACATGCGTTCCGGTGAAGTGATTTCGGCTGAAGTCGTCCGCGTCGACTACAACTTCGTGGTCGTCAACGCAGGCCTGAAATCCGAAGCATTCATTCCTATCGAAGAATTCAAGAACGACAGCGGTGAAGTCGAAGTCCAGGTTGGCGACTTCGTCACCGTTGCGATCGAATCGCTCGAAAACGGTTTCGGCGACACCATCCTGTCGCGCGACAAGGCCAAGCGCCTCGCATCCTGGCTCGCGCTGGAAAAGGCGATGGAGTCCGGCGAGATCGTGACCGGCACCGTCAACGGCAAGGTCAAGGGCGGTCTGACCGTTCTGACCAACGGCATTCGTGCATTCCTCCCGGGTTCGCTGGTCGACACCCGTCCGGTGAAGGACACCACGCCGTACGAAGGCAAGACCATGGAATTCAAGGTCATCAAGCTGGACCGCAAGCGCAACAACGTTGTGCTGTCGCGCCGCGCCGTCATCGAAGAGTCGATGGGTGAAGAGCGCGCCAAGCTGATGGAAACCCTGAAGGAAGGCACCATCGTCACCGGTATCGTCAAGAACATCACCGACTACGGTGCGTTCGTTGACCTCGGCGGCATCGACGGCCTGCTGCACATCACCGATCTGGCATGGCGCCGCGTGCGTCACCCGTCGGAAGTGCTGTCCGTCGGCCAGGAAATCACCGCGAAGGTCCTCAAGTACGATCAGGAAAAGAACCGCGTCTCGCTGGGCGTCAAGCAGCTGGGCGACGATCCGTGGACCGGTCTGTCCCGTCGTTATCCGCAAGGCACCCGCCTGTTCGGCAAGGTCACCAACCTGACCGACTACGGTGCGTTCGTGGAAGTCGAGCAGGGCATCGAAGGCCTGGTGCACGTGTCCGAAATGGACTGGACCAACAAGAACGTGGCGCCGAACAAGGTTGTCCAGCTGGGCGACGAAGTCGAAGTCATGGTGCTGGAGATCGACGAAGAGCGTCGCCGCATCTCCCTCGGCATGAAGCAGTGCAAGCCGAATCCGTGGGACGACTTCGCGATGAACCACAAGAAGGGCGACAAGGTGAAGGGCGCGATCAAGTCGATCACTGACTTCGGCGTGTTCATCGGCCTGCCGGGCAACATCGACGGCCTGGTGCACCTGTCCGACCTGTCCTGGACCGAAGCCGGTGAAGAAGCCGTGCGCAAGTTCAAGAAGGGTGACGAACTGGAAGCCGTGGTGCTGGCGATCGACGTCGAGCGCGAGCGCGTTTCCCTGGGCGTCAAGCAGCTCGAAGGCGACCCGTTCAACAACTTCGTTGCAATGAACGACAAGGGTGCGGTCGTGACCGGTACGGTCAAGTCGGTCGAGCCGAAGGGCGCCGTGATCCAGCTGTCCGACGAAGTCGAAGGCTACCTGCGTGCATCCGAAATCTCCCGCGACCGCGTGGAAGATGCCGGTACCCACCTGAAGGCCGGCGACAAGGTCGAAGCGATGATCATCAACATCGACCGCAAGGCACGCAGCATTCAGCTGTCGATCAAGGCCAAGGACAATGCCGAGACCCAGGAAGCGATGCAGAAGATGTCTGCTGACGCCAATGCCGCCTCCGGTACCACCAGCCTGGGCGCGCTGCTGAAGGCCAAGCTCGACAACAAGCAATAAGGTCGCAAACGACAATGACAAAGTCCGAGCTGATTGCCCGCTTGGCCGAGCGTTATCCGCAGCTGGTTGCAAAGGATGCGGATTACGCGGTGAAAACCATTCTCGACGCGATGGCCGAAGCTTTATCCAACGGCCAGCGCATCGAGATTCGCGGCTTCGGCAGCTTTGCCTTGAACAGCAGGCCGCCGCGCATCGGGCGCAACCCCAAGTCGGGGGACAAGGTGATGGTTCCCGAAAAGCGGGTGCCGCACTTCAAACCTGGCAAGGAATTGCGGGAGCGCGTCGACGCGATGGTCGGGCAGCCGATCAAGGAAGACTGACGTTATTTGCAGTAAATCGAAACGGCATCCTCGGATGCCGTTTTTTTTGTTGAGCGCCGGCCGCCGCGCAGGGCGAAGTCGGGCGTCATTCCCATGGCGTTTCACGTACAATTCGATCTGTTGCCGACTGTGTGCCGCGATGCATGATTACACCAAACAATAAGGACGCCGCGCCATGAGAATCCTTTTCAGAATCGTCGCGGCCTTCCTCTTCATCATTTTCTTCGGCTTTGCGCTGAAGAACACGCAGGAAGCGTCGCTGCGCTTTTTCTTCGATTACGAAGTTCGCGGACCGCTGGTACTGCTGCTGCTTGCATTCTTCGCTGCCGGCGCGGCGCTCGGCATTCTGGCGATGCTCCCGACGCTGTTCCGTCATCGCCGCGACCTTGCAAAACACAAGAAGACCATCGCCGCGATGGAGCAGCAAAGCGAGGCCGCGCGGCAGGCGCGCATACAGCCGCCGCAGCCAGACAGCGTGGTCAACAAATAACCCCACAATAAGAAAAAGCATGGAATTCGAAACCTGGTGGCTGCTCGGCATCCCGATCTTCTTCGGCCTCGGCTGGATCGCCGCGCGCGTGGACATCAACCAGCTGGTCTCGGAGTCGCGAAGTTTGCCGCGCGGCTATTTCAAGGGCTTGAACTTCCTGCTGAATGAACAGCCGGACAAGGCGATCGATGCCTTCATCGAAATCGTCAAGCTTGACCCGGAAACCATCGACCTGCACTTCGCGCTTGGCAACCTGTTCCGCCGCCGCGGCGAGATCGAGCGCGCGATCCGGGTGCACCAGAACCTGCTCGCACGTCCCGATCTGCCGCTCGAGCACAAGCTGCATTCGCAATACGAACTCGGACAGGATTACCTGAAGGCCGGCCTGCTCGACCGGGCCGAAGAAACCTTCAACGGGCTGGTGGACACGCAGTACGGCGCGCAGGCGCGCAGGGCGCTGCTTGAAATCTACCAGCGCGAAAAGGAATGGATGCGCGCCATCGAGGCGGCGCGGGCGTTGCAGGAGTCGGGCGCGGGGGCCAAGCAAAAGGAAATCGCGCAGTTCTATTGCGAGCTGGCGCAGGATGAGCTGGTGCATACCCATCCGGACGCGGCGCTGGCGATGCTGGAAAAGGCGCTTGCCGCGGACCGGAGCAATGTGCGCGCGGCGATCCTGATCGGGGACGCGCACCTGTCCAAGGGCGATACCGAAGCGGCGCTGATGGCCTGGCGGCGCGTCGAGCAGCAAAGCGTGCCGCACGTGGCCCTGGTGGCGCAGCGCCTGATGGATGGCTACCGCGCGGTGGGCCGCCCGCAGGAAGGCCTGAACCTGCTCAAGAATTACCTGGCCGAGGCGCCCTCGATCGACCTGCTGGAAGTGGTGTTCAAGGCGGTGCTCGAACTGGACGGCGTCGACGCCGCGAACCAGCTCGTCAGCGACGAGTTGCGGCGCACCCCGACGCTGCTCGGGCTGGACAAGCTGCTGGAAGCGCGCCTGATGGAAGCACCGCCCGAAGTGCGGCCGGAGCTCTCCCTCGTCAAGAATCTGGTGCACGGCTATACGCAAAAGCTGGCGCGTTACCAGTGCGGCCAATGCGGTTTCAAGGCCCGCCAGTTTTACTGGCAGTGCCCTGGGTGCAGCCAGTGGGAGTCGTATCCGCCGCGCCGTACCGAAGAGCTCAATGTGATGAACTAGCAGGCCGGCAGCTTGCGCGGCGAGCATCGCCGCGCCCGTGCCGCGCCTTGTGTCTTCTGCCCACGCAACCTCCGTACTCAACATGAACGACATGACTCCTCCACTGAAAAGCCCGCGAATCCTGGTCGTCGGCGACGTGATGCTCGACCGCTACTGGTTCGGCGACGTCAGCCGCATTTCGCCGGAGGCGCCCGTGCCGGTGGTGCGCGTGGAGCGGCGCGAGGAGCGTCTCGGCGGTGCGGCCAACGTCGCGCGAAACGCAGTCGCGCTCGGCGCGCGCGCCGGGCTGCTTGGCGTGGTCGGCAAGGATGAGGCGGGTAATGTGGTCGAGAACCTGCTGACGGAACTGCACATCAACAGCTTTCTCAACCGGGATGCGGCGATCTCCACGATCATCAAGCTGCGCGTGATCGGGCGCCAGCAGCAGTTGCTGCGTATCGATTTCGAGGCTCCGCCGAGCGACACGGTGTTGCGCGACAAGCTGACCCAATACAACGCGCTGGTCCCGGACTATGACGTGATCGTCCTCTCCGACTATGCCAAGGGAAGCCTGGTCAACGTCGCGCAAATGATTGAAGCCGGCCGTCGCCTGGGCAAATGCATCCTCGTCGACCCCAAGGGCGAGGATTTTGCGCGTTATAAAGGTGCGTCCATCCTGACCCCGAACAAATCGGAATTGCGCCATATCGTCGGCTCCTGGAAAAGCGAAGACGAACTGACGGCGAAGGCGCAGAACCTGCGCGCGTCGCTCGACCTCGAGGCGCTCCTGCTGACCCGTTCGGAAGAGGGGATGACGCTCTATACCGCGGACGACGTGCTGCATACGCCGACCGTCGCGCGCGAGGTCTATGACGTGTCCGGCGCGGGCGACACCGTCATCGCCACGCTGGCCGTCATGCTCGGCGCCGGCAAGCCGCTGCCGGAGGCGGTCGCCATTGCCAATCGCGCCGGCGGCATCGTGGTCGGCAAGCTCGGCACGGCGACGGTTACCAAGGAAGAACTTTTCGGCTGATTCTAGTTGCAACTAGGAATTAAATAGCGTTTTGCTAACTGTTTAATTACCATTTGTGCAACATCTGGCACCCTTGCCCGGTGTTCCTGTTCAACTCGGAGAAAACACATGCTGAAAAAACTCTTGTTTGCAGTGGCAGCTTTCCTCGTCTTTAACGGCGCAGCGTTTGCCCAGGTCGAGGTCAACAAGTCCGACCAGATCGCACTCGATTCGGTGCGGGGGATTGGCCCGGCGATGTCGAAGGCCATCGTTGATGAGCGCAAGAAGGGGGGCGATTTCAAGGACTGGGCGGATCTGGAAAACCGGGTGAAGGGCATTCGCGATAAGAAGGCGGTCCAGCTGTCCGACGCTGGCCTGACGGTCAATGGCAAGCCCCGCCAGAAGACCGGCGCCGAAAAAGGCGAGAAGGCGGACAAGGCAGCCGGCAAGGCGGCGGGCAAGGAAGGAAAACATCCGGGCTGAGCCGGCCTGGCTTGCAGCATGAAAAACCCCGCGCCGGCCTCCGCGGGGTTTTTTTGTTTGTCCTGAGCGGGACCGGCGAAAGCGCGCGTGCTTGCGCGCCTACGAGTAAAATTGACGTCTTTATCAAGCTGTCGAATTCAACATGCCTTACCTGACTATCGAAGACACGATCGGCAACACCCCGCTGGTGCAGCTCAAACGCATTCCCGGCGAAGAGGCGGCGCGCCGTAACAACGTCATTCTCGGCAAGCTGGAAGGCAATAACCCCGCCGGCTCGGTAAAGGACCGGCCGGCACTGTCGATGATCAAGCACGCCGAAGCGCGCGGCATGATCAAGCCGGGCGATACGCTGATCGAAGCAACCAGCGGCAACACCGGCATTGCGCTGGCGATGGCAGCTTCGATGCGCGGCTACAAGATGGTGCTCCTGATGCCGGAAAACCTGAGCGAGGAGCGGCGCCAGAGCATGGCGGCTTACGGCGCAAGGATCGTCCTGACGCCGAAGACCGGGGGAATGGAATATGCGCGTGACCTCGCCGAACAGATGCAGAAGGAAGGCAAGGGCATCATCCTCGACCAGTTCGCCAATCCGGACAATCCGCGCGCGCACTACGAAGGCACCGGCCCCGAGATCTGGCGCGACACGGAAGGCCGCGTGACCCACTTTGTCAGCGCGATGGGAACAACCGGCACCATCGTTGGCGTGTCGCGTTTCCTGAAAGAGCAAAACCCGGAAGTCCGCATCGTCGGCGCGCAGCCGGAAGAGGGCTCGCAAATCCCCGGCATCCGCAAGTGGCCGGAAGCTTACATGCCCAGGATTTACGACAAGTCCTGCGTCGACCAGCTGGAGTACGTGACCCAGGCGACGGCGGAGCAGATGGCGCGCCGGATGGCGATGGAAGAGGGGATATTCTGCGGTATCTCGGCCGCTGGCGCCTGTGAAGTGGCGCTGCGCATTTCACAGACGGTGGAGAACGCAACGATCGTGTTCATCGTTTGCGATCGAGGAGACCGTTACTTGTCGACCGGTGTTTTCCCCGCCTGACGGGGAAAACACGAAAGCGTCTCGTTATTCAGCGTTGCCAGTTACGGGCGCGAGCGGTTCCTTCGGCTTGAACTGCTTGTCGCTGATCCGGAATTTGTCGCGGCGATCACCCATCAGGATGCGCAGTTCCTTGATGCTCAGGTCGCTGACTTCGTGCATGCGGATCAGCAGCGAAGCGCCGACAGGCAGCCTGCGATGGCGGATCTTGCTGATCACCGGCGGCGCCACTTCGAGCGCGCGCGACAGCGCAGCATCGTTCTTCAAGTTCAATTTCTCGATCAGCGCATCCAACAAGTTATTGGGATCGTAGTTGACTTGGTCTGCGAGACGGGTTCCGCTGCGCTTGTTGTTATCCGTGTTGTCCATAATGTTGTCTTGAGTGTGGTCTAAATCTCAATAGTTCCGGACTGCAAGAGAATTATACGAGAAATATCTTTGCTTTTTTGAAAGTGTATCAACTTTGTAACGTTACTTACAGTGATACCTTACGCACTGCATGGAATTGCTGTAAAGACACTACTTGCGTAGGTGCAATATAGTAAAGAAATTTCAAAGATGCAATATTAGATTTAGGCATGCATGCGCTGAATCAAAAAGCAGTGAAATTTTAGGAACGGCAAGAAAATAAGGCCGGCGCTATATCGGCAGGCCGTCACGACGCACTGATTTCGTTGCATTTTAGCCAAGCAGCCCGTGCTCACTTTGAGCGGTCGCAACGGCTCCCGATTGCCCGTTTCATCGGCGCGTATTTCTCATCTGCATTTGACTCTTGACGGACGGTTGTTGGAACCGGGCATCCGCTAATAGTTCGGTTACCTCTTGTTAATTTCTTCTCGTCCAGCCCAGAGCGCGCGCCAGCCCGCCGGACCCAGTTCCCGCATGGTTTCGATGTTTTTCTCGAAGATGGCACTTGCGTCCGGAAAGGCGCCCACTGCCTGGTCTATGCTGGTTTCCCTCAACAGATGCAGCGTCGGATAGGGCGAACGGTTGGTGCAGTTGCCGATATCGTCGGCGTCGGTATCGGCGAACTGATAGTGAGGATGAAAGCTGGCAACCTGGATTTCGCCATCGAGGCCGAGCTCTTCCAGCAGGGCGTCGGCAACCTCGAGGAAATCATTGAAGTCGAGGAAATCGCCGAGAACCCAGGGATGGATCAGCAAGGTGGTATCGATCTCCTGCGGGTCGGCGTTCTGCAGCAGCTTGAGCTCCTTTGCCAGGTCCGCATGCAATGCCATGCCTGAGGTCGCAGTGCTGACGGCATAGCGGATCTGCTGCCTTGCATGCACGCTTTTTGCGAACGGACACAGGTTCAGGCCGATCACCGCCTTCTCAAGCCACTGCCGGGTTGCGTCGATTGCCTGCTCGGGCGTTGGGGATGGAAACATGATGGACGCGAGTGCTGGCGAAATAACCATTATCGCCGACTTCCACAGATATCGCCGTCCTGCCCGATGGTGCGCGCGGCTGCTTTACGGTACATTTGCCGCTCGATTTCATTTCCCTCGCAACAACGAGGCATCAGCGCATGGCACTCAAGGCAACGATATTCAAGGCGGACCTCCAAGTCTCCGATATGGACCGGCACTATTATGCCGAACACAGTCTGACGATTGCGCGTCATCCCTCCGAAACCGACGAACGCATGATGGTACGCGTTCTCGCGTTCGCGCTGCATGCCCATGAAGCGCTGCTCTTCGGGAAGGGCTTGAGCACCGATGACGAACCCGACCTGTGGCAGAAGGACCTGACCGGCGCGATCGATCTATGGGTGGAAGTCGGCCAGCCGGATGACAAGCGCCTGCTCAAGGCATGCGGGCGCGCGGCCGAGGTGGTGGTTTACAGCTATAGCAGCGCGAGCCAGGTTTGGTGGAACCAGATTGCCGGCAAGCTGGCGCGGGCACGCAACCTGCGGGTCGTCAACCTGCCAGCGAGCGCGTCACAGGCCCTGGCCGCGCTGGCAAACCGCACGATGCAGCTGCAATGCACGGTCCAGGAAGGCCAGGTGTGGCTGAGCAGCGGCGATCAGACGGTGCATCTTGAACTGGAGCCGCTGAAGCAGCCGGCCTGAGACTGCGCCCACGCGGCTGCCTGTGACGGGAAGGCGGATCAGCCGAACAGGCGCGCCTTCGGCGGAACACAGGCACGATAAGCTCAGTGAGCGTGACGAATCAAGCCTCGGTAAAGCCGCATTTTTATCGCATCGTCGCACCCGGCTCCGACCTGAACCCCTCTGCAGTCTTGAGCCAAATCAAAGGAATGTGTGCCCCTTGTCCTTCGTGCGAAACACCTATGGTTTTTCACGCAAAGTTACTTTAAAGTAAATTATAAGGTGAATACCCTAGATGTAGGTCGTAATCGCACAAAAAGAACAACACGGAGGCAGACATGACTATCGGCGCGCAGCTGCTATACGCCCTTGCCGGTACGGAAACGCGCATGCGCCGGATGATCGGCTATTGGAGCGCCACGATCCTGCTCTATCTCATAGGCCTGGTGATCCTGTGGGCTGAAGTCAGGTTCGGCCAGGCCATACGCGGTTATGCCATCCTCTTCACCGCATTGACGATCCCTGCGCAACTGGCGTTTTTCATCCTCATTCGTCACTACCCGAGGCTTGGGCTTGCACCGGCCCAACTCTCCCTGTACCAGGCGCGCTTCGCCATTCTTTGTACCGGTTTGGCCTATACCGCGCTCGGCCCGCTCCGGGGTTCGACGCTCGTGGCGCTTTTTGTCATCCTGACGTTCACGACTTTCTCGCTTGAGGCCAGGAAGTCCCGGGAGCTGAGCATTCTCGCCATTACCTTTCTCGGCCTCACGATGCTCGCAATGCCGCTCACGGCGCCGCAATTCTTTGATCCTAAAACCGAGCTGTTCCACTTTACCCTGGCTGGCTCCATGCTGATGGTGGTCGGCGCGCTCAGCGGGCGCCTCAGCGACCTCCGTTCGAGTCTCAAGCAGCAGCGTGAAGAGTTGATTGCGGCTATCGCGCAGATTCGTTTGCTCGCAACGACTGACGAGCTCACGTCGTTACCAAATCGGCGGTACATGAGCGAATTGCTGCAATCCGAGGATCGACGCAGGAAAGCCGAAGTCACGGCAAGCTGCATGGCACTGATCGACATTGACTGGTTCAAGCGGATCAACGACGTATACGGACATGACGCGGGCGACGCCGTCTTGACGCAATTCGCTGCTGTCGCAAAATCCCAGCTGCGCGAGGGAGACGTATTGGCCCGGTGGGGAGGCGAGGAGTTCCTGCTCTACTTGCCCGCGACCGCGCTGCTCTCTGCGTCCGCGACCATGGAGCGGCTGCGGCAGCGGATCCAGGCATTGTCCTTTCACTTTGAAGGCCGTCCGATCATGGTTACCTTTTCGGCCGGCCTGGTTGAACTGCGGGCCGATGAGACCGTGGAGGGCGGACTGCGGCGCGCCGACGAATTGCTGTATTGCGCAAAGGAACAGGGGCGTAACCGGATCATGACGCAAACGGAGCTGCGACCGGCCGCATCAGCGCGCCTCGTTTGTGAGCAAGCCAAATGCCCGATCGAAGGTTTGGGGATTTGAGAGACGGATTTCGGGATATGCCCGAGCCGGCTTCCGATTGAGGCGCTGCCGGCGCTGATTCGGCCAGACAGAAATAAAAGCACCACAATTCCAAGTTCTGATGGAGACAGAGAATGGGGGCAAAGCGTAGCGGTACCGTCGGAAGGGAACAATACGCGTTGTTGCGGATGACGACGGCGCAACAGAGAATGTTGCATGTCATTGCCTCTGAAGAGGAGTGGGAAAGAGCGTACCGCTGGGCGGTGGCCTGGGGACTTGCCATAAGGGTGCCCCCACGTTGTGCTCGCACCGCCACCTGCCGCTGTCGTGCGCAAGCTTGGCCGAAGCGTGCCGGGGACAGCCAGCCGAAGGATTAAGCAGCGGCTTGGCGAATGAAGGTCCGGCACCGGACTTATGACGCGCCGCCTCCCTTCCGACCGCCTGCAGCAAAAGACTCGAGCGGCATGAAACGCCGGAACGCTTCGTCGCTTTCATTACAGCGGCGAACGCCGGCGTACGCGGAAACAGATCCTGAAGACGCAGCTTGCCTGGGCAGCCAACAGCGACACGCTAAAGCAAGCGATGCCGGCCTGTTGAACATACTCTCCTGCAAGAAATGCTGATCGTCGACCGGCCTGGCGGGATGCCCACGACCAGCGCAAGGACGCAAACGGATTTTCCGATACTCGTTTCTCGTACGTGCACTTAGCGGAGAACCAACTGAATGAAAACGGAACTTCGTCCAAATGGTCGTAGTCAACAATCAACCTTTGATGCAGAGTACGAGAGGAAGATGCTCTGCTCCGCAGCCTCTGAGAAGCACGAAGATCAACCAGGCGTTTTGAAGCGGGTATGAGGCTGTAGGGTGGCCGCCCTGATAGATACCAGCCGTTTTTTAGTCGTGGAATGTAACCATGCTGTTTGCCAATGGGCGGAACCCTTGAAGGCGCATCAGGCATGCCGAAATATATTATTCATTTGTATGTTACCGGCCAGACCGCACGCTCCCATCATGCTGCGGCAAACCTTCGCCGCATCTGCGACGCATATGTCGGCGGCAGCTATGAGCTGGTCTTGATCGATGTCCTCGCCCAACCCGACCTTGCTGAAGCCGCCCGCATCCTTGCCACTCCCACTACCGTCCGCGTAGCACCGCTTCCCGCCTACCGGGTGATCGGGGACATGTCTGATTCGAGCAAGGTGATGATGGCCTTGGGTCTGGATGTCAAAGACCTCGGCTCGGGAAAGGAAATATCGTGAACATTGCTGAGCGCTCGCCAGGTGCCGTAACGATGTTGTCAACGGGTATTCCAGGTTTTGACTCGATTACGATGGGGGGCCTCCCCCGCAACCGCAGCACTCTTGTATCCGGAACCGCAGGGAGCGCCAAGACGGTCTTTGCCACCCAATTTCTGGTCGAGGGCATCCGGAAAGCGAATCAAACAGGCGTCTTCGTGACACTCGAGGAATCCCCGGCGGATATTCGCAGCAACATGCTCTCGTTAGGCTGGGATATCGCGCGCTGGGAAGCCGAGGGAAAGTGGGCGTTCGTTGACGGGACGGATTCCTTCGATCAGGAAGAAGGCGTCATGATCGGCGACTTCGACCTGGGCGGATTACTGGCTCGCATTCAGGCAGCAGTGACGAAGGTAGGTGCCGAGCGCCTGTCAATGGATGCAATCAGTACGATTTTCCCCCGTTTCGGCAATCAGGAAAGAATACGCTCGGAGCTGTTGCGTATCAATAATGTGATCAAGCAGATGGGGGTAACTGCCGTCATGACCGGTGAACGCACGGAGGATTACGGCGAAATCGGTCGTTACGGTTTTGAAGAGTTCGTCTCCGATAACGTGATCATCATGCGCAACGTATTGGATTCTGAACTGCGCCGGCGCACGCTGGAAGTCTTGAAGTTCCGCGGGGTGCCGCATCGGCGCGGCGAGTTTCCGTTCGTGCTTGTCAACGGCAGGGGTATTGAGGTGGTGCCGCTGTCGGCAATCCCCCTGGAGCATGAATCATCGAAGCTGCGCGTCAAGTTCGGCAATGAAGGCTTGGACAGGATGCTGCACGGCGGCCCGTATCGGGATTCGATTATGTTGATTTCCGGACCGAGCGGGGCAGGCAAAACCATGATGGCAACCGAATTTGCGGCTGCCGGCGGCTCCATGGACGAGCGCTGCCTGTTCCTCGACTTCGAGGAAAGCCGCACCCAGCTATTCAGAAATGCCGCTACCTGGGGACATGATCTGGCACGTCGGGAATCGCTCGGGCTGTTGCGGATCATCTGTGAATACCCGGAATCGGCAAACATCGAAGACAGGCTGGTCCGCCTGAAGGATCTGATCGCCGAATTTCAGCCGACGCGCCTGGTGATCGACAGCTTGACCGCGCTTGGTCGTCTCGCCTCGGACAAGACCTTCCGTGACTTCATCATCGGCCTCACGTCGTATGTGAAGCAGGCGCAGATCACGACTGCGCTGACCGCCGACTCCGGCGTCTTTCGGGGAACGGTCGCGATGACAGAGAAGCACGTGTCCACCCTGACGGATGCGATCATTGACTTGCGTGTCGTTGAAGTCGGCTGCCAGATGCGGCGCGGTGTCGCGATACGGAAGATGCGCGGGTCAGGCCATGATCGTCATATCCGCGAATTCACAATCAGCGACACGGGCCTGCATGTCGGAGACGCGTTCCGGCAAGAACAGGGCCATCATGTCGGCGATGACGAGACGGTTTCCTCGACTGGCAGCACTTAACTGGGTAGAAAAGGCTGCGGGGCGATATGAATGACGAGTTCCAAGAAAATGATACGCGTGTGGATGACCTGGCCGCGAGACTGGAAGCAAGCGAGGCACGCCTGCACAACATTATCGAGCGCAGTCCCGATGCATTTGTCGTGGTCGATTCCGCGGGAGTGATCCAGTTTGCAAATCTGGCCGCCGCCGTGCTGTTCAGGGCCGAGGACGCTAACCTGCTGGTGGGGGAGCGTTTCGGGCGGCCACTGACGGCGGGTGAAACCATCGACGTCGATATCGTCGGCGCGCATGGCGAAGAGATCGTTGCCGAAATGCGCGTGGTCGAAACCGAATGGCGCGGCAACCAGGCCTATATTGCGGTATTGCGCGATCTTACCGAGCGCATCCGCTCTGCGCGAATCCTCAGGGAGAACGAAAAGCGGCTGACGCTTGCCCTGGATGCCGCCAAGCTGGGTTTCTGGGACATTGACGTTGTGACGGGCAGCATGGCTTGCAGCGACAGGATGTACGAGTGCCTGGGTTATGCAAAAGGAGAAATTCGGCCGAACCGTGCCGCTTGGTGGGCACTGGTCCACCCTGGCGACGAGGCATGCCTGCATAGTCACTTTGACGACCATCTTAAAGGGAAAACACCCGGGTTTCGGACGGAAGTGCGCTTGCGTTCAAAGTCGAATGACTGGCGGTGGATGCTGTTCCAGGGCGAGGTCACGGAACGCGGGCAGGACGCCAGTCCCCTGCGCGTGATTGGTGTGGCGGAAGATATTCACGAACGCAAGGAAGTCGAGGAAAGAATCCGGCACGCTTCGCAGCACGATGCGCTCACCGGCTTGCCAAACCGGGCGCTCCTGTACGAATTCGCTGAGCATCTGCTTTCCGGGGCGCGGCGCAGCGGCGGGCGAAGCGCATTCCTGTTCATCGATCTGGACCGGTTCAAGCCGATCAACGATGCCTATGGGCACGATGTGGGAGATCTCGTGCTCAAGGAGGTAGGCAGGCGCCTTACGGCTTCCGTGCGAAGCGCCGATGTCGTCGGCCGCTTCGGCGGCGACGAGTTCCTGATGATGCTGGTCAATATCAGGAGTGAAGACGACGTGGCAATGGTGGCGCGGCACGCACTGACGACGTTGAACCAGCCGTATCTCGCCCATGGCCATGCCCTCACCATCTCACCCAGCATCGGCATCAGTGTGTTCCCGCAAGACGGCGATACCATCGACGATCTGATCAAGAACGCGGACACGGCGATGTACCAGGCCAAGGAAGGCGGGCGCAACAGGTTCCAGTTCTTCAAGCCGGAGTTCAACAAGCGCGTCAGCGAATCGCTGAAAATAGAAAGCTGCCTGCGACAGGGGTTCGATCGGAACGAATTCGAGGTGTTCTACCAGCCGGTGGTGGACACGGAAACCCGGTCGGTTGTCAGTGCCGAGGCGTTGCTGCGCTGGCCGTCCATGAATTGGTCACCGGCGCAGTTTATCCCGGTGGCGGAAATCGCCGGGTTCATGCAGACACTCGGCACATGGACGTTGCAGGAGGTGTGCCGGCAGCAGCGCGAGTGGCGCGAAAAAGGATTCCGCGTTTTTCCCGTTGCCGTGAATGTCTCTGCAACGCAGTTCCGGCAAAAGAATTTCGTACAATCCGTGTCCGACTGCCTGCTGCATGCGGGCGTCAGTGCAGCAGACGTGTATTTCGAGGTGACCGAGAGCACCGTGATGCGCAATGTCGGCGATGTGGCGGAAATCCTGCATGCGCTGCGCAGCATGGGCATCAAGGTGGCGCTCGACGACTTTGGCACCGGTTACTCCAGCCTCAGCTATCTCAGCCAACTGCCCATCGACATATTGAAACTGGACCAGTCGTTTATACGAGGTATCGGGCAAAACAGCGCGAATGGTGCCATTACCGAAGGCATTATCGGGCTGGGCCGCTCGCTCGGCCTTGAAATTATTGCAGAAGGCGTCGAGACGCAGGAAGCCTTGGATTTTCTGAGAGCGCGGAAATGCAGGCGCGGACAGGGATACCATTTTTGCCCGCCTTTGCCGGCAAACGACTTTGAGCGGTGGTGCCATCTGCACGCCGCATGAACGTGTCCTGCGTTCAAGGCGCAGCAGGTGTGGTTTAGCGCATAAAGTGGGACTGAACGAAAATTCCGCCTTATGCGCAAATAATCCCAACTTACGCGGTCTGCGCCGCACTAAATCATTGATCTGAAAAGAACCCGAGTCTCAGTTTATGAGGTTGTGATTGCTTGCGTATCAGCAAGAGCTGCCAGGCATAGCACTCGAAGCCCTGTAAATGATGAATATCCCAAGTTATGCGTCAAAAGCATAAGGAAATCTCACCTTATGCGTGCTTCTTGATCTCACCTTATGCGGCAAAGTGTAGAAGCATGGTGTGGCAGTCAGTCCGGTGCTAATAGTCTCACCGTCTGCTAGAAGCGTGAAAGCAGGCGTAGTTAAGGTTTAGTTTTTAGGCGCAACTCGACCCTAAGTCGACCTTTGGTTCGGCAGAAAGCGGACACTATTTCAACCGGACGTCGTCAAGGAGGAAATCCAAAAACGTCCGCACCTTGGACGACAGGTATTTGCGGCTCGGATAGACACCATAAAGCGTTACCTTGCGCAGGCCCTGCTCGGACAACACGCGGACGAGGCGTCCTGCCTGCAAATCCTGTTCTATCAACCATTTCGGCAGCACG